>CAYRGD010000001.1:0-237463 GCA_964423885.1 uncultured Candidatus Saccharibacteria bacterium
TCGGCACCTCGATGTCGGCTCACCTTATCCTGGGGCTGGAGAAGGTCCCAAGGGTTTGGCTGTTCGCCAATTAAAAGGGTACGCGAGCTGGGTTCAGAACGTCGTGAGACAGTTCGGTCCTCATCTGCTGTGGGCGTTTGGAAACTTGAGGGGGTCTGACTCTAGTACGAGAGGACCGAGTCGGACGAACCGCTGGTGTACGAGTTGTGCCACTCTGGTGCAGTGCTCGGTAGCTATGTTCGGTTCGGATAACCGCTGAAAGCATCTAAGCGGGAAGCCGGCCCCAAGATAAGGTTTCTATAAGACCCCTAGGAGACCACTAGGTTGATAGGCGCGAGGTAGAAGACGGGCAACCGTTGGAGCCGTAGCGTACTAATGGTCGCACTATTCGGAGAACCGCACAGGTTCGATCCGCGTGATTGACCAGATTTCTACCTTGGAAACACATGAAACAAGCCCACCGTCCTGGTGGCTGATGCGCAAGGGCCACACCCGTTCCCATTCCGAACACGGTAGTTAAGCCTTGCAGCGTCGATGATACTGGCCCCGCAAGGGGTTGGGACAGTAGATCGTCGCCGGGACAGTGGGCTTGTTTTTTGTTTGTGCTAGAGTGTGGGCATGCATTGGTTGACGCTTATCTTGGGGATCTGGGTCGCGATCAGCCCGTGGCTGCTCAACTTTTCGGGCAACGCGGCGGGACTCTGGAGCAACCTGCTCGCCGGCCTGGGGATCGTGATACTGTCGATCTACGGCTTGACTGCCAGCGAGGACTGACTCGTGCGGCTCGTCGCCGATTTCCACGTCCATTCCCGCTTCGCCCGGGCCTGTTCGAAGCGTCTGACGCTGCCCAATATGGCGGCCTGGGCGGCAGTGAAAGGCATCGACCTTATCGGCACGGCCGATTTCACCCACCCGGTCTGGCTGAGTGAGATCCACCGCGACCTCGTGGAGGCGGGCGAGGGGATCTATGAGCTCAAGACGCCGGCCGAGCTGCCGTTCCCGGTGGCCGATCCGCGGCCGGTCCGGTTTATCCTGACGCACGAGGTGGCCACGATCTGGGGGCAGGGCGGCAAGCTGCGCCGGATGCACACGATCCTCATCGCGCCTGACCTGGCTGCGGCCGACGGACTGACCGCAGCGCTCGAACCGCGCGGCAAGCTCGGGTCCGACGGCCGGCCGGTACTGGGTATGAGTGCACGGGAATTAGCGGAAATCTGCTGGTCGGTCGACGAGCGGATCCTGGTCATTCCCGCCCATGCCTGGACGCCGTGGTTCGCGGTCTTCGGTTCGCAATCCGGGTTCGACTCGCTCGAGGAATGTTTCGGCGCCGACCTGGTCGGCCGGATCCCGGCGATCGAAACCGGCATGAGTTCGAACCCGCCCATGAACTGGCAGCTGTCGGCGCTCGACACCGTGGCGCTTCTCTCATGCTCCGACGGCCACTCGCTCGACAACCTGGGCCGCGAGGCGACCATATTCGAGGTGGCCGATCCTGCGGCGCTGTCGTTCGATCTCGTCGCACGGATGATCCGCGCGGGATCGCCCAAGGCCCGTGCCGTAGCCCGGCCCGGCGCCGACTATTTATGGGGGACGATCGAGTTCTTTCCGGAAGAGGGCAAGTACCACCACGACGGCCACCGCGCCTGCGGCGTCAACTGGACGCCCGAGGAACGCAAGCGCCACGACGGCGTCTGCCCGGTCTGCGGCCGGCCGGTCACGGTCGGGGTGTTGTCGCGCGTCGACGACCTGGCCGACCGGCCATTGGGGTACACACCCGACGGCGCGCCGGAGTTCCTGCAGATCGTGCCGATCCGGGATATCTTGAGTTCGCTCCTGGGTGTAGGGAAACAGAGTAAGCGGATCGACCACGCGTACCGGCAGTTGATCGCCAGCTTGGGCCCCGAATTCCAGCTCTTGCTCGAAGCGCCTACGGAACGGATCGCGGCCGCGGGCACCGACGAGTTCGCCGCCGTGGTCGAGGCCATGCGCGCCGGCAATGTCACCATGGCCGCGGGCTACGACGGCGTCTACGGCACGTTGCAATTGCCCAAGCGTCGGGAAGCCTTGCAGCACTCGCTGTTCCAGAAGGCAACGGCATGACCCGGCAGGCCCGCGCCTCGGCCGTCGGGATCGGTCTGGCCGCGGTTATCCTGATCGTGGGCGCGCTGGTTTGGCGGGCGTCGCGCCCGGCACCTAAGCGGGTACTCGGCGGCTCGATCCCGCTCGAACTCGACGGCGGCGACCGCCAGTTTCTCGACGGCTTGCGCGAGGTACCCGCGCCCCAGGCCGCTGATCCGGCGTTCGGCGGGTCGGGGATCGACCAAAGCCCGAGCTACGACATGGAAACCTGGCGGACGCTCCTGCAAGATGACCTGCGATGACCGGCAAGACCCACCAGCTCATCGGGCTGACCGCTGCTGCCGGCGCCTACTTCGCGCTCCATCCCGACGACCCGCTCACGCTCGGTATCGCGGGCACCGTCATTGCCGGTTCGTTCTTCGGCTCGATCCTGCCCGACATCGACCAGCCTACCGCCAACCTGTGGGACGCGATCCCGCTCGGCCGGTTCGTGAGTCGTCCGGCGACCCGTGCGCTCGGCGGGCACCGGAACCTGACCCACTCGCTCCTGGGCGTCGTCCTGTTTTCGCTCTTGGCGCGCTGGTTCGTCGACCACGTGTTCCGGCCCGGTTTGTTCGACCAGGCACTCTTCTTGCAGAGTTTCGAGATCGGCTTTATCGCGCACCTTGTAGCCGACGCGGTCACGGTCGAAGGCATCCCGCTGCTCTGGCCGTTCGGCGCCAATATGGGGTTCCCGCCCCGGCCGCTCCACGGCATCCGGATCCTGACCGGCAAGTGGTTCGAGAACCTGGTCGTCTTTCCGGCCGTGCTCGTGTCGCTCGGCGCGGTGGTGCTGTGGCACGGCCGCAGCCTGTGCCCGGCGGTACCGTTCTTTTGCCCGGTCTCTTAGGCGCGGAAGAAGCTGAGGACGAGCGTCGCCAGCAGGAAGAAGCCGACTAAGGCTTTCACGAGCACGGTGAGGCCGATCCCGAGCGCGGTGCCCAGGCTGCTTTTCAAGGCCTGGCGCTGCGTTTTGCCGACGCTCAACTCGCCCGCGACCGTGCCGATGAGCGGCAGGGCTACCAGAAACAAGGGCGAAAATTGGATGAGTGGCAGCGACAGCAGGCTGCCCACAAGCGCACCCAGCTGGCCGCGCCGCGAGGCGCCGAAGTACTTGGCGACGGCCGGTGCCGCGACCGTGTCGAGCACGGCTGCCAGCACCACCAGGAACAGGCCGACGAACAGCTCGGCCGGGGCCGGATGCGCGAAGCCGGTCACCGCGCTACGGAGTACTAGGCCGGCCAACATGAGCGGCAGGTCGGGCAGAGCAGGGAGCACGATGCCGGCGAACCCGGCCAGCACCAGCACGGCCGCGAGGACGTTCAAGATGATATCCATGCTACTATAGTAGCACTATCTGCTCGGGTCCGTTCCTGGGAGGGAAACGATGCGCCAGCGCCATGCCATGTTCCGCCGCCTGCTCGCCCTGACACTATTGGTCTCGCTCCAGGCGCTCGGGCGGAGCATGACGGCACCGGTTGCGGATGGCCTGGATGCCCAGAAGGCAGGTATCGCCGCTGCCTACGCGAACGTACCATTAGCCTTCGAGCCCAACCTCGGCCAGGCACCGGGCGAGGTGAATTACGCTGTCCGCCACGGGAGCGCTGCGACCTACTTTACGAATGCCGGGACGACGACCGTAGTCGGGGACAGCGCGATCACGATGTCGCTCACCGGTGCGGCGGAGCAGGATTTTTCCGGTGCCGACGAGTTGCCAAGCAAGACGAATTACTTTCTGGGCGACGACCAGTCGAAGTGGCAATCGGATGTCCCGAACTACGGCAAGCTGTTCGCGAAGAATGTCTATCCCGGCATTGATCTTGCCTATTACGGCACGAATTCACAGTTGGAACACGACTTTATCGTGGCGCCAGGCGTCGATTACCGGCAGATCGCCTTCGGTTTCACCGGCCAGGATGAATTGTCGTTGGACGACAATGGCAACCTGGTCTTGAAAGCGGGTGAGGATACGTTGACCTTGAACGCCCCGGTCACGTACCAGATCGACACCAATTCGAAACACACCATCCCGAGTAACTTTGAACTCAACGACGGCACGGTTACCATCGCGGTAGCGGATACCTATGATCCCGCGAAACCGCTCATCATCGACCCGGTGTTGTCGCTCGTGTATTCGACATACTTGGGCGGGAGCGGGAATGACCAAGGCCTCAGTATCACCGTCGACGCTGCCGGCAATGCCTACGTTACCGGCCAAACCGACTCCACCAACTTTCCCACCAGCTCACCGTTCCAAGGGAGCAACGGCGGCAGCGTCGACGCTTTCGTCACCAAGCTTGACTCATCCGGCTCGGCGCTTGTCTACTCGACATACTTGGGCGGGAGCGGGAGCGATCAGGCGAATAGCATTGTCGTCGATAGCAGTGGCAACGCCTACGTCGTCGGCGCTACCGCCTCGACGAATTTCCCGACCAGTTCGCCGTTCCAGGCTGCACACGCTGCTGGCGGCGGCAATGACGCGTTCGTCACCAAACTCAATCCGTCTGGCGCGGCCTTGGTGTACTCCACATATCTGGGTGGTACGGGCGCCAACGACGTCGGGCGCGGCATCGCCGTCGACGACAGTGGCAACGTATACGTCACAGGCAATACGAGCTCCAATGACTTTCCACTCGAATCGCCATTCCAGGCTTCATTCGCTTTCAGCACGAGCGCCTTCGTCACGAAATTCAACCCCGCCGGGTCGGCCTTGGTCTACTCGACGTACCTAGGCGGAGGAACCGGGGGCGCTATCGGGCGCGGTATCGCCATCGACGGTAGCGGTAACGTCTACGTGACCGGCGGTACCGCTGACACAGATTTTCCTACCGAATCGCCATTCCAAGGCAGCAACGCTGGCGACTTGGACGTCTTCGTCACCAAGCTCGACTCATCCGGCTCGGCGCTCGTCTACTCGACCTATTTGGGCGGAACCTGGACTGATACCGGAAATGCGATTGCCGTCGATACTGGTGGCAATGCATACGTGACAGGTGCCACTGCGTGGACCGACTTCCCGACCGCCTCGCCGTTTCAAGGCAGTTCGGGCGGCAGCGTCGACGCTTTCGTCACCAAGCTCGACTCATCCGGCTCGGCGCTCGTCTACTCGACCTATTTGGGCGGAACCGGGGCCGAAAGCGCGAATGGCATCGGCGTCGATGGCGTCGGTAACGCCTACGTGACCGGCTATACCAACTCCACGAGCTTCCCGACCGCCTCGCCATTCCAGGCGAGTTTCGGCGGTAGTTTCGATGCCTTTGTGACTAAGTTCAACGCTACAGGCTCCGCCCTCGTCTACTCGACATACCTAGGCGGGAACGGGAGTGACCTCGGGCAAGATGTCGCCGTCGATACGAGCGGTGACGCGTACGTGACGAGCTACGGTGGCTCCACGAATTTTCCAACCACCTCCCCGTTCCAAGCCGGCAATGCTGGTGGCAATGACGTGTTCATCACCCAACTCACCGAACACACCGTCGACCTTGAAGCCCGCGTGAATCCCACCCTCACGTTCGCCGTCGGCAGTACGAGTTGCGTTCTTGGCACGCTCTCGACCACCCAGACCCAGCAGTGCACATACGCCCTGTCCGCTGCCACGAACGGAGAATCCGGGTACGGTATCTCGTATCTGCCGGCTGCTACGTTAACGAGCGGTGGAAATACGATTACCGCTCTGGGCTCATCGACTGCCAGTACGCTCAATACGGAACAGTTCGGGTTGAATCTTGCAGCCAATACCGCAGCGGGCTCGCATACGGCAACGGACTTTGGTGCAGCGCCGAGTGGTGGCTCGGGTGTTGTAGCGGCTAATTATTCGACTGCCAACTCGTTCAAGTTCGCAACTGCCGGTGAGCAAGTCGCGTCGTCGGCCGGTCCGTCGCTTGCGACCACGTACACGGTGTCGACGATTGCTAATATCGGCAATACCACCGAGGCCGGGGCGTACAGCACGACGGTGACGTTCACCATAGTTGCGGGATACTGACGGTTCGCGCATGCTACGGGCATGCCTGAATTGCCAGAAGTCGAAACGGTCCGCCGCGGCTTAGAGCGGACGATCGTCGGGAAGCGGGTCTCGGCCGTCGAGGTACGGGTACCCAAGACCTTCGCCGATCCGTCTGCGGTGATCGACGCGCAGCTAATCGGTGCAACCGTCCGGTCGGTCGAGCGACGGGCCAAAGTCATTCTGATCCGTTTGTCGACCGGTTTGACGCTGGCGATCCACCTCAAAATGACCGGCCAGCTGGTAGTGCGGACGCCGGTGCGCACTAAGGCTATGGGTACCGGCTTTATCGCCGGTCATCCGGAAAAAGCCTACGAGCAGCCCTTGCCGCATAAGCACACGCACGTCATTGTCACGTTCGGCGACGGTACGGTGCTGTACTTCAACGACCTGCGCAAGTTCGGCTGGTTCCGCTTGTACGAGGCTGCGGCGGTCGAGCAGCTGTTCGCAGACGCGAAGCTTGGGCCGGAACCGTTCAGCGACGCGTTCTCGCCCGACTATTTCCGGAGTGCGCTCGCTAGTCGGCGGATTCCCATCAAAACCGCGTTGCTTGACCAGAAGGTCGTGGCCGGGGTCGGTAATATCTACGCCGACGAGGCGCTGTTCGAGGCGCGGGTGAGCCCGTTCCGGAAGGCGTCGTCACTCAAGAACAACGAGGTCGCGGAACTCTATTCGGCCGTGAAACACGTGCTGGAGCTGGGTATCGAGTACGGCGGCACCACCTTCAACTCGTACGTGAATGCCGAGGGCACCTCGGGCAAGATGCGCGACTACCTCAAGGTCTACGGCCGCGCAGGCGAACCCTGCCGTGGCTGCGCCGGCCAGGTTGTCCGCACCAAGATCGGCCAGCGCTCGGCCCACTACTGTCCGAGCTGCCAGCACTAAAAAAAAGACGCCCCGGGTTTCGGGGCGTTCTGTGTGAACGTGACTTATCGTCGCAGGATCGCCGGCGGTTGGACGGGTTGGCGGATGGCGGTTTTAGGCAGACGTCGCCAGGCGTTGTAGGCGGCCTGGCTTTGTTTGCGGAGTTGGGAGAGGTCGATTTCGGTCGCGGCCGGGCCGCGGACTTGGTCGAGCTGGTCGTCGGGCAGTTGTCGGACTTCGTCCGGCGGCATGCGGTCGGTTGTCGATGGAGCGGGCACGGGCGTTGGTGTCGGAGCGGGTTGGGCGAAGGCAGTAGCGGCTGTGAGCGCTACGAAGAGCAATACATTTTTAAGCAACGAGAACCCTCTCTTTCCGAAATGCAGACATCCTAGCAGGGAATTGCGCTACAATCAATCCATGGACACGTCGGCGATCATCTTGGCGGCGGGGCAGGGCACACGGATGAACCATCCCGAACTGCCGAAAGTGCTGGTGCCATTAGGTGGCCGGCCGTTGGTACGCTACGTGCTCGACACGCTCGGGTCGCTCGGCATGAACGATCCGGTGATCGTGTTGAAGTACAAGGCGGACATGGTGCGGAAGACGCTCGGTGCCCAGCGGTATGTGGAACAGGATGAGCGGGTCGGCACCGGGGCGGCGGCGTTCGCAGCGGAACCGGAACTCGGAACAGTCGACGGCCTCATCTATATCGCCAACGGCGACAACCCGTTCTTTTCCGTGGCGACGTACGCGTCGTTGCGGGACGCGCTTCGTGATCCGTCGACGGTGCTGGCATTGGCGATGGGGAGGGTCGAGGTAGGCGGCTCGACCGAACGGTTCGGGCGGATTCTTCGCTCCAGTGATGGCTCGGTCGAACGCATCGTCGAATACAAGGACGCCGCCGACGCGGAACGGGCGGTTACGGAGTGCAACGCCGGACTCTACCTGGCCAGATCCGACTGGCTCTGGGGTGCGCTCAGGCGGATCGAACCGAGCGCGGTCACGGGCGAGTACTATATCACCGACCTGGTGGGGCTCGCGATCGCGGACGGCCAGCGCGTCGCCGGCGTACCTGTCCACGACGACTACGAGGCGCACGGCGTGAACACGCCCCAGGAGCTCAATGAGGCCGAGCGGCTCTTGAAGGAACGGCTGTCTTCTGGTCAGATTGCCGCATGACCGTTTCCGTTTCTACTACGCCGCTCGACCGGCTCGACATCCCGGCGCTCATCGTACTGGTACCGCAGGGCGCCGAGCGGGTACTGCCCGAACCGTTGGCGAAGCACCTGTCGCAGGCGGCAGCCGAGTCGTGTACGGGCAAGTTCGGCGAGACGCTGACGCTCTATCCGGAAACCGGGACGATCGGTCGGATCGTGTTGGTCGGCTTGGGCGACGGCACGAGCGACCGCGGTGCGATGGAGACGTTCCGCCGTGCGGTGGGTACTGGCGTGAAGCAGCTCGTGCGGGCCAAGGTGACTGCGGTCGGCCTCTATCTGGGCGGGATCTTCGACGAAGCCCATATCGGCGAGGCGGTGACGACCGCCCTGTCCGCGTCGTACGCGTACCGTCATACCCACAAAGACGACGATCCCGAGGTAGCGTCCTTGCTCCTGGTGGCACCTGGCGTGACGCCGCCGAAATCGCTCGATCAGGTACTCGCCGCGTCGTGCGCGGTCGCCGACAGTGTCCGGATCGCCCGTGACCTCGTGAACGCGCCGAGCAACCGCTTGACCCCGCGCGCACTCGCGGCCGCGGCCGCCAAGTTGGCTCATGCGTCGGCGCAGTTGTCGTGCACCGTGCTCGGCAAGGCGGAGCTTGCGAAACAAGGCTACGGCGGAATCTTAGCCGTGGCCCAAGGGTCGCAGCACGAACCGCAGCTCGTCACGCTCGAGTACAAGCCCACGAAGAAACCCAGGCAGACGGTCGTGCTGGTCGGCAAGGGCGTCACCTTCGATTCCGGCGGCATCAACCTGAAGCCCGAACGGGGCATGGAAACGATGCACATGGATATGGCTGGCGGCGCGGCGGTGCTGGCCGCGGTGCATGCGGCGGCGGCGCTCAAGCTGCCGGTCCGTGTTGTCGGCATCGTTCCGGCGGCCGAAAACATGCCGAGCGGCACGGCCTTGAAACCGGGCGATATCATCACGGCCAAATCCGGCCTGACGATCGAGGTCGCCAATACCGACGCCGAAGGCCGGATCGTACTGGCCGACGCGCTTGCCCACGCGGCAACCTTCGCGCCGGCGTGCATCATCGACTGCGCGACGCTTACCGGCGCGGCCCTGGTGGCGCTCGGCGAGGAACGGGCGGCCGTGATCGGGAACAACCAAGTGCTCGTGAACGACCTTATGGATGCCGCCGACGACACCGGTGAGCTCCTGTGGCAGTTGCCGCTCGACGACGACTACCGCGAGCACGTGGCGAGCGACACGGCCGATGTGCGGAACCTGGGCAAGCGGGGGAACGCGGGCGTGATCGCCGGTGCGGCGTTCCTCGAAAAGTTCGTACCCAAGGATATGCCCTGGGCACACATCGACCTGGCCGGCCCGGCGATGCGTTCGGAGCCGGGACCGTACTGGCCGAAGCACGGCACCGGCTGGGGCGTGCGGCTGCTCGTCGAGTTTGTATCCCGCCAGTCGTCTTGACGGGCGCACGTAGCTCTGTCAGCATAGATACCGTATGAACGCCATCTGTCTCATTTGCGCCACGTTTATCGTCGTCGGGAACCATCCCCGGGGTGTTGCGTTATAACCGAACCGAGCCAGAGACAAGCGACAGCGCCCCACGAGAGGGCGCTGTTTTGCGGAAAGGGAGCCTATGAAGCTGCTGCTCATCCAATACCGGACCGATGCCTCGAAAGAACACGAACAGGCGTGCCTACTGCGCTACGCCGGACTCGCGGACGACGAGCTCGCGGTCGTCAATCCGCTCTTGGAGCCAGGCGTGCTGAAACGCCTTGAGCTCGCGGACTACGACGCGTTGGTGATCGGCGGATCGGGCGAGTACCAGATCCCGACCATGCCCGAGCAGGAATTGGTGCATCTTGAGGCGGTGCGGCCGTTGATCGACCGGGCGCTCGCCATGGAACTGCCGGTGCTCGGCATGTGTTTCGGCCACCAGATCCTGGC
Organism: uncultured Candidatus Saccharibacteria bacterium; assembly: GCA_964423885.1. Taxonomy (GTDB): domain Bacteria; phylum Patescibacteriota; class UBA1384; order JACPKC01; family JACPKC01; genus JBBUCD01. The sequence goes on from CAYRGD010000001.1 coordinate 10,114, forward strand.
CTGGCACTTCGGCATCCTGGTGGTGACCGACCCGCGGCAATCGCAAGTGGGCAGCTACCCTGTGACGCTCACCGACGAAGGCAAGGCCGACCCGCTGTTCGCCGGCCTACCGGAGACGTTCGTCGCCCAGCACGGCCACAAGGACACGATCATCGGGTTACCGGACGGCGCGGTCCACCTGGCGATGGGCGCCAAGCACGCCTACAACGCCTTCAAGCTGGGATCCGCCTACGGCTTGCAGTTCCACCCCGAGCTCGGGCGCGAGGACCTGCTGCACCGGCTGACGCTCTATCCGGACTACCTGAAAGGTAAGACCATCGACGAGGTGCGCGGCGAGTTCGCCGAATCGCCCGAGGCGCCGAAGATCCTCGGTAATTTCCTGGCGATCGTCCGGGCACGGAGCGCTGCGCTCGCCACGGCGTAACCGCAGGCAGGCATCGGGTGCCGCCATCACGGCATCCCTGCCTGCTTGGGGAGCAGGTTAAGAATCGGGAAATACGAAGGAAAAGGCGGGTGTGAACCGTTGTTGCGAAGAGTTGTACGCATCCATTCGATGAATGCGTTTCGAGATTTATTCGGGGGGATTGAACTCTATAGTGCTCGTGCGGCAGTTGCCGCCAAGCCGGACGATATCGTAGTGCTTCGGGAGAGTTATCCCGACTACCTGGACGATCTGCGCCGACAGAATCTCGGGGCGTACAAATATCTCCAAATTCCTGGAGAGGGCTGTATCGTCGCGAGTATGTTGCAGCAGGGCTGGTGTATCGATCTGCTGCGGCAGGAAGCGGAACGCTGCAACCTTGAGTGCCAGTTCTTCATAACGGAGAAATCGGCCAGGGATATGTTGGGCGCTGCCGTGCCCGGCATGAAGTTTGCGGGGAGCCGGTTCAACCTGGTGCAAGAAATCAACGACAAGGCTGAGGCGCGGGAGATGTTCCGCGAACGGCATCTGGCGTTGCCGCCGGGGGCGGTCTGCGCCAATGACAAGGACATCCGACGGGTGGCGCAGGAGCTGCGTCGGCAAGGGGTGAAGCGGATCGCTATGAAAGATCCGTGCCCATACGCGGCATCAGGCAAGGGAAAGATGGGGGAAATCCGGGCCGGGGGTACCGACCAGCAATTTGCCATGGACCTGCACGTGCTGCTTGAGCAGTACAAGGGGTTCCGGGGCAAAAAGAAGGTGATTCTCGAGCGGTGGTACGAATCCGTATCATCAAGCCCGAGCGTCATCGGCAACGTGACCCAAGGCGGACGGCTCGAGTTTATCGCCAGCACTACCCAAATTATGGAACCGGGAGGTGTCGTCTACAAAGGCAGCATTATTCCGGCCCAGGTAAGCGAAGCGGTATTGCTTGAGCTGTACCGCATCTTCCAAATCGTCGGCGAGTACCTGGTGAAACGCGGGTGGGTCGGCGTCTTCGGCATCGATTTCATCGTGATCCGGGATGCCGGCCGGGAACTGGTCATGCCGACGGAAATCAACGGCCGCTACACCGGATCCATGTACCTCGCCAATATCATGCGGCGCTTGTGCCTCGACGGGTGGCTCGGCTATTCGTCGAACATCACAGTGCCATACGACACTACGTATTCCTGCCTTCGGACAGCGATCGAGTTGGTCGAAGACAAACGGACAATGCGGATTATTCCGCTCAATATCGGGCCACTGGCCCTGGGCAAGGCGACCATCGCAGTCCTGGTGCACCCAGCGGCTTCGGCCGATCCGGTACGGTTCGCTGAAACCGTCCGCGATACGATCAAAGACTTGCTGCCATCGGGGAGGCAGTACTACGAACTCTCGGCGTAACAACCGGCGGCCTTCGGGCTGGCCGGTTTTTTTGTTGCCCGTGCTACACTTGGTGCCTATGGCAAGCGTGAAGACGCGGGGGATCGTGTTGCGGAGGCGGGCCTACGGCGAGGCCGACCGGGTGCTCACGATCCTGACGCCGGGCATGGGCAAGATTTCGGCGATCGCCAAGGGCGTCCGGCGGCTGACCAGCAAGCTGGCGGGGCACGTCGAGTTGTTCTATGCGGTCGACTGGGTATTGGCTGAGGGGCGGACCTGGTACGTGGTGTCTGGCGCCGACGTCGCAGAGCCGCACCGGCACTTGCGCGACTCGCTCGCACGTGTCGAACAGGCCAGTTATCTCGCACGCCTGGTCGACCGGTTGGCGCCGGAACACGAGCCACAGCCGAAGCTCTACGCGATCCTGGCCGAGGCGCTGGCGGCGTTGGGCGGGAGCGGCCCCCACCTGCTCCGGCAGGTGGAGTGGCAGGTGCTGCTCGCTTCGGGTCTGCAACCGGAGCTCCGCGCCTGTAGCCACTGCGGCAACCCGCTTGATCCTGCCGAACTCGCGCTCTGCCCGAGCCGGGGCGGCGCGCTCTGCCCGGACTGTCGCAAGACCGAGGCGCTCCATATCCCGATCCACGCGGACACGCTCAAGATCCTGCGCTTGTACGAACGGGCGCCGCTCGGTCTGGCTGCCCGGCTGTCGCCGTCCGACGCCACGCAGCACGAGCTGGCGCGTGTCACCGCCGCCTTCTTGGGCCATGCGTTGGAATCACCGCTCGTGCTGCCGCCGTCTGCTATGCTGGAACCAACGTTTCAACCCACCGCATGATCCGACTTATCTCCTTCCTTGCCGGGCTTGTCGAGGCGATGCTCACGCTCCGGCTGGCATTCAAGTTCTTCGGCGTGGCCGACAGTACCGGCATCGTCGCCGCGTTCTACCGGCTGACCGCCGGCCTCGTGGCACCGTTCGCACGCATTGCCGGCGATACGACGCTCGGCGGTGGTCATATCTTCGAGTGGCGCACGCTGGTGGCGCTCGTTGTCTACGGTATCCTCGGCGCGCTGGCCGCCGACCTTGCATCCCGGATCGCTCATCGGTCGGGGCGGCACTAAATGACCGGCATCTGCGATTCCGGGGTCGGAGGGCTCATCGTGTACCAAAAACTCCGCGGACTGCGGCCGGCGGAGCAGTACGTCTACCTGGCCGACCAGGCGTATGCGCCGTACGGCGAACGGACGCAGCCCGAAATCGCCGGCCGGATGAAACAGGTAGCGGCGTTTTTCGTCGAGCACGGCGCTACGGTCGTCGTGATCGCCTGTAACACGGCGACGGTGAACGCGGTCGACGCATTGCGGACCGCGTTTCCAGATATCGCGTTCGTGGGGATGGAGCCGGCGGTGAAACCGGCTGCCGCGGTCGCGGGCAAGATCGTCGTGCTCGGCACGAATTCCACGGTAGGCAACGCGCGGTACCGGGCACTCGTCGACCGCGTCGCTGCCGGTAAGAGCGTGTGGCACGTGGGCGCGCCCGAACTCGTCCGGCAGGTCGAGGCAGGCGAGCTCGGCCGGGCCGACCAGCTGCGTGCGCGGCTCCAGCCGTTCGTCGACCAGGGGGCCGAGGCGGTGGTGGTCGGCTGCAGCCACTTCTCGTTCCTCGTACCTACGATCACCCGGATCTGGCCCGGGCTGCGTGTCTTCGACGGTGCCGACGGTACGGCGAAGCGGGCCGCGTCGCTGCTCGCCGATGAGCCGTCAGCTACCGGCCGGCCGGCGTTCTTCACGACCGGCCCGGCCACGACGGTGACGTTCCTGCCCAAGCCAATCGCGTTCGCGCATACCGAGTTGCCAGCCGAGTAACAGTCACTCGAACCAAGGAGGAAGCATGCCCGATCTTGACCAAGGAACCGCCCCGTTGGCGTTCGTGCTCGAGCCGGCCGCCGGCCCGGCGCCGCTGGCCGTATCGCTGCGGTGCACCGATCCCCGTGCGGCCGGCCAGCTGGTCACCTGGGACTTCGGCGACGGCCAGCAGGCGACGGATCCGGCCGAGACTGTGCAGCAGCACATCTACCAAGCGGCCGGGAACTTTGCCGTAACTGCCACCGCTGGGCCGCTGAGCGGCCAGGCCGTGATACCCGTCAGCCAGCGGGTAAAAACAGGAATACCGAAGCCGGTGCGCATCTTGGGCCTGATCGCGGTCGCGGCGGTGGTGCTGGGGATCGGCATTTCGGTACTCACGGGCGGGTTCCGGTTGAGCTCGACCGGTTCGGGCGCGCCTGTCGCTGCGGGGCAGTGCGGCGCAGATCCCGCTGCCGGCAACGTTGAGCGCTACTCGGTACGTTACTTCTACGGCACCGGCCTGGCGTTCGACCGGATGTTGAGCGTCGCTTTCCCGTTCAGCGCCAACGGCCTGACCGTCAAGGCGGCCGAGGGCGGACAGCTCCAGGTGTACTGCGGCCAGGTGATGGTCTTGAATGCCGCGATGCATTTTTGCGGCTACCCGCCCGGCACCGGACGGCGGTTGAACGAGCTGACCGCCGCGGGGGCGACGACGTCGCGGGTCGGGAACAATACGGTGTACGCCTCGAGCCAGTTCACCGACGAACGGTACGTGTTCCAGGGAGACAACGAGGTGAGTGGGACCTTGAGCAGCGTGCCGCAGTACCAGGAAGCGGGGATCGCCGTGCTCGGCACGCTCACGATGGATACCCGTTCATGCAGCGACTATTCGCAACTGGCGGCCGACAACGCGAGCTACCTGCTGGCCCACGCCGCCGATCCGGGCGTGCTGGTGAAGGAATAGCCAAGTCCGCCAGGTTGCCTTGCCAACAGGTTCGCGTGTAGACTGGCGCTATGCAGTACCCCGAGAACTTCATGGAGCAGCTGGTGTCGCTCGCCAAGCGGCGCGGGTTCGTCTTTCCGTCGGCCGACATCTATGGCGGCTTGGCGGCGGTGTGGGATTACGGCCCGCTCGGCAGCCTCATGAAGCAGAACATCCGGCGCGCGTGGTTGCAACGGTTCGTCTTGAGCCAGCCGAACATCGTCCCGCTCGAAGCGGCGATCCTTACCAAACGCGAGGTGCTCAAGGCGTCCGGCCACGAAACCGGTTTTTCCGACCCGTTGGTCGAGTGCACCATCTGCCACGAACGCTTCCGGGCCGACCACCCCATCCCCGCAGGCAAGGGGCATGAGCACCGGCTGACCGAGGCCAAGCAGTTCAACCTCATGTTCAAAACCCACGCCGGGCCGGTCGAGGAAAGCGCCGACCTGGTGTACCTGCGGCCGGAAACCGCCCAGGGCATGTTCGTCAACTTCAAGTTGGTGGCCGAGGCGCTGCGCCTGAAGCCCCCCTTCGGGATCGCCCAGATCGGCAAGGCGTTCCGCAACGAAATCACGGTCGGCAATTTCATTTTCCGCCTGCGCGAGCTCGAACAGGCCGAGATGGAATACTTCGTGAAACCCGGCACCGACGAGGCGATCTTCGACGAATGGAAGGACGCGATGCCAGCGTTCTTCGAGGCGTTGGGCGTCACTACGGACCGCATGCGCCTGTACGAACATCCCAAGGAAAAGCTGTCGCACTACTCGAAGCGGACCGTCGACCTGGAATACGAGTTCCCGTTCGGCTGGGGCGAGGTCTGGGGCTGTGCCAACCGCACCGACTTTGACTTGAAGCAGCACATGGAACACTCGGGCAAGGACCTGCGCTGGTTCGACGAGGAAACCAAAGAGAAGTACGTGCCGTACGTCATCGAGCCGGCGTTGGGTCTGGACCGCGCCTTGCTTATGCTGCTTGTCGACGCGTTCCATGTCTCGGACGGCACGGACGGCCGCGAGGCAGGGGAATCGGTCTTGAAGCTTCATCCGCGGATCGCGCCGGTGACCGCCGCCGTCTTCCCGCTCGTGAAAAAGGAACGGCTGCCCGGCATCGCGCACGAGATCGTGTCGGCGTTGCGCGAGGCCGGGATCGGCTACGTCCAGTACGACGAGTCCGGTTCGATCGGCCGGCGCTACCGCCGCCAAGACGAGATCGGTACGCCCTGGTGCATCACCGTCGACTTCGACTCGCAGTCCGACCAGACCGTGACGCTCCGCCACCGCGATACGCTCGAACAAGAACGCATCAGCATCGCCGACCTACCGGCCAAGCTCATGGCCGCGCTCAGGGCATAGGATGGCCGCGCCGCAGACTGCCCAGGCAGTCAAGGCTGCACTCCTGAAGCTCGCCACGCCGGAACGCGCCAACGCGTCGGCGTGGTTCTTTCAAACCGGCAAGGGCCAGTACGGCGAGGGCGATGCGTTCATCGGCGTGACGGTGCCGCAGCAGCGAACCGTCGTGCGCGAGTACGCCGGGCTGCCGCTGCAGGAACTTGAGACGCTGCTTGCCAGTCCGATCCACGAGCATCGGCTCACTGCGGCGCTGATCCTTGTCCGTCAGTACGAACAGGTAAAAAAGGATCCTGCGCAGCAAGCGAGGATCGCCGGGTTCTACCTTGCCCATCTCGACCGCATCAATAACTGGGATATCGTGGACAGCTCGGCGCCGCAAATCGTGGGCGGACACCTGTTTGCGGACAAGCACCGGCTGGTCACACTGAAGAAGCTGGCACGCTCCAAGCATCTCTGGCATCGGCGTGTGGCAGTCCTGGCCACCGCCTTCTTTATCCGCGAGGGCCAGGTTGACGACACCCTTGCGCTCGCAGCGTTGCTCCTTCGCGATACGGAAGACCTGATGCATAAGGCGGTCGGCTGGATGCTGCGCGAAGTGGGGAAGAAGGACGAATCCGTACTCCGAGAGTTTTTGGATACGCACGCCGCCGTGATGCCTCGCACGATGCTGCGCTACGCGATCGAGCGGCTGCCCGAAGCCGACCGTCGGTCCTACCTGGCCCGCCGCCGTACGGGACGGACGGGTGTACAATGAATTTCTGACAGAAAGGAGGAGGGGGTATGACGGATATCCATGTGGCGACGCTCAAGCCGCAACGGTTCGCGGCCGTGAAGCGCGAGGGGCCGGTGCGCGAGATCGCGGCGATGCTTGGCAGCGCGTTCGATGCCGTGACGGCGGCGCTCGCGGCTGCCGAGGTCGCACCGGCCGGTCCGCCGGTGGCCCGCTACCTGGCGGTGGGCGATGAGACGGTGACGTTCGAGGCAGGGTTCCCGATCGAGAGCGAGTTCAAGCCGGCCGACGGCGTCTCCGTAATAGAACTGCCGGGCGGCGACGTGGCGACCACGCTCCATGTCGGAGCGTACGACGAACTCGACGCGGTCCATGTCGCGGTCGAAACCTGGATCGCCGACCATGGCCGTACGCCTGCGGGTCCGCCATGGGAACTCTACCTGACCGATCCCAAGGCGCACCGCGATCCGGCTACCTGGCAGACCGAGGTCTACTGGCCGCTCGCGCCGGCCGCGTAACGTTTTCGACCCGCCCAAATTTTCCCCACCAGGCTCCACGGCCTGGTGTTTTTCTTGGTGTGCGGCTGCGCATCTGCGGCAGCCGGACGTTATCCACTTGCTTGGGCTTTAGGGGACCGATAGAGTGATTCCAACGTCAGTGGTGATTTGTGGATAAAAGTGGGGAAAAGCGCAACCGACTGGGGAAAAGGAACAACCGCACATGTTCGTCGGCGAGTATCGGCACAACGTGGACAGCAAAGGGCGCCTGGCAATCCCGTTCCGGATGCGGAGCGAGCTTGAGCGCGGGGCAGTGGTGACCCGCGGCGTCGACAGCTGCCTCACCGTCTACACCCGCGAGGAGTGGGACAAGCTGGCTGCCAAGATCGCCGAACTGCCGATGTCGGATCCGAAGGCGCGGCGGTTCAGCCGGTTCTTCCTGGCCGGCGCCGCCGAGGTCGAGTTCGACAAGCAGGGGCGCGTGCTGCTACCCGCGTACCTGCGCGAGTATGCCGGTATCGCCGGCGAGGTGGTGGTGGCAGGCGTCTACAACCGTATCGAGCTGTGGAGCGCCACGCGGTGGAACGAGCAGTCCGCCGACGGCGACCCGGCCGACGATTTGGGCGGGCTCGCGATTTGAGGCCGACCGGCGAGGGAGTCGCGACGACTCGATCGCCTCGTCTTCCTCAACGACCAGGACCCATCGGGGTCATCCAGGGGACTTTTACAGGAGGGGCACACCGCCGTTCCCGCGCCCGAGGGGAGTGCAGGAGCGGCGGCTCCAGGAGTCACGAATGAATGGTACGCACATCCCAGTCATGCTTGAGGACGTCGTAGCGAGCTTGCGTCTTGCACCGGGGGCATCGGTGCTCGACGCGACGCTCGGGTTGGGCGGGCACGCGCACGCGCTGCTCGACGCCACCGCGCCGTCCGGACGGCTGCTCGGGATCGAGCGGACCGACGACGGCGTGCGGCGGGCAACCGCGGCGCTCATGGGGTACGGGGAGCGGGCGGTGGTTGCGCACGGGGATTTCCGTGATGTGGCATCGCTCGCGCCGGCCCACGGGTTCCACCGGTTCGACGGCGCACTGTTCGACCTGGGGCTCGCTTCCTGGCAGCTCGACGAGGGCTACCGGGGATTGAGCTTCCAGCACGAGGCGCCGCTCGACATGCGGGTGACGCACTCGACCGCCGTAGCGGGCGAGTGGGGCGGTTCCGACGACACGCTCCGGCTGATCCGCCGGTTCGCGGGTATGCCAGTGAGCCAGGTGATTGCCGAAGCGACCGAAGCGGAGCTCGGCACGATCCTGCGCGAGCTCGGCGGTGTCCGCAGCTGGCGCGAGGTCGCACGGCGCATCCACGCCGCCACCCCGGTCGTGACGACCGGCGAACTTGCTGCCGCTACAGGTAGCGCGAGCCCGAGTCTGCTCGCACCCGTCTTCCAGGCGTTCCGTATTCTCGTCAACGACGAGTACGGCGCGATCGCGGCGGGCCTCACCGGTGCCTGGCAGCTCATCACACCGGGCGGGACGCTCGCGGTCTTGAGCTTCCACAGCGGCGAGCACCGGATCGTCAAGGCGGTCTTCCGCGCCTTGCCGGACGCATCCCCGATCACCCGCCGGTTCCCGACCGAGCATGAGATCGCCGCTAACCCGCGTGCCCGTAGTGCCACCCTCCGATACATCACCAAACAATCATCCACCCAGTAGGAGCATGTCGCGTATGGCCACCTCGATCCCGCTTACGATGGAAAAACACCACGCCGACGGCGCGCGGAAACACACCGTGCCGCAGCAGGTCACGGTCGGTCCGGTCAGCCTCCGGATCCTGACGGTCGCCTCGCTCGCGAGCCTGCTGCTCTTTTATCTGGCCCAGACGACGCAGAGCGCGACCACGTCCTACCAGGTACAGGCCTTGGGTGAGCAGCAGCAAGAACTCGCCGACGACGTCCAACGGATGCAGCTCGAGGCGCAGCGTCTGCAGACGCTCGGCTCCATCCAGCAAGGTCTGGGCGACAGTCTCGCCGCTGATTTCGAGCCCGTGACGGATCTCAAGACCGTCGAGTAGCACCCTGCATGGTCCGCCGCGGCGACCCTGATCCCGACCGGCGCCTGCGGGCGTTGTCGCTTACCGTGGCGGCGCTTGCCGGCGTGATCGTCTGGCGGATGTTCCAGAAGAGCGTCGTCGAGCACCCGCTGTACGCCGCCCGCGCCGAGTCCCAGTACGAGGTATCGAAGGAGCTGCCGAGCAAGCGCGGCGCGATCCTGGCACAGGACGCCGAGCTTGGCAAGCTGGTGCCGCTCGCCTCGACCGAGGAACGGTTCGACGTGTCGGTGGTGCCCAACAACGTCAAGGACAAGGCCGGTGCCGCCCGTATCCTGGCGACGCTGTTCGGTCTGAACGAGCAGGATGTCCTGGCTACCGTGTCGACCGACAAGCTCTACGCCCCGCCGCTCGTGCGCTCGGTCACGAAAGACCAGCGCGACGCCGTGGTCGACCAGGGGTTCGCCGGCCTGCTCATCGAAAAGCACAACCGGCGCGTCTATCCCGAAAACCAGCTGGCCGCCCAGGTGCTCGGATTCGTGAACCGAGAAAACGTCGGCAGTTACGGGATCGAGGGGTACTATGACGCCGACCTCAGGGGTACTGCGGGCGCGGTCGTGGGCGAAAAAGATACACTCGGGCGGATCATTTCCACGCTTGAAAAAACCGATCCCAAGGATGGCGTGGACGTCGAACTCACGCTCGACCACAACGTCCAGTTCGCGATCGAGAAACGACTGGCCCAGGGCATCACCGACTCCGGTGCCGTGAGCGGCCAGGCGGTTGTCATGGACCCCACGAATGGCGAGATCCTGGCGATGGCGGCGCTACCGAGCTTCGATCCCAACAACTACGCGGATGTCGCCAAGGAACCGGAACGGTTCCGCAACCCGGTGGCGAGCACCGTCTACGAGCCAGGGTCGATCTTCAAGCCCTTGGTGATGGCGTCGGCGATCGACTTGGGGAAGATCGAGCCGGATACGCAGGAAACGTTCGGGAGCTACGTGCGCGTGCAGGGCTACGATATCCATACGGCGCTCAACAAAGCCTACGGCCGGGAAACGATGTCCCAGGTGCTTCAGAACTCCGACAACGTCGGCATGGTCTGGGTGGCCGACCATATGACAAACGAGGAGATGCACGACAAGCTGGCCGGGTTCGGGATTACGCAGCCGACCGGCGTCGACCTCGAGGGCGAGGTCCAAGGCAATTTCCGGCCGTCGCGGCAGTGGCAGGATATCAACCGGGCGACAATGTCGTTCGGGCAGGGCGTCTCGGTGACGCCGCTCCAGATGGTCCGCGCCTGGGCGGCCATGATCAACGGCGGCACCTTGGTGACCCCGCACCTGGTGCGGCGGCTGGTCGGGGAACGCGGTGTCAGCCTGACCGCTGACCTGCCGGTCCAAACGGACGTCATCTCGAAGGAAACGAGCGCCAAAATCCGCGGCATGCTCCAGTCGGTCGTCGACGACGGGCCGTATGGCCGGACGCGCGTGCCGGGGTACGCGATCGGCGGCAAGACGGGCACGGCCCAGATCGCCGACGAGACCGGCCACTATTCCGAAACCGACTTTACGCACTCGCTCATGGGCTTCTTTCCGGCCGACAATCCCAAGTTCCTTCTGCTCGTGAAGCTCGACAAGCCGACGAGCGCACCGTTCGCCGAAACCACGACCGGCCCGATCTTCCACGACCTTGCGCAATACCTGTTCGCCTACTATAAATTGCCACCGACGAGGTAATCCATGGCAGCAGCGCGGCAGATCGGGCGTAGGGCAGTAGAAGCCGGTATTGGCTGGGCAGCCAGGCAGGTGCTCCGGCGCGACCGGCCGCTCATCGTCGGCGTGACCGGCTCGGCTGGGAAAACGACCACGAAAGAGGCGATCGCGTACCTGCTCGGCCATGCCGGTCTCGGACGGCGGATCGTGGTTGCCCATGGCAACTTGAACACCGAGTTCGGGTTACCGCTCGCGATCTTGGAACTGCCGAAGCCGGAAGGCACTACGGCATGGCTCACGACCCTGCTGCGCGCACTTGCGGCGGGCCTGCGTGCCAGCGTCGCCAGGCATCCTGGGCAATCGCCGGTGTATGTCCTTGAGTACGGCGTCGAGCAACCAGGCGATATGGCCCAACTCGTGGCGATCGCGCCGCCGATGATCGCCGTGGTCACCAACGTCGGGTCGGCGCATACGCAGTTTTTGGGATCATTGAAGGCCGTCGCCAAGGAAAAGAGCGGCTTGCCGCGGGCTGTCCCGGCCAGTGGGCTGGTGATACTCAATGCCGACGATCCGCTCGTGGCAGGCATGGCTGGGCGCTGCGTCGGCCGGGTGGAGCTTGTGGCGGCCTCCGGTATCGACGCGCCGTACGTACTCGCCGAAGCGGTCGGCGTCCATGGGTTCGGTCTTACCAAGGCAGCCGTCCGTACTGCGCTCAAGGGGTGGACGCGGCCGAAAGGCCGGCTCCAGCTGCTTGCCGGCACGAAGGGCACGTGGCTTATCGACGACACGTACAACGCGAACCCGTTGTCGATGCGCTTGGCGCTCGGCGAGCTTACGCGTCTCGCCAAGGAAAAACACGCCAAGCGGACGATCGCCGTACTGGGCGACATGCTCGAGCTCGGGGGCGAGGAGCTCGCCGTCCACCGAGAGATCGCCCGGGCCGCTGCCGCTGCGGCGGATATCGTCGTACTCGTAGGGCCGCGGTTCCGGCGGACTACGCTCGGTGACGCTTGGTTCCCGGGCCCGTTGCCGGCGGCAGCGCACGTGTTGAGCCTCAGCAAAAAGGGCGATATCATTCTCGTGAAAGGATCCCAGAGCATGCGGATGGAAAAGGTGAGCGAACTGCTGCTCGCCGATCCGTCCGAGGCGCCCCGCCTGCTGGAACGGCAGAGCCCGTTCTGGAAGCGCAAGCCCTACGTCGCTCCCTGATATGACTACCCTCACGCTGTCGATCGCCAACCTGTCGTTCGTGTTCTGGCTGACGGCCTTGTCGTTCGCGCTGGCCATCGGCCTGACGCCGTTTCTCACCAACTTCCTCTATGCTAACAAGGTGTGGAAGCAGCCCAAAGACGTCGCGATCACCGGCGAGAAAGCGCCGGTCTATGCCAAGCTCCACAAAGAGAAGCACCGCCGCCTGGTACCGACCATGGCCGGGGTGCTCATCTGGGGCGTCGCCAGCTTGGTCACCGTCATCTTCAACTTCGACCGGGCCGGTACCTGGCTGCCGTTGTTCACGCTCGTGACGGCCGGCCTGCTCGGCCTGTTCGACGACTACGTCAACATCCGCGCGACGGGCAGCGGTATCAAGGGGATCAGTGCGCCGCTCAAGCTGGCGCTCCAACTCGTCATCGGCATCGCTGGCGCCTGGTGGTTCTACTCGAAGCTCGGGTTCGACCTGCTGCATATCCCCGGGTTCGGCGATGTGTCGATCGGCCTGTTGTACGTGCCGCTCTTCATCCTAGTGATTATCGCGACCGCCAACGCGGTCAATATTACCGACGGGCTCGACGGCCTGGCCGGCGGCTTGGTGGCGATCGCGTTCGCCGCGTACTCGATCATCGCGCTCACCCAGGGCAAGGTCGAGCTGGCGGCGTTCTGCGGCACGATCACGGGCGCGACGCTCGCGTACACCTGGTTCAACATCCATCCGGCACGGTTCTTCATGGGGGACACCGGCTCGTTGGCGCTCGGCGCGACGCTCGGCGTAGTGGCGATGCTCACGAACCAAGCGCTCGTACTGCTCGTGATCGGCGGCGTGTTCGCGCTCGAAACGCTGTCGTCGATCGTCCAGATCTGGTCGAAGCGGCTGCGCGGCAAAAAGATCTTCCTGTCGGCGCCGGTGCACCACCACTTCGAGGCGATCGGCTGGCCGGAAACCAAGGTCACCATGCGCGCCTGGGTACTGGGCGCCATCTGCGCGGCGGTCGGGCTCGTGATCGCGTTCCTGGGGAAATAATGACCGTCCTTGTCCTGTCCGACATCCACGACGACATCGACCGCTTAGAGCGGATCCTTGCCGACACCAAAGACACCGCCGAGGCGATTATCTTCTGCGGCGACCTCTGTGCGCCGTTTACCGCTGCCATGCTGGCCGAATCCGGCAAGCCTGTCCATGCGGTGTTCGGCAACTGCGACGAAGACCAGGCGTTCATCATCCGCCGGAGCGAAGGGGCGATCGACTGGACGCCGATCGGCCTGGAATTCGCGACGATCGAATTGGGCGGGCGGCGTATCGCCGTCAACCACTACCCCAAGCTGGGCGGGCTACTGGCTGCGTCAGGGGACTACGACGCCGTGTTCCACGGCCACACGCACGAGGCGCGGAACGAGACGGTCGGAAAGACGCTGCTCGTGAATCCCGGCGCGGTCTGCGGGATTGAGCGTGGCAAGCGTGGTACCGCCAGCTACGCCCTGTACGATACCGAGACGAATACGGCAAGGATCGTCGAGCTCTAAGAAAGAAGGCACCTGATGTCAGGTGCCTCGTGTCAATGGACGTACTTCGCTTCCACGGTAAGGAGCGCTGCTTCCAGTGCCTTAATAAGCTGCTTTAACTCCTGCAGCTTGTATGTCAGTGCCGGCTGTATCCGTATCGTCCGGTTGTCGTTCATGGTCGGCGCGGTGAGTACGCCCCGGGCAAGCAACTCGCTGCGGAACTCGATCGCGTACTGCACGTCGTCGTGCGGCACGAATTCGATCCCGATCATGAGCCCCCGGCCCCGTACGTCTCGGACGATCCGGCTTGCCTCGAACGCCGTCGCCAGGTGCTTGAATATCGCATGCCCCGCAACGCCAGCTTTCATGGCGAGTTGCCGCGTTTCGACCAGTTCGAGCGTTGCCAGCAGCGCGGCGCAGGGGCCTAGGCTGAAGCTCGTTGTGCTGGCATGGAACGGCCCCAACCATTCTTGCGTCCGCTCCTGTGCCCGCAGTTTCATCTTGGCTTGCACCTCGTCGCTGTAGAGGCAGGCTGCGACCGGCAGTATGCCGCCGCCGGCTGCTTTACCGATCGTGACGATATCCGGTTGCAGGCCGGGATGGTGCTGGAACGCCCACATCGTGCCCGTCCGCCCGAACCCGGTCTGAATCTCGTCGATCACGAGCAGCGCCCCGGTTGCCCGACACCGTTGCTGGATTGCCAAGAGGAAGTCGGTCGTGAGCGGCCAGATGCCGGCTTCCCCCTGGATAACCTCAACGAAGACGGCCGCGACGGTTGTGTCGATCTTGTCTACCTCCGTGGCAGTATTCCTCGCGAGCTCGATCACGTTATGGTGGAGCACGCCCGTGAACGGTGCCCGGCGTTTTCCGGTACCGCAGAGCATGAGCGCGCCGATGCTCTGCCCGTGGTACGCCCCTTGGATACGGGCGAACGCAGCCCGGCTCGTCGCGACTGCGGCGTACTTGATGGCGGCGTCGACCGCCATCGTGCCTTCCGAGCAGAGAAAGCAGTGTTGCATGCCTGGAACCGCCTCGACGATCCGTTGGGCGCAATCGCCCATCAGCCGGTTCGGGAGTACCCGCGAGCCCATGGCGAGCGTGCGCAACTGATCGATGACTTTCTTGACTATGAGCTTGTTGCGCCTCCCTACGTTGAACAGCCCGTACCCGCCGCAGGCATCAAGGAGCGTACCGTCGCCCGCAGTGCGGATATAGGATCCCCAGCCACCGGTTTCCAGGCGGCCCTGGCTTGTTAGCTCGATCACCCGCGCAAGTGTCGGGTCGGTGTAGCGTTTCGCACGTGCGCAGGCGGCCCGGAAGGCCTCCCGTGCATCGTTTTCATCAGAATGTTCCGTTGCCATCTTGTAAAAAGCCCCTTCATTCGATTCCTGCCCGTTCGGGCGACGATCAGTACACCACAAGGGCAATGACCCTGCTAGTGGTTTCGGTACGCCGAACCGGTATACTGCATCTATGTTGCCCGACTACTTGCGCGGCGCGCGGATTGGGATACTGGGGTTCGGCGTCAACCACCAGTCGCTGGTGCGTTGGCTCGTCGCCCAGGGCGCCGACGACATCGTGGTGTACGACGAGTCCGAATCGACCGGCGACCGGCTCGACGAACAGGGTTTGTCGGTGGAGCGGGTGCTCGGCCCCGGCGCGTTCGACGACATCGACGCCGAGATCGTGTTCCGCAGTCCCGGCATTCCGCCCGACCGGGCCGAGCTCACGGCCGCTGCCGCTCGCGGCGTGCGGATTACTTCGCAGACGAGCTTGTTCCTCGAACTCTGTCCGGCCAACGTGATCGGTGTCACGGGTACGAAAGGGAAAAGCACGACCAGCAGCTTGATCGCCGCCATGCTCGCGCAGGGGATTGCCGACGGCCAGGTCTACCTGGCGGGGAATATCGGCAAGGACCCGTTCGACTTCCTCGACACGCTTATCCCGAACGATTGGGTCGTGCTCGAGCTGTCGAGTTTCCAGCTGGCCGACTTGGAACGGAGCCCGCACATCGCGGTCGTGCTCGGGATCGCGTCCGACCACCTGGAATACCACAAGGAACAGTCGGCCTACGTGGCCGCCAAGGCGAATATCGTGGCGCACCAGACTCCTGCCGACTACGCAGTGCTCAACCTGGAAGATACGGCGAGCTTTGCGTTCGCGCTCGAGACGCGCGCCCAAATCCGCTACTACGCGGCCAACGCGCCGGTCGACCAAGGGGTGTGCGTCGCGGGCGACACGTTCGTGTGGCGGACTGCCCAGGGAGACGAAACCGTGGCAACGGTCGGCGACCTGCGATTACGGGGCTGGCATAACGTAAGCAACGCGGCCGCTGCCATCGCCGCCGCGGCACTGGCCGGCTGCAGCGTCGAGGCTATCGTTGCCGGCTTGCGCGGGTTCGCCGGCTTGCCCCACCGGCTCGAACTTGTCCATGACGCCGCCGGCGTCGCCTGGTACGACGACTCGATCGCGACCAACCCGAGCGCTGCCGAAGCGGCGATCCGCAGCTTCCTCGAACCCGTGATCCTTATCGCCGGCGGTTCCGACAAAGGGCTCGACTACGCCGGGTTCGGCGGCATCATCGCCGCCACGGGCGTGAAGCGGCTGATCGTCATCGGGCAGACCGGCCCCGTGATCGCCGAGCAGGCCGAGTACCACGACTATCCGGCCGACCGGATCGTGGTGGCGGGCACGCTCGACGCAGCCGTCGCTGCCGCCAGGTCGGCTGCCATGGCGGGCGACGTTGTCCTGCTGTCGCCGGCCAGCGCCTCGTTCGACCAGTTTCCTAACTACAAGGTGCGGGGCGAACAGTTCGCCGCGCTTGCGAAGGCGGCGTAGCGATGGCGCTCCACCGCTACCGGTCGCGGCCGACGGGCCGCATCGATGCCTGGCTGCTGCTGGCAGTGCTGGCACTTATCGGGTTCGGGCTGGTGATGATCTCGTCATCGTCGGTCGTGGTCGCGTCGCAGCAGTTCGGCAACAACTACGCGTTCGTGATCCGGCAGGCCGGCCACGTCGGCATCGGCCTCGTCTTCATGGCGGTGTTGGCGCTCATCGACTACCGGTTCTGGCAGCGGATCGCGCCCGCGCTCCTTGTAACGATCTTCGTGCTGCTCATCGCCACCAGGATTCCCGGCATCGGCGCGGCGTACAAGGGAGCGCGCCGCTGGATCGAGATCGGTCCGATCTCGTTCCAAACGACCGAGGTGATCAAGCTCTGTTCGATCCTGTACGTGAGTGCCTGGCTGGCGCGGCGCGGCGAGCGGCTCCGGAGCCTGGCGCAGGGGTTTGCGCCGTTCGTCATTCTGCTCGGTTCGATCCTGCTCCTTATCCTGTTGCAGCCTGACGCCGGCACCGCCATGGTGACATTGGGTTCGCTCGTGAGTATTTACGTGGTGGCCGGTGCGCCGCTCCTGCACCTGCTCTTCGGCGGCGCCCTTGGCGGTACCCTGCTCGGCCTTATCATTCTGGCCGAGCCGTACCGGCTTGAACGGTTCACCACGTTCCTCGATCCCGACAAGGCCATGCTTGGCGCCGGGTACCACATCAACCAGGCCTTGCTTGCGGTCGGCGCCGGCGGCCTGTGGGGGCTGGGTTTCGGCCAGAGCAAGCAGAAGTTTTTGTACCTGCCCGAACCGCAGACCGACTCGATCTTCGCGATCACGATGGAAGAGCTGGGCTTCCTCCGGTCGCTCCTGGTGCTCGGTCTTAT
This sequence comes from uncultured Candidatus Saccharibacteria bacterium, assembly GCA_964423885.1. GTDB lineage: Bacteria > Patescibacteriota > UBA1384 > JACPKC01 > JACPKC01 > JBBUCD01. The sequence goes on from CAYRGD010000001.1 coordinate 27,488, forward strand.
CCTGTTCGTTGTGTTTCGCGGCTACCGGATCGCCCGGTCAGCCACCGACCCGTTCGGCCGCTACGTGGCCACCGGGATTACCAGCCTGATCGCGTTCCAGTCGTTCGTGAACATCGGCGCCATGCTCGGCCTGCTGCCGCTCACTGGCGTCACGCTGCCGTTCGTGAGCTACGGCGGCTCGTCGCTTATCGGGCTCATGGCCGGCATCGGCGTCCTCTTGAACGTCTCCCGGACCGGCACTGTGCGGGGGAGCAGCACATGACGGCGCCCGCGTTCACGGCCGTAGTCGCCGGCGGCGGCACCGCGGGCCACGTCTATCCGACACTCGCCGTAGTTCGGGAGCTCCAGGCACTGAACCCTGGGATCGAGATCGCGTACATCGGACAGCTGGGCGGGCCCGAGACCGAGATCGTCCAGGCGGCCGACCTTGGTCGTCCCATCGAGTTCGTCGGCATTACGGCGGAAAAGCTGCGCCGCTACTGGAGCGTACGCAGCTTGCTCTTGCCGATCGCGCTCCTGCGCGGGATCGGTGAGTCGATGCAGGCGCTCCGCCGGCTGCGCCCTGCGGTCGTGTTCTGCAAGGGCGGATACGTCTGCATCCCGGTCGCCGTGGCCGCCTGGTGGCTGCGCATCCCGATCGTGCTCCACGAAACCGACGCCAGCATGGGCCTGGCCAACCGTATGATCGCCCCGTTCGCCCGCCGCATCGCCGTCAGCTTTCCGCGCCCGACCTTTTTGACTGCCCGGACCGACCGCAAGATCGTGTTTACCGGCCAGCCGGTACGGGCCGAGTTCTTCGCGTCCGCGCCAGCGTCCAAGAAAGACGACCGTCCGACGGTCATGGTCACGGGCAGCATGCAGGGCGCGCACGCGGTCAACGCGCTCGTGGGCGAAATCCTGCCGCGGCTGCTCGAGCGTTACCGGGTGATCCACATCACCGGCCCCAATGATTTCGACATGATGCGGGGCATGAGCCGCAGCCAGTACTACGAACCGGTGCCCTATACCACGAAGATCCGCGGCCTGTTAGTCGAGGCCGACCTGATCGTTTCCCGTGCCGGCGGCACGATTTTCGAGCTGGCGGCGCTCGGCAAGCCGAGCATCCTTATCCCGTTGCCGACGGCGGCCAACGACCACCAACGCGAGAACGCCGCGATGTTTGCCGAACAGGACGCCGCGGTCGTACTCGAACAGACCTCGCTCACCGCCGACCGGCTGCTCGCCGAGATCACCGGCCTTATCCGTGATTCCGCGCGCCGCGCGGCATTAAGCACCAACATCAAGCGGTTCGCGCGGATCGACGCTGCGGCCCATATTGCCCGCCTGCTCGCCGACGAGGCGGAGCGGAAGGCGGCCGCATGAGATACCACTTCGTGGGGATTAGCGGTTCGGGAATGCGCGGCCTGGCCGATATCGTCCGGTTACAGGGTAACGAGGTGGCCGGGTCGGATCTCGGCACGACCGGCCACGCGGCAGGAAATATCCAGGGAGCGGACTGCGTCGTCTACTCTCCGGCCGTCCGTGAAGGGTCTCCGGGCTGGGTCGAGGTGGTGGCGGCCCGGAAGCAGGGGATCGAGACGGTCCGGGTGGACGAACTGCTTGAACGACTGACCGGGCATGCGGCGACACTCATTGCCATTGCCGGGACGCACGGCAAATCGACCACGACCGCGATGATCGGGCAGATTCTCGAAGCAGCCGACGCCGACCCCACCGTCTACATCGGTGCGCCGGTACTGGCCTGGGACGGACGCAGCTACCGCGCCGGCGACCCGTCAGTCTGGGTGGTGGAGGCCGACGAGTACGAGCGGAAGTTCCTGCGCCTGGCTCCGACCGTAGCCGTGATCACCAACATCGAGTTCGAGCATCCGGACATCTACGCGGACCTGGCTGACGTCGAAGCGGCCTTCGTCGCCTTTATCCGAGCGATCCGACCGGGTGGCACGCTGGTCGCCTGCGCGGAATCCGACATCCTCGACCGGGTCATCGCGGTGGCCGGCCGCACCGATATCACGGTCGTGCGCTACGGTGACGGTGCCGACCCCTATCGTCCGGATATCCTGCCGCCGCTTGCGGTTATCGGCCGCCACAATATCCTGAACGCCTTGGCGGCGCTGGCGGCGGCTGAGGCAGCGGGTGTCCCGAGCGACACGGCGCTCCGGTCGCTCGCCGCGTTCCGGGGAGCGGGCCGTCGGCTCGAACGGGTCGGTGAGCGGCACGGCGTGACCGTGATCGACGACTACGGCCACCATCCCACCGAACTCGCGGTCTCGATCGGCGCGGTCCGCGCGGCGTTTCCTGGCCGGCGCCTGGTCGTGGCGTTCCAGCCGCACCAGCATGCCCGCCTGCAGGCGCTTTTCGACGACTTCGCACGGTCGTTCGCTGATGCCGATCTTACGCTCATCACGGACGTGTACGCAGTGCCGGGCCGGGACGAAGCCGTGCGGGTCGATCCCCGGACGCTTGCCGATGCGGTCGTGGCCCAGGGGATTGACTGCCGGTTCGTCGGCAGCCTCGACGACCTGCGCCGCTCGCTCGATACGCTGCTCGTGCCCGGCGATGTGTTCCTTACTATCGGCGCGACCGCAATCACGACGGTCGGGCGGGACTGGGTAGCGGCGGGGCAATGAGCGGGCGGCGGTTCGTACGGGGGGCGACCACCCTCAAAACCCAACCGATCTACGCGCCGCGCAGCAGCGCCGGCCGGATCCATGGCAATCCCCGCATCCTTCGGCCGACCGCTGCCAACCGTATCCCGCCGCGTCGGATTACGGTTCCGAAGGGTGTCTGGATCGGTCTCGGGTGTGCCGTGGTAGCCACCGCACTCGGTTGGTTCCTGTTCGGTTCGCGGTTCTTCCGCGTCGACAAGATCGAGGTCGTCGGGTCGGTCACCGACGCGGTCCGGGCCGACATCGATGCCCTCTCCGGGGTCAACGTGCTGACCTATTCCACGGGCGGGATCGAGAGCCGGCTTACCAAGGCGCAGCCGTCGATCGGGACGCTGCTTATCTCGAAAGGCCTGCCGCGCACCCTGCGCGTCGAGGTGACGCTCCGCGTGCCGGTGCTGGCGTGGCAGAGTGGCGACGAGCGTGACCTTGTCGACGCGGACGGCACCGTATTCCGCGACGTCGACGGTCCGTCCGGCACTGCCGCTGCCGGCCTGCCGCTGGTCGTCGATACGGCCCGTCAGCCGGTGACCCAAGGCAGTGCGCTCGTGAGCCGCCAGTTCGTCATGTTCCTCCGCGCTGCTGACGACACGTTCCGCTCGAAGTTTCCCGTCGCAGTCGACCGCTACGAGCTCGGCCAGTCGAGCTTCGAGGTCGCGCTCGTGACCGCCGAGGGTTGGCGGGCGCTGCTCGATACCACCCGTGAACCCGGTCCGCAGCTGGCCGGCCTGCAACAGGTGTTCGAACGGTTCCACGGCGATATCCACGAGTACGTCGACCTGCGTGTTCCCGGCCGCGCGTACTTCAAGTAGGATGCTCGTATGAGCACGCCGGCCAGCCTGCGTCCGACCGAAGAGGTGATCGAGGAGTTCGGGCTGTCGCCCAAGTTCAGTTACTTGCTGGGTGCGGCAGGAGCCGTCGTGTTCGCGGTCGTGCTCTGGTTCCGTGTCATCCATCCCGGCCCGGCATCAGCCCTTGCTGCTGCGCTCGGCCCGGCCGGGCCGATGCTGCTTACCGCAGCCACCCTGCTTGTACTGCTTACCGGCCTGTACCTGGTCGGCTTAGCAGTGTTCTTCCGCTTCGCGTACCGGTATTACCTTACGACCGAACGGGTGATCCAGTCCGACGGCGTGTTTTCCCAGCATATCGTGAGCGCCGAATACAAGGCGATCAGCGATATCACCGTCCGCCAGGACGCGATCAGCCACCTATTCCTGGGTACCGGTACGCTCGCGATCAACACCGTCGGCGGCGTGCCCGAAGACGTCGTGCTTATGAACATCGACAATCCGGTTGCGCGGCGTGAGCAGCTCCGCGGCCTGGCCGCTGCCGCCCATGGCGGCCGACGGGTGACGCGGAGCCTGCTCAATGAGCTCGAGCGGCAGACCGGCATGGAACCGGCCGGAACCGCACTGTCACCGGTCGCCGGGCAGCCGTTGCCTCCGGTGCCGCCAACGCCTCCAGCCGCCTCGGTTGACGAGGACATCGACGACCTCCACGACGACGGGATCGACGATTCCGACCGCCTGCGTGCCGCGCAACGGCAACTGCCCGACCAGTAGGCAGCACGCTTGCGCGGTGTGCTAGACTGCGCCCATGGGGAACACCGGACTCACCGCGCGGCGTTGGGCAATCACGCCGCGGACGCACCAGGATATCGCCGCGCAGCTGCTCGCCAACCGGAACATCGGTGACGCCGAGCGGTTTTTTCATCCCGACTATGACCGCGACAGCCATGACCCGCACCTGCTGCCGGGCATGGCGGCGGCGCTCGACCGGATCACGCGGGCGATCGCCGAGCGTGAGGCGATCTGCGTGTTCGGCGACTACGACGCCGACGGCATTCCCGGTACCGCCGTACTCATGAAAACCCTGCGGGCTAACGGCGCCACCGTCCGGCCGTACATTCCTGACCGTGAACGCGAAGGGTACGGCCTCAACCGCACGGCGATCGATACGCTCGCCGCGGAAGGGATCAAGCTCATTATTACCGTGGACCTGGGCATCACTGGGGCGCCCGAGGTGGCGCAGGCCGCCAGGCTCGGCGTCGATGTGATTATCACCGACCACCACCATGTCGACCCGTCGCGCGTACCCACCGATGCGGTCGCGGTCGTCCACCCGGCGCTGCCAGGCTCGGAATACCCGTTCAAGGGCCTGGCCGGCGGCGGCGTATCATGGAAGCTTTGCCAGGCACTGGCCGCGCATACCGGCACGCCGACGCCGGGCCAACTTAAGTGGTGGCTCGAGCTGCCCGCGATCAGCACGGTGTGCGATATGGTGCCATTGGTCGACGAAAACCGGATGATCGTCCATTTCGGGCTCAAGGTACTCATGCAGACGCGCAACGCCGGCCTTCAAGCGATGTACCGCGCAGGCGGGATCGCCAACGACGCATTGACCGAACGGACGATCGGCTACCATATCGGGCCGCGGATCAACGCGCCGGGGCGGATGGACAGCGCCGCCGTCGCGCTCGACCTATTGCTGGCCGACGACCCGGCCCGCGCCCACGACGTGGCGGCGGCGGCCGAACAGCACAACCGTGAGCGGCAGGAACAGCTCGACGGCGTGGTCAAAGCCACGTGCAGCCGGATCGAGGCCGAAGGGCTCCATGAACGCCCCGCGATCGTCCTAGCCGGTGACGGCTGGCCGGCCGGAGTAGTCGGGCTTGCCGCCTCGCGCGTGGTCGAGCGGTTCCACCGTCCGGCAATCATCCTGGGTATCCACGACGGCGTCGCCAAGGGATCGGGCAGGAGCATCAAAGGCTTCAACCTGCTGGCCGGCATCGACGCCAACAAAGACCTGCTCTTGACCCACGGCGGGCACGAGATGGCGGCCGGCCTCCAGTTGCGGGCCGAGCAGGTACCCGCGTTCGCCGAACGCTTCACCGCCTTCGCGGCCGAGCGTTTGACCGACGAAGACTTCATCCCCACGAAAACCGCCGACATGCTGCTTGAGCCGGCCGCGATCACGCCGGAGCTGGCAGCGACGCTCGCACAGTTCGCGCCGTTCGGGGTAGGCAACCCGAAGCCGCGGTTCGTGGTGGCGCCGCTCACGGTCGCCGAGGTGCGCCAAGTAGGCGCCGCCAAGCAACACTTGAAACTCACGTTCGCAGGCGGCCTCGACGGGATCGCGTTCGGGATGGGCGGTCGGGCCCAAGAGTGCGCCCCGGGCAGCGAGCTTGCGGTATTGGGATCGGTCGAAACGAACGTCTGGAACGGCCACGAACGCCTGCAGCTCCTCATTGACGACCTGAAGCCGCGTTCCCAATTCGCCGCCGAACAGGTAGGATAAGCCCATACATCCGAAAGGAGCCGTATGGCCTACCAATTGCCCGCATTGCCCTACGCGTACGACGCGCTCGAGCCGGTGATCGACGCGCGCACCATGGAGCTCCACCACACAAAGCACCACCAGGCGTATATCGATAAGCTCAATGCCGCGCTCGTGGGGCACGACGACCTGGCGGCCAAGCCGATCGACGAGCTGCTCCGCGGGATCGCGGCCGTACCCGACGACATCCGCACGGCGGTCAAGAACCACGGCGGCGGCCACGCCAACCACTCGTTGTTTTGGGAACTCATGATGCCGACCGGGCAAGGCGGCGAACCGTCGGCCGAGCTTGCCGACGCGCTCACGGCATCCTTCGGTGGCGTCGACGACTTTAAAACCAAGTTCAGCGAGCTGGCTACCGGTATCTTCGGTTCCGGCTGGGCTTGGCTAGTCAAAGACGCCGACGGCAACCTGGCCATGTATGCCAAGCCGTTGCAAGACAGCCCGTACATGGATAACCACGCGCCGCTCATCGGGCTCGACGTGTGGGAGCACGCCTACTACTTGCAGTACCAAAACCGCCGCAAAGAGTACGTCGATGCCTGGTGGCAGCTGGTCAACTGGCAGCACGTGAACGACGCGTTTCTGCGGTAACTACTGGATACCGGAACAGGAGGGACGAGCGATGGCGAGTACGAACAGACGTGCGGCAGCCGGCATGCGCCGCTTGCTGGCGTTGACGCTCCTGGTTGCGCTCCAAGCCTTGGGTATCCAGGTTGCGGCCCCGTTCGCAGCCCCGAGCTACGACACTGCTACGGCCGCTACTCAATCCGCCTACGCGAATCTCCCGCTTGCCTTCGAGCCGAACCTCGGCCAAGCAGGCGATGGGATTAGCTATCTCGTCCACCACGGCCAGGCCGTGACCGCCTTCTCGTCGACCGGCACCACGACCAGTATCGGCGGGAAACAGATCGCGATGACGTTGCGCGGCGCGGCGGCACAGGACTTCGCGGGTACCGATGAACTCCCGTCGAAGACCAACTACTTCCTCGGCAACGACCAATCCGACTGGCACTCGGATATTCCGAACTACGCAAAGTTATTTGCCAAGGACGTCTATCCTGGCATCGACCTGGCCTACTACGGCACGAACTCACAGCTGGAACACGACTTCATCGTCAGTCCCGGTGCGAATTACAAACAAATCGCCTTCGGCTTCACCGGGCAGGACGATCTGACCTTGGACGATGACGGTAAACTCGTTCTCAAAGTGGGCGACGACCAGCTAACCTTGAATGCTCCGGTCACGTACCAGACCGACACTAACTCGAAGCACACGATCCCGAGCAGCTTTGAACTCCACGACGGCACCGTTACGGTCACTGTTGCCGACACGTACGACCCGGCGAAACCGCTCGTCATCGACCCGGTGTTGTCGCTGGCGTACTCCACATACCTGGGCGGGAGCGGGAGCGACACCGCCAACGCGATCGCCGTCGACGACGACGGGAACGCCTACGTAGCAGGTATAACCACCTCGGCAGACTTTCCGACCGCGTCGCCATACCAGGGGAGTCTTGTCGGCCAGCAGGCTGCGTTCGTCGTCAAGTTCAACCCCGCCGGTTCGGCCTTGCTGTACGCTACCTATCTGGGCGGGGGCGCCGACACGGCAACGTGGGGAAACAGTATCGCGGCTGACAGTAGCGGCAGTGCCTATGTTGCCGGTAGTACCGAGGCCGCCGATTTCCCGACCGTCTCGCCATATCAAGGGAGCCTGATAGGTTTCCAAAATGCCTTTATCACGAAGCTCGACCCGTCCGGTTCCGCCCTCGTCTACTCGACGTATCTGGGCGGGAGCAACAGCGATGCAGTGAGCGCTCTTGCCGTCGATGCCTCCGGCAATGCCTATGCAACCGGCTACACAGTGTCCTCTGACTTCCCAACCGCTTCGCCGTTCCAGGGGAGCCTCGACGGCACGAATGCCGATGCCTTCGTCGCCAAACTCGACCCGTCCGGTTCCGCCCTCGTCTACTCGACCTACTTGGGCGGGGACAGCCTCGATCTCGGCGAGGGTATCGCCGTGGATGCGTCAGGTAGCGCCTACATAGCAGGCTCGACGCTGTCGACCGACTTTCCCACTGCCTCACCGTTCCAGGGCAGCTCTAGTGTCGGTGGCGATGCCTTCGTGACCAAGCTCAATCCGGCCGGTTCAGCCTTGGTGTATTCGACCTACTTGGGCGGGAATAGCGGGGAAGAGGCGAGGGGTGTGGCTGTCGACGCCGACGGCAACGCGTACCTCGCCGGTTTGACCGAGTCGACCGATTTCCCGACCTCATCGCCGTACCAGGGAAGCAGTGGCGGCTCGCAAGACGCCTTCGTCGCCAAGCTGAACGCTGCCGGTTCGGCGTTGGTCTACTCGACCTACCTGGGCGGGAGTGGCGGCGATGGCGCCTACGACATTGCCGTCGACGCTACTGGCAACACATATGTCACTGGGGGGCACGGACTCGCCCGACTTTCCAACCACCTCGCCGTTCCAGGCTGCGAGCGGTGGCGCCACCGATGCTTTCGTCGCGGAATTGAATCCGGCCGGCTCGGCCTTGGACTATTCCACCTATCTAGGCGGGAGCGCGGGCGATAATACCAATGCTCTTGCCGTCGATGCTGCCGGCAGTGCCTACGTAACAGGATCGACGCTGTCGTCCGATTTTCCGACCCAGTCGCCGTTCCAAGGCAGTCTCGGTGGTATAGACGATGCGCTTGTCACCAAGTTATCGGACGGGTTGGACATCGTTGCCCGCGTAAATCCGACCCTCACGTTCACCGTCGGCAGTACGAGTTGCGCTCTTGGCACGCTTTCGACCACCCAGACCCAGCAGTGCACGTACACGCTGTCCGCGGCGACGAACGGGGAATCCGGGTACGGTATTTCGTATCTTCCTGCAGCTACCTTAACCAGTGGCGGGAACACGATTACCGCCTTGGGGTCGCCGACTGCCAGTACGCTCAATACGGAGCAGTTCGGGTTGAACTTGGCAGCCAATACCGCAGCCGGGTCACATACGGCGACGGATTTCGGTGCGGCACCGTCGGGTGGATCCGGTGCCGCAGTAGTCAACTACGCCACGGCCAACTCATTCAAGTTCGCCACTGCCGGTGACCAAGTCGCGTCGTCGGCCGGTCCGTCACTCGCGACCACGTACACCGTCTCGACCATCGCGAACATCGGGAACGCCACCGAGGCCGGGGCATATAGTACGATCGTGACGTTCAACGTTGTTGCGGGATACTAGGCGTATGCAGCGTCGCGTTCCTCTGTTCTGGTTCGACCACGCCCACGAGTGGCTGGCGCGGCATTCCGACCTGTACGGCCGGTGGCACGAGGCGCCGGTTGCCAGCGCGGTCCACTGGTTGGCGCTGGCCGGCTACCTGGTGCTGGTAGCAACGCTTGGCAGTGCGGCCGTGGCGCCAGCCCTGTCTGCGAGCGCCGAAACGAACGCCATCGATTTCGAAGCCGGGTACGTGGCCGGGAACATCGACGGCCAGCAAGGCTGGACGAATACGGGCGGGCTCGACGCGGCCGTGGTGCCGAACACGTACGGGTACGCGCCGTTCGGAGCGACCAGTCTGCGGATCTCGAACGGCATCACCTCGAGCGGGTTCGGCAACCAGCCCTTCGCGCCGTACCTGGATGAAGAGGCGGGGGAAACCACAGCCTACTCGACCGCCCCGACGCCCACGCGGTGGTCGTCGTTCTTCGCCCAGTTCGACGTGGCCTCCACCGTGCCAGGCGCCGAGCAGTCGGGCCTAGCCGTCCGAGTGAGCCCGGACGCGGGCGGCGGTATCCGTATGGCCTGGCTCGAGATCGTGGATACGCCGTCGGGCCTTGCGATCAATACGCAGGATTTCCACGACCTGCCGCCCTACGGCAGCACCGGCTCGCCGTCGGACGGGTGCGGCGTGGGCGGCGACACGTTCACCGGAGCATCCGTGGCAAGCGGGCTTGACCGGAGCGTGCCGCATACGGTGCGGATCGCTATGACGCTCATCGACGGGCCGGCCAACGACGTCGTATCGATCTACGTCGACGGTGCGCTCGCGTTCACCGGCACCGACTGGGAAGACTACCACCGCTGGTGCGAAGGCGCGCCCAACGAAAGCCGCACGATCCGGACGTTGCTCTTCCGCATGAGCGGCGCAGCTGCGCCGGCTGCCCTGGGCAACGGCTTGTTATTCGACAACTTCATTATCGCGTCAGGCGCACTGCCCAAGGCGATCACGGCATTCAGTATCAACGGGTCGGCCGGCACGATCGACCAGTCGACGCATACCGTCGCGGTCACGGTGCCGTACGGCACGGACGCAACGTCGCTCGCGCCGACGGTCGCGATAGCCGGCGCATCGGTGAGCCCTGCGAGCGGCAGTGCCCAAGACTTTACCCTGCCGCGCACCTATACGGTCACGGCCGCCGATCTGACCACCCAAGACTATCTTGTGACCGTCACGGCCGCTGCTGCGCCGCCGACCGATGACGCAGCAACCGAGGAACCGATACCGGATACGGTAGGGGGTGCTGCCGCCACTCGTACCGGGACAACCACGCTGCCAGCCGCTACGCCGAAGCCCCTCCCGGGTGCAGGGTCGGCTGAAACGGGCCCTGCTTCGTCGGACATGACGCTCGGCATTACCGATGCCTCTGCCACTGTACCGGTTACGGTCGCCGGCTCGACAAGCGTGTTCCAGGCGACCTGGCTCTTCCTGCTGCTGTTCTTCCTCTTGTTACTCTGTCTCGTCCAGTTCTGGCGGACGCTCGACGACGACGGCTTGATCGCCGTCCGGCAGACTACTCGCCGGGAATAAGGACGATCCGGATCGCGGTGCCGCCGACGGCCGCGTCTACCAGAAAACCGAAGAGCGGCTGGACGCCTGGTTGGGTCTGGCTTGTGGCAGGTGCCGTCAACCGGTACGGCGACGTATCGAGCCGGGCATGGAGGTCGTCGAGTTCAGCCTGCGTGATCGGCTCGTCGGTTGTGTAGCGCAACAGCGACTCGTGCGGTCCGGACGTAGTGCTCGCTGCCCGTTGCGCCTCGGTGAAGGCCTGATCCGCCACGGCGCAGCCCTTGTCGAACGCCTCGCAGCGGTTCGTCTGGGCGACGCCCATCAGCCGCACGGCCGACCCAAAGACTGGTTCGAGGATATCCCGCAGGAGCATCGTGTTCTCGTCGACGAGGCCGTTCTGCGCCAGCTGCGCATCGAACCCTATCGGTTGGCCCGGCTCGAGCTGCTGTTTCGCGGCCTGGTAGCCCGCGGTACTCGCTATGAGCGCGGTTAGGATGACAACTGTCCAGGTAGTGCGCATGCTCCTCCTTCGTACTGCGTATAGTGTACCAAGCCCGAGCACGGTACCGCTGTGGTAGGATGCAGGTATGGCGAAAGCGTCGGCTGCCACGTACGTCTGCACCGAATGTGGGAACGAAACCGCCCAATGGGCGGGCAAGTGCCCGGCCTGCGGCACGTGGAACTCGCTCAAGGAGCTGCGGGGGATCGGTGCGGCGCACACCAAGCCGACCGGTGCGCAGCGCAAGGCGTGGGTCGAGGCGGTGGCACCGGTATCGGCCGCGGACGCCGCCCAGGCACAGAAGACACTCGAACGGTTCCCGTCGATGCCCGAGGTCGACCGTGTCCTAGGCAGCGGATTCGTGCCTGGCAGCGTCCTGCTGCTGGCCGGCGAGCCGGGGATCGGGAAGTCGACGCTGCTGCTCGCGGTCGCCGACGCGGTGGCGGCCGGCGGCCCTGTCCGCTACCTGTCGGGCGAGGAATCGGCCGCCCAGGTACTCGACCGCGCCCGTCGGCTCGGTATCGCGAGCCCGCAGCTTACCGTGGCCTCGCTCACCGACGTCGACGCGATCATCGCGGCCATGGCCGCCGAGCCGCTGCCACGCCTTGCGATCGTCGATTCTATCCAGACCGTGTTCGATCCGTCGATCCCGTCGACGCCCGGCAGTTTGGTGCAGGTGCGTGACTCGGCCCTGCGCTTGACCGAAGCGGCCAAGCGCCAGGGAACGACCCTTATCCTGTCGAGCCACGTCACCAAGGAGGGGACGCTGGCCGGGCCGCGGACGCTCGAACACTTGGTGGACGTTGTACTCTACCTGGAAGGCGACCGGTACCACGTGTTGCGGATGCTGCGCGGCGTCAAGAACCGGTTCGGCCCCACCGACGAGGTCGGGGTGTTCCAGATGAAGGAGTCCGGCCTCGAGGCCGTCGCCAATCCGTCAGCCCGGTTCCTGTCGGAGCGGAGCGAGCAGTTGCCGGGATCAGTGCTCACCTGCGTGCTCGAAGGCATGCGGCCGTTCCTGATCGAGGTGCAGGCGCTCACCACGCCGACCAAGTTCGGCTACGCCAAGCGGCGGGGGATCGGCGTCGATACCAACCGGCTCGAACTGGTGCTGGCGGTACTCGAACGCCGGGCCGGACTCAAATTGTCGGAGCATGACGTGTTCGTGAACGTGGTGGGCGGCCTCAAAACCCAAGAACCGGCGACCGACCTTGCCATCGCCGCGGCGATCGCGAGCTCGCTCAAGAACGTCCCGGCCGACCCGAAGCTCGTATTCGTGGGCGAGATCGGGCTCACCGGCGAGCTGCGCCGGGTGCGGTTTGCCGAGCGTCGCGCCAAAGAAGCGTCCCGGTTCGGGTTCGCGATGGCGGGCGGCAAGGATGTCGGCTCTGTTTTGACTACGCTTTTCGGCGGCCCGCGCCCGGTGCGCCGGACTACGGCAGCGTCGTAACGGTCGTCTGTTCGGTCGTCTGGCTTTCGTTCCCGAACGAGTCGACCGGGCGGATCGTGAGGTAGTACTTGACGCCTCCGGCCAGGTTCTTGACCGACAGCGAGCTCGTGGATCCCGGCGTCACCGCGACCTCGGTCGGGTAGAGCGTACCGAGCGTGTCTTTGATGGTCGAGACGTAGATGCGGACCCGTTCCAGGTCGGTGTCGGAAGGGTTCGTCCAGTTGAGGTGCGCGCCTTGGCTTTCCGGCAGGGCCGAGATGAACTTCGCTTTGCCCGGCGGCGTGGTGTCGCCTTCGACGTGGACCATGACCGACTGGCTCGTGCTGGCGCCGTTCACGTCGCGGACCGTGGCCGTGAGCGTGTGGTCGCCGACGCCCAGGTCGGACGTCTTGACGGTAAAGGTATACGGGCTGGCCGTCGCGGTTCCGTAGCTGATCCCGTCGACCGACAGCGCGACCGACGCGACGCCGAACGAGGCGGCCGGCTTGGTCACGACCAAGAAGGTACCGCTCACGGTCGCCCCGTCGGTCGGCGCGGTGATCGAGACAGTGGGGATCGTGGCATCGGTGTACATGTCGTCGGTTTCGGTCGGTGGCGAGCTCATGTCGTAGCCGTGGCCCCGCGCCCACTCGATGACCGGGTTTTCCCAGCTCGGCGTGTCCTTGCGTTCGGAATGGATCACGGTATAGGTGTGTTCTTCGGTCAGCGATTCCGGCGTCAGGCTGGTGGCCAGCTTGCCGTTCAGCTTGTTGAGTTTTACCTTCACGTGGACGTCGTCGGACCCTTTCGGCATCTGCCAGGGCGCGAACAGGTCGGCCACGGTCTCGGGCGACGAGTCGGTCGGGAACTTGTTGCTTAACCGGTCGACGGTCACCGTCTTAAGGCTGTCTGGCCGCACGAAGTCGTGGCGCTCGATCGTGCCCAGCGCGCTTTCCATGAAGGTGTGGAAAATCGGGGCTGCTACCACCGAGCCGTCGGCGTTCTTCATTCCCGTATTGTCGTTATTGCCCACCCAAACCGCGGTCGCGATGTCGGGCGTGTAGCCGACTGTCCAGGCGTCGTGGAATTCCTGGGTCGTGCCGGTTTTCGCCGCCACCTGGTACTTGGAGAAGTAGAGCGCCGAGCGCGGCCCGAACACGGCCGACCGGGCGGCGTTGTCGCTCAAAATATCGGTGATCTGGTAGGCGATCGCCGGATCCAAGACGTCCTTTTCGCCGGTACCCGCTTTATGCTCGAAGAGCGAGGTGCCGTCGGACGCCGCCACCTTGAGGATGCTCACCGGCGGCCGGTAGGTGCCGCCGTCAGCGAAGACCGAAAAGGCGCTCGCCATGTCGATCGGCTTGACCTCGCCGCCACCGAGCACGAGCGCCAGGCCGTAGCGTTCCGGCTGGTTCAAGGTCGTGATACCCAGGTCGTGGGCCGTCTGCAACGCGTTGTCGAGCCCGACCAGGCCGAGCATCTTCACTGCCGGGATATTGAGCGAGTTGGCAAGCGAGAACCGTACGGACACGGGCCCGCGGAACCCGCCGTCGTAGTTGTTCGGTTTGTAGTTGCCGAAGTCGGTCGGCACGTCCCAGAGCGTGGTCGCCGGGTTGTAGCCCTGCTTGAACCCGGTCGCGTAGACGATCGGCTTGAAACTCGAGCCCGGTTGCCGTTCCGACAGCGTGACGTTGACGTTGCCGTCGTGCTCGGTGTCGAAGTAGTCCGCCGACCCGACCATCGCGAGCACCTCGCCGGTGTGCGGGTCGAGCGAGATGAGCGCCGCGTTGCTGCCGCCGCGTTGGCGGACCTTGGCCATGCCTTGGTCGATCGCCGCCTCGGCCTGTTCCTGTAACCCCAGGTCGAGCGAGGTGGTTACCTTGAGCCCGCCTTCCTCGACCCGCTGCTCGCCGAACTGGTCGACCAGCTGCTCGCGGATGTAGAAGACGAAGTGCGGCGCCTTGATCGAATCCTTCTGCGGCACCACCGCGATATCGGTCGCCTTGGCCGCGTCGGCGGCCGCGCGGGTCACGTCGCCCAGGTCGGCCATGGTGTCCAGGATGAAGTCGCGCCGGGCTTTCAAATCGTCGGTGTGGGTGCCGTAGGGCGAGAAGTAGGTCGGGCGCTGGGGAATGCCGGCAAGCAGGGCAGCCTGTTCAAGGTTCAGCTCCTTGGCCGGCTTTTCGAAGAACGCCTGCGATGCCGCCTCGATCCCGTAGATATTGCTGCCGTACGGGATCTCATTGAGGTACATCGTCAGGATCTCGTCCTTGCTGAACATGCTTTCGATCTCGAGCGAGAGAATGAGTTCCTTGATCTTGCGGTCCAAGGCTTTCTGGTTCGTGAGCAGGGCGTTCTTGACGTACTGTTGGGTGATCGTCGAGCCGCCGACCCGTTTGCCGGTGAATACGTCGATGAACACCGACCGTAGGATGCCTTGGAAATCGACGCCGTGATGTTTGTAGAAGTTTTTGTCCTCGACCGCGACCACCGCCTGTTTGACCACGTCGGGGATATCGGCGCTCGCGAGCGTCCGGCGGTTCTCGTCGCCGTGGATCTCGTACAGGAGCGTCCCGTTCCGGTCGTAGATCTGGCTCGACTGCGCCGCCTGGCGTTCTCGGATCTTGCCCGGTGTCGGCAGGTCTTTGGAGTACCAAGCGAAGAGCGCGGCCACCAGGAATACGCCCGTGACCGCGGCCAGGCGGATCCGGCGCCAGAACTTCTTTTTGTCGGTTTTGGCCCACGCGGTACGGACCCGGCGGACAAGGGTGCCGATCGACGGGACGCGCGGCGGCTTGGGAGAGGGTTTGGTGTGTGCCATAGAGGAAGGAATCGTCGCTTGAGATTCTACCACATCCTTTCTATACTTTCCGGGAGTAAGGAGTATCCGATGGCCCGATCTTTCTGGGACTTGGCGGTCGACCGCGTCTACCCGTCGGTTGCGGCGTTCACGGCCGCTGCCGCGCAGCCGTTGCGCGTCTACTTGGGCGTCGACCCGACGAGCCCGCACATCCACCTGGGGACCGCGGTGCCGCTCCGGATTCTGGCCCGGCTGCAAGAACAGGGGCACACCGTGATCCTGCTCATGGGCGGGTTCACGGCCCGTATCGGCGACCCGACCGGCCGCGACGCTACCCGCCCCGAGCTCACCGCCGACGAGGTGGCCGCCAATATGACCACCTACGCCGAGCAGGCCTTCGCGATCCTCGACCCGAAGCGGACGCTGGTGCGCGACAACGCCGAGTGGTGGGGCGCTGCCGGCGAGATGGGCACGCTCGAGGCGTTCCTGGGGCTTGGCCGGCAGTTCACCGCCGCGCAGCTGCTCGAACGAGACATGTTCCAGGAGCGGGCCAAGGCCGGGCAACCGGTCACCTTGACCGAGCTTCTCTACCCGGTCATCCAGGCCTACGATTCCGTGATGCTCGATGTCGACGCCGAGCTCGGCGGCACCGACCAGACGTTCAACATGCTTGCCGGCCGGACACTTATGCGCCAACAGAAACAAAAGGAAAAGTACGTGCTGACGACCCGGCTGCTCACCGGTTCCGACGGCCGCAAGATGAGCAAGTCGTACGGGAACGCGGTCTGGATCACCGACAGCCCGGCCGAGATGTTCGGCAAGCTTATGGCAGTGAGCGACGCGGTCTTGCCCGAGTACTGCGCGCTCGCGGCCGGGATCGATCCCGACGAACCGGTATTCGCGGCCCTGATCCGGAGCGACCCGCGTGCGGCCAAGGCGAAGATGGCCTACGAAACGGTGGCGTTCTACCACGGTGCCGAGGCGGCCGAAACCGCCAGCCGGGGCTTCGACCGCCAGTTCCGCGACGGCGCCCTGCCCGACGAGATCGCCGAACGTTGGCCGTCGGTGGTTGCGCAGGAACGACTGACGTTCTTTTTGGTCGACCTGGGCCTGGCAAGCTCCAAGACCGAGGCAGCGCGCCTTATCGCCCAGGGCGGGGTCAAGGTCGACGGTGCCGTCATCACAGACCCGTTCGCGGCGCTCATGCCCCGGCCGGGGATGCTCATCCAGGTGGGCAAGCGCCAGTTCGTCCGTCTGGCCGAACCGCGATGACCTGGTACCTGCCTGCGCTCCGGGCCGCGGTCGCGGACGCGCTCGGGCCGTCGTTCACGGTGACCGACGACGTACCGGCTACCAAGCCGGCCTGGCTCGCCATTCCATGCTTTGCCGACGCGAAGCAGCGGGGCGTGACGCCGGCTGAAGCCGCCGCTGCCGTTGCCGACAGGCTGCGGCAGGCGTTCCCAGACCTCACCGTCGAGACGGAAGGGGGGTTCGTGAATCTCCGACCCGGCCCGAACGCCTTGGCGGCGGTGCTTACCGAGGCGCAGCAGCGCGCATACGGAGCAAACGACCTGCACCGCGGCAAGACCGTAGTCGTCGAGTTCTCGGCGCCCAATATCGCCAAGCCGATGGGCGTCGGCCACCTGCGCAGCACGGTCATCGGCGACGCGTTGCAGCGGCTCTACGCGACGCAAGGATATGCTGTCCATGCGGTGAACCACCTGGGCGATTGGGGAACCGGCTTCGGCAACCTGATGGCCGCGTACCAGCGCCAGTACGGCGACCTCGTCCCTCGGCCCGAGATCACGATCACCGACCTATTAGCGCTCTACGTCGGGTTCAACGCCCAACTGGAGCAGGACGATTCCTTGCGCACGCTCGGCAGGGACCTGTTCGCCCGGCTCGAGCAGGGCGACCCGGCCGTGGTGGCACTGTGGCAGGCGTTCGTCTCCCTGTCGCTTGATGAGTTCCGCGGGATGTACGGGCGGCTCCATATCACGTTCGACGACCCCGACGCAGGGGAAAGCCGGTACCAGCCGTTGGTCGCGCCGCTCGTCGAGCGGGCACTGGCCGACGGAACCGCCCGGGAAAGCGACGGGGCGGTGATCATCCCGATCCCCCACGAACCGGCGCCGCTCCTGCTGCGCAAGGCCGACGGCAGCACGATCTACGGCGCCCGCGACCTGGCCGCCATCGAGTACCGCCAGGCGCAGTACCATCCCGACGCCATCGTCTACGTCGTCGCCAACGAACAGGCGCTCCACTTCCGCCAGGTCTTCGCCGCCGCCCGGGCGCTCAAGCTTGTGCCGGATACGACGGAACTGCTCCATGTGAAGTTCGGCTTGGTCCGGACAGCCGAAGGCAAAATGAGTACCCGCAAGGGCACCTTGGTGGTATTGAACGACCTGCTCGACCAGGCGGTCGCGAAGGCGGGCGAGCTGC
The DNA here is from genome assembly GCA_964423885.1 of uncultured Candidatus Saccharibacteria bacterium. GTDB lineage: Bacteria > Patescibacteriota > UBA1384 > JACPKC01 > JACPKC01 > JBBUCD01. Next base: position 45,439 of record CAYRGD010000001.1, read on the forward strand.
TCGGCGACCGTCTTGCCGACCTGCCGGCAACGGAGCGGGCGGCAACGGCCGAACGGTTGGGCATCGGCGCGGTCAAGTTCCTTGATCTGTCGCACGACCGCCAGCATGACATCGTGTTCGACTGGGATCGGGCGCTCTCGCTCACGGGCGATAGCGCACCCTATCTCATGTACGCGCACGTGCGGGCGAGTAACATCCTTATGAAACTCGGTGCTGCGGACAGTACGGTCGCTGGCAACGAGGCGTATCTGCCGCATGCCACGCTTATCCGCCACCTGGCCCGGTACCCGCTCGTTCTCACCCAAGCGACTGCCGAACAGGCGCCGCACGTCGTGGCGCAGTACCTGTCGCAATTGGCTGCGCAGTTCAATGGCTTCTACGAACAGTACCCGGTCGCATCGGCGGCAGGGGATGAACAGGCTGCACGGGCCCACGTGGTGGCTGCTGTCCGCTCGGTCCTTGCGCACGGACTCGCGATCCTCGGCATCGAGACCGTCGGGTCGATGTAAGTTAGAACGAGGCTTTGAGCAGCTTGCCGCTTGCCAGGATGTAGGCGGTCTTGTGCGGCTCGTCTACCGCGGCATCGTCGATGTCCGTCAGATCGTCGAACGCATACTGCCCCGAGAACTGGCCGGATTTGGCGTATGCGAGCATCCGGCCGCCGTCGAGCAGGAACAGGGTGTTGCTGTCGGTAGTGGTCAGGAGCCGTTTGGGCGCGGTGAGTTCGCTCGTGGGCGCCGGCGCGCCGCCAAGCGCGAAGCTATCGGCCTTGCCGCGGTTGAGGCGGGTGACCGTGCCGTCGCGGCTAAGGACGTACACCTGGCCGTCGATCGCGAGGTCGACGGCGTCGGCTACGTCGGTGCTGTCGGCAAGGTAGGCGTCGGCGGCACCGAACCCGGTCTTGGTCGAGCTGTACTTCCAGATTTGCGTACCCGCGGTGTCTAGTACGTACAGGTTGCCTAGGAACGCGGCCAGACCGGTACCGGTGCGTGCGGTGCCGCCCGCGTCGACAGCGGTGAGCGTCCCGTCGGCCGCGACGGTCGCGAGACCTGTGTCGGTCAAGATTGCTGCCGCGTCGTCGAGCGCGGCGACGGCGGCGATGCGCCGGCCGCCCAAGTCGACTGTGCGCGGGGTACCGCCGCCCAATGGCACGACCGTCAGCGACGTCCCGTTCTTGCCCACGACCGCCGCGTTGTCGCCGAAGACGGCCAGCCGTGCCGCATCGGGTATCGAGGCGACCTCGGTCAGGTTCGTGAGCCGCGTTGTTTTGGTGAGCGCGTCGAGTTCGCCGGTCGCTTTGGTTTGCAGCTCTGCCGCCTCGCGTTCGACCACGGTGTTGCGCAGCGCCGGCAGGCCGTCGAGCACGGTCTTGAGCGCCGCTTGCGCCTTATCCGGCTGGTTGAAAACGCGGGCCAGGCGGGCTTCCTCGAGTTTGTCCGCGAGCGTCTGGAGTTCGACGCCGAGCGTCTGGCGCGACTGCTCGGTCGACCGCTGCCGGGTGATAACCCGCAGGTTGGAGATGAGAATGACCAGCAGCACCAGTGCGACCAGGCCGAACCCGACCGAGCGCCAATCGATGCGCCGGGCGGCTGAGTTTGTCTGTGCTTTGGCCGCCCCAAGGAGCCGCCGGTGCCAGGGCTCGGCGGCCGGCGCCGGGGGAGCTGCCGTGTAGTCGGTGATCACAGGGCCGCTGCCGGTAGATTCGGGTTCGTCGGCCAGGCCGGCGTAGTCACGGATCGCGAACACCGGCTTGCCGATCAGGTTTTCGGGCTCGTCCTTGGCAGGTGGCATTGGCGCGGCAGCGCGGCGTTCTTTCAGCTGCCGGATGAGATCGGCGGCGGCGGCTTTCCCGGCCCGGGCATGTTTGCCGACTGCGGGTATCACCGTCGTCCGCACGTGGTGCGACTTGGCCTGCGTCCATGCCTTGGCTTGTTCAAGGAGCGCGGCGGCGTCGAGCTTGGGTGCCGCGGCCACCGTGTCCGAGGCCGACGCGGTACCTGCGCGCTTGGCTGGAACGACGTACCGCTTGGCCGTACCGATGAACCGGTCGATCTGGCTGCGCACGCCACCCAATCCGCCGCCGTGGTCGACCACGGCGTCAGGCAGCAGCTCGGCGGCCGCGTCGATGTAGAGGCAGTTCACCCAGCCGCCCCGCTTGGCGGCAAGGAGCGACGACAGGCCGCTCACCGCTTCGGCGGGCGTGGGCGCAGCCAAGGTGTGTTCGATCTCGACCGGCGTCAGGAGCTGGGATAGGCCGGAACTGGCGATCAGCAGCCGGTCGGCCGGTTCGACGGTACCGGACAGCACGGTGCCGAAGACCTTGCCCGGTGCGGCCGGCGGTTCGTCGCCGTCGAGCATCGGCGAGCCGTGGTCGTCGCGGAGCAGCGTCGCCGTCACCTGGCCCGACGCCGCGATATGGACGGCGTCGCCCACCAGCAACACGACCGCCGCGTTCACGTGCCCGATCCAGTCGGTGTTGCCGGTGTGGCTCGCGGCCGTGAGCGTCTCGTTGACGCGCTTCAAGGCGGTTTCAAAATTCAGCAGCGGGTCGCTCGCGCCGGCGCGGTAGTAGTGGCGGGCGACGGTATTGATGATCGTCTGGCCGACCTGGGCGTTTGACTGCCACGAGCCCTCAATTTCGACGAGCGCGCAGATCCGGCCCGCCTCGGCGTGTTCCTGTGACGGCGGCTCCTTGATCTGGACCGTCAGGTAGCGGTCGGACAGCCGGGCGTCCGTACTGATTCGAATCGCGCGCAATCCCTGCGTAGGCATATCGATACCGAAACCCCCTCCCGACGGCTGCAGTCCACCTACCGTATCATAAATCGTCCGTTCATGGTTCTGGTCGGGGTGGGCGGATTTGAACCGCCGGTCTCCAGACCCCCAGCCTGGCGCATTAGGCCAACTATGCTACACCCCGTTGCACCGGTCATCCTCCCATAATCCGGGCGGCAAGGGTAGAGGCCGCACCCGCGAGCCAGCCGCCGAGCGGCGTCAGTTGCAGGGCCAGCACCGTGCCGATGAGCAGCATCGGGCCCGACCGCTCAAGGTCGCGGAAGGCGTCCGGCCCGATAATGGGCTGCAACAGTTTCGAGCCGTCGAGCGGCGGAACGGGCAGCAGGTTAAAGCATGCGAGCGAGACGTTCAGATAGATGAAGAATGCCCCCAACGGCGCGATCCCCGGCACGGCACGGATGACAAGGCCGGCGATGATCGCCAGTACCAGGTTGCTCGCCGGGCCTGCTAGGGCAACCAGCAGCTCGTCGGTCACCGGCCGCGCGAAGTTGCGAGGGTCGACCGGTACCGGCCGGCCCCAGCCGAACCCGACGACGAGCAGCATGACGCTGCCGAACGGATCGAGGTGGGCGAGGGGATTGAGGCTCACCCGGCCCAGGTGCCGGGCTGTCGGGTCGCCCAGCCGGTCGGCGACGAACGCGTGGCAGCATTCGTGGACCGTGACGGCGATCACGAGCGAGGCCAGGAACACCAGAACGGCGAGCGGGTCGCGGAAGGCGTCGGCAAGGAGCATAGAGGCTTGCGGCAAGCGCGGTTTCTCGGTACAGTATCGCACATGCACGTCACCCATCTCAAGCAACCCAAGAACTGGTTCTGCGCGTTCTGCGGCAAGGGCACGGTTTCGTCGCTCCGCCGCTCGCACTCGTTCCGCGGTACCAAGCGGACCGCCTGGGGCAACCTGCAGCCGTACAAGTACGGCCTGCGGATCTGCACCCGCTGCAACAAGAAAGCGCCCCGGTAATCCGAGGCGCTTTTCTTACGCTGCGGTGCTGCGGTTAGGCAGCGGCCGCGGTGTCGTCGCCGGTATCCGGCGTGACCGCTGCGTCAGTCGACGCGGCCGGCTGGGCGCCGTTCCGCTGCGCGACAAAACAGTCGCGGCAGAGGACGTCGTCACGGACCGGCTGGAAGGGAACTTCCGACTGCTTGCCACAGCTGGCGCAGGTGATCGGATGCATCTTCCGTTCGCCGCCGAAGTTACCGCCGCCGGCTTGCGCCTGCCCGGCCTTCTTCTTGGCGCGGCAATCCTTGCAGCGGGTGGGAGCACTCAAGCCCTTCTGGGCATAGAAGCTCTGCTCACCGGCGGTCCAGGTAAACGCCTGGCCGCAGTCGCGACAGGTCAGTTGCTGATCTTGCATACTACCTCGTAGTTGGAACCTTTTATACTGCTCTCAGCGACGACCTAGTTCACGCTGCGAGTTCGGCACCAGATTACAGGGAAAGGCGCCGGTTGTCAATCTGGAAGGCGCCTGCTAGCATCCGACCCATGATGTTCGACCGCCTCGACCGGGCCATGCAGCCGGGGACACGCCTGCAGCCGATCCTGGCTGTCGGCGGCGGCGAGCCGCTCTGGCGCGAGGCCGCGGCGCACGTGGCGGCGCACCTGGCAGTGACGCCCGCGGACACCGTCGAGCTCACCGAAGTGCCCTCGATCGCGCTCCTGCGCGAAACGCTCCAGCGGATCCAGCTGAAGCCGCTCCATGGTGCGCGGACGTTGGTCGCTGCCTTCCATCTCGACCGGTGGTCGCCCGAACTCATGAACACGGCGCTTAAAACTGTCGAGGAACCGCCAGCCCACGCCGCGATCCTGCTTTGCGCTGGTTCGAGCAGCCCGATCCTGCCCACCATCCTGTCGCGTGTCGGCGTCGTCCGTCTGCCGGCCCAGGCAACGCTCGCCGAGGTACCAGCGGCGCTCGGCGGCAGTGTCCGCGAGGCCTTCGCCGCCGCCCAGGCGCTCGCCGAGGGTGACGAGCCGCCGGTGTCGCTCATCGGTTCGTGGTCCGCCCAGGCGCCCACGCTGGCGGCCAAGCGGTCGCTCCTCGAGCTGGCGGCGACCGTCCGCGGTGCGCCGGTCAACAAGCGGCTGGCGCTCGAGACGGCCGCCCTGCTGTGGCGGAACGGGGCGCGCGCATGATCGCCGAAATCATCCTGCTTATCGCGATCATCGGCATGTTCGTGATCGTCGCCCGGCGCCTGCCCGAGGCCCTGCGCGAAACCAAGCAGGGATCAGGCGCTGCCCACGTAGCCCAACCAGCGTCCCCGAAGGCGGCTTGGCGTTGGCCCTGGCAGCGCCGTGCCGACGCGGCACCGGCCCGCACCGCCGCCGCACCGACACCGGCCATACCCGTTGCCCAACCGGCACCGCCGTCGAACGAGCAGCAGCGCCAGACGCTGTTGTCCGACGAATCGTTCCTGCGCGAGGGCGACGACTACCTGAAAGCCGGTAAGCTCAAAGAAGCCGAGCGGGCGTACCTGCGCGGCGTCGCCAAGAATCCCAAGAACCCGCGGCTCTACAACCGGCTCGGCGCGATTTACTTGAAGCAGCGCAACTACCGCGACGCGCTCGAAGCGTTCGAGGCGGCCCGGGACTTCGACGGCTCGAAGGCCTCACGCCACTACAACGTGGCCTTGGCGGCCTGGCAGTTGGGGAACCTGTCGAAGGCGCGGGACGCGATCAGCCAGGCGATCGCCCTTGATCCCGGTTCGGCCAAGTACGCCGAGCTCCAAGACCAGATGGGGAAGCCGGCATGAGCAAGCTGGCCCGCAAACTCCACCCGGTCTTCCTGGTGGCCGCCGCGCTGACGCTTCTGTTGCCGATCGATCTCATTCCTGACACCATCCCGCTCGTCGGCTGGCTCGACGACCTGGCGGCCGTCGTCGTCCTCATCCAAGAGCTGCTCCGGGTTATCCGCAACCGGCGGTCAGTGACCGTCAAGGAGTAGCTGGCGGAGCGCAGTCGACAGGTTCGGCAGCGCCAGCAGTTCGGCGCGCGAGGCGTAGCGGACCACGTCGCATTCCTCGGGTGATTTCGGTGACGGCTCGCCGCCCTCGATCGTGGCGCCGAACCAAGTGAACTCATAGTCCGTGCCGTCTTGGGCGAACGTGATCGAGCCCAGGCTTTCGCCGACCTCGACGTCGATGCCCAACTCCTCGAACGCCTGCCGCGCCGCGGCTACCTCGGCCGGCTCGTCGTCTTCGAGCGCGCCGCCGGGCAGTTCCCACACGTCCGCGCCGGGGCGGTGCATCACCAGGATCCGGCCCTGGCCGTCGGCGATAATGCAGCCTGCGAATCCGTGCGTATCCATGCCGCTACTATAGCAAACCGCCATTCTTTGCTATACTCCCCGGGTACCGCCGCCTTAGCTCAGCGGTAGAGCAGCTGTTTTGTAAACAGCAGGTCGTCGGTTCAAATCCGTCAGGCGGCTCCATGCGCTGGGGTACCCAAGCGGTCAACGGGGGCAGACTGTAAATCTGCTGGCCTATGCGCCTTCGTAGGTTCGAATCCTACCTCCAGCACCACTACAGCCGTGAACGGTCCATGCGCCCGAGTAGCTCAGGGGTAGAGCAACTCCATGGTAAGGAGTAGGTCAGGGGTTCAAGTCCCCTCTCGGGCTCCAACAGTCGAAAGGAACAGGTATGGCGAAAAAGGGTAAGGTCCAGAAGTTCCACCTCACTTGCAGCGAATGCGGCGAGCGGAACTACGTGGCCAAGAAGAACACCGTCAACGTGACCGGGAAACTGGCGCTGTCCAAGTACTGCGCGCGCTGCCGGCTCCACAAAGCGCACAACGAAACCAAGCTGCCGAACCCGAAGCCGCGCTGACGCACGCCGGTTTGGTATGCTGTGCGGGCAGGGGAGCTTGGTGAAGTGGCATCACGACGGTCTCCAAAACCGTGGTCGGGGGTTCGATTCCCTCAGCTCCTGCCATCGTTATCGCTGAAAGAGGTCCGATGCCGAGCGAGTTCTGGCTGACACCCGAACAAGCGGCCGCCGAAAGCGGCCGGTCGATGATCGCCATCCGCGCACTCATCGAAACCACGCTTGAGCGCGACGGCACCAAGCACCTGTTGCAGGTGTTCGACAGCGCCGATAGCTACGAAACTGGCTATCTGCTCCATCGATCGCTTGTCACCGGCGCAGGGTTGGGCCAGGCCGACCCGAACGACGTGGTCGAACGGCTCACCGCCCGGATCGAGGAGCTCGAAGGCCAGCTCGAAGTCGAGCGGTTCCGGTCGGCCTCGCTGACGGCCAAGGCCGAGGCGACGCCCGTGCCGGTTCCAGCTCCCGTACCGGCACCCAAGCCTGTATCTGCCCCCGTAGCAGCGGCGCGCCCGGCCCCGCCCGCGCCCGAACAGGCGGGCGGGCCGTTCTGGCTCGTACTTGGTTTGATTATACTAATCACGTCCGTGATTATATTGTATATCCTGATCCGCCAAGGCTACCTGGCGGTATCGCTTGGTAAACCGGCCTGATTTGACGAATAGTCCACGTTCGTGTATAGTGTACGTACATGAACGGAGGGATTATGGGGCACCAGGAACGGGCAGAAGGAATCGAAGCGGCGATCCGGCAGGCAGGGGACGCAGCGGCGTTGCGCGCAGCGCTCCAGGAATTATCAGATACGTCTCACGGACGTGAAAAATCACAGGCGTTGTACGAAGCTTACGGCCCGGCGCGGCTCGTGATGCTCACCTTGTCGGGCTACGAATCGCCCGACGCGCAGCGTCGGGCCGAGTCGGCCGGCGCGCTCGTATCGGTGGTAGCGGTGCTCGACAGCCTTGACGCCCCGCACCTTGCCGAACAGGTCTGGCTTATCCTGGCCGCGCAGCAGGACGTCTTGCTCCAGCGGATCGAAGACGACCTCGAAGCCTTGCAGACAGGGGAGCCGAGCCGCCGCCTCGACCGGGCGAAGCGCGAGCTGGCCGCCGCCCACAAACTTATCCGGACACGGGCCAACCAAGTCGTCAACGACTATCTGGCATTCTCGTATGGCCAAGCGTAGCTGGATCCGCGAACTCGTGATCGCGTACCTGCTCCACGTAGTGGTCACGCCGGTGGTCTAGCGGGGCGAATCTAAAAAAAACAACACCAGCCGTTTGGCTGGTGTTGTTGTGTGGAGCAAGTGCCGAGCTAGCTATGGAACGGCCGGCGGATAATGAGATACGACACCATGCCCGACAAGACGAAGGCGATAAGCAGCGCCAGGCTCAAGCTGGTACCGGTCTGGGCGAGCCGCGAGGGCACCGTGGCCGTGGTCACGGTCGACGTCGCCGCCCGCACCGTGATCGTCTGGGTGCCTACCTGGCTGCCGATCCGTACCGTGGCGGTGTACGTGCCGGGATTCAGGTACGTATGCGACACCGACGCGCCGGTCGCGGTCGTGCCGTCACCGAAGTCCCAGGTGGCTGTCGCCGCATCGGGGCCCGTGACCGTCCCGGCTACCGTGAGCGGCGAGCTACCCGAGGTCGGCGTGAACGAATAGGTGAACGTCGGGGCTACGGGAGCGGACGCGATCGTGAAGCTGGCCGACTTCGTCTTGACCGTGCCGGCGTGCTCGTACGTCACGGTTACGGTGTACGGGCCGTCGGGCACGTGGGCGCCCGCGTCGTTCTTCTGATCCCACGTCCATGACTTGGAGCCGCCCGCCGCTAGCGTGGCTGCGGCTTGGGTCGAAATGGGCGAGAAGACACCCGTGGTGCCGCTCTTGATCCCGAACGGCGCGCCATTGGGCAGCGTCAGCGGGTCGGTGCTCACGTTCTTCAAGCTGAACACCACCGGCTCGGCCGGGTCGTAGACGCTCTTCGACAGCGTCAGCACGGCATCGTCGGCAGTGTTGGGCGTCACCGTGACGGTTTTCTGTGATGTCTGGGTTGTGCCGTTCTGGGTCTGCGTCAGCGTGACTACGTACGAACCCGATGTCGCATAGGTGTGCGACAAGTCTGCCCAGCCGCACGTCGTTGTCCCTATGCCGGTGCAGAGCGGCTGCTGGTCCTGGGCAGGCGAGCCGTCGCCCCAGTCCCAACGTTTCGTCACCCCGGTCGGGGTCGCGTCCGAATGGCCGGTGACCGTGAGCGGCGCCATGCCGCTAAGCGGTGTCACCGAAAACGAAATCGGGGCAGGGGACGGGGGAGCCGGCGTCGAGACGGCCACGGTCTTCTGCGCGCTGAACGGATCCGAGGTGAGCCTGATTTGGTACGAGCCCGACGACTGGTAGGTGTGGGTCACGGTCGCTGATCCGTTTTGGCTGGTTTGGCCGTCGCCGAAGTCCCAGTTCAAGACCAGGCCGGCTGCCTGCGTGCCGGTGTAGGTGGCGGTTACGGCAAGCGGGGCGGTGCCGCTCGCTGGCGTCACGGTAAAGTCGAAGTTGCTGATCGGCAGGTGCGGCGTGCCGAAGCTCAAGTCGTCGATCGCGACCGCGTACGACTGCGACGCATTCTGTTTCTTGATCTCGAACTTGGCGATGCCGGTGCTGCTCCCCTTGGTCAATGTGACCGGGACGCTGTCGCAGCCGTTCCCGGTGCTCACTACCTTGGATTCGATGGTTCCCCCGCCGATGTCGTAGCTCGTGACCACGGCGTTATTGAATTTGGTCAGCAGCACCACGGTCGACAGGCTGTCCACGACCCGTCCGTTCGTGAAGCCGACGGTCAGCCCGTACGGGTCGAACGACCCGCCGGATTGGACGACCAAGGCGTTCGGCTGCGACGGTGCGCCGCTCCAGCCTTGGCAGATGCCGCTCGTGTCCGGCACGTAGAGCCGTGCGCCATCGCCCGCGCCCGACGAGTCGACGTAGATGCCCTGGGCGGCGTAGGCGTTATGGTCGATCACCCCTTGGCCGCGGTCGTCGAAATGCAACACGGTCGTCACAGAATCCGCCTGCGACTGCTGGTTGGTGACCACACCCCAGTACCCGATGGATATCGAGAAAATCGCCACGGTCGCGCCGATGGCGGCACGGATCCTGCGCTGAATGCTGTCGACTGGTTTGGCCACGGTTCCCTCCTTACGCGTTGCGGTTGTTGCCACTATACCCTACTGCGACTTGTGGATGGCGGGCTTTGCTATACTGGCACCACAGGAACGGAGGGACAGCGTGCTCAACGGATCGGCCAAGCGGAGCCTCATCATTGTCGTAGCGTGCGTCGTGTTGCTCGTTGTCTTTGGTGCGACATACTATCTCTATACGCGCCGCTTAGCGGTAGTTGCGGAAGAGAACTCGCCCGTACGTGGCACGGTCATCCAGGCGATTGGCAACAGTATCACGCTCCGGGATTTTGGTGAGGACGGTATGCTGTCCGACGATGATCAGACGCTCTTCTATGCACTTACTGCGGATACTGTTGTTCGTGCGCCGCGCGCTGACGGCAGACTCGTTCAGACTGGCCTAGGCGCAGTGTATGTGGTGGGAGCTTTGGTCGTAGTTCGTGAAACGGCCGATGCCGGCAACGGTCTGGTCGAGCTACGCGCTGCTGACGTACTGTACACGCCTCCTGTGACGCCTGAGCAAGAGGAGACGCCGTGACCGCACTCTACAATGTTGGTATTGGCGTGGTTGTCACCGTGCATATCGCATGGATCGCGATCATGTTGGCAGGAGCGGGCGCATCGCTCTTGGGTTTGCTGCGCCGCCGGCCGGTTCTCGAAGCGGGATACCTGGTTGCGATTGCGTTGACCGCGCTCAATCGCGTAGTTAGTCCAGATGTTTGTTGGTTGACCCAGGCCGAACTCGTGTTGCGCCAGCTCGCTGGCCAGCCGATTACGCGCCTGGGGTTTATCGAGCGCGGCTTTGCTGCCTTGGGACTGTCGGTCAGTAGCTCCTTCATTATGACCGCAGAAACCGCCTGGTTTATGATCGGCATAGGTGCCACCCTGGCGTGGCATCTTGGCAGCCTGATACAACGTAACAAAAGGCGCGGTAGCATTGGAGCGGAGGAAGCATGACACTACTGCGACGGACAATCGGGTTGTTTTTAATCGCATGTGCTGCAATTTCGGCATTCATGTTCAGTTTTCCGACCACTGCCGTAGCGGAAGTCCCCTGTATTAACACCGTCTATAATAATAACTGCACGACTGGTTCGTCGGGAACTTCAGGAACCGAGGCGCGGATGGCCCAGATTTCGCAGGTCAATCCCAGACAATGCGCCGCAAGTACTCTTTTTAATGCACTTGCGGGATATTCGACGGAAGGCGATACCGTCGTCTACACCTCGGAAGCTGTCCCAGGTATGACCCAAGTGCCAGGCTCGGGCCAATTCTCGACCGTCTATCGGGACGGCGCACCCATTGGCACAGCATCAACTACATTGAACGTGCTTGGCTGGCAAACGTTCCCCAACTCTCCATCCGGGGTTCACACGTACCGCGTCGACACGTATTTTGAGGCGCTTATTCCCACAGGATCCACGCTGGGTTATAACGTGAGCGTCGCATCCCCGGCTTTTGCGCCGCAAACGCGCCGAGGGCGCGACGTAACCATCACGAGTCCTGACGCGAGCTGCTCCCCAGGTAATTCAGGAGGGGGCTCTGCTCCCACTCCTACTCAGCCAACTGCGCCGCAGTCGATCGCGTTACAGACGCCGCAAGCATCCTGCGCGGGTACCGTCGCCCAGGTGCCGCTTGCGTGGTCCAGTACACTCACTCGTAACCAGAAGCAACTTACCTCTCGTGACGATACCGGTTTAGCAGGAGCGCTCGAGGTAGCGTATATCGCTCCTATCGAAATTCCCTTAGCTACGGTCCAATACCAAGTCTTTCGCGACTCGTTTGTGATCGCGAATAACATTACCGGTACTACATATGCCGACGCTGCTGCACCGGCGGGATCGCACACCTACTACATTGCGGGGGTAAGCAGTTCGTATAATACGTACCAGAGCGAGCCGAAAACCGTGACGGTGCCTGATTGTGGCGGCAATACGCCTACGCCTCCGACTCCGGTAACGCCTCCTGTCACCGTGACGCCGCCGACGATGACGGTGCAGATCCAGGGCGCGGGCGCGGTCAAGCCGAACCAGACCTACCAGTACTGCGCGATCTTGAACGGCCTCTATATTCCCTCGGGCAGTACTGCCGCTCAGGCGGTACCGGCGCTGTGCAAGCCGCCGTACGAATGATGCTATACTGGCTGCAATGCAGGAGGGCGTTAGTATGAGGAATCCATCAACTGGACGGACTATCGTTGTCGGTTTGATCGCAATCGCGCTGATTGCAGGTGGCGTCTACGCCTATCAGCGTACCCGGAATAGCTCGGCGGTTGCGGTGCCGACCGACCCGCAGACGCTGCTGGCCGTCAACAGCCAAGTGATCGACGCGACCGGTAACACGGTCACCGTCCGCAGCATGGTCTATCCCGACGTGGTGCTGACGGTGGCGTTCACCGATGCGACCACGTACGGCAAAACGCAACCCGACGGCACCGTGTCCGACGAACTGCCATTCGATTTTGTAATCGGTGACATCGTGACCGTCCCTGCGCTGCACGTTGCCGATACGGGCCTGATCGAAGTCGACCAAGTAGTGCTCGTGCAAGCATTCCCGGGAGGACGGCCATGAACGCTCGTCTTATTGGCACGATCGCGGCTTCCTTTTTTGTGCTGCTGCTTGGCGCGGGATCTGCTGATGCAGCCCGAGTTACCGATCGAGTGGGAGGCAGTACTCCGGTTGGTCCTCACTGTGGCGGTCCGGGTGGCTATATGCCGAATGCGCGCTATACGAACTGGGGCATCACTCAATACGGCAACCCGCCGTATGACTGGGTTCGCTGCTCCGCGCAGCCACCAGCGGGCCGGACGAGCGACGGCCTCGAATACGGCAGTCCTCGGTATATCAGTCCGGAAATTTTGAGTTACTGGCGCACGAATTCACTTCCGTTTCTGCCCCGTGACTTCGGTGTCTCCGATCCCTATTACTATATAGGCCTCGATAGCAACGTCCAGCAGCTTGAGGTCGAAGAGTTGTCCTTTTTGGCATATCGGATCGAGACGTCGACGGAGAGCGGCGGTGGCTCGTCGTGCAATCCGCTCACCGGTCTTTGCAATCCGTTGATAGGCGGCTTGGGAGGCGGTGGCAAGGGTGGTGGCGGCCGCGTCAAGATCTATCTCCCAGCCACGAGCACGTCGAAACTGGTCAACATTGAAACTGGCGAGACATTTTTCAGCGAGACCGCCAATAGCAACCCGCCTCGGGAATCAGGCTCGACCGCGAACGGCTGTTTTCCGTACTTTGGCAACTCGGTCCGAACCGGGGCTAGTATGTCCAGCTGCTTCAATATCAGCGTTCCCAGGAAGGTAGTGCTTACCAAGCAGCAAAAGAACGACATGTATAAAGTCGTGCTGGCCAACGAAGTAACACCGTCGGGCCCTTGGACGCTCGTGTCTGATTGCAGCTATAACACAGGAGTGTTAGGAACACAGGTACAATCCGGAGGCTCATGCCTATTTCAGCTTGGCGCAAGCGCATCCTATGCTGGGCAGCCAATTGCCTTCGAAGGTAATGGATCCAGTGCTGCCGCAGCCTCGCTCTGTATGGGCGGTGGCGTCCTGAGCTCGTGCACACCGCAGCCCATTAATAAAGTGTTCGTTACTGGTGGGATGGAGATGAATACCTCCCGCCTGTCGGCATCGGAAAGTCCACTTGGGACGCTCCCGACCCCGCCACCACCGCCCAAGATCCCGCTCAATAACCCGACCACCGGCTGCTCGAATAATAAGGCGTACGTGACGCTGACATGGTCGGCACCGTCGGGCGTTGCATTGAAGCCTGGCGCCACCGTGTTCCGTGACAACGTCGCGATCGGTAGCGTGGGCACAGGCACTACCTTTACCGACAGCGCTCCGTTGCCTGGTGCGCACGCCTACTTCGTGAGCGGTGCGGATGCGTCCTATACCGTGATTAAGAGCGATCCTAAGACCATTACCACAGCACCGGGTTGTATCCCGGCGGGGATCACCGTGGAATTGTCCGGGCCCACGAGCGACCTCAAACGGAACAGCCAGTACCAGTACACGGCAACGGTAAAGAACAGTGTGACCGGTGAAACGCTTCCGATCTCATCGGGTGGCACGCCGGGTGGAATGACGACCATTAATTTCGACGGCGAGTCGCGCGGTTTCAAGGGCACCAACGCGTGGGCGTCGCGGGGATTGATCGTGGAGTCCGGCATAGCGCCGTCGATTCCTGGCGACGGTGCGTCGCTGGTTGCGGCCGGCAGTGCCGCGTGCCCGGGGTACGTCGCGCCGTCGTCACCCAGCTACATGATCGGTCACGAACCGCGGTTCGGGGATGCGGCCTGGCTATCGTTCAAGCTGAAATTCGTTGACAGCAAGGTAGTCGACCAAGCGACGTTCAAGGTGGTGCACGGCGGTACGTCCGCGATCCGGGTACAGGCGATCGATACCGCTGGCCGCGTCATTAGCGACCGGACGGTTGGCGGCCCGGGCAGCGGTGTCTGCGTCGGGTCGGCCCAAGTCGTGTCGCTTGCTAAAGGCAGCACGACCGGCATCGCGGAAATCCGCATCGGCCGCACCGACGAGGCGTCGTTGACCAACGAAGCGCTCCGCACCAACGGGTTCGGCATCGACGACCTGTCGTACAGCCAGCCCCATAGTCCCGGCGAATCGATCACCTGGTCGCTCGTCAATAACCGGATCGGATCGCTGTCGCCCACGACCGCCACGCCGACCACCTTGTCGACCGGGTCGAGCTGCGCGATCGGTACTGCCACTGACATGGTGGCTGCCACGGTTACGGCCGTAATCGGCGGTCAGACGCTGACCGGTACTGGGTCGCTGCCGGTGGCTATGCAGGATCCGTGTGCCACGCCGACCGGCACCGCACCGTATGCGGTCGATGACCAGGCTGCGACTACCGTAGGCACTCCGATAGCTATTCCGGTGCTTGCCAACGACGGTGATATCGACAACGACCTCGACCCGTCGAGCCTGGCCGTGGCCGCGCAACCGGCCACTGGAACGGGTACGGTCACTAAGACCGGCACGCAGCTGACGTACAACCCGGGTGCGTTTACTGGTCCGACCGCTTCATTCATGTACCGCATCTGCGATGCGGGCAGCCGCTGCTCGACCGCCAGTGTCCAGGTGACCATCCTACCTGTGCCGACCGATATCACCTATGCCTGGTCGGTAGACCGGCCGGATAGTACGCACAAGGAATTCGGCGATTTGGCTGCGGCCAACGTCAACCCGGTCAAATTCACGACCGGCGAGAACTGTACGCTACTCAACGCCTTCGGTCCGGTGACGCTCAAGCTCGACGTCACGGCGAAATTGAACGGGCAGGCCGTAACCGGCACGGCGTCGAAGATCCTGTCCGCTGCCAGCGTCTGCGGCGGTAACATCGTCGGCGATATCTTTGGGGGCGGCAGTGGTACCGGCACTGGTGTGTCCGGCTTGAGCGTTGGGCGGAACTCGGTAGTGTCGTCGACCGGCAAGGTGAGTGTCGGGCGGAACCAGGAAACCACGAACACCTACAATATCGAGAACTACGACCCGACGTCGGGATTGGCTTGGAGCGATGTGCAGGCTAAGTCCGAGTGCACCACGAAGCAGCTTATTACGCAGAAGGCGAAAACGATCGGGAGCTCGATCGGCGGGACGTTCAACTTGAATCCAGCCGGTGCCAGCAATCCCGAAGGCGGCGTCTGGTATGCGGCGGGCGATCTCACGATCGCGAACGGTACCACCTTCGTGGGCAAGGGCACGATCATCGCTGGTGGCAAGGTAACGGTAGCCGGCACGGTGTCATACGGATCAGGTGGCAACTTAGGCGTCATCGCCTGCGGGAGCGAGGCGTCAGCGACCGCGCCGAAAGCGATCTCGTTCGTAGGCATCCAAGGCAGCAGTATCGTCGGCGCGTACTTCGCCCCGAACGGCACGATCCGGTTCGGTACGAACATCGACCGCGCAGTGGGTCTGTTCGTAGGTAACGCGTTGCAGCTCGACCCGTCGCTCACGAATCTGACGATCCTCTACGACGAACAGATCACCGCCTCGCCGCCACCTGGGTTCAGCCAGTCGTTCGTCCCGGCACTCACGGAATCGGGCTCGTAAGCGGAGTTATCCGCAGGTGGCCGGAACGGTCCGGCCCGCGTATACTGTCGTAACAGACATCGGAGGGGCATGCTTGATTTGAGGGGCACGAATTCGGCACCGAAGCCGGCGCAGCAGCCGGTAGCAGCGGGCGTACCGACGGTCGGCGCGAACGACGTCTCGTTCACGCCTGCGCCGCGCCGTTCGTCGCCCATTTTGGAAACCGGCAGCGCCGGCCCTGGCAAGACGATCCAAGGGGTAGGGGCGGGGCGCACCAACGACCCGATCGTGATGGTCGTCGCCTTGGTGTCCGTGGCGCTCGCGGGCGTGACCGGGCTCGTTGCCAGCTACTTGTCTGTGCAGCAGGCCTCGCGCCTGACCACGGCCACGAACCAGTACGATTCCTTGGTGGCGCAGCGGACCACCGGCACCACCGGCGATAACCTCAAGCTTATCGAAACCACGGCCGCGCAGCTCACCGCCTTGCAAGGCGCGACGGCCACGAGTACGCCGTGGGCCGGCCTGCTCGACGTCTTCGCGAGCCAGGTGCCGGGCGCGATCCAGCTCAAGAGCAGCACCTTCGATTCCAGAACCAGCCTCGTGACGATTACCGGCAGCGGCAACGCCTACGAAGACGTCGCTCATCTGGCGGCGGCGCTCGGCGCGTCCGACCGGTTCAAGGACGTGGCGCTCCAGTCGGCCGCGTCGGTCGTGACCGACACCTCGTCGCAGATCGACTTCTCGCTCGCGGCCACGTACGTGCCGGTGGCGCCTGCCGCCCAAGCGGCCGCGTCAGGCACCGGTACCGCTACCCAAGGAGCCACGCAATGAGCACCGACGCCCAGCCTGCGAGCGCACGCTCGAACGATATCCTGTGGACGGCCGTCGGTCTGTTGGGCGTAGCTGCCATGGGCTACTTCTACGTCGCGCCCGCCATCGCCAAGCTGAAAGAATCCCGGGCTGCCGCCCAGGCCAAGCAGAACGACGTTACGGCGATGACCGACCAGATCGCACAGATCGACCAGATCGGCCAGCAGCTGGCCGCCCAAACGGAAAGCCTGAAGCTGTTGAACCTGGCAGTGCCGGCCACCCCGGCCTTCGACCAATTGCTCATGGCGCTGGCTGCGATGGCGTCTCAGTCGGGTGTCGAACTGTCCACGGTCACGCCGGCGGTCGGCAGTACCGGCGCGTCGACCCCGTCGGCATCGGTGTCGGTCAAAGGGACGTATACCGGGATCCACCTGTTCCTCGAAAACGCGGCGAAGAACATCCGCCCGCTCACGATCACGAACCTGGGGCTCGCGGCCGCGACGGTCGAAGGCCAGGCCACGCCGCTCATTACTGCCACCATGACCATGACCGCCGCGCAGGCCGTGCTGCCCACCGATCCGGCCGCGACGCCCGAAGGGAGCCAGCAATGACCGCGCAACAGACCACGATCGCTGCCAGCGTCGCGCTCCTTGCCGTGCTGCTCGGGTTCGGTATCTGGCTCATTGCATTGTCGAACCCGTCTCCCGAACTTGTTGCCGCCAAGGAACAGCCGCCCCAGCCGCTGCCGAGCTTGAGCGTCGACCAGCTACAGCAGCAGGCAGGGAGCCGCCAGATTTTCGGCGCGCTGCCGATTGATCTCAACCTGGCCGCGCTCGGCCGTCTCGACCCGTTCGCGAACCGGTAGGGGAACAGTATGGCACAAGACCCGGCGAACCTTCCGGCCGACCAGCTTGCCGATTTGGCATCGGTCACGGCTGCCGCCAAACAGCTCGGCTTGGACATGGCCCGCGTCGACGCGTCGAGCCCTGAACCGGCGGCGCTGAAGCTCATCGCCAAGCCCTTGGCGCTCGAACACCGCCTGGTGCCGCTGAAGCTCGACGGCAAATCCCTGTACGTGGCGGTGTCCGACCCGTCGCTGCTGACCAAACCCGCGCCTGCGTTCCTGCAGGAACTCAAAGCCCAGGGTTACGTGCTCAAGCTGTTTCTGACCCCGGCCGCCGATTTTACGGCCGCGGTTACGGCCTACGACGCCCCGGCACCTGTGCCAGCTGCGCCCGAGCCCGCCGGTATCCCGGCTGCCCCGGCGACGGTGCCGCCCGTGGCACCGGCCGTTCCCACGCCAGCTCCCGTACCTGCGCCCGCCGCACCGCCGGTGATGCCGTCTGTCCCGGCTGCGGTGCCGACACCGCCTGCGCCTGCGGCCCCTGTACCTGTGCCGGCCTCGGTTATCTCGTCGCAGATCCCGGCCGTCGACCTCATGACGCGGCAGATCCCAAAGGCGACGCTCGAACGGTTCCCCGAAGACGTGGCGACCAAGTACCAGATCGTGGTCTTCGAACTGTCGGCCGACGGCAAGGAAGCGTCCGTAGCGGCGGTCAAACCCGACGACCAGCGGATCCGGGATATCTTGAAATACGTCGAAGAGCGCAATGCGATCCGCATCCATTTGTACCGCACCGATCCCAAGGGGTTCGCCGCGGCGCTCAAGGGCTACCAGGTAGGCGTACTTGCGCCGAAGCCGTCGGTCGCGCCTGCTCCGGCACCGGTTCCCGCCTCGGCACCCGTGCCATTGGCCCGTGCCTCGGCCGACAAGATCGCCGCCGTCGCCGCCAAGCCGATGGCTGCCGTACCGCCGAAGCCTACGGCCCCGCTTCCGCCCGTACCGCCCGCCGCGGTGCCGCAACCCGCGCCGATCGGAGGCACGATGCCCGCGCCCGGTGCCGTACCCGCACCGGTCCGCCCAGCTACTCCGGCCACTCCTGCGCCGACACCTGCCCAGCCGAAACCGCTACCAGCGGCCCAACAACCTGCGTCCGACGACACCACTCCCACGATCACGCTCGCCGAACTCCAGAGCCAGGTCGGCCTGGCGGTCAATACCGACACCGAATCGGGCCAGGCCGCGATGGCCCAGCTCGTGAGCGGCGACGAACAGGCGAACCTTGACCAGACGCTCGGGACGCCGGTCAACGACTTCGCCGCGTTCGAGACGGTCATGAAGACCGGCCTTATTCCCAAGATCGTCGCGGCCATCGTCTACTACGCCTCGGTATTGCTCGCCTCGGACATCCACATCGAGCCGAGCGAGACCGCGCTCCGTGTCCGTTTCCGCATCGACGGCAAGCTGCGCAATGTCGTCAAATTGCCGGTCGAGCTCCATGCGCCGCTCACCTCGCGCATCAAGATCCTGTCGAAATTGAAAATCGACGAGAACCGCCTGCCGCAAGACGGCCGGTTCAACGTCCAGGTCGCCAGCCACCAGGTCGACCTGCGCGTCTCGACGCTGCCCACGATCCACGGCGAAAAGGTGGTGATCCGCCTGCTCGACAAGACCGCGGGCGTGAAGCAGCTGTCGGCGCTGGGCTTGAACGGCATGAACCTGAAGCGCGTCAGCGAGGCGGTCACCAAACCGTACGGCATCATTCTGGTCACCGGCCCGACCGGCTCGGGCAAGTCGACCACGCTCTACGCGATGCTCACCGAAATCAACCGGCCCGACGTGAACATCATCACGCTCGAAGACCCGGTGGAATACCAGGTCGAGGGGATCAACCAGACCCAAGTGAAGCCCGCGATCGGCTACACCTTCGCCGACGGCCTGCGGTCGATCCTGCGTCAGGACCCGAACGTGATCATGGTCGGCGAAATCCGTGACTCGGAAACGGCCGGCCTGGCCACCCAGGCGGCGTTGACCGGCCACTTGGTGCTGTCGACGCTCCACACCAACAACGCGGCCGGGGCGATCCCGCGGCTCATCGACATGGACGTCGAGCCGTTCCTTATCGCCTCGTCGCTCGACATTATTATCGCCCAGCGCCTAGTGCGCCGCCTGTGCGAACAGTGCAAGGTGCCGGTGACGCCGCCGGCCGAAATCCTGGCCGAAATCACGAAAGAACTCGACCAGTCGCCGGTGGCCGAGTTGAAGAACTTGGCCAAGCGCCCGATGGCGTTCTACGGACCCAAGGGCTGCGACCAGTGCGCCGACGGCTACCAGGGACGGCTCGGTATCTACGAGGTGATCGCCATGTCCGAATCGATCGCGCAGCTGGCGATCAAGGAAGCCTCGGGATCGGTGATCGAGGAAACCGCCCGCAAAGAGGGGATGATGAGTATGCGCCAAGACGGCATCCTGAAGGCGCTCGAAGGCCAGACCTCGATCGACGAAATCCTGCAGGCGACATCCGAGTAAGGAGCGAGCATGGACACCGACCGCACCCTGTCACCCGCGATCCAGCAGATTTTCGCGTTCGCTGCCGAACACGGCGCGTCCGACGTCCATATCAAGGTGGACGTGCCGCCCGTGGTGCGCATCGACGGCAAGCTGCGGTCGATCCCGGATATGCCGAGCTATACCGCCGACCAGGCCCGGGCCGACACGTTGTCGACCTTGAGCCAGCACCAGCAGCAAGTGATCGCCGAGCAGCGCGAGCTCGACTTCTCGTTCTACTTCGGCGCCGTCCGCGTCCGCGCCAACGTCTACTTCGAAAAAGACAATCTGGTCGGCGCGTACCGCCTCATTCCCGATAAGCTCCGCACGGTGCAGGAGCTGGGCCTGCCGCCGATCATCGAGGACATGACCAAGGTGCGCCAAGGCCTGTTTATCGTCGCCGGCCCGACCGGCCACGGCAAATCGACCACGCTGGCCGCCATGGTCAACCTCATCAACCAGTCGCGGTCCGAAAATATCATCACGATCGAAGACCCGATCGAGTACGTGTTCCAGAATGCCCGGAGCATCATCTCGCAACGCGAGGTCGGTTCGGACACGCTGAATTTCGAGCACGCGCTCCGCAGCTCCTTGCGCCAAGACCCCGACGTCATTTTGGTGGGCGAGATGCGCGACCTCGAAACGATCGCCGCCGCGATTACGCTCGCTGAAACCGGCCACCTGGTGCTGACCACGCTCCACACCAACAACGCTGCCCAAACCGCCGACCGGATCCTGGACGTGTTCCCGCCGCACCAGCAGGCCCAGGTGCGGTCGCAATTGGCCAACATCCTGCTCGGCATCGTGTCCCAGCGGCTGCTGCCCAAGTTGAGCGGCGGCCGGATCGCCGCGGCCGAGATCCTGGTGGCCAACACCGCCGTGCGCACCACGATCCGCGAGGGCAAGACCCACCAATTGAACAACATCATCCAGACCAGCGCGTCCGAAGGCATGATCAGCCTCGACGACTCGCTGGCGGCGCTCGTGACCCGCGGCGAAGTGAGCCTCGACGACGCGCTCACCTGGGCGATCGACCCGAAGCACCTGAAATTGAAGCTCTACTAGTATGCAGCTGCCGTTCCAGAACCGCATCGGCGTCAAGAACAAGGCGTTCTTAGCGCGCCAGATTTCCACCATGATCGCGAGCGGTCTGCCGCTCAACAAGGCGATCGCCATTTTGGCCGACCAGGAACGCAACCCGCGGATCAAGGAAATCCTGCTCGGGGTGCTCGAAAACCTCGAAGCCGGCGCGCCGTTCTCGACCGCGGCTGCCAAGTATCCCGCGCTCTTCGACAAGATTTTCATCAACATCGTGGTCTCGGGCGAAACGGTGGGCAAACTGTCGGACGTATTGGGGCAGCTGGCCGACCAGTACGAGAAGGACGGCGAGTTCCGGGGCAAGATCAGCGGCGCCTTCGCGTACCCGGCGTTCATCATCGTGGCGATGCTGATCGTCGGCGCGGTCATGATGGTCTATATCGTGCCGCAGCTGCAGTCGATCTTCGACGAAGCCCACGCGACCCTGCCGTTGCCTACGCGGATCATTATCGGCTTGAGCACGTTCCTGCGCGACTACTGGTTCTTGGCGATCGCGGGCGTGGTCGGGGCGGTGGTGTTCGTGCAGGCCTACCTGCGCTCGGCGGCCGGCAAGCGGCTGCTCGACAACATCCAGATCCACATTCCGGGCGGCGTCGGGGTCGAAATCTACATGACCCGCCTGGCGCAGACGCTTGGGATGCTGATCCAATCCGGTACGCCGATCATCGAAGCTCTGAACGTTACCGCCGACGTACTCGACAACGTCTACTACGCCGAACTGCTCCGGAGCGCGGTCGGGCAGGTGAAGCGCGGTATCCCGCTGTCGGTGCCGTTGGGCGAAAGCACGTACTTCCCGCCGATCGTGAGCCAGATGGTATCGGTAGGCGAACAGACCGGCCAGCTCGACAAGATCCTCTTGAACCTGGGCGCCTACTACCAGGGCGAGGTCGACGACAAATTGAAGAACATCTCGGCGCTCGTCGAACCGATCATCATCGTGGTGGTGGGTATCGGCGTCGGGTTCCTGGTCTACTCGATCCTCATCCCGATCTACAATATCGCGCAGATCCAATGACACGCCGGCGCTGGCAACACGGGTTCACGCTGCTCGAGGTGCTGGTCGTGGTGTCGGTGATCGGGATCCTGGCCGGGGTCGTGGCGGTCAACCTCAACTCGGCCCGGGTGCTCGCCCGCGATGCGCGGCGCAAGCAGGACGTGCAGCAGATCCAGTCGGCGCTCGAGCTCTACTACAACGACCACCGCGCCTACCCGGCCGGCGCTGCCAGCCTGGGCACCGAACTCAAGCAGTACCTGTCAACGATCCCCAAGGATCCGTCGACGCTTGAAGAGTACACCTACGTCTCCGGCGGCGGTGCGACGGTCAACTGCACCCAGTGGTACGCGGTCACGTACCGGCTCGAAGACAAACGCGACGCGATCTTCGGGCAGACCAGGCAGGTCAAAGGGTGCGACAAGTCGCGCCAATCCGACCAACAGACCGGCGACGTGGTCGTGGGCGCGTCGTTGCCGTAGAGCTGTCCACAGCTTGCGGCAGTGGAATTTGTGCGACAATGGCGACAAGACGCTCCGAGCGGAGCGATAGGAGGTACCGGATGTTGCAACGTATGCGAGCGATGAGGAAAGACGGCGGCTTCACGCTGCTTGAGCTCTTGGTAGTGGTGGCGATCATCGCCATTTTGGCGACGCTCATCCTGGCCAACCTGAACCGCGCCCGCCAGCAGGCGAACGACGCGAAGGTGCAGGCTGAGACGAAAGCGGTGTCTGATGCCGTCCAGCTGTATATGACTGATCCGAGCAACCCGACCACCGCTATCACCTATAGTGGCGTACTTCCTGGTGCAAGCAGTACTGTATTGTCCGGCTTGACGACTGCGTCGGCAGGATCGGCTGCACTGCTCCAGAAGCTCCCGACGCATCCGGCGCAAGGAAAGACGTATTATTATATCGGTCAAGTGAATAGCACGTCGGGCACGTTCGAGTACGTCGTTTGCGGCCCGCTTGTGAGCAAGGTGGGGTACTTCTACGTCAAAAACGGCGTGGCGAATACGATCAACAACGTCGCCACCTGCCCGACAGCGTTTGCTTCCTATAACTAGTGGAATGAGTCAGTCGAGCATGCAAGCGGCCCTTCTGTGGCCGCTTGCTGCGTTCTTGGGACTGTTCGTCGGGTCGTACCTCAACGTGGTCGCCTGGCGGTGGTACCGAAGCGACCAGGAATCGCCGCAACGGCTCACGAGCCGGAGCAAGTGCCCGCACTGCGGCAAGGTTCTTGGCTGGCGCGAGCTCGTGCCGGTCGTGAGCTTTCTCGTACAGCGCGGCCGGTGCGCGGGCTGCGCGACGCCGCTTAGTATCCGTTACCCGCTCGCCGAGCTCGGCACCGCGGCGGTCTTCGGCCTAGCCGTGGCCCGGTACGGCATCCATCCGCAGTCGGCGCTACTGCTCGTCATCGCATCGATCTTTGTCATGATCGCCTTGGTCGACGCCGAAACCCAGCTTATTCCGGATCGGCTGTCGCTGGCGGCGCTTATCGTGAGCCTCGGCGCGATCCTGGTACTGGGGGTACCCAACCTGATCGGCCGGCCAGTGACGCCGGGCGTGTTCCCGTTCGAGCACGGGGTAGCGGGCGGTGCCATCGCGGCCGGGATCCTGGGCGCGATCGTGCTCGGTACGCGCGGTCGCGGGATGGGGATAGGGGATATCAAGCTCGGAGCGGTGCTGGGGTTGAGCCTGGGCGGGCCAGCGACATTGCTGGCGCTCTTCACCGCGTTCGTGACCGGCGCGGCTGCGGGCTTACTGCTCATCCGCTCGAAGCACGCCACGCTCAAGACCGCGATCCCGTTCGGCCCGTTCCTGGTGCTAGGCTGGCTGGTTGCCGCCCTGTGGGCGACGCCGGTGATCGCATGGTATACTGGCATCTAACCGAAGGAGGGTCATGCAGGTACTGAAACGCGGGTTCACCCTGGTCGAATTGCTGGTGGTCATCTCGATCATCGGCATCCTAGTGGGCGTCGTGGCAGTGAACGCCAATACCGCCCGCCGCCAAAGCCGCGACGCCAAGCGCAAGGCCGACCTGCAGAACGTAGCCGGCGCGCTTGAGCTGTACCGGACGACGAAGCACACCTATCCCACCGGCGTAACCTACGGCGCATCGTTGCGCACCGCCCTGGACGCGTTCACGAGCAATGTCCCGTCCGATCCTTCCGCGGGCGTTGCCAACGACGGCAACTACGCGAACGGCGGCTACTACTACGCGTCGGACGGTACCAGGTTCGTGCTCGATGCCCGGCTGGAAAACGCCGCCGAGACGCCGACCATCAGCATCGCCAATCCGACGTCGCCTGCCGCTACCGGGTTCTACCAGACGGGCACGTACACCGACAGTTCCGGAAAAGCCCATTACCGCGTCGCCGGGCCGTGACATGGCGTCGGCGAGGGGCTTTAGCTTGGTCGAGCTGCTCATATCGATCGCGATCATCACGGTCTTGCTCGGTGTCGGCGTACCGGCGTTCCGCAACTACGGCCAGGTAGCCGAGCTCAACCAGGCTGCGACCGACATCCAGCTCGCGCTCCTGCAAGCGCACAACCTGGCGCTCGCGCCCGAAACCGGCAAGCCGGCCGAGATCGACTACTACGGCGTGGCGTTCACGCAGGATCCCCAGCTCCGCCAATCGTTTACGGTCGTGCGCGGGCAGAAGGGTACGGCGAACATCGTCACCCCGTCCGACCTGCCGAACCCCGACCGGCACGAGCTGCCGGCCGGCATCACGGTGTCACCGATGCCGTTCACGGTCTACTACAAGGTCGGGCCGACCGGCGGCGTCATCATTACGCCTGTAAGCGGGAACGCGACGGTATCCGTTACGTCGAGCCGTCTGGCCGAGGGGCGCAACAAGGCGACGCTGACCGTCAACGCCGTGACCGGCCAGGTATCGCTCACGAAGGCGGGGCAATGACGGCCCGGCGCGGCTTCGGCTTGCTCGAAGTGGTACTGGCGACCGGTATCCTGTCGCTCGTGGTCGGCGCCTCGACCGCGCTCATCCGCGGCTCGCTCCGACGGACCGCGCTCGCGGCCGACCGCGCGATCGCCATGAACCTGGCCCAGGAGTCGATCGAGCAGCTGCGCAGTGCCCGTGATTCCACCTACATCGACAACGACCCGGCCACGAACTGGGACACGTTCCTTGCGGTCTCGCGCGCGGACGGTGCGCTCACAGCCGACGCCGATACGTGCGCCGATGCCAAGACGCTCACGCCGCCACCGGCCAGTCCGATCGGATCCAACACCAAGTGGACGTTGGCATCCGGCTGCCAACGCAGCCTAGTACTGGGTGACCGGACGTTCCAGCGCGAAATCTACATCCTGCCCGGCCCGGCCGGCATGGTACGGGCAGCAGGATTGCCGACGTCCGTGGCTGCGACCGACGTTGTCCGCAAAGTACATGTGATCGTGCGCTGGGATAACAACCAGCAGGCGGTCGAGGCCAGTACCTACCTTACTAACTGGCGGTCAGGCTTATGACCGGGCAGCGCGGCTACACGCTGATCGAAGTCCTGGTCGCCTCGGCGATGTTCGTCGGCGTGATGGTGATCGGGGTCTCGTCGTTTTCGAGCGTCAACCGGGTCAACGAGCAGATCGAGACGACGCGGAAACTTACCCAAACCGGCACCTTCGTCATGGAAACCCTGGCCCGCGACATCCGTACCGCCACCGGCTACGCGGTGCCGCCGAGCCGTTCGTTAACCAGTAAACCATTCGCGTTCGTAGCGGTGAACGGCCAGCAGGGGATTCTGGTGCAGACCTGCCCTGACGGCGGCTGCAAAACGGCTGCCGACGTCGTCGCCAAGACCTACGCTTGGCAACGCGGCCAGCAGCGCGCAGCCGACGGCACGTTGCTTGCCGGCCAGCAGACATTGCTGCCCGCCGATGTGGCTATGACCGATTTCAGTGTGACCGGCAAAGACTTCACGACGCTCACGATCCAGCCCTACGCGACGATCGAGTTCACCGTGGCCGACAAGGACTGTCTCTTGGCAGGCCGCACCGATTGCGCCAAACAGACGTTCCGCACCACGGTCACCAGCCTGGTCTACGACCGGTAGGGATCTGGTATACTCGCGCTCGCATGGCAGACTTCGTACTCAACACCGACGGTGGCGCACGCGGTAATCCCGGCCCGGCCGGTGCCGGCGCGGTGATCCAGGATGCGGCCGGCACGACGGTCAAGGAAGTGTCTCGCAGCCTTGGCGAGATGACCAATAACCAGGCCGAGTACTGGGCGCTTATTTTCGGCCTGGAAGCGCTCGTAGAACTCGGCGCGGCCGGTACATTGGTCGAGATCCGGATGGATAGCGAGCTCATCGTCCAGCAATTGAAGGGTGCCTACAAAGTGAAGAACGAAGGGCTGCGGCCGCTCTACGCCCGTGCGTCCGAGCTCGTAGCCACGCTCGGCAGCGGTGTGCAGTTTGTCCACGTGCTGCGCCGGTTCAACAAACGGGCCGACGAGCTCGTGAACCAGGCGATCGACGCGGCACAGGGGCCACGCTCGTGAGCGGTCTGAATCTCCCCCAGGAAGAAGAACGGGTCCTGGCTTTCTGGGAACGCGAACGGATCTTTGTGCGGTCGGTCGACGAACGGCCGGCGAGTAACCGCTACGTATTCTACGAAGGCCCGCCGACTGCCAACGGCAAGCCGGGCATCCACCACGTGCTAGGACGCACGTTCAAGGACGCGATCCCGCGCTACAAGACGATGCGGGGCTACCGGGTCGAGCGTAAGGCCGGCTGGGACACGCACGGCCTACCGGTCGAGCTGCAGGTCGAAAAGCAGCTCGGCATCTCGGGCAAGCCGCAGATCGAGACGATCGTTCAGGGTGATGTCGCAGCAAGCATCGCCAAGTTCAACGCGCTCTGCCGCGAGTCGGTCTGGCAGTACAAAGACGAGTGGGAGCGGCTCACCAAGCGGATGGGGTTCTGGCTCGATATGGAGCACCCGTACGTCACGCTTGACACCGACTACATCGAATCCGTCTGGTGGATCTTGAAGCAGGTCTGGGACAAGGATCTGCTCTACGAAGATTTCAAGATCGTGCCGTATTGCACCCGGTGCGGCACGGCGCTGTCGAGCCACGAGGTAGCGACCGGCTACGACGAGGTGACCGACCGCTCGGTCTACCTGAAATTCCCGGTCATCGGCAGGGAACGGACGTATCTGCTTGCCTGGACGACCACCCCCTGGACGTTGCCGGGCAACGTGGCGCTCGCGGTCAATCCCGACGTGACGTACAGTGTCTTCGAGCACCCGTCGGGCGAGCGGTATATCCTGGCCGACGACCGTGAAGCGGCAGTGTTCGGCACGGCCGGCCACGCCAAGACACCGCTCACGTCCGACGAACTTTTGTCGATGCGCTACGAATCGCTGTTTACGGTACCGGCATTGGTTTCGGACGCCTCGTACAAGGTCTACCCGGCCGGATTTGTGACCACGGGCGACGGTACCGGCATTGTCCACACGGCCGTGATGTACGGCGAGGACGACTTTGCGCTCGGCACCGCCGTCGGGCTGCCGAAGCACCACACCGTGGATCTCGACGGCAATTTCACTGCGGACGTGATCGGTTTCGCCGGCAAGAAAGCTAAGGACCCGGTGACCGAGGACGAGCTGTTGGCAGCACTGTCGGAGCGGGAGCTGGTCTTCAAAGAGGAGCCGTATACCCACACCTATCCGTTCTGCTGGCGCTGCGCGACGCCGCTGCTCTACTACGGCAAGCGGAGCTGGTTCATCCGCATGAGCGCGCTCCGCGACGAGCTCATCGCCCGGAACGATACGGTCCGCTGGGTGCCTGACCACCTCAAGGACGGCCGGTTCGGCGAGTGGCTGCGCGAGGTCAAGGACTGGGCGATCTCGCGCGACCGCTACTGGGGCACGCCCTTGCCGGTCTGGCGCTGCCAGGACTGCGACGCCAAGCGATGCGTCGGCAGCATCGCCGAGCTCGCCGAGGCGGCCGGTGCGCCCGTACCAAGCGACCTGCACCGGCCCGGCATCGACGCGCTCACGATCCCGTGCCAGAGCTGCCCGGGCACGATGACGCGGTATCCCGAGGTGATCGACGTTTGGTTCGATTCCGGTGCCATGCCGTTCGCCCAGCAGCACTACCCGTTCGAGCACGCCGACCGCATCGACGCGGGCCAGGATTTTCCGGCCGACTACATCGCCGAAGGCATCGACCAGACGCGCGGCTGGTTCTACACGTTGCTCGCCGTCGCCACCCTGCTCGACCGTCCCGCGCCATACAAGGCGGTGGTCTCCCTCGGGCTCGTGCTCGACAAGGCCGGCAAGAAGATGAGTAAGTCGAAAGGGAACATCGTCGACCCGTGGGCGGCGATCGACGAGTTCGGTATCGACCCGATCCGCTGGTACTTCTATTCGGTCAACCAGCCGGCCGATACCAAGCGCTTCGATCCGGCCGACATCGCGCAGGCGGTGCGGAAGGTCTTTCTGCCCGCGTGGAACATGACCGAGTTCCTGGCCCTGCACGATGCGAACGGCCGTGAGAACGATGCCGAACCCAGCGACGCGGCGGCCGCGCTCGACGCTTGGCTCGGTGAACGCCGGTCTCAAGTCATAGCGGATGTGACCCTGTCGCTCGACGCCTTCGATTTCTTCCACGCCACCCAGTCGATCCGCGACTACCTGACGGAGCTGTCCACGTGGTACGTCCGTCTGTCGCGCAAACGCGACGACGCGCAGTTCGCGGGAGAGCTCCGGACGTCACTCAAGACCGCGGCGCTGCTCCTGGCACCGTTCACCCCGTTCTTCGCCGAGTTGCTCTGGGAGCGCGTCCGCTCGGACACCGACCCGGTATCCGTCCATTTGGCAGCCTGGCCTGACAGCGGTCACGATCGTGACGGATCCTTGCTTGCGCCGATGGCGTCCGCCATGGCGTTGGTGGAGCGGGGGAGAGCGGTCCGGGCCAAACTCGGTATCGCCGTCCGCCAACCGCTCGCCTCGTTCACGTTCGTGGGAGAAGCCGACCTTGCGCCAGGTACCGCTGCCATCATTGCCCAGGAGCTCAACGTCAAGCAGGTGCTTCGTACCAACGCAGGCGACCCGTCGTTCGACACCGTGATCACGCCCGAGCTCAAGGCCGAGGGCCTGGCGCGAGAGCTGACGCGTTCGATCCAGCAACTGCGCAAAGACGCTGGCCTGCAGCCCACCGATCCGGCGGCAGTGACGATTGCCGGCCCAGCTGATGACCAGGACATGCTCAAGACGCATATCCCAGGTATCGAACAGACAACGGATACTGTAATCACGTTCGTGAATAGCGACGCGTTGCCCGACGACTCGGCAACGGCCGGCCCGTTCAGGCTGTCACTCACGCGGACATGAAACGGCTCGCTGCCGGCGGCCTCGACTGGTACCTGCTTCTTTGCAGCTTGCTCCTCACGGGCATCGGCGTGAGCGTCATTTATAGCATCGCCGTCACCCGCGGCGCGATGGGATTGGTATCCGGCCAGCTCGTGGCGCTCGGCGCGGGCATTGCGGCGGGTATCGTGGCGACCCTCTACGACTACCGCCGGCTCCGGCCGGTGCTTGTCCCGGCCTACCTCGTGTCGGTCGCGCTCCTGGTCGCGGTCCACTTTTTCGGCGACCAAGTGCTTGGTGCCCGCCGTTGGATCTCGTTCGGCTTCGTCCAGCTGCAGCCGTCCGAGCTCATGAAGCTGGCGCTGGTCGGCGTCGTCGGCCGGGTGCTGGCCGATGCCGCCCGGATCCGTCTGACGACACTGGCGGGTGTCGCGCTGCTGCTCGGCTTACCTATGGGTGTCGTACTCCTGCAGCCTGACCTCGGCACTGCCGGCGTGCTGGCCGGTACGGTCGTTTTGACGCTCGCTGCCGCCCGCGTACCGCGCCGCTACTGGCTGACCCTGTTCGCCGTGCTCGCGGTCGCCGCGCCACTGCTTATCGCCAATCTTCGGCCGTACCAGCGAAGTCGGATCGAGACGTTCTTGGAACCGACGCGCGACCCGTACGGCGACGGCTACAACGTGCTCCAGTCGCTCATCGCGGTCGGCAACGGCGGCATGTTCGGGCAGGGGATCGGCCACGGCACCCAGAGCCAACTTGAGTTCCTGCCGGTCGCGCACACCGACTTCATCTTCGCCGGCATCGCCGAGGCAACCGGTTTCGCGGGTTCGGCGCTGGTCATCCTGCTGCTGGCCTCGCTGTCGATCCGGGCATTCCTCATCGGCCGGCGGTCGCCTGACCGGTTCGGCACGTTCGTAGCGGTCGGGATCGGCTCGCTTTGGCTCGTGGAGTTCGGCGTCAACGTCGCCATGAACATCGGCCTGGCGCCGGTCACCGGCATCCCGTTGCCGTTCGTCTCGCACGGCGGGAGCGCATTGGTCGTCAACTGCATGGCCCTGGGGCTGCTGCAAAGCATCGCGCTCCGCACCCACGCCCGGTCGCTCCGGCGCGCCGATTGACAGGACTGGCAGGATCCGATATGGTGCCGAAAACGCTTCAGGCGGAGGATTTTCCTATGGACGCGACAACGCATGCAGTGATCGAAACCGGCGGCAAACAGTACCTTGTCCAAGCAGGGGACGTGATCCGTGTCGAAAAACTTGTCCAAGAGGACAACGCCACGCTCACGTTCCGCAACCTCTTGACCGGCACCGACTCGGTGACGGCGACCGTGGTCAAGCAGACGCGGGCGCCCAAGGTGACCGGCCGGCTCTTCAAGAACAAAGTCCGATCCCGCCGCTACCCGCACGGCCACCGGCAGCACCAGACCGAACTCAAGATCGACGCTGTCAAATGAGCGCGTTCGGCAATTACCTTCGCGAAAGCCGCGACGAGCTCCGCAAGATCAAGTGGCCGAGCCGGGAACTCACGTTCCAGTACTCGGCGATCGTGATTCTTTCGGTGACGATTGCTACGATAGTGTTCGGCGTCATTGATTTCGGCCTGTCGCGCCTCTTCACCCAACTGTTCATCCAAGGATAATCCCATGGCCAACACCGACGACCTTCAGCATCTGGAAGAACTGCCCGCCGACGACGGCGACAAGAAGCTCTTGGGCGCCATGCCGCAGAGCGACGAGCCCGCCGCCGAGGCCAAGCCCGCCGTCCGGTCGCTGCTCGGCCAGAAGCAGGCCGGCGAGCGCGGCTGGTACGTGATCCATACATACACAGGGTTTGAAGACCAAGTGGCCGAAACCCTGAAGCAGCGGATCGAGTCGCTGGGCTTAAGCGACCGTGTCTTTACGGTCATCGTCCCGACCGAAAAGCAGATCGAAATCAAGAACGGCCGCCGCCGCACCGTCGAACGGAAGATTTTCCCGGGGTACGTCCTGGTCGAGATGATCGTGACCGACGAGTCGTGGTACGTCGTCAGGAATACGCCGAACGTGACCGGTTTCATCGGCCTGGGCGTGCGCCCGACCCCGATCCCGCTCGACGAGGTCGAACGGATCAAGAAGCGGATGGGCATGGACGAGCCGCGGTACCACATCGACTTCCGCGTCAACGACCTGGTGTCGATCAGCGACGGTCCGCTCAAGGGTTTCCAGGCGACGGTCAGCGAGCTCGACGAAGAGCGGGGCAAGGTCAAGGTCCTGGTTAACATGTTCGGCCGCGAAACCCCGGCCACGCTTGATTTCCTCCAGGTAAAGAAGGTATAAGGAACCCCTATGGCAAAAGCAGTCAAAACGATTCTGACGTTGCAGGTCGCGGCCGGCAAAGCCAATCCGGCGCCGCCGATCGGTACCGTGCTCGGGCCGCACGGCATCAACATCATGGATTTCTGCAACCAGTTCAACGAACAGACCCGGCAGCTGGGCGACACGATCATCCCGGCCAAGATTACGATCTACGAAGACCGGACGTTCGACTTTATCCTGAAGCAACCGCCGGCAGCCGTACTGCTGCGCAAGGCGGCCAACGTCCAGAAGGGCGCCGGCGCGGTCGGCAAGGAAACCGTCGGTACGGTGACGCGGGCGAAACTCCGCGAGCTGGCCGAACAGAAGATGGTCGACATGAACGCCAACGACGTCGAGGCGGCCATGAAGAGCCTCGAAGGCACCGCCCGTTCGATGGGCATCCAGATCGAAGGCTAGCGGCTATGACGGCAGGGGAGGGGACGACGCTCGCGGTATCCAGCCGCGAGCGTTTGTTGTGGGCGGCGCTCGCGAGCGACCTTCGGTTCGGGCCCAAGAGCTTCCAGCTGTTGCTCGCCCGCGTGCCTGATATCGCCACGGCCTGGGATACGCCGGCACGCGCCGTGGGGGAGTGGGGATTGCCGCGCGAGGCGGCCGAGCGGTTCCTGGCTGCCCGCCAGGCAGCGGACCTCGATGCGCTTGAAGCAGCGTTCGACCGGCACCAGGTCCGTGTCCTGACGCTCATGGATCCCGGCTATCCGTCCTTGCTCCGTGAGATCGCGGTACCGCCGGCCGTGCTCTTTCTGCGTGGCGAGCTTGCCGACCGCCCGGCCTTAGCCGTGGTCGGCACCCGG
This sequence comes from uncultured Candidatus Saccharibacteria bacterium, assembly GCA_964423885.1. GTDB lineage: Bacteria > Patescibacteriota > UBA1384 > JACPKC01 > JACPKC01 > JBBUCD01. The sequence continues at coordinate 78,050 of CAYRGD010000001.1, forward strand.
TCGATGACGCCGTACGGCGCCCGCGTGGTCGGCGATATCGTGCCGGAGCTTGCCCGCCAGGGGATCGCGGTCGTGTCCGGGTTGGCGCTGGGCGTCGACGGCGCTGCCCATCGCGCCGCGCTGGAAGGTAACGGCGTTACCTGGGCGGTCCTTGCCTCGGGTGTCGACCGGCCGTACCCAATGACACACCGCGGCCTGGCCGAGCAGATCCTGGAACGCGGCGGTGCGCTCGTGAGCGAGTTCCCGCTGGGTACAGGTGCGCTCAAGCACCACTTTCCGATCCGCAACCGGATTATCGCGGGCCTTGCCCGGGCGACGCTCGTCATCGAAGCCTCGGACCGATCGGGCACCCTGCTCACCGCCCGCTCGGCGCTCGAAGCGAACCGCGACGTACTTGCGGTACCCGGCTCGATCTACTCGCCGCACTCGCGTGGGCCGCACGCCCTGCTCGGCCTCGGCGCCAAGCTTGTCCAGTCGGCCGCGGACGTGCTTGCCGAGCTCGACCTTGCTGACGCGGCCCAGGAACAGCAGGCCAAGGCTGTGTTACCCGATTCGGCCGAGGAGGCGGCGGTGCTGGCTGTGCTTGGGTCCGAGCCGCTGCCGCTCGACGACCTCACGGAAGCGGCAGGGCTCGATGCGGCCACGGTCCTGTCGACGCTCACGCTTATGGAGCTCAAGGGCCGCGTCCGGAATCTAGGTAACAACGCCTTCGTCCGCCGCTGACGGTAGACGCCCGCTGCGCGGATCGTTACACTCTGGTCTACTTCTATGGCACACGCGCACCATCTCGTTATCGTCGAGTCGCCCGCCAAGGGCAAAACCATCGAGAAATACCTGGGCAAGGGCTACCGGGTGCTTGCCTCGTACGGCCATGTCCGTGACCTGCCCAAGGGCAAGCTCGGGGTCGACGTCGAGCACGGCTTCGAGCCGACCTACGTGGTGCCGACCAAGGCGAAGAAAGCCGTCGCCGCGCTCAAGAAAGCGGCCGCCGACGCCGACGAAATCTTCCTGGCCACGGACTACGACCGCGAAGGCGAGGCGATCGCCTGGCATGTGATCCAGGCGTTAGGTCTCGAGAGCGGCAAAAAGCACAAGCCGCTCCACCGCATCACGTTCCATGAAATCACCAAGTCGGCGATCGAACAGGCGGTGTCGCACCCGCGTGCGCTCGACATGGACCTGGTGAACGCCCAGCAGGCCCGCCGCATCCTCGACCGGTTGGTCGGTTATACCTTGAGCCCGTTCCTCTGGAAGAAGGTCATGAAGGGGTTGTCGGCCGGGCGTGTCCAGTCGGTGGCGGTGCGTCTCATCGTCGACCGCGAACGTGAGATCACGGCGTTCAAACCCCAGGAATACTGGTCGGTCGAGGCGCTGCTTGATACCGCCGACAAGGAACAAATCACGGCGAGTCTCGTATCCTGGCAGGGCGAGAAGATCGAGAAGCTCACGATCGGGACGAAAGACCGGGCCGACGCCCTAGCCGCATCTCTCAAGGCCGCTACGTACGCCGTCGCCTCGGTCGAATCCAAGGAAACCCAGAAGCGGCCGTCGGCTCCGTTCACGACCTCGACGCTCCAACAGCAGGCGGCCCACCGGCTCTACTTCTCGGCCAAGCAGACCATGAAACTTGCCCAAGACCTGTACGAAGCCGGGCATATCACCTATATGCGGACCGACTCGACCAACCTGGCCGCCGAGGCTGTCGACGCGGCGCGCGCCTTCATCGGCCGCGAGTACGGCGCCGACTACGTCCCGGGCACGGCCGCCGCCTATAAGACCAAGGCCAAGGGCGCCCAAGAGGCGCACGAGGCGATCCGTCCGACCGACGTCGCCGCCATGCCGGGCGTGCTCGCGCTCGAATCCGACCGCCACGCCAAGCTCTACGAACTCATTTGGCAGCGGATGATCGCCTGCCAGATGGCACCGGCGAAGCTGAAGGCCGAGACGATCCTTGTCGACGCGACGGCCGGCGAAGCATCCGGCCACTTGAAGGCGACCGGCAACGTCGTGGTGTTCGACGGCTACCTCAAGGTCTGGCCGAGCGAGCGCGAGGACGTGCTCCTGCCTGCCCTGGCTGCCAAGGATCCGCTCACGCTCAATGAGCTCCTGGCCGACCAGCACTTTACCGAACCGCCGGCCCGCTATTCGGAAGCCACGCTCGTGAAAGCGCTTGAAGAGCACGGGATCGGCCGCCCGAGCACGTACGCGCCGACCCTGTCCACGATCCAAGACCGCAACTACGTCGAGCTCGTCGACCGGCGGTTCCACCCGACCGAGGTCGGGACGGTGGTCGTCGACATGCTGTCGAAGCACTTCCCGCAGATCGTCGACCTCAACTTCACCGCCAGGATGGAAGAAAACCTCGACGACGTGGCCGAGGGCAAGGAAACTTGGACGAAAGAGCTCACGGATTTCTTCGGCCCGTTCGAGCGGCAGGTCAAGGAAAAGACCGAGGAAGTCGCCAAGCTCGACATGACCGAGGACGCCGGCAAAGCCTGCCCCAAGTGCGGCAAGCCGATGGTGATCCGCCACGGCCGGTTCGGCAAGTTCATTGCCTGTACCGGGTTCCCGGACTGCAAACACACCGAGCCGTTGGTAGTCTCGACCGGCGTCACCTGCCCGGAATGCGGCAAGGGGGACGTGATCGAGCGCAAGACCCGCCGCGGCAAGACGTTCTGGGGCTGCAACCGCTATCCGGACTGCAAGTACGCCACCTGGGACGACCCGCTGAAACCGAAGAAGGAGACCGCCGCGGATGAACCACCTGCCCAAGTCGATCCAGCGGGCAATTGACGAATTTTCGAAACTGCCCGGCGTCGGTGGCAAGACCGCCGGCCGCTTGGTGTTCCACTTGATCCGCCAGTCCTCGACGCTGTCCGACTCGCTCGGGAACGCGCTCATCGACCTTAAGCGCACCCTGGTGTTCTGCGAGGACTGCTTCAACATCGCCGAGCAGACGCCCTGCGTCATCTGCGCCGATCCGGCCCGCGATGCGTCGGTACTCTGTGTCGTCGAGCAGCCGCTCGATACCGTGGCCGTCGAGAAGACCGGGTTCCGGGGCAAGTACCACGTGCTGGGCGGCGCGATTTCGCCGATCGACGGCATCGGTCCGAACGAACTCACGATCCAGGCGCTCATCGACCGCGTGAATGCCCGGGCCGAGATCGCAGAACTGATCCTTGCGACCAACCCGTCGCTCGAAGGCGAGGCGACCGCGCTCTATATCCGTAAACTCTTGGGCGAACAGGCGGCCGGCCGGAAGCTCGCGGTCACGCGGATCGCGCACGGCTTGCCAGTGGGCGGCGATCTAGAGTACGCTGACGCCGTTACGCTGACGCGCGCGCTCGAAGGCCGCCGTGACCTTACGGCAACCAACTAGGCAGCAACGGACAAAAGGGGAGGGAGGGGCATGGCGACGTACTACTGCGTGGAGTGCAACCATGAGGGCGAGGAGAAGCGGTGCGAGATGTGCGGCGAGCCCGGGGAGCCGCTCTAAGTGAAAGACGACCCGCTGTTCGGGGCCCGGCCCGGCCAGTACAGCTACCAGTTCGAGGGCGAGGACGACCTGTGACCCACCTGTATGCAACTGCATAACACCCTGACGCGCCAATCGGACGGGCTCCGGCCGATCGACGCCAGCGAGGTCCGGATCTACAGCTGCGGCCCGACCGTCTACCAGACGGCCCATTTAGGCAATTTCCGCACGTTTATCATGAGCGACACGCTCCGCCGGAGCCTGGAATACCTGGGCTACGCGGTGCGGCATGTCATGAACATCACCGACGTCGGCCATCTGGTGGGCGACGGCGACAGCGGCGAGGACAAGATCGAGCAGAGCGCGCACAAGGAGCACCGTTCGGCCTGGGAAATCGCGAGCTACTACACCGACCGGTTCTGGAACGACGCCGAACGCCTGCATATCCTGCGGCCCACGGTCGTGCCCAAGGCGACCGACCACATTCCCGAGCAGATCGCCCTCATCGGCGAGCTTGAGGCGGGCGGGCATACCTATACGACCAGCGACGGCGTGTACTTCGACGTCGCTACGTTCCCGTCGTACGGCGTGCTCACCGGTCAGACATTGGCCGACAAGGCAGGCGGCGAACGGATCGAGGCGAACGACGAAAAACGCCAGCCGGCCGACTTCGCGCTCTGGAAGTTTTCGTACCCGGGTGGGCGGGACTTCGACCCCATGCAGGACGATGCGGCAACGCGGCGGCAGATGGAGTGGGCGAGCCCGTGGGGCCTGGGGTATCCGGGCTGGCATATCGAGTGCAGCGCCATGAGCGTCAAGTACCTGGGCCAGCCGTTCGACATCCATACCGGCGGCGTCGACCATATCATGCCGCACCACAGCAACGAGATCGCCCAGAGCGAGGCGGCGGCCGGCAAACCGTTGGCCAACGTCTGGCTGCACGGCGAATTCATGCTGGTGGACGGCCAGAAGATGAGTAAGTCGCTCGGTAATACCTTTACCGTCGACGACGTGGAACAGCGGGGGATCCGGCCGCTCGCGTTCCGGCTGCTGGCGCTCACGACCCACTACCGCAAGCCGCTCAACTTCACCTGGGACGCGCTGTCGGGTGCCGACCAGGCGCTCGGCCGGCTGACGCTCCTGGTGCGCAACCTGCCCGACCCCGGCGACGAACCGGTGCCGTCCGACCTCGAGGAGCAGTTCCGTGCTGCGCTCGGCAACGACCTCAATATGCCGCAGGCGCTGTCGTTCCTGTGGGATACCCTGAAATCCAACCAGTCGGATATCGACAAAGCGGCCGCTGTCAAACAGTGGGATACCGTGTTCGGCCTGGGGCTGGCGGCCTCGCTCGGCGACACGCCCGAGATTCCCGACGACGTGGTCAAACTCGCCGCCGAGCGCGACCGGTACCGCAAGCAAGGGGACTACGGCCAGGCCGACGCGATCCGCGACGAACTCATGGCCAAGGGGTACGAAATCCAGGATGCGCCCCAGGGCGCCAAGGTAGTGCCGCATACGGGCGCGACACTCCTGTAACTGCCCCTTGACAAATTAGCGCGTCTGGGCTAGACTTCCCTGTTCGAACGCGCTATAGTGCCTGCGTACGGACAACGTCTCGTTTACTCCGTTCTGACTAGGATCCGTGGAGAGTTGCCAACGAGCTTGCTCGGCGGCAGATGCCCCTCCTTCCCGGATTTCCCCTGGATCCCGTGCAAGCTTGCTTGTACGGGCCTGGTCAGAACAGAGCAAGGGAGCCGGGGGCTTCAAGAGCTTTGTCCGTCCGAAGGGCGGAAAAGAGCTTGCAAGTCGCAAGCTCTTTTCTAATTCGAGAAAGAAAAAGGAGGACATGAGAGCGTGCGAAAAGTTCTCATCGTGTTATTGCTAGCATTGGCGGGAGCTTTTCCCGCGCATGCCCAAATCTGGGGTGGGGGATCTCTTTCGATAGGGATCCGGGAAAACAAAGACCATGCCGGTCTCTCGAACTTTGTCTCGGAGGTCTATTACTCCGAAGACGGTTCGAAACCGATCGGCGGTACTCCGTGCTTCGCGCAGGAGAGTAACGACCAACGGCCGGCGCTACCGAACCATGTACCCGGCCAGCAGGGTAAGGTCTGGCTGCTCATCAAGAGCAGTATTCTCAATGCCGGCGAGATCAAAGACATCGAATTGGCTTTTAAAGGCAACAACCAGGGCGGCCACATCGTGGTTCCTGGCGAGTTGTCTCGCAGCCAAGTCGATTTCTGGATCGACATGTCGCAGTTCCAGTGCGGGTCATACCCAATGGAACTCAAAGTGACCCATATGGGCGGAGAAGTGACATATCATGTCCTTTTCTTCCTGTTCCGGTCGCAAAAAGAGGTCGCCGACCAGACGGTCATGTACCTGACGGTCTACGACCCCGAGCGTACTTACACGCCGGCGGAAATCCAGCTCGCGCAGTACTTGCGCGGCTACGAGCCGCCGAACGGTGCGAAGGCGTACAAACTTAACACCGGCAAAGACATGCCGGTGTTGGTTCAGGCGCCGACACAACCTACCGCTTCGACCGGCACTCCCGGCTCGTACGGCGGCCCGGCTCCGATGCAAACCGGAACGGTGACCATCGACGTGTTCGGTGACCCGATGAGGGTTACGAGAGCATCTGGCAAATTCGACCTTAAAAACGAACAAGGCCAGATTATTGTGGGCCAGATTGGTGAGCATATGACGTTCACCGTTCCGCCCGGCCAGTACCGAGTGATCGGGTACGGCAACTGGACGATCCGCGGCCGTGAGGCCACGGTGACTGTCGCGGCTGGCCAAAACCAGACCGTGAATATCTGCAGGAAGGGAGGCGTGAAGTAAGTGAGACGGCTACTTCATATTCTGTGCGTTTTTCTGCTCGCTACCGCTGCGTTCGCGCAGCAAGCGGGCACGACCGTCTGCCACCTTGGCGTGGCACCTCTTTTGGGGCCATGCCATAACCGGGAGCGGCTGATGCAGCTCTCGGTCGAACGTCGCGACCTTCTGTATGCGGCTGTCATCCAGGCAGGGCATGGCGAGGGTGTTGCCAACCAGGTAGTGCAAATGCTCTGCCTCGGACAGGCGACGGAAGTACGGCTTCGTAATGGCACTGCGCTCGCAACCATGGCTTGGTTCGGCGTCGATAGTTCAGGTTCTACCGGAGTCCACACGTTGTGGAATCCCCGGTTGGAGCTCGGAAACTCGGTGCCGTGTTGGCAGGTGAAGGTGATGGTCGAATCGAAGACCATCATTTTTGTCCTACCGAAGGCGTGCGGAAATCTGGCCCGGCTTGGCGTCTGTCAGCGGGTTACGGTTCGCCCCGAGCTGCCTCAGCCGCCCCACTACGTTCCGCCTCCGGTCATCACCCTGACCTGGGCATCCGGGGCGAACGAGCGACTGCCCGATAAAGGCAGTCACCAGAACATGGGCTCGACCGTTTCTTCAGGGGAGCTCCGGTTCTTCCCGAAACCCGGGGACACGAATATTTGTGTCCAAGGTTCTTCGGCAAGTGCTATCTCCGGCTCCAAGAGTGATGCGACGACGGGGCCGATCAACATCAACAATCAAAATAACAACATCAACCAGGCACAGAACGTTGTGCCGGTGAATGTTGTCGTCAACACCGGTTCCGGGAATGCATCCGGGACCGCGACCGCCACTGGCAATCAAGATGCCAGCGGTATGCAGAACAACGGGCCGTAACAACGGCCCAAGTCAAAACAAGAGGGGAACCCCGGCAGCTACGGCTGCCGGATTCCTTCCCTGGCTCAACTCGGTTGAGCAGGGGAATAGAATCAACCACGGAAGGGCGGGCCGGCGTCGATGCGGCCTGGAATGTGCAACACAAAAGGAATGAGGTGATTTCATTATGCACAGTCTGAAATTGATCGGTCTCGCGTCCGTTGCGTTCTTGATGACGACAGCTGGTTCCTCAAGCGCGCTGGCGGCCTGCAATCCGTCGTGCGGTACGGGCACTACCAGTTCGTCGAACTCGAGCTCTTCGAGCTCCAGCTCATCGTCCAGCAACACCGGCAGCGTGACCGTCAACAACCAAAACGCGAACACGAACCAGGCACAAAACGTCCAGGCGACCAACGTCGTCGTGAACACCGGTTCGGGCAGCGCGGCCGGTTCTTCGAGCGCAGCGGGCGACCAGGGTGCCACAACCACCCAGAACAACGCCACGCAGGGCGCGACGAACACCAATACGTCGAACGGTAGCGCTTCGGTGAACAACCAGAACAGCAATACCAACCAGGCCCAGAACGTCGACTGCACCAACGTGGTCGTCAACACGGGCAAGGGCGACGCGGCCGGGGCGTGCGCGGCGGCTGGCAGCCAGCAGTCGACCACGACCCAGAACAACGGCGGTACCACGACCACCAACCAGACCCAAACGGTCACGAAGGAGTCGACGGTGATCGCCAAGGCCGAGGCTACGGCCACGTCGAAGCCGAAGGACAAGGGTCCGCTCCCCAAGGAGCTCCCGAAGACCGGCGCCGACGCGATCGCGCTCACGAGCGTCCTGACGCTCGGCGGTGCGGCAGCCGGTGCGCTTCGCAAGAAGCTCATCGCCAAGACCGCGCTGGTCGCCTAACCTAGGCACCACGCAGCAAAAAGCACCCGAACGGGTGCTTTTTGTGTACAATCGAACCATATGGACGACGAACGGAAGCTCAAGCTGTACGACGTGCTCGGCCTGGCCGGGCGCGAGGCGCGCATCCAGCAGATCGAAGCCGAGATGGCCGACCCGCAGTTTTGGGCCGACCATGCCAAGGCGGGGGAGCTGGCGAAGGAGTTGGCGGGCCATAAGCGGCTCATCGAATCCTGGGAACAAGCCGAGACACCCGAGGCACTCCACGCGCTGGAGCTGACCGCCATGCTGTCGGGCGAGTACGACAAGTCGAACGCGATCGTCTCGTTCCATGCCGGCGCGGGCGGCACCGAAGCGCAGGACTGGGCGAGCATGCTCAAGCGGATGGTCGAACGTTGGGCCGAGGGCCGCGGGTTTTCAGTCGACCTGTTCGATGAGTCGCGGGGCGAAGAGGCGGGAATCAAGTCGGCGACGCTCAAGGTGAGCGGCGAGTACGCGTTCGGCTACCTCAAAGGCGAGGCAGGTGTGCACCGGCTGGTACGGATATCGCCCTACGACGCTGACAAGGCGCGCCACACCTCGTTCGCGCTCATCGAAGTGGTGCCCGAGCTGGCCGATGCCCAAGCGGTCGAGATCGACGAGAAGGATCTGAAGATCGATTTCTACCGGGCCGGGGGCCATGGTGGCCAGAACGTGAACAAAGTGGAGACGGCGGTGCGGATCACGCACCTGCCGACGGGGATCGTGGTGAGCTGCCAGAACGAGCGGTTCCAGGCCCAGAACAAGGAAATGGCTCTGAAGATGCTGGCGGCCAAGCTGACAGTGCTTGCCAAGCAGGCACACCTCGACAAGATTTCGGAGTTGAAGGGCAACCACGTCAAGGTGGAATGGGGGAGCCAGATCCGGTCGTACGTGCTCCAGCCCTACCAACTGGTGAAGGACGTGCGCACCGGCCACGAGGAATCCGACGCGCCCGGTGTGCTCGAAGGCAACCTTGACCCGTTCATAGAATCCTATTTAGAGTGGCAGGCAACGAAAGGACGCCATGGCGAACATGTTTGACCAAGCGAAGATGCTTATGAAGGCGCGGCAGGTCCAGTCCGACCTCAAAAAGACCGAAATCGAGGCCACGGGGGCCGACGGCAAGGTGACAGTGGTGTTCACGGGCGAGTTGAAGCTCCAGTCGATCGCGATCGACGAGTCGCTGCTCGAGCCCGGCCAGAAAGCGCACCTGGAACGGCTCTTGAAGGACACGATCGGCCAGGCGATGCAGAAGGCGCAGGCGGTCGCGGCCGAAAAGACCCGAGAGGTCATGAAAGACCTCGGGGTCAACCTGCCAGGGCTCTGATGAAGCTCATTGTTGGTCTGGGGAACCCGGGGCCGCAGTACGCGCGCACCAGGCATAATTTGGGTTGGTTGGTGCTCGACGCCGCGGCCCAGGCGCTCGCGGCAGGGGAGTGGCGGCACGACGGCGCGTACGACGCCGACCTCATCGACCTGCGGACGGAATCCGGCAGCCGCTGGCTGTTCGTGAAACCGACTACGTTCATGAACAATTCCGGGCGGGCGGTGGCGCAGCTGGCATCGTTCTACAAGGTGGCGCCGCACGATATCCTGGTCGTCCACGACGAACTCGACCTGCCGCTCGGCACAGTGCGGTTGCGGCTCGGCGGCTCGGCAGCTGGCCACCACGGCGTCGAATCGGTAGCGCACCATCTGGGCGCCGACGGGTTCTGGCGCATGCGCTGCGGGATCGCGCCGCACGACGGCAGCGCTCGGCCGCAACCGGGGAGCGACTACGTGCTGGCAGGGTTCCGGCCCGACGAACAAGACCGGCTCGCGGCCGTGGTCGCACGTGGCGCCGATATGGTGAAAACCGTTGTCGTTTCTGGTACGCTTACCGAAGAAACCGTCACCGTTTCGTCGTGGGAGGCCAAACCATAGGCCGTTCGCACCACCAAGAAAGGATATGCAATGCCGAAGAAACTCAAGGACGCATCGAAAGACGAACTGCCCGTTGGCGCCGAGCGCGCTGCCGAGCACGAATCTGACGCCCCTGCCGAGGCTGCGGCCGAGGATACCGGCAGCCAGTTGGTCGACGAAGAACAGATCGACGCGGCCAACGCCGAAGCCGAAACCGATACCGACCAGGTGATGCCGGCCGAGGTCGCTGCGATCCATGCCGACACCGAAACGGCGCGCGAGGCGACCGACGGCAAGCCGGCCGGACGGGCTGCCCGTGCTGCTGCGCCAGCCAAGGAACGGACGCGCAGCGCCAAGTACGCCAAGGCGGCCGCGCTCGTCGACGTACGGAAAGCCTATCCGCTTGCCCGGGCGCTCGAACTGGCCCGCGAAAGCTCGTACACCACGTTCACGGGATCGGTCGAGCTCCATGCCCGCCTTATGCCCAAGAAGGGGAAGGCGGCCGAGGCTGTCCGCGGCCTTATGCAGCTGCCCCACGGCACCGGCAAGCAGGTCAATGCGGCAGTGCTGACCCAGGATATGATCGACCAGATCGCCTCGACCAAGCAGGTGCCCTACGACGTGCTTATCGCCCCGAAAGCGCTCATGCCCAAGGTGGCCGCGATCGCCAAGATCCTCGGGCCGGTCGGCAAGATGCCGAGCCCCAAGTCCGGTACCGTGGCCGATAATCCCGACGAGGCATTGGCGGCGATCCAGTCCGGCCGGGTCGAGTACCGTTCCGACGCGTCGGGCAACATCCACCTGACCGTCGGCAAGATCGATTGGGATGCGGGCAAGCTCCTGGAAAATGCCCAGGCTGCGGTCAACGCGCTTCCCAAGAACCAGCTGCAGTCGCTCACGGTCACGGCCACCATGGGGCCGGGCGTCCGGGTAGACGTGGCGGCGCTCTAAACGGAATACCAGCGAAGGGAGCGGCGATGGCACGGAAGCACGCAGGACTCTTCATCGCGTTCGAGGGCTTGGACGGCTCGGGCAGCCAGCATTACGCTGGCGCCCTGGCCCGGTTTATGAGCCGCGAGGGATACCGGGTCCTGCTGACCAACGAGCCGACCAACAGCATGATCGGCGGTCTCATCCGCTCGCGGATCGCGGGCGAGTGGAACATTGCGCCGGAAACGCTCCAGCTCCTGTTCACGGCCGACCGCGCCGAGCACCTGCGCGCCAAGATCCTGCCGGCGCTCGACGCGGGCAAGATCGTCATTTGCAACCGGTATATCCTGTCAGCGCTCGCGTACAACGTGGTGCTCGTCAACGATCCTCCCTGGCTCGAGGCCCTGAACACCCGGTTCCCGCGGCCCGACCTGACATTCCTCCTTCATGTCGATCCGGCGGTCTGCGCCCGGCGGCTCAAAGAAGAGCAGCTCGAGCTCGACCTGTATGCCGAAGAGCAGAAGCAGCGGACGGTCTGGGACGAATACAAGCGGCTGGCAGCGGCCGACACCGCCTCGATCCGCATGGTCGACGGCCAGCGCGACGACGTGGCGGTCATGGACGAGATCACCGATATCGCCAATCGGTTCCTACTCGAACCGGCCCTCGTGTCGGCTTGACTCCTGATACGAGCGCTCGTATACTGTGTACCGTGTCCCGAAGACGATAGGGGAACCCTGATTAGGGTTCGTAATAGCCCACCCTATTGAGGCGCACCGCACTCCGTGCCTGCCCTTATGTCTCGTCGGTCGACGGGATTTTGTTTTTGTAGAAGGAAGGAACGTATGGCAAAAACACGCGCACAAAAAGAAGCGCAGCTCGCAGAGCTCCGGGAACTGGTCGCCCAGCCGGCGGTCGTGCTTACGAGTTACGCCGGCCTCACGGTCGACGAATTGACCGAGCTCCGCAGCGAGCTCCGCAAAGCTGGTTCGCGCTACCGCGTCCCCAAGACGAGTCTGCTCCGCAAGGCCTTGGCCGAGCGGCACGTCGAGCTCCCCGACGATCTCTTGAAAGTCCAGCTCGGTATCGCTACCTCGGAGACCGACGAGGTCGAACCGAACCGTGTCGTCGTCTCGTTCATGAAGACGCACGAGAAGCTCGGCGTCGTCGGCGCGATCATCCACGGCAAGTTCGTGGACGCGGCGTACGTCAAGTCGCTGGCGGCCTTGCCTGGCCGGAACGAGCTCTATGCCAAGATCGTCGGTTCGATCGCGGCGCCGATGAGCGGCTTCGTATCGGTCCTGGGCGGCAACCTCCGCGGTCTCGCGCAGGTACTGCGCCAGCGGCAAGAGAAACTAGCAGCAGCATAAATACTACGAACGTATATTGAATACGAAAGGACCCATATGGCAGACGAAGAAACCATGAACGCGGAGGAGACCAAGGCGGAAGTACCGGCGAAGTTCGCCGACCTGGTCAAGCAGATCGAAGGCCTGTCGGTCATGGATCTGGCCGAGCTCGTAAAGGTGCTCGAAGAGCGCTTCGGCGTCTCGGCAGCGGCTCCGGTCGCCATGGTTGCCCCGGCAGCCGGCGGCGCAGCGGCGGAAGCGTCCGACGAGAAGGCGATCTACACGATCCACCTGACCGATGCCGGTGCGCAGAAGATCGCGGTCATCAAAGCCGTCCGCGAAATCCGCCCCGACCTCGGCTTGAAAGAAGCCAAGGATCTGGTCGACGGTGCGCCCAAGGAAATCAAGAAGGACGTACCGAAAGACGACGCCGAGGCAGCCAAGAAGAAGCTGGAAGAAGCCGGCGCCAAGGTCGAACTCAAGTAAGACGGCCACGTGCCATGCAGAGCCGGGGTACTGCCCCGGCTCTGCCGTTCGGCCAGGTAGCTCAGCCGGCAGAGCACCCTTGCACACCCGTAAGGGCGGTCGGAGGTTCGAATCCTCTCCTGGCTTCCATACCCGCCTCTGCGTGCGCAGAGGCGTTTGTTATCCGATAGACTGGTATGCATATGGTTACCGTACACAACACCCAGGGACAGGCCCGCACCGGTACCATCCGTACGCCGCATGGCGATATCAGTACGCCGGCGTTTTTGCCCTGTGCCACCCACGGGGCGCTCCGGGGTGTCAGCTGGCAGGCGGCCGAACCGATCGGGCTCCAAGCCTTGCTCGTGAACGCCTACCATGTCGGATTGCGGCCGGGCGTCGACCGGATCGAAGCGCTGGGCGGCCTGCACGCGTTCACCGGCTGGCGCGGCCCGATCCTCACTGACTCAGGCGGGTTCCAGGCGTTCGCATTATCGAAATTGGCCAAGTACAGCGAGCAGGGTATCACGTTCCGGTCGCACCTCGACGGTTCGACGATAGCGCTGACACCCGAAACGGTCGTGAACGACCAGCAGCGGCTCGGTGTCGACCTGGCGACCTGCCTCGACGTCTGCACGGGGTTCCCGGTTCCCGAACGTGAGGTGGCTGCGGCCGTCGACCAGACCAACCGCTGGGCCGAGCGGTCGGTCGCCGCGTGGACGGATCCGGCTATGGCCCTCTACGGCATGGTCCAGGGGAGTATCTACCCCGAGCAGCGTCGCCGGTCGGCCGAGTTCCTGCGCGACCTGCCGTTCGCCGGCTTCGCGATCGGCGGCAATATGTACACGTTCGGCAAAGAACTGAACGCGATCGAGCGCGAAAAGGGGATGATGTGGGAGACGGTTGCGTATACGACCAGCCTGTTGCCTGCGCAGAAGCCGCGGCACCTGCTGGGAGTGGGGGAGCCGTCGGACATCGTGGCCGGCGTGCGTGCCGGGATCGACACCTTCGACTGCGTGATGGCGACGCGGCTCGGCCGGCACGGCGGGGCCTGGGTGCGGCACGCGCCGGATACATGGGAGTACACGCGGATCGGCCTGTCAGGCGCAACGTACGCCCAGGGCAGGGGAGCGCTCGATCCGTTCTGCGGGTGCCCAGCCTGCACCGACAGCCGCTACCCGCGCAGCTACCTGTCGCACCTGCTGCGTATCGGCGACCCGACCGCCGGGGCGCTCTTGAGCGTCCATAACCTGTGGTTCCTGACCCGCCTCACCGAGGCGATCCGGGCATCGATCGACGCTGGGCGGTTCGAGGCGGATTTTCCCCGGGAAGTCGCGTTGAGACAGGTGCGGCCAGGTGGTACACTGGACGCATGACACCGCCAGTGCCATCAGCGCCGTCATCCGAGCCCGGATCCGATCCGATCCACCATGATTTCCGCTCGGGATCCGAACAGCGGCCAGGCCCTGCCCAAGAGTTGACCGCACAGCCTGAATCCGTCCGTCCGGCCGAGGTGCCTGCGGCTGTACAGCCGCAGTCTGTGCCCGAGCAAGCGCCTGTTGCGGAGACTGCCGCAGTCGTGCCCGGGTCGCCCGAGGCTGTGACGGTGAACCCGGATCAAAGCGCCCCGGCTGATCCTTCCTTGACGCCTCGTCGTGGTGGATTCGAGAAAGATCTCGCAGACCTGAATCTTCAAGCGCTTGAAAGACAAATCGGTCCGGAGGAATCTCATTAACCAGCGCACAGTACCACAAGAGGGGACAGGGCAATGATCGCCGCGCTGATCGGATTGGTAAGCCTCGGCCTCATTGCGGGTGCCGCTTGGTGGTGGGTGCGGCGGTACAAAACGCAGCACGCCTTGGCCTATGCCCAGAGTTTGGTCGTGCTCAAGGTGCTGCTGCCGCGCGAGGCGAGCGCCAAGGAAGAAGACCAGGGGCCGAAACGTGATTTCCGCGAGGCGATGAGCGTCGCCGAACAGTTCCTGACCGCGTTCTCGTCGCTGCACAACGGCGACCCGCGCACCTTGCTCACCGGCCAGGAAACGCTGTCGCTCGAGTTCGTGGCCAAGGACAACTTGATCAGCTTTTACCTGACCATGCCGACGCACCTGCGCGGGCTCGTCGAGCGGCAGCTGCACAGCTATTACCCCTACGCCCAGATCGAGCCCAGTCAGGATTTCCGGATCTTCGGCGCCCAGGCGTACCCGTACGGCACCTACGTGACCACCAAGCGGCAGTACGCCTTGCCGATCCGCACCTACCGGGCCATGGAAAGCGACCCGCTCAATGCGCTCACGAACTCGATGAGCAAGTTGCCCGATGGCGTCACAGCCGGGTTCCAGATCCTGCTCCAGCCTACCGACGGCGACTGGCGCGACAAGACCTCGGCCGCTGCCAAGAGTATTGCCGAGGGTAAGAGCCTACAGAAGCAGAGCCCGGTCTTAAAGGCATTGTCGGGGATCGTGGGTTCGCTCCGCGGTTCGTCCGACGACAAGAAGTCCGACGAACCGGTCCGGCTGACGCCGATCCAAGAAGAGCAGATGAAGAGCATCCAGGAAAAGGGGAGCAAGGTGGGGTTCGACACCGTGATCCGGGTGATCGCGGTGAGCGACCGGTCGGAGCAAGAGGCGAAGGTCGCCCTCGATACGGTCAGCACCGCGCTCGGCCAGTACACGTCCCCGGAACTCAACTTCCTCAAGAAGTCGGCGCCGGCGGACATGCGCCGCTTCGCGGCCGACTACATCATGCGCCGCTTCGACGGGCCGTCGACGATCCTCAACACCGAAGAGCTGGCGTCGCTCTACCACTTCCCGAACCAGTTCATTGAGACGCCGGCGCTCGAATGGCTGGCTGCTCGGGTGTTGCCGCCGCCCTCGAACTTGCCGCCCGAAGACGAAGGCACGGTCGTGCTCGGCAAGAGCGTCTACCGGGGCGAGGAGCGGCTCGTGCGGCTCCAGGCCGACGACCGCCGCCGCCACCTGTACGCGATCGGGAAAACCGGCGTCGGAAAGACGACGCTGTTCACGTACCAGATCGAGCAGGATATCAAGGCCGGTCGGGGCGTCTGCTACATGGATCCCAACGGCGACGCGGTCGAGCACATCCTAGGGCTTATCCCGAAATCCCGGGCCGAGGACGTGGTCTACTTCGACCCGTCGGATACCGAACGGCCGATGGGCCTCAACGTCCTTGAGTGGAAGCGGCCCGAGGATAAGGACTTCCTGGTCGCGGAATGGCTCGAGATCTTTTACAAGCTGTTCGACCCGAACCGCACCGGCATGGTCGGCCCGCAGTTCGAGCACTGGGGCCGTAACGCCTCGCTGTCGGTCATGTCCCGGCCTGGCGGCGGGACGCTGATCGACATCCCGCGCCTGTTCACCGACGACGCGTTCCGCGAGGAAACGGTGAGCTACGTGACCGATCCGGTCGTGCTGGCGTTCTGGAACCAACAGATGGCCAAGACCGCCGATTTCCATAAGTCGGAAATGTACAACTACTTCAATTCCAAGTTCGGCCGGTTCATGACGAACGACATCGTCCGCAACATCATCGGCCAGAAGACCTCGGCCTTCGATTTCCGCGACATCATGGATTCGGGCAAGATCTTTCTGGTCAATCTCTCGAAAGGCAAGATCGGGGAAACGAACTCGTACCTGCTCGGCATGATCCTGGTGAGCAAGCTCCAGGTCGCCGCATTCCAGCGGGCCGACATCCCTGAGGAGCAGCGCAAGGACTTCTACCTGTACGTCGACGAGTTCCAGAACTTTACCACCGACACGTTCAAGACGATCCTGTCCGAGGCCCGCAAGTACCGCTTGAACTTGAACATCACCAACCAATACATCGCCCAGCTGCCCGAAGCGATCCGCGACGCGGTCATCGGCAACGCCGGCAACCTGGTGAGCTTTCGGATCGGGGCAGGGGACGCTGAGTTCATGGCCAAGGAGTTTCCCGATATCACGCAGCAAGACTTGGTCAACCTGACCTTTGCCAATACCTACGCCAAGCTGCTTATCGGCGGCACGCCGAGCCGGCCGTTTTCGATGCGCACGATCAAGAGCGAGACGCAGCGGCACACCGAACTGGCCGAGGCGATCCGCCAGCTGTCTCGGTTGAAATACGGCAAGGACCGGGCGGCGGTCGAGGCCGACTTCAAGCAGCACATGCCGTCGGCAACCGCGGTGCCGGAAACGCCGCCGGGCCGGGAAGGGCAGGGATGATAGCGGCGATCATTATCACGGTACTGGCGGTTGCGGCTGGGTTCGGTGTCTGGTACGCCCGTCGTTGGTACGCCGAC
This sequence comes from uncultured Candidatus Saccharibacteria bacterium, assembly GCA_964423885.1. Classification (GTDB taxonomy): domain Bacteria; phylum Patescibacteriota; class UBA1384; order JACPKC01; family JACPKC01; genus JBBUCD01. Next base: position 95,085 of record CAYRGD010000001.1, read on the forward strand.
TGGCTCTTGAAGCAACGGGCCGAGGCGTACGACGAATGGCGCGGGTCGCAGCGCTACACGATGCTCAAGATCCTGCCGCCCAAGAACAATGACAAGACGCCCCTGTCGGCCGAACAGATGTTCGCGGCCCTGCACGGCGTGTTCCGCGAGACCGCGCTGTTCCAAGACGAGGTCAGTTTCGAGCTGGCGGCCCACGACAAGTTCATCCACTTTTACGTCCACGTGCCGATCCACCTCAAGGAATTCGTGGAAGGGCAGATTTACGCCCAGTACCCGTCGGTCGAGATTTTCGAGGTCGAGGACTACGCGGGCCTGGGCGAATCGCAGCCGATCGTCGGGACCGAACTCACGTTCACCAAAGAAGATGTCTACCCGATCCAAACCTTCCCGAACTTTACCGTCGACCCGCTGTCGGGTATCACCGGCGTGCTCGGCGGGGCAGGGGATCGGCAGCAGATCTGGATCCAGCTCATCGTAAAACCGGTGGCCGAGGCGTGGCAGGAAAAGGGCGTCGAGTTCGTGGCTGCCAAGCGGCTCGGCGTGTCGCTCAAAAAGCAGGGATTTTTCCTGCGCACCATGACGGCAATCGCCCGGGCGGGCGTCGAGCTCTTAGGCGCGCTCGTGCGGCCGAACGCCGGTGCGGAGGGCAGTGACGACGGCGGGGGAGACGGCGACAAGAAGCCGCAGCTGTCGGCGCCCGAAGAAGCGGCGCTCAAGGGGATCGAGTCGAAGATCACCAAGCTCGGCTATGAGACGAAGGTCCGTGTCCTTGTGACCGCGCCCGACCCGTACACGGCGCGGAGCAAGGTCGAGGCGGTGACCGGCGCGTTCAAGCAGTTCAGTACCACGAACATGAACGGGTTCCGGGCGGCGGGTTTAACGGAAAGCCGCGAGATCCTGCAAGCCTACCGGTCGCGGTTGTTCGACGGCACCGGCATTATTATGAACACCGAGGAGCTGGCATCGGTCTTCCATCTGCCGGCGATGACGGTCGAGACGCCGAACTTGGCCTGGGCCGGCAGTAAGAAAGGGGAGCCGCCCTCGAACCTGCCGATGGACGGCAACGTCGACGAGGCCGAGGTAACGTTCTACGGCACCACCGACTTCCGTAGTTTCAAGCACCGGTTCGGCATCAAGGCCCGTGACCGCCGGCTCCATATGTATGCGATCGGGAAAACCGGTACCGGCAAGTCGACGCTGCTGCAGAACATGATCGTCGACGACATTTACAAGGGCCGCGGCGTGGCCGTGGTCGACCCGCACGGCCAGCTGGTGCAGGACGTCCTGAAGCTCATCCCGGCCGAGCGGATCAAGGACGTGATCTACTTCAACCCGGCCGACCGCGACTACCCGATCGGGTTCAACCTGCTCGAAAACGTGAATCCGGATTTACGCAACGTCGTGGCGTCGGGCGCGGTCGGTATTTTCAAGAAACTGTTCGCCGAGTCCTGGGGGCCACGCTTGGAGTACATCCTGCGGAACGCGATCCTGGCGCTGCTTGAATATCCCGGTTCGACGATGCTCGGCATCAACCGGTTGCTGACCGACAAGACGTTCCGCAAGCGTGTCGTCGCCACGATCACCGACCCGGTCATTAAGGATTACTTCGAGAACGAGTTCGAGAAGTACGATCCCAAGTTCCGCACCGAGGCGATCGCGCCGATCCAGAACAAGGTCGGGCAGTTCCTGTCGGCCAGCACGATCCGCAACATCGTCGGCCAGCCCAAGAGCGCACTCAACATCCGTGAGATCATGGACAGCCGGAAGATCCTGCTTATGGACCTGTCGATCGGGCGGATCGGCGAGGACAGCTCGGCGCTCTTGGGTGCGATGCTCATCACGCAGATCCAGCTGTCGGCCATGGGCCGTGCCGACGTCGCCGAGGATCAGCGGCCGGATTTCTACCTGTACGTCGACGAGTTCCAGAACTTCGCGACTGATTCGTTCGCGGTCATTTTGTCCGAGGCGCGCAAGTACCACTTGAATCTCGTACTTACCAACCAGTATATCGGCCAGATGCCTGAAACGGTGTCGAAGGCGATCTTCGGTAACGTCGGTACGATCGTGAGCTTCCGGGTCGGCCCGACCGACGCGTCCGGGCTCGTAAAGGAATTCGAGCCGGTCTTCCAAGCGATCGATCTGGTGAACCTGGATAACCACCATATTTACGTGAAAATGGCGATCGACGGCGTCACCCGGCCGGCGTTTTCGGCGACGACGCTGCCGCCGAAGCACGAATCGACCGGCAACCTGGACGCGATCATCGACTGGTCGCGCTCGACCTATGCCGAACCGAGAGAGGCGGTCGAGGAACGGGTACGGGAATGGTCCGAAAGCCAGGGCGCGGTCATTGCTCCTGCCGGTTCACCGGCGCAGCCTGGCATCCAAGACGTGAAAGAAACCGGGGCGGGGGAGCAGGGGAGCAAGCCGTCGGCTGCGCCGAAGCAGGCCGCACTCACACCCGAGGATATCGAGGCGTGGAAAGCGGCACGGCCGGTGCAGCCGAAGCAGCAGCCGGCCGGGCAGAAGGTAGAACAGCGAACTGAACCGCCGAAGCCGCAGCAGCCCCGCCAGGGCCAGGCAGGGCAGGGGAGAGGGCAGGAGCGGCCCGTCCAGCCGCGACGGCACGATGTGACGCCTGCCCGGTCGAAAACGCCGGATCGGCAGGGGAGCGCCCCGGCGCCGCGGCCGGCCGTACCCCAGCCAAATGTTCACCTAAGCTGGTTCGACGCGAACGATCTGGCGTCCGGACAAGAGATCTCGTTCCCGCCGAAAGACGACCCGATCGGGCGCGACGACGACTGACGCGCGGCAGTACGACGGTCGTAGCCCAGCTACTCCTGTAGCGCTCCGAGAACGGCACTTCCCCGCCTCCCCCTTCATGTGATTTGTACGGGGGAGAGGCAGAGAGAGTTGTGGGCAATACATACCGACCGAGATCCGAAAACGGGATTTCTTTGTTGAAGAAGAGGACTAACTGAGGACTAACTACAGAGGGCGCGTCAAACTCAGCCGGCGGCGTGTGCTGCATCGGATCGGACACCAATACGTAATGTCGTACAACTTACATTGTGCGACATTGTATCCGTTGCGTCTGTTTGCTATGCCGTTGCCTTCCGGCTGCGCCGTTCGGACCACCCTTGCCAAACAATCAGCAGTTGCGAGGCTAAGAAGACCGAGCTGTATGCCCCCACCACGACGCCGACCAGCAATGCCACGATAAACGGCCGGATCGATGCCCCGCCGAGCGTCACGAGCGACGTGAGCACTAGCGCGAGCGTCACCGACGTATTGAGCGACCGCACGAGCGTCTGATTGATCGAGCTCACCACGACGTCCTCGAAGCTCATGCCGGCCGCGTGATGCAGGAGGTTCTCGCGGATCCGGTCGTAGGTCACGATCGTGTCGTGGACCGAGAAGCCCATCACAGTGAGGAGCGCAGTGATAAAGAGCGAGTCGACTTCGAAGCCGTACAGATGGCCGAAGAGCGAAAAGGCGCCGATGGTAAGCAGCAGGTCGTGGAGCAGGGCGACCGCAGCCGTGATGCCGAACTGCCAGGAATTAGCCGGTTTGGGTACCTGTCGGAACGCCCACGCGATGTAGAGAATGATCGCGAGCGAGGCCAGCGCGACGGCGAGCACGGCTTTGTTGGTCAGGTCTTTGCCCACGGTAGGCCCGACGCTCTCGAAGCGGACCTGCTCCCACTCCCCTACCTGGTCAAGCTGCGTTCTCAATGCGGTCAGCTGGTCGGTGCTGGCGGTCGTGCGGATAAGGACCGCGTTGTCCCCGCTTTCAGCGACCGAGCTCGGCGGTAGCGTGTCGTCGCCGGCGAGGCCCTCGCGGACCTGCTCGACCGTGACCGGCTCCTTGAACCGTGCCTCAATGAGCTGGCCGCCCTTGAAGTCGATTCCGACGCGCAGGCCCCAGGTCGCGATCGCGATGACGCTTAGGATGCTTAAAACCGACGACAGGCCGAACCAGACGCTGCGGCGGTGGATGAACGGACGGCGCGTGGTCATGCATGCTCCTTGGCTGCGGCCGGACGGAGGACGAGCCGCAGGAACGTCCGGGTTACGGTAATGGCAGTGAACATCGATACCGCGATACCGATCGCGAGCGTGACCGCGAAGCCGCGGACCAGTCCGGTGGCGGTGTAGTATAAGATGCCTGCGGTCAGGAGCGACGACATGTTCGAGTCGAAGATACTCGACCAGGCGCGCTTGAACCCTTGGTCAATCGCGAGATTGAGCGGTTTGCCTGCCGCCAGCTCCTCTTTCATGCGCTCGAAGATAAGGATATTGGCGTCGACCGCCATCCCGATCGACAGGATAAACCCGGCCAGGCCAGCCAGCGTGAGCGTCACCGGAACGAGCTCGAATACGGCCAGGCTCAAGAGCGAATAGATCGCAAGCGCCACGGTGGCCAGAAATCCGGGTAGCCGGTAGTACGCCACCATAAAGAGCCCGACCAGCACAAGACCGACCATCCCGGCGAACAGGCTCGCCTCGACCGACGCAGTGCCGAGCGTGGCTCCGATCGTCCGTTCCTCTTCGAGGTGGATCGGTACCGGCAACGCACCGGCATTGAGTTCGATCGCCAGCTGTTTGGCCTCGGCAAGCGCGAACTGCCCGGTGATCACGGCCGAGCCGTCGGTAATGGGTGACTGGACGGTCGGTGCCGAGATCGGCTGGTCGTCGAGGACGATCGCGATCTGCCGCCCCAAGTACTGTTCGGTGAGCGCCTTGAACTTCTCGCGGCCGGCGTCGTTGAAGGTCAGGTCGACCTGCGGTGCGGCGGTGATAGCGGCTTGCTGCGAGCCGGCATTCTGGAAGCTGACGCTCGCCCGCTTGAGGTCGGCGCCGGTGAGGTCGCTCGGTACGAAGCCGGGCAGGAGCGGGTTCGGCGCTGACTCCCCTTCCCCGGCCGGCCGCCAGAACTCCAGGCGCGCGGTTTCGCCGATCAACGACTTGGCTTGGTCGACGTCTTTGACGCCCGGCAGCTCGACAATCACGGATTCGGTGTCACCGACGCGGCTTGCTTGGATGACCGGCTCGGAGACGCCGAGGCCGTTGATCCGCTGTTCGAGCACACGCCGGACGCCTTCGACCGAGTCTCCCCTATCCTTGGCGTCGATACCCGTGAGGTCGAGCGAGTAGACAAGCTGCGTCCCGCCCTGCAGGTCGAGGCCGGGGTGGACGCGGACGTTCTTGAAGAACCAGACGTCGTGCGGCCAGACGGCCATGCCTGCCAGTACGGTCAGGAGTACGATACCACCGAACATCAGCCAGGGTCGTTTCATGCGGTCTCCAGCTCTACAGATGCCGATGTAGATCGTGTTGTTTCAATAGGTCGACGATACGCTTCACGTCCTGGGCGCGATCCATCGTGGTCACAAGGAGCGCGTCCGGTGTATCCACTACTACCATATCCGTAAGGCCGATGGTAGCCACCAGTTTGCCCTCGGGCGCGTAAATGAGGCTGCGGGCGGTATCGACGCCGTGCCAGTCGGCTTTCACCAGGTTGCCGTGCTCGTCCGCCTTGTCGCCGAGCTCGTCGTGCAGGGCGCTCCAGCTGCCCAGGTCGGCCCAGCCGAAGTCGCCACGGATCGTCCGGACGTCGGCCGGATCGAGTTTTTCGATAAGCGCATAGTCGATCGAGGTCGCTTCCATCTTGCCGTACGCGGCGGCCAGCGCCTCGCGGCCGTTCGTGCGGACCGCCTCAGTCAGTTCGTCGAGATGGTCGCCGATCCCAGGGGCGTACCGTCTGTACGCGGCCGTGAGCTTAGCCGGCGTCCAGGCGAAGTAGCCGGCGTTCCAGAGGTAGCCGCCGTCGTCCAGGAACTGCTGCGCGGTTTCCTTGTCCGGTTTTTCCTTCTGGCCGCCGAACGCGTAGACCGCAATGCCGTCCCGTTCCTCGAGCCGCTCCCCGATCTTCAGGTACCCCAGGCTCGTGTTGGCGACGTTCGGCGTGATGCCGATGTTGACCAGCGTCCCCTGTTCGGCCACCACGGCCTCGGCCGTAGTCAGTACTTGGCGGAACAGCGCGGCGTCGCGGATGTGATGGTCGCTGGCCATGAGCACCATCGGTTCGTCCGGAGCCACGAGCGACAACCAGGCGGCGGCCAGCGCCATCGCCGGGCCGTTGTCGCGCTTCGCGGGTTCGACGATGTAGTGGTCATCGGGCAATGCGGGCAGTAGCTCGCGGATAAGCGGCGCGAACGCCTCGTTGGTTGAGACGTAGATGTTCCCCCACCCCGCGATCCCTTCGAGCCGTTTGACCGTATCCTCGATCATCGTGACCTCGGTCACGAGCCTGGCAAGCTGTTTGGGTTGGGCCGTGCGACTCATCGGCCAGAGCCGCGTCCCCGACCCGCCGGCGAGAATGACGTAGTTCATACGGCTACCGTACCAAAACCCCCTACCCATGTGCTACGGTCGGAGAAGAGATCGATTCTTTTCCAAGGAGGAACGAGTACCTGTGCCGATGTATTTCCAGATTTATGCCTGTGGCACCATGATCGGGTGGACGCCCGAGGAATACACGTCGTGGCGCGAACAGGCCTACCGCCTGTTCAAGGCCTATTCGACCGACGACTACGTTTTTCATCTACTCATGCCGGCCCGCGGCGAGAAACACCTCAAGGGGAAAAAGCTCGCCGCCCATATCGAACCCCACGAGATCGGCCTGACGCCGCTCAACAACGACCATGCGGTCTTCTTCCGCGACCAGTGGGACGTGCGGCGGGCCGATTTGGTGATCTGCAACCTGTCGGGCGCGACGCTCAACGAGCCCTCGACCGGTTCCAAAATGGAGATGGCGTGGGCGTTCCAGCTGCAGAAACCGGTGATCCTGGTGATCGAGGCGGACCGGAGCAATCCGCACGAGCACTTATTTGTGAGCAACGCGTCGATCGCCCGGGTTCCGAGTGTCGAAGAAGCGGTCAGGCTGGCGGTCGAGCTGCTGGTACCCAGCGAGTGGGAGCTCGACGGCGTCGTTGCGGCGTTCGAGCGCCGGAGAGAAGTCCTTGCACTGAAATAAAAAATGGCGGACCGGATGGTCCGCCTTTTTCTTGTCCGTTTCTTTTTGGTCACAACCCGGTCGAGCCGAGGCCGCCGGCGCCGCGTACGGTGCGGCTCAAGAGCGCGTAGTGCGGCACGTCGGTAAGTTCGGGGATCTCGGCCCGTAGGAATACGAGCTGCGCGATCCGCATGTCTTTCTCGATATAGAACACCTCGTGGCCCAGATTATGGATCACGGCGGCCGCCTCGCCCCGGTAATCGGGATCCAAGGTGCCGGGCGCGTTCGTGACGGTGATGTGGCATTTGGACGCCAGGCCGCTGCGTGGACGGAGGTCGGCGAAGAACGGGAACGGCAGCTCAAGGACGCAGCCGATACCGATCACGACCTTCTCGCCGGCGAACAGCATGTACCGGGGTACGCTGTCCATCCGGACGTTGCGGCGGAGCCTGACGTCGTCCGGCCAATGGGAAAAATCGAAGATCGTTTTCCGCAGGTGCGGCTGATCCTCATTCATCGAGTGGGGGCAGACGACGGCCCTTGCGTAGGCGTCGAAGCCCACGGCGCCGTCGGTTTGGCGCGCTGGTTTCTTGCCTCCCGGCAACGTGAATATCCGAACGGCATCGAGCCGGACTGCGTGCGCAGTGTCCATGTGAACGGTTCCTCCTTATTAACGTGGAGGGATTGTTACACGAACAACGCGGATCGCTCAATGATCCGGGCCACCTCGTCCACGGCCTGGTCGAGCTTACCCTCGTGGTTGTGCACCACGTGGCGGTAGTGCCCCATCTCGGCCATTTCTTCGTTCGCGGTCGCGAGCCGCCGGGCGATCTCGTCTTCGCTCGCCTCGGGGCGGGTGCGGCGGATGCGGGCGGGCAGTTCGGCCAACGAGTCGTAGGCGATGAAAATCGCCAGCACGCCGGGGAATTCCCGTTCGTACGCCCGGACGCCCTTCACGTCGATGGCGTTGCTCGGGAACGGGTACTTGCCTCGTTCAAGGATCGCCTCGATCCGGCTGCGTTCGGTGCCGTAGAGGTTCCCGTGGACCGCAGTCCATTCCAGGAATGCGCCGTCGGCGATCATCCGCTCGAACTCGTCGCGCGAGACGAAGTGGTACCGCGTGTCGTGCGCGTCGCGCGGCGGCCGCGTGGTCGTGGTTTGGAACCGTTCGAGCTGCGGGTAGCGCTTGGCGATCTCGCCGATAATCGTGCTCTTGCCGACGCCGCTCGGGCCGACGATAAGGATGGGAACCGGTGCCGTCATGATTGCGCGTACTGTACCAGATAGACGAGCCCGGCCTTGTCGTCGGCGACAAACATGGTGCCATTGGGGCGTAGCAGGATCCCGGCCGGGCGGCCGTAGGCCTGGGTGCCGTTGCCGAGCCAGCCGCTGATGAACGGATGTTCGGCTACCAGGCGGTTGTCGGCGTCGAGCTCGAGCCGCACCAGTTTGTACCCGGTCGGTTCCGAGCGGTTCCACGAGCCGTGGTAGGCCACAATGAGGTCGTGCGCCCAGCCGTCGGGCCAGCCGGCAGCGGGCACGAAGCCGATCCCGAGCGGTGCCGAGTGGGCTTGCAGCTCGATGAGCGGCGGCTGTCTGGTTGCGCACGACTCGCTGCCGCTCACCTTGGTGTCCCGGATACTCTGTCCGTAGCAGAACGGCCAGCCGTAGTTCCGGCCGTCTTCGAGGATATTGATCTCGTCGGGCGGCAGGTTGTCGCCCAAGTTGTCGCGTCCCATGTCAGCGCCCCAGATGCTGCCCGTGAGCGGGTCGGCGGTCATGAAGACCGTGTTGCGCAGGCCCGAGGCAAAGAGCCGGGCGTTGCTGCCGTCGAGGTCGGCGATCGTGATGGCGGCCCGGCGGTCGTCGGATTCGCGGCAGGCGTTGCAGGTGGATCCCGTAGCGATGAGTATCTTGGTGCCGCCGGGCGTGCCGATGAGCTGCAGGCTACGGGTGGTGTGTTCCCCGCCTGCGGGCAAGGCCATAAGCGTCGTCTTGTCCGACACGGTCCGCGCCGCGGGATCGTAGGCGTAGCGCAAGAGCGCGTTCGTTTCGGCCACGTAGAGCGTGCAGCTGTCGGTACAGCGGAGCGCCAGGCCGTGCGGCGCGTTCAGGCGGCTCGCGAGCGTTCTAGGGGCGTCGGCGGTGCCGTCGTGGTCGTCGTCGGGCAACGCGAGCACCGTGCCGGCTTTGGGATCGCTCACGATGAGCGTACCGGTCGGATCCTCGACCAGGACGCGCGGCGCAGTCAGGCCGCGGGCGAAGACCGAGATCGAAAAGCCGTCCGGCAGTGTCAATGGGATGCCGGTGGTATTGACGGCCGGTGCGGGCGTCGGCGTCTCATCGGTTTCTTCTACAGGAAGGGATGCGGCCGGCTCGGCCGTATCCGCGGGCGGTAAGATCGCCGGGGCGGCGCCGCGGAACCGGTAGAGCAGCATGGCCGACAACCCGACGACAGCCAGGGCGGCAAGGACGATGCTTCGGCGGATAAACCAGCGGCGGGCCATACGCCTATTGTCCCAGCTTGCCGAGCACCGCGGCAAGGTCGGGAGCGATCGGGCTCGACAGCCGGATCCGTTCGCCGGAATCCGGATCGTCGAACGCAAGTGCCACCGCATGCAGGAACTGCCGGTGCAGCCCGAGCGCATCGGACGCGGCCCGGCTCGCCTTGGTGGCGTACGTTTGGTCGCCCACGATCGGCCAGCCGGCGTCGAGCAGCTGGACGCGGAGCTGGTGCGTGCGCCCGGTTTTGGGTTCGAGCTCCACCAGCGTGTATTGGGTACCGTCCGCGTCGTGCAGCTGCGAAACCGGCCGGTAGCCGGTTTCGGCCGGTTTCGCCGGGTGTTTGTCCCACGACAGCTGCAGCCGCTTCACGCGGTGTTCGGTATCCGTTCCTGACCGGCCGATGTTCCCAATGAACTGTCCTGGCTCACGGACCGTTCCCAGTACCAGCGCCTGGTAGGTTTTCTGTGTCGTCCGCGCCCGGAACTGGTCTTGTAACGCCTGGAGTGCCGCGGGCGTTTTCGCAACCAGCATCACGCCCGATGTATCAGCGTCGAGCCGGTGGACGATGCCGGGCCGCGGGTCGTCGGGCGGAAAGTTGCTCACGACCGCGGGCACGTACCCGCGCAGCCAGTCCGCGAGCGTCGTGCCGGCGTGCTTCTCGCCCGGCACGTCGTGCACCACCAAGCCGGGCGGCTTGTCGAGCGCCACCCAGCCACTGGCTTCTTGGAGTACTGTCGGCTCGCCTGCCACTACTTGGTCTGCCAGAGCCCCATCACGTTGCCCTGGTTGTCTTCGAAGTACCCCGTCCAGCCCATGTCGCCGATCGGCTCCTTGCCTTTGATCGTCTTGCCGCCCGCCGCCTCGATCTTTTGGAGTGCCGCGTCGATATCGTCGACCGAGATCGTCAGGATCGGATGCTGCAGCTGCGGGTTCCGCGGCATGATCCCGCCGTTGATCCCGCCGCCAGGGTTTTTGAGCCGCTGCGTTTCCTTGTCCATCTCCGCCGTTTCGGCCATCCAGTACTGCTGGTCTTCCCACTGGCTGATATTCCAGCCGAACACGTCACCGTAGAACGTTTTCGCCGTCGCGGCGTCATTCACCGGGAGCTCGAAGTGGACTATGCTGTTCATGCGGATCCTTTCCGCTACGTTGTTTCCCCTATCATTCCAGGTTCGGGGTGCGGACTCAAGCGGCGTTACTCGTATTCCTTGAACGGGTTGTCGGGGTTAGCGGCGAACGCGCCGGCGCGGATGCCCTCGGCGACCTCGGCGACCGTGCTCTTGATCGACTCGATCAGTACGTCGTCAGGCGTCACTGTGCCGCGCAGGTCCTTGTCGACGAAGTCGAGCATCAGCGTGCCGGGCAGCCGGCCGAACCGTGTTTGGTACGCCAGCGCGTAGATCCGGATCGGGAGGTTGGCACGGGCACGGGCGTCGGCGTCTTTTTGGTCTTTGGCCTGGCTCGTCTTGAAGTCGCGGATCTCGTTCGTGCCCGTGAACACCGCATCCATCCGGCCGCGCAGGCGCACGCCCGGCAGCGGGATCGAGAACGTCTCCTCCACGAAGTCAGGCAGCGGCTCGGTAGCGGCGCGGGCGATGAACCGTTCCACGGTGCGCTCCCCTGTCCGGTAGCGGCGGTTGGCTTCGTCGAGGCTCGCGAACCCCTCGTTGCTCCAGGACTCGCTGAACCGTTGCAGCACCTCGGCCGTGTCGGGAATCCGGCCTTCGAGCCGCCAGCGGTAGTAGGCCTCGATGGCGGCATGGACCGCGTTGCCGTAGCTCAAATGGCCTGATGCTTTGGATGGCGCTTTGAGCACGTAGCGCCAGTAAAACTCGTACGGGTCCTTGTGGTAGCTTTCGACCATCGCGGGCGTCAGGAGTAGTTCGCCGTTCACGGTCGGGTAGCGGAGCGGCGTCACGGCACGCGGCGGTGCCGGGGCGAACCGGTTGTGCCGCGTTTCCGGCGCGACGCGCTCGACCGGATCCGGCGGGCCGGCAAGCACGAGCGCTTCCAAGACGAACGGGCTCGGTTTCTTGGCGCGCTTCGCACTCGTTGACAGCTGGGCGCCCGACAGGAGCAAGCGGCGCTTGGCCCGGGTCATGGCGACGTAGGCCAGACGTCGCTCTTCTTCGACATGCTCGTCGCCCTCGGACAGGGTTTCGGCGATGAGCGCCGGCGGCAGCGACAGCGGCTCGTGCTTGCGCCTCGCGGGAAAGCGGTCGGCGGTCAGGAATGGCAGGAACACCGTGTCGAACTCCAAACCCTTCGAGGCATGGACCGTCATGATCTGGACGGCATCGGCGTCGGGGCCCAGGTTGACGCGCGGCGGGACGACGGCCCCGAGCAGGCCTTCGAGCTCGTCCACGAACGCCAGGCTGAAGCGGTCGCGGCCAGCGTCGACGTAGCGCTGGATCGCGTCGTAGATCGGGCCGAAGTTGCTGTTGTACTCGAACCGGAGCCGTTCCGGCAGGTGCCGGAGCAACGCGTCGTCGCGGTCTTTCAGGAACTGGTACAGGATCTGGCCGGGGTTGCTGTCGCCGAGCATGCGGCGGTACCGTGCCAATCCGTCGCGCAGTTCGGCGACGCGCGCGGCGCCTTCCTTGGGCAGCTGCTCCCACGCAGGGTCCGACTCGTCAGCCAGCACGTCGAACAGCGGCCGGTGCCCGGTTTTGGCGCGGTCGTTCAAGGGCAGGATCCAGTGCGGGTCAAGGTCGTAGAACGGCGATAGCGCCAGTTTGAGGTACGCGAGCGAGTCGGTCGGGTGCGCGAGCGCCTCGAAGAACGCCACGATCCCCTTTACTTCGGGCAGGTTGACGAACGAACGGTCGGCGCTCGTGGTGTACGCGATCGAGGCGCCGGTGAACGCGGTCGCCAACGCCGAGACGAGCGTGTTCGTCCGTACGAGCACGGCGATGTCGTTCAGCGGCACGGTTTTGGCGATCTCACCGACCGCCGCCACGATCCCGTCCAATTCGTCGGCATCGTGCTTGTACCACACGAACCGGGGCGGGGTACCGGCGAACTGACCACGGAGTCGCTTGCTGATCGACAGTTGCTGTTCGAGCCGGTTCGGGTCGTTGTGGCGCACCAGCGCGTAGGCGGCGTCGAGGATCCCCTGCGCCGAGCGGTAGTTGTCGGTGAGCACCACGGTGGTGGCGCCCGGGAAGTCTTTGGTGAATCCCAGGATATTGCTGGTGGCCGCGCCGCGGAACTTGTAGATCGCCTGGTCGTCGTCGCCCACGACGCACAGGTTGCCGTGGACGGCGGCCAGCCGTTTGGTCAGTTCGTACTGGGCGACGTTCGTGTCCTGGAACTCATCGACCAGAATGAAGCGGAACTGCTCCTGCAGCTTCGCAAGGGCCGACGGCCGCCTGCCGAACAGCTCGATGAGTTTCAGGATCTGGTCGCCGAAGTCGATCACGCCCGTTTCGGCCTTGAACCGTTCGTAGGCGGCGTAGACGGCCGCGATCTCACGTTGGCGGGCCGCTTCGCGCCGTTCGTCGTCGGTGGTTGCGGTGGCGGCAAGGTCGGCCGCGGCAGCAGCGTAGCGGTCGGCGGTCACGAGCTCGTCCTTCGCCCGGCTGATCACGCCAAGGATCGCCGCGATGTGCTTGCGGCTGTCGACGATCGGCCGCAGTTCCTCGATCCCCTCGACCGCGTCGATCCGCGAGGCCAGGAAGAGGCGTTGCTCGTCGCTGCCCAGGACGCGGAACTCGGGCGGCAGGCCCAGGTCGAGCGCGTACTCGCGTAGTAACTGGTCGCCGAACGAATGGAATGTGGCCACGACCGTGCCGAGTGCGCCGTACGGCACCAGTTCGTCGACCCGCGTTTCCATCTCGCCGGCCGCCTTGTCGGTGAACGTGAGCGCCAGGATCTGCTCCGGCTTGGCGTGCCCCTGTTCGATGAGCCAGGCGATCCGTTTCGTGAGTACGCTCGTTTTGCCGGTACCGGCACCCGCGACTACCAGGAGCGGCCCGGTCGTATGGGTCACCGCCTGGCGTTGCGCGTCGTTGAGGCCTGCGAGCAACACCGACTCCGGCGCGGCGGCCGGTTTCTGGCGGGTGCGGGTCTTGGTAGGCATGAAGCGAGTCTACCATGTGGTACAGTCCGGTCATGCACCGGCTTCTGGCAGCGATCTTCGTAGTCCTCGCGCTCTTGGCTCCGGCCGCGCATGCCGACGAGCCCATCTTCGAGACGCAGGCAGATGATGCTGCAGCGTACGACGAGACGGCGCTCCCTACCCTGCCGCCCGACGAGTACGCCCGCGCCCGCGTGCTTGAGGTGCTCGACCAGGGCGTACGCGACGGCGGCAGTACCGAACTCCCCTATCAGACGCTCAAGGCCCGGGTGTTGTCCGGCCCGGCCCGCGGCCAGGAGCTGACCGTGGACAACGGCACGCTTTTTTCGGTGTCCGACGGCCAGCTGCTCCGGCCGGGAGAAACCTTCGTGCTGGTTACGACGTACGCTGGCGACGGCACACCGCTCTACGCCGCGGGCGACCGGTACCGCCTGCCGCTCCTTGGCTGGTTCGTGGCCGGATTCCTGGTGCTGGTCGGCGCCGTGGCCCGACGCCGCGGCCTCCTATCGTTCCTGGGGCTCGCCGTGAGTGTCGGGATGCTCGCGCTCTACACCGTGCCGCAGCTGGCCGCGGGCGCTCCCCCGCTGCCAGTCACTTTGCTGACCGCAGCGGTGATCGTATTGGCTACGCTCTACCTTGCGCACGGGTTTACGCGTGACACGACGCTCGCGGTGGTAAGCACTGCCGGCACGCTGGTATTGGCAGGAACCATGGCCGCGGGTGCCGTGGCGCTCGCCCACCTGACCGGCGGCGGCACCGAGGATGCCCTTAGCCTGCAGTTCGGCCAGGCGGGCGTCGACCTCAAGGGCCTGTTCCTGGCCGGCATATTGGTAAGTGTGATCGGCGTGCTCGACGATATCACTACCGGGCAGACGGCCGTGGTGCGCGAGTTGCGTGCGGCCAATCCCACCCTGGGCCCGGCCGAGCTGTTCCGCCGTGCCTCGCTCGTGGGCCGTGAACATATCGCCTCGCTCGTGAATACGCTCGCGCTCGCCTACGCCGGCGTCTCGCTGCCGTTGTTCCTGGTGCTCGCGTCGAACCCGCAGCCGCTTTGGCTGGCAATGAATAGCGAATTCTTTGCCGAAGAGCTTGTCCGGACGCTGGTCGGCAGTGCCGCGTTGGTACTGGCGGTGCCGCTGTCGACCGCGCTCGCCGCCTGGTACGGCCGCACCGATCAGTAGTGGGCGGTCACGTTGTAGGTGATCGTCGTGGCGTAGGCGCCGGCTGTGGTGTCCGGGCTCATGTTGGCGATGTAGCTCACAGTGTACGTGGTCAGGCTGCTCACGCCCGGCGCTTGGGCGATGCTGTCGCCACCGACCGCGAACTTGAACTGGTTGGCAGTCTGGTACCCGCTCATCGCGGCGCCCGTTCCCCCGCTCGGGGCCGCACCGAAGTCGGCGGCGGTGTGCGACCCGGCCGCTGTGTTGGCCACAAGGTTGAAGCCGAACTGCTTGCTGCCGAGCATACTCGTTGCTTGGCTGGCCATCGCCGTAATCGTGTTGCCGCCATTCGTGAGCGTGGTCGTGGGCAGGTAACTTATCACGTAGCCGCCTGCGCCGTTGGTGCCGGCCGTTATCGTGTGGGTGCAGGCTTTGGTCTCGCTCGCCGACAGCACGCCCAGGCCGCAGCTCGCGGCGTCCACGGTAAAGTCGAAGCTGACGTTGATGATCGTCTCGACCTCACCGGTGACGGTCACGGAATCTTCGGTGAGTTGCGCGACGAACGCGTCGGTGCTGGCAGCCTTGGTTCCTTGGAGCGGTACGGCGGTCGGCAGGTCGACCGACCCGGTTCCGCCGGTGACATACGCGTTGCCGGCAAGGCTGACTGCAAGCCCGAACCCTTGGTCGGTCCCGCCTCCTCCGAGGTATGTCGAGTACTCGAACGCCGAACCGGCTGCGCTCACCTTCGTGACAAAGACATCCTGCGCGCCGCCGTTACTTGCCTGAAACGGCAAGACCGTTGGGAAGTTGGTAGAAAACGTTTCGCCCGCCACGTAGGCGTTCTCGTCCGCATCGAGCGCGATTGCGTACGCCGTCTCGCCGGCACTTCCTCCCAGATAGGTCGAATACGTCAATGCGGATCCTGCAGCGTTGAACTTGGCGACGAACGCGTCGGAGCCACCCCCGTTGCCTGCCTGGATCGGCGCCGCGGTCGGGAAATCAGTGGAAGACGTATACCCGGTGACGTATATGTTCTTGTCGGTGTCCAACGTAATGGCCGTGGCATGGTCGGCCGCGCTGCCACCCAGATATGTGGCGTACGTGAGCGCCGTTCCGGTACTGTTGATCTTTGCCATGACCGCGTCGGTACCGCCTGCGTTCGCCGCCTGGTACGGCGTTGCCGTGGGAAAATCCGTCGACAGCGTGTCGCCCACGATGTAGGCGTTACCGATGTCGTCGACAGTGATGCCGTTGATCGTACTGCCGTCCGACGAGCTGCCGCCAAGGTATGTGCCATAGTCGAGCGATGCTGCCCAGGGCGATAGCTTCGCGATGAACATGTCACTCGGGCCGGATAATGCCGCTTGGATTGGCGACGCGGTGGGGAGATCCGTCGACGTTGTCTGGCCTACGATATAGATACTCCCCTGCGGGTTGAGCGCCATCCCTTGGTAGCTCACGTTATCCGACCCGTTCCCGCCGAAATAACTGGAAAATTGCAGGCCCGAGCCGTCGTAATTGAGCTGGGTGACGAACACGTCGCCTCCGCCCCCGCCAAAGCTGCTCTGGTACGGTGACTGGACCGGAAAATCGGTCGAGGTGGTAAAGCCGGCCAGATAGATGCCGCCGTACAGATCGAGCCGGATCGCCCTTCCGTAGTCATTGTTGCTGCCGCCAAGATATGTCGCGTAGACCAACGCGGATCCCTCCCGATTGAGCTTGACGACGAACGCGTCGGTGTTCCCGGCATTGGAGCCTTGGGCCGGTGCGACGGTCGCGAAGTCCGTCGACTGGGTCTGGCCCACGATGTAGGCGTTGCCGTTGACATCGAGCGTAATCGCATTGCCCTGGTCGATCCCGTTCCCGCCCAGATACGTGGCATATACCAGCGCCGGGTCGATAACCAGCGGTTTCGCCGGGTCGTACGTATCAGCCACGGCGACCGTGACAGTGCCGTCGTTCAGTTCGAAGCTGCTCGGGATGGTGTGTTTCTCGTGCTCGCCGGTTTGGTACGTGACCGGGGCATTCAGGGTCAGGGTATCGTCGCCGGCCTTGAGGATGAGGTTCCCGTTGCCATCAAGTGACAGATCGTCTTGCCCGGTGAAGCCGAAGGCGATTTGTTTGTAATTCGCACCGGGACTGACGATGAAGTCGTGTTCCAGCTGTGAGTTCGTGCCGTAGTAGGCGAGATCGATACCAGGATAGACATCCTTGGCCAGCAGCTTGCCGTAGTTCGGGACATCCGACTGCCATTTCGACTGGTCGTTCCCGAGAAAGTAGTTCGTCTTCGATTGGAGTTCGTCGGTACCGGCGAATTGCTGTTCCGCAGCGCCGGTGAGTGACATCGTCACCTGCTTCCCGCCCACACTGGTCGTGGTGCCCGTACTGGAAAACGCCGTCACGGCCTGGCCGTGGTGGACAAGGAAGTCTACCGATTCGTCCGCCTGACCTACGTTCGGTTCGAAGGCGAGCGGCAGTGTCGCGTAGGCGGCGTGCAGCGCGTCGGCGTCAGGTGTCGTGGATTGCGTCGCCGTACCGGGAACGAGCTGTAGTCGCAGCAGTACCAGCATCACGACAAGCGTGGCTGTGAGCATGCCGGTGCGACGGTGATCGTAGCGGGCCATTCCCCTCCTTGCTTGCAACCACTATGCGGGAGCTTCCGCGCCCTGTCCAGGCCGTTTGCAGCGTTCCTGGTGCGCGTTAATAGCTGGCTGTGATCACGTACGTGACCGGCGTGCTGTAGGTGCCCGCCTCGGTCGAGACGCCGATATTGCCGATGAAGCTCGCGGTAAAGGTTGTGGTGTCGCTCGGGCCGGTTGCCTCGGCAACCGTGTCGCCCCCGACCAGGAACTTGAACTGGTCCGCGGTGCCGTAGTCGGCGGCAGCCGTGCCGCTCCCGCCGCTTGGGTCGGCGCCGAAGTCGGTAGCCGTGTTCGATCCGGCAGCGGTGTTCGCTACCAGGTTCATGCCGAACTGCTCGGTGCCTGGCGTGCTGTCTGACTGGCTCGCCATCGCGTCGATCGTGTTGCCGCCGCTCGTCAAGGTCGCGGTCGGTACGTAACTCACCGCATAGCCGCTGACCGAGTTGCTGCCTGCCTCCATGGTGTGCGTGCAGGAATTGGTTTGGCTGATCGAAAAGGTACCTAGGTCGCAGGTGAGCGGGCTGACGTCGAACGACAGGAGCGGCTGCATCATGCCGTGGACGACCGTGTCGTGTTCGGTATAGCCCAAGAGGATCGCATCGGTGCCGCCATGGGAGGCGCTATCCCAGCCACCGTAACCATAAAAGGGATCCGATGTCGTGTAGCCCGTAACGTACGCGTTGCCGTCGAGGCTTACCGCTACGGCCGACCCGCTATCGTCCCCGGCGTTGTAGGAAAAGGCGGCCGTGAGCAGCTGCGAGTACGCGTCGGTCGCAAACCAGGTACCGTAGGGCGTCAGTTTCGTGAGGAAGAGATCCGTGCCACCGGAATTGACGCTGTACGACGTCCAGTTTGTCGAATCGGTGCTGCCGGTGACGTAGGCGCAGCTGCCGGGATAGCCGCTATCCCATGCGCACCCGTCGGGGGCGACCGCAATGCCGTTCGGTAGGTCTCTGCCGTTTCCGCCCAGGTACGTCGAGTACGCCAAGTAGGATCCGCTGGCGTCCAGCTTGACGACGACCGCATCGCTCGTGCCACCGCCGTAGTCGGGCTGTTCGGCCGAAGCCATCGGGAAGTCGGTCGAGTCGGTGCCTGCGGTGATATACGCGTTGCCGTCGGTGTCGATTGCCAAGTCGCCGCCATTGACCCCGTCGTCCCCGCTCCCGCCCAGGTAGGTGGAATAGGCCAATGACTGGCCGTCGGCCGCGAGCTTCGAGATGAACAGGTCGCCCGTGCCGCCGGCGGAGCTGCCCTGGTACGGTGACTCGGTCGGGTAATCGGCCGATGTCGTCGTGCCGCCCAAGTAGACGTTGCCGTCGGCGTCGAGGCCCATGCTCGGGGCGAACGTCTTGTCATCGCCTGATCCGCCCAGGTACGTGGAATACGTGAGCGACTGGCCGTCGGGCTCGAACCGGGTAATGAAGATGTCGGCACCGCCCGCGTTGTCCGGCTGGTAGGGCGATTCGACCGGGAAGTCGGTCGAGCCCGCAATGCCGGCAACTACGAACGACCCGTCGGCGGCAGCGGCGATGTTCCGGCCTTGGTCGACGAGGCTGCCACCGAGATAGGTCGCGTACAGGATCGTCGACAGGTCGGTGTCGAGCTTCATAGCGAACGCATTGGTGATACCGGCCAGGCTTCCCTGGTAGGCGTCTTGGACGGGAAAGTCAGTCGAGTCGGTCTGCCCCGTGATATAGACGTTGCCGTCGGGGTCGAGCGCGAGCGAGTTGATCCCGTCGTCGTCACCGTCGCCGCCGATGTACGTGGCTGCGATAAGGTCGCTGGTCGGAAAGTCGATGCCGATCGGATCGAACTTGACGATAAACCCGTCGGCGTCTCCTGCCAGACTGCCGCTCGGCCAGCCATAGGCCAGGTCGCTCGACGCCGTGTTGCCGGCCATATAGATGTTACCGTGCTTGTCGACGGCGATCGCGTTCCCGATATCGTCCCCGCTCCCGCCCAGCGTACTTGCGAAGATGAATGCCGGATCGATGACAAGCGGTTTCGTGGGATCGTAGGCATCGCCCACGGTGACCGTCACGGTATCGCCGTCGAGTTCGAAGCGGCTCGGCACCGTGTGGTTCGTGTGGCCGCTGCCTTGGTACGACACCGGTGCCTTGAGCGTCAGCGTCTGGCCGCTGGCGGTCATGACAAGGTTGCCGCTGTCATCCAGGGCCAGGCCGTCGTGTCCGCTGACCGAGAGCGCGATCTGCCGGTAGTCGGCACCGGGTGCCACGACAAAGTCGTGTTCGAGCGACGAACCCGTGCCGTAGTAGGTCAGGTCGATGCCGGGATAGACGCTGGCGGCGGTGATCCGGCCGAAGTTCGGGATACCCGTCCGCCACTTAGCCCGGTCGTTACCCACCAGGTAGTTGGTGACACTCCGGCGCTGTTCGGTGCCCGAAAACGCTGCCGGCTCGGCACCGATGAGCGACACGGTCACGCCCTGGTTGCCAAGGGCCGTCGTGGTGCCGCTGGCTGTGACGTACGTGACCGTGCTGCCGTGGTGGGTTACGAACTGGACGCCATCGGGTGCCTGGCCTTGGTTCGGCTCGAAGGCGACCGGACTTTGGGTACGTACCGCAGCCGGCGTGCCACCGCCTACGTCGAACGTCGGCCGTGCCGATGCGGCAAGCAGGCCGAGGCTAAGGACGAGCAGGAGGGCGAGTCGTCGGTTCATGGTGCTCCTTCAGAAATTGGGCGTGATGATGTAGCGCATCCCGACCGCGTAGTAGCCGGCGGGGGTATTCGGCTGCACGTTGGCGATATAGCTGGCCGTATAGGTGGTTTCCATGCTCGCCGTTGCCGACTCGGCTACTACGTCGCCGTTCGGATCGAACTTGAAGATGTCGCCGGTGTCGTAGTCGCTCGCGACCGTACCCGATCCCCCGCTTACGCCTGCGCCGAAGTCGGTGAGCGTCGACGCACCGGCGGCAGTATTCGTTGCCAGGTTCATGCCGAACTGCTCGGTGCCCGGTGTACTGCTGTCGGGCGTGGTCATGGGCGGCAAGTCTATGATCGGCCCTATCGGCCCCGACCCCGTGTACATATAGCTGATCGTGTAGCCGCCCGGCGCATTGGTGGCTGCTCTCATAGTGTGGTTGCAGAACACCGCATAGGCCGGTGAGAACGTGCCCAGGTCACAGTCGTAGCTACTTAAGGCAAATGACAGGGTCGGATCGATGACGCCCGACGGTGCCACACCGGTCACGCCGACTGTGTACGCGGACAGTTGGGCCACGAACGCATCGGTGCCGCCGCCGCTCGTGCCTTGGAACGGCGCGACGGCCGGAAAATTGGCCGAGTTGGTCGACCCGGTAACAAACACATTGCCGTTCAAGCCGAGCGCGATCCGTGCTCCCGAGTCCGTGCTGCTCCCGCCAAAGTACGTTGAGTAGACAAGTGCCGTGCCGGCAGTATCGATTGCCGTAATGAATACGTCGATGCCGCCGCTATTGCCGCCTTGGTACGCTAATTCAACCGGAAAGTCGGTGGAAGTGGTTTGTCCGATGACGTACGCGTTCCCGCTCGCATCGACCACCAGGTTCGCGCCGACGTCGGTCCCATTGCCGCCCAGGTAGGTGGAATAGGGTAGGGTCGAGCCCGCCGAATCGAGTTTCGTGACGAAGGCGTCGATGCCGCCGCCCCCAAGGCTGCCTTGGAACGGCGAGGACATCGGGAAGTTCGACGATCCGGTAAAGCCGGTGACGTACGCACTGCCTGTGCCGTCGACGGCGATGGACTGGCCGTTCTCGCTGCCGCTCCCGCCCAGGTAGGTCGAGTAGACCAGCGCCGAACCGGCAGCGTTCAGCTTGGTGACGAAGGCGTCTTGCCCGCCGCCGCTGCTTCCCTGGTACGGCGATGAGGTCGGGAAATCGGTCGAGGTCGTGGTGCCGGACAGGTAGGCATTTCCGCCCGCATCGACCGCGATGCCGTACGCACTGTCGCTACTGCCTCCGCCTAAATAGGTAGCATAGGTGAGCGCCGAGCCGGCGGCGTTGAACTTGACCGCGAAGGCGTCGATCCCGCCCGCGTAGCTCCCCTGGATGGGCGAGACGGTCGGAAAGTTCGACGACAGCGTGTCACCAGCCACGTACGCGCTGCCTGCGGCGTCGACCGCGATACCCCGGGCCAGGTCGCTACTGCTCCCGCCCAGGTAGGTCGAGTAGACCAGCGCCGAACCGGCAGCGTTCAGCTTGGTGACGAAGGCGTCTTGCGATCCGTTCCGGCTTGCTTGGTAGGGAGACGAAGTCGGGAAATCGGTCGAGCTGGTCAAGCCGGCGAGGTACGCGTTGCCGTCGCCGTCGACCGCGATCCCGCCCGTATTCGACGGCGAGTCGTCGGCGCTGCCGCCCAGGTACGTGGCGTAGACCAGCGCCGAGCCGGCAGCGTTCAGCTTCGCCACGAAGACGTCGCGCGTGCCACCCGCGTTGCTGCCCTGGTACGGCGAGGCGGTGGGAAAGTCGCTCGAATCGGTAGAACCTACCACGTAGGCGTTCCCGTTCGCGTCGACCGCGATCCCGTAGCCGGTATCGCTCCCGCTCCCACCCAGATAGGTGGAATAGACGAGCGCCGGGTCGATAATGAGCGGCTTCGCCGGGTCGTACGTGTCAGCCACGGCGACCGTGACTGTCCCATCGTTCAGTTCGAAGCGTGACGGAATCGTGTGCTTCTCGTGCTCCCCTGCCTGGTACGTGACCGGGGCGTTGAGCGTCAATGTCTCATCGCCGGCGTGCAAGACAAGGTTTCCCTGATCATTGAGCGACAGGTCGTCTTGCCCGGTGAAACCGAACGCGATCTGCTTGTAATCCGCACCGGGACTGACGATGAAATCATGTTCCAGTTGCGAGTTCGTGCCGTAGTAGGCCAGGTCGATGCCGGGATACACGTCCTTGGCCAGCAGCTTGCCGTAGTTCGGGATATCCGACTGCCATTTCGACTGGTCGCTCCCTAGAAAGTAATTCGTCTTGCTTGGCAACTCGTCGGTACCGGAAAAATCCTGTTCCGCCGCGCCGGTGAGCGCCATCGTTACTTGTTTGCCTCCCATGCTTGTGGTCGTGCCACCAGATGAAAACGCCGTCACCGCGCGGCCGTGGTGCACCAGGTAACTCACTCCTCCGCCTGCCTGCCCCAGGTTCGGTTCGAACGCGAGTGGCAGGTCGGCAAAGGCGGCAGCCATTCCGGCACGGGCCGCATCGTCGGTGTGTGCGCCTTTAAGCTGCGGCGCGGCCAGGTCGGCTCCGAGCGCGAGCATAGCCAGCACCAGTGCGGCCGAGAGTCCGCGCCGCTGTACCATCTGCCTACGTGCCGGTGTGTTGCCCATCCCTCCCCCTCCGTCAGTAGTTCGCCACAATAGTATACGTTACGAGGGTGGCATATGTCCCGGCCTCGCTCACCGACGTGATGTTGGCGATGAACGACGCATTGTAGAACGTGGTCAGGCTGGGGCCTGCGGTGTAGGCGACCGGATCCCCGCCGACCGCAAAGGTGAACTCGTCGGGCGTATCGTATCCGGCGAGCGCGACGCCCGTGCCAAGATACGGGTCGAAGCCGAAGCCGCTGTTGGCCACCAGGTTCATGCCGAACTGCTCGGTGCCCGGGTTGCTCACGTCCTGGACAGCCATGGCGTCGATCGTATTCGGCCCGCTCGTGAGCGTGGTGGTCGGCACGTAGCTCACTACGTAGCCGCCCGGGGCGTTCGAGCCCGCGTGCAGGCCGTGCGTGCAGTGCGAGACGTAGCTGTCGTTGAACGTACCCATGTTGCAGGTGGTGTCGTCGAGCGCGAATTCAAGCGTGGGGTCGATCGTGCCGGTGACCGTTATCGTCTCGCCGACCAGAAACTCCGCTATGAACGCGTCAGTGCCGCCGGCAATGCTCGCCTGGAACGGCGTTGCGGTCGGGAAGTTCGCCGAGTCGGTCCAGCCTGACGCGTACAGGCGGTGGTTGCGCAGGTATAGGCCGGCGATCTGGTCAAAACCGCTCCCGCCCACATACGACGAGAACGTGATGCTGCTGCCGTCCGGTGCGAATTTTGTCAGGAAACCGTCGGCGCTGCCGCCGTTGCTTGCCTGGAATGCGCCTAGGATTGGGAAGTTCGTCGAGTCGGTGCGCCCTGACAGGTAGACGCTGTCGGCATCGTCGACCAGGAGGCGGTAAGCGGCATCCAAGCCCGATCCACCCAGATACGTCGAAAAGACAGGTGCCGCACCGGTCGGATCCAGCTTGATCAGGAACGCGTCGTACGCACCGCCGCCGTAGGTCGGCTGGAGCGCTGCCACGGTCGGGAAGCCGCCCTGGGTGATGCCTGTGACGTAGATATCGCCGCCGGTACCAAGGACGATGCCGTCGCCTTCGTCGTCGCCCGCGCCGCCAAAGTAGGTCGAGTACAGGAGCGACGAGCCTGTGGGGTTGAACTTGGCTACGAAGCCGTCTACGCCGCCGTTGTGGCTGCCGTCGTACGCGCTTGCCATCGGGAAGTTCGACGAGCTGGTCCGACCGGTGGCATACACGTTCTGGTCGTCATCCACCGCTATGCCGATCACCCACTCGCTCCCGTTGCCGCCAAGGTAGGTTGCGAAGACGAGTGCCGAGCCGCTGGGGTTCAGCTTGCCCAGCCAGGCGTCATTCGTAATGCCGCCGTCAGAGAGGGTCGTCTGGAATGCGCCGGGCGTGGCGAGCGCGTTGTTGTTGCCGGTGGCGCCGCCCATGTAAACGTTGCCGTCGTCGTCGATATTGATCACTTGTATGTCGGTCGCCGGTGACTCGCCGACGTACGTGGAATACACGAGCGATCCACCAGTCGGGTCGAGTTTCGTCACGAAGCCGCCGTTGGTGCCGGCCTTCACCGTTTGGAACGCCCCGGCGGTGGTTGGATAGTCGGTCGAGCCTGTCGTGCCGCCGACGTAGGCGTTGCCACCGGTATCCACGCGCAGGCCGCGCAGCTGTTCGAAGCCGGCGCCACCTAAGTAGGTGCTGTAGAGAAGTGTCGCGCCGTCGCTGCTGAATTTCGAGACGAATCCGTCGTTTCCGGCACTATAGGAACCGTCATAGGCTCCCATGATGGGCAGGTCGGACGACGCGGTCTCGCCGGCGATGTACATGTTGCCTGCTCCGTCGACCTCCATGCCGAAGCTCTGTTCGTTCCCGGTTCCGCCAAAATAGGTGCCGTAGTGCAAGACGAGTACCGGGTCGATGATGAGCGGCTTCGCCGGATCGTACGTATCAGCCACGGCGACCGTGACGGTGCCGTCGTTCAGTTCGAAGCTGCTCGGGATCGTGTGCTTCGAATTGGTGTCGGTCTGGTACGTGACCGGGGCGTTGAGGGTCAGGGTGTCGTCGCCGGCCTTGAGGATGAGGTTCCCGTCGCCATCAAGCGACAGATCGTCTTGCCCGGTGAAACCGAACGCGATCTGCCGGTAATCCACGCCGGGGGCCACAATGAAGTCGTGTTCCAGTTGGGAATTGGTGCCGTAGTAGGCCAGGTCGATACCGGGATAGACGTTGTTCGCCACCAGCTTGCCGTAGTTCGGGATATCCGATTGCCATTTCGACTGGTCGTTGCCAAGGAAGTAGTTCGTCTTACTCGGAAGCTCGTCGGTACCGGCAAAGTCCTGTACCGCCGCACCGGTGAGCGACATCGTCACCTGCTTTCCGCCGACGCTGGTCGTGGTACCGGTCGAAGAAAACGCCGTCACGGCCTGGCCGTGATGGACAAGGAAGTCTACTGATTCGTCCGCCTGACCTACGTTCGGTTCGAAGGCGAGCGGTGCCCGTGCGTAGGCGGCTTCGGCCGCGTTCGTCGCCGCTTGGTCCGTATCGGCAGTATCGGGTGCCTGCTGCGGCGCGGCGATACGGAGCCCGAGCAGTTGCACCAGTACCACCAGGGTGACAGCCGTTATCCGTTGTCTGGCGATCATATGTCGTCTCCCCTGCTTAGTAGTTGGCCACGATCGTGTACGTGACCGGCGTGCTGTACGCCCCGGCCTCGCTCGCGATCGTGATGTTGGCGATGAAGCTCACGGTGAAACTGGTGGTCAGGCTCGGGCCGGCTGATTGGGCGATGCTGCCTCCGGCCGTCGCGAACTTGAACAGGTTGGCCGTTTGATACCCGCTCAAGGCTGCGCCGCTCCCGCCGCTGGGCGCGGCGCCGAAGTTGCCCGCGGTGTGCGACCCGGCAGCAGTGTTGGCCGCCAAGTTGAAGCCGAATTGCTCGGTGCCGGTGACGCTCGCCGCTTGGCTCGGCATCGCGTCGATGGTGAACGGGCTGCTCGTGAGCGTCGTACCGGGCACGTAGTTGACGGTGTAGCCGCTGGGCGCGTTGGTGGCGACGCTGAACGTATGCGTGCAGTACTTGGTTTCGGTTGCCGAAAAGTGCCCCAGGTCACATAGGTTCGATCCGAGCGTAAAGGTGACCAGCGGATCGGCGATCCCGGTAACCATGAACGGCGTGTCGGCTATCTGGGCCACGAAGGCGTCGTTCCCGCCCGCGTTCGTTGCCTGGAGTGCCGACTGGACAGGAAAGTCGGTCGAGCTTGCCATTCCGGTCAGGTATACATTCCCGTTGCTGCCGACCGCGGCCCGGAGCGAGTAGTCGACGTTGCTGCCGCCCAGGTAGGTCGAATACAGCACCGTGCTCGTGTCGGCACTCAATTTCATAGCAAAGGCATCCGTGCTGCCGCCGTAGGTCGCTTGGTATGGCAAAACCGTCGGGAAGTTGTCCGACGAGGTCCCGCCCGAGATGTGCGCCTGGTTCGCGGCGTCGAACGCGATCCCAAGGCCTTCGTCCCAGCCATTGCCGCCCCAGTAGGTGGAAAACAGGACCGTCTGGCCGTCGGGGCTGAATTCGGTAATGAACATGTCGTGCTCGCCCGCGAAGCTCGCCTGCAGCGGATTCACCAGCGGGAAGTTAGGTGCCGGCGTACCGCCCACCACCCACCCGTTGCCATCGTTGTCGATCGCGATGCCTGCGCCGTACTCGTTAATGCCGGTGCCGCCCAGGTAGGTAATAAACTCGGGCGTACCGTCGGTATCGAACTTGGCCACGAACGCGTCCCCGTCTCCGCCACCGAACGCTGGCTGGTAGGGATTCAACAGAGGGAAGCCGTTGTCGACAGCGCCGGTAATCCAGGTGTCCCCGCTCTCGCTCACCTCCATGCCGAACGAGGCGAATTCAGGGCCTGGGCCGCCCAAGTAGGTGGCGTAGCTTAACGCCGATCCGGCGGGATTCAGTTTCGCCAGATAGAAGTCGGCACCGCCTCCGTTGGCGGCTTGGTACGGCGATTCGAGCGGCATATCAGTGGAATTCGTGTCACCGAAGATGTAGGCGTTGCCGCTCGCGTCGGTATCGATGACACGGACTCCGTCATCGCCCGAGCCGCCCAGGTAGGTGGAGTAGACCAGGGCCGATCCGGCGGGATTCAGTTTGGTCACGAAGATATCCCCGTCGCCGGCATTGCTCGCCTGCAGGGCCGAGGCGGTCGGGAAATCGGTCGACTTCGTGTTGCCGGTCACATAGGCATTGCCGCTGGTATCGACGTGCAGGCTCCAACCCTCGTCATTGCCGGTGCCGCCCAGGTAGGTGGAGTACAGAATGGCTGTTCCTGCCGCATTGAGCTTCGTAACGAAGGCGTCCGTGTCGCCGTTATAGCTGCCGTCGTACGGCGACCCTGTGGGAAAGTCGGTCGAGTCGGTTTTGCCGGTGACGTAGACGTTCCCGCTACTGTCGACCTTGATGTCGGTGGCGCGTTCGTCGCCCGTGCCGCCGAGGTAGGTCGAGTAGACGAGCGACGGGTCGATCACGAGCGGCTGGTTCCGATCATAGGTGTCGGCGACAGCGATCGTGACCGTGCTGCCGTCGAGTTCAAAACGGCTGGGCACCGTGTGTTTGGCCGCGTCGGTTCCCTGGTAGCTCACCGGGGCATTGAGCGTGAGTTCGCGATCGCCCACCGCAAGTACCAGGTTGCCGTCGGCATCGAGCCGTAGGCTGTCGGCCCCCGAGAACGATACCGCGATCTGCCGGTAGTCGGCGCCAGGCTGCACGATAAAGTCGTGTTCGAGCGCGTTTCCTGTGCCGTAGTAGCGTACGTCGATGCCCGGATAGACGCCGGTGGCAACGAGCGCGCCGAAGTTCGGCACGTCGGTATGCCACGCGGCCGGGTCGTTGCCGCGGAAGTAGTTGGTTGTCGATGCGAGCTCGTCCTCGCCGTGCAAGGCCTGCGGCGCGGCACCGTCGAGCGTCATCGCTACCTTCGCGCCGCCGATACGCGTGACCGTACCGCCATCGTGGAACGCGGTAACCGCCTGCCCGTGGTGCACCACATAGCTGGTGCTATCGCCCGCTTGGCCGACGTTTGGCTCGAATACGAGCGGCAGATTGCCGAACCGTGTCGTAGCCGCAGCCCCTGGTGCGCTACTGTTGGGTAGCGGGAGAGCAGCCAGGTCTTGGGCAACCAGGCCGCAGATGAGCACGAAGGCCGAAGCAACGGCGGCGCGGGGCAACGGGGTGTGGCGGTTGGTCATGGGATCCTCGCTTAGTAGTTCACGACGATGGTGTACGTGATCGGCGTGCTGTACGCGCCCGCCTCGGTGACCGCCGTGATGTTGGCGATGTACGACACGGTGTACGTGGTGGGCTCGGACGCCCCGGTGGTGTGGGCGAGATCCGCCCCAGCTACGGTGAACTTGAACTGGTTGGCGGTCTGGTACCCGCTCAAGACCGCGCCCGATCCCCCGCTTGGGCCCGCCCCGAAGTTGCTCGTGGTATGCGACCCGGCGGCAGTGTTGGCCACCAGGTTCATGCCGAACTGCTCGCTGCCGACTGTGCTGCCGGTTTGGCTCGCCATCGCGTCGATCGTACTGCCACCGTTCGTGAGCGTGCCAGTGGCTGTGTGGCTCACGACGTAGCCGCCCCCAGCGTTGCTCGCCGCGCTCATGGTGTGGGTGCACGCTACGGTGCCGTTCGGCGAAAAGTGCCCTAGGTCGCAGAGCGTCGAGCCCAAGGCGAACGCCAGGATCGGGTCGGCAACGCCGTCGACCGTCAGCGATTGCTGGTCGGGATCGTAGGGCAGCTCGGACAACTTGACCAAGAAGCTGTCGGTACTGCCGCCGTACGTTCCCTGGAACGGCAGCAGGGTCGGGAAGTTCGACGACGCGGTGTGGCCAACGATGTGCGCGTTTCCGCTACCGTCGAGCGACACGTCGGTTGCGAGATCGTTTCCACTGCCTCCCAAGAAGGTAGAGTAGATCAGCGCCGAGCCGGCCGGATCAAGTTCGGTAATGAACGCGTCCCCGCCCCCGGCATTGCTTGCTTGGTAGGGTGATCCTGCGGTCGGAAAGTCGGATGATTCCGTAAAGCCGACAACGTATGCGTTCCCCGAGGCACCGATGGCGACGTCGACGCCCGAGTCGAGCGCGCTCCCGCCCAGGTACGTCGAGTAGACGAGCGCGGTACCGGACGCATTCACTTTGGCGACGAACGCGTCCCTGGTGCCGCCGCCATAGGTGTCCTGGAATGCCGCTTCGGTCGGGAAATCGGCGGAGGCTGTCCAGCCGGAGACATAGGCCTCGCCGGTGTTCGCGACCTTGATGCGGATGCCGTCGTCGTTTCCGCTTCCGCCGAGGTATGTCGAGTAGACGAGCGCCGTGCCCGACGGGTTCAACTTCGCAATGACGACATCAGCGTCGCCAGCGCTACTTCCCTGGATCGGCGAGGCAGTCGGAAAATCGGTCGACTGGGTGTAACCGGTGATGTACGCACTGCCCGACGCGTCGACGTCGATGTCGTATCCATGCTCATACACGCTCCCGCCGAGGTACGTCGAGTAGACGAGCGCCGTGCCGGACGGGTTGAGTTTCGTGACAAACATATCGCCGAAGCTATTCAAACTTCCCTGG
The DNA here is from genome assembly GCA_964423885.1 of uncultured Candidatus Saccharibacteria bacterium. Taxonomy (GTDB): domain Bacteria; phylum Patescibacteriota; class UBA1384; order JACPKC01; family JACPKC01; genus JBBUCD01. Next base: position 124,379 of record CAYRGD010000001.1, read on the forward strand.
ATCGGTGACGCGGTCGGAAAGTCCGTCGACTGGCTGTCGCCGGTCACGTAGGCATTGCCAGCGCCGTCGACCGCGATGCCGTCGGGCAGGTCGTAGTTGCTCCCACCCAAATACGTGGAATATACGAGCGACGAGCCGGACGGGTCGAGCTTGGTCACGAAGCCGGTGCCAATGCTGCCTGGGTTCGGCTTGGCGCCTTGGAATGCGGATTCAGTCGGAAAGTCGCTCGAGTTGGTCGCGCCGGTGATATATACGTTACCGGACGCATCCACCGCGAACTTCCGGGATTCCTCGTTCTCGCTCCCGCCGAGGTACGTCGCGTAGATGAGTGCGGTACCGGCGGCGTTCAACTTGGCCACGAACGCATCCTGGCCGCCGCTCTTGCTTCCCTGGTACGGCGACCCTGCGGTCGGGAAATCGGTCGAGGTAGTATTCCCGTGGATATACAGGTTGCCGGACGAATCGACCACGACGCCATGCGAACGGTCTTCGCCGCTCCCACCCAGGTAGGTCGAGTAGACCAAGGTTGGGTCGATAACCAGTGGTTTCGCCGGGTCGTACGTATCCGCCACGGCGACCGTAACGACGCCGTCGTGCAGTTCAAAGTTACTCGGGATCGTGTGCTTCGAATTGGTGTCGATCTGGTACGTGACCGGGGCATTGAGCGTCAGGGTATCGCCGCCCGCTTTCAAAACGAGGTTGCCGTCATCGTCCAAGGCCAGGTCGTCCTGCCCGGTAAAGCCGAAGGCGATCTGCCGGTAATCCACGCCGGGGGCCACAATGAAGTCGTGTTCCAACTGGGAATTCGTGCCGTAGTAGGCCAGGTCGATGCCGGGATAGACGTTGTTCGCCACCAGCTTGCCGTAGTTGGGAATATTGCGTTGCCATTGGGATTGGTCGTTGCCGATAAAGTAATTGGTGTTCGATGCGAGTTCGTCGGTACCGGCAAAGTCCTGTGCCGAGGCGCCGGTCAACGTCATCGCGATCTGTTTCCCGCCCACGCTCGTCGTGGTGCCAGTGCTGGAAAACGCCGTGACCGCTTGGCCGTGGTGTACCAGGAAGTCCACGGAGTCGTCCATCTGGCCGAGGTTCGGTTCGAACGCGAGCGGGAGATCGGCCAGTCCGGCGCGGCTCGTTGCTGCCTGCTCCGTGGGCACTGTCTGTCGCTCGGCGGCGATACGCAGGCCCAGGCAGGGCAGCGCGATAAGAAGCGCGAGCGCGGCGCGGCGGGTAGCGGTGTGGGTGCGGAACGTGCGTGCGGCCATATCCCTCCGGTTAATAGCTGGCGACGATCGCGTACGTGACCGGCGTACTGTAGGCGCCGGCTTCGGTCGTGTAGCCGATATTCGCGATGAACGACACGGTGTAGACCGTTGGGTTCGACGGTGCGGTCGTTGCTGCGATATCGGCCCCGCTCACGTCGAACTTGAACTGGTCGGTAGTCTGGTACCCGCTCAAGACCGTGCCCGATCCCCCGCTTGGGCCCGCGCCGAAGTCGCTGGCCGTATGCGACCCGGCGGTGGTGTTCGCGACCAGGTTCATGCCGAACTGCTCGCTGCCCACGGTGCTGCCGGCTTGGCTGGCCATCGCGTCGATGGTGTACGGGCTGCTCGTGAGCGTGGTTGTCGGGATATAACTCACCACGTAGCCGTCGTCGGCATTGCTGGCTGCGCTCATGGTGTGGGTGCACGCCATGGTTTGCGTGGGCGAGAAGTGACCCAAGCTGCAGGTGGCCGAACCGAGCGAGAAGCTCAGGGTTGGTTGCGTGCTGCCGGTGACGACGAACGACAGGTCGGACAGCTGGGCGACGAACGCGTCACCCCCGCCCCCGCCGAACGTCTGGTACAGGCTCGAGGTGGGTAGGTCGGTCGAGGTGGTGAGGCCGGTGAAGTACGGCTGGCTGTTCGGCCCGATGTCCACGCCGAGCGCGTAGTCGGTGCCGGTGCCGCCGAAGTAGGTGCTGTAGAGCACGGTGCCAGTGTCGTTCACCTTGGCGACCAACACATCCGACGATCCCGACAACGCGTTCTGGTACGGCAGAATGGTCGGCAGATCGACGGAATCGGTATAGCCGACCACATACGCATCGCCAGATGCCGTGACACCGATGCCGGTGCCTTCGTCCTCGCCGCCTCCGCCCAGGTACGTGGAATAGAATAGGCCGGTGCCGTCGGTGTCCATTGCCGTAACGAAGACGTCGTGCGTGCCGGCGAAGAACGGTTGAAAGGCGCTTTCCAGCGGGAAATCGGTCGAGCTCGTAAAGCCGGTCAGGTAGATGCTGCCGCCGCTGTCGATCGCGATGCCGCGGCCGACATCCTCGCCGTCCCCACCCAGGTAGGTGAGAAAGTTCGATGACCCGCCGGGATTGAACTTGGCCACGAACGCGTCACTGGTGCCGCCGCCGTACGCACCCTGGTAGGCGTTGTTAAGCGGCAGGTCGTTCGAGCTGGTGTAGCCGATCACGTAGGCGCTGCCAGCCGGACTGACCGCCAGATCGTACACGGAATCGCCGAGGCCGCCTTGGTTGTCGCTCCCGCCCATGTAGGTGGAATAGACCAAGGCGGTACCGGCAGCGTTCAACTCATAGAGATAGGCGTCGTACGTCCCGTTATTCGTGGACTGCCAGGCGTTCACCGTCGGGAAATCGGTCGAGCTCGTATAGCCCGCGACGTACATATTGTTGCTGCCGTCGATCGCGATCATGCGCACCTTGTTGTCTTCGCTTCCGCCCATGTAGGTGGCGTAGAGCAGGTTTTCGCCATCGGCGTCGAGCTTAGCGACGAAGTTATCGTTTATCGTGCCGGCTTTGGTGCCTTGGTACGGCGATACGGTCGGGAAGTCGGTCGACTGGGTGTCGCCCGCCACGTAGGCGTTCCCGCTGCTGTCGACCGCGATGCCGAGCGCGTAGTCTTCGTCGGATCCGCCCAGATAGGTTGAGTAGACGGCGAAGGTGCCCGAAGGGTCGATCTTGGTGACGAACGCGTCCTTGCTTCCTCCGGCGAACGCGTCTTGGTAAGGCGACGAGGGGAAGTAGATCATCGGGAAATCAGCCGACGACGTTTCCCCAGTCACGTAGGCGTTGCCGCTGCTGTCGACTACGACTTTGCGGCCGAAGTCGGTGCCGGATCCCCCAAGGTAGGTCGAGTAGACCAAGGTCGGGTCGATCACCACCGCTTGGGTCGGATCGTACTCGCCGAGGCTCACGGTAACCGTGTTGTCCGTAACCTCGAACCGGCTGGCGACGGTGTGCTTGGCGGTATCGTCGCCCTGGTACGCGACCGGTGCGTTCAGGCGGAGCTCGCTGCCCCCTGTGTGCAGGATAAGGCCGCCGCGGTCGTCGGGCGTGAGCGTATCCTGGCCTTCGAGTGAAAACGCGATCCGCGTATAGTCGGCGCCGGGTGCCACGATAAAGTCGTGCTCGAGCGTATCGCCTGCACCGTAGAAGGCCAGGTCGATACCGGGGTAGACGTTCCGCGACACGATGCGCCCGAACGTTTCGATGCCGGTCTGCCATGCGGCCGGGTCGTTGCCCTTGAAATAGTTGGCGACGCCCGGCAGCGTGCCGGCACCTTCGAACGCGGCCGCATCCGCACCGTCGAGCCGCATCGAAACCGCGCCGTCGGGCGTCACCGTCGTTGCGCCCGTGGCGTCGAAGTACGTGGTCGCCTGGCCGTGCCGCACCAGGTATTGGACGCTGTCAGGCGCTTGGCCCCGGTTCGGTTCGAAGGCGAGCCGCAGGTGATCGAGGCTTGGGGTGGCCGTGGCGTGTGCCGGTGCGACCGCCGTCGGCTGTAGCGCAGGGGCAAGGTCGTGCGCGATGAGCGCGACAAGCACGAGCAAGGCCGGCAACGTTGCGGCTCTGGGCAGTGGGGCGTGTCGTGTGTGCATGCAATCCGCCTAGTAGTTGACGCTGATCGTGTACGTGACCGGGGTGCTGTAGGTGCCGGCCTCGGTCAGGTAGTCGACGTTGGCGATGTAGCTCACGGTATACACGGTGGTGTCGCTGGCGCTTCCTGCGCTCGCGATATCCCCGCCGCCGACGGCGAACTTGAACTCATTGGCCGTATCGTATCCCGACAGCGCCGCGCCGAACCCGCCGCTCGGATTGGCGCCGAAGTTGCTGGCGGTATGGGCGGCCGTAGTGTTGGCTACCAGGTTGAAGCCGAACTGTTCGGTGGTCGGTGTGCTGGTATCCTGGCTGGCCATGGCCGTGATCGTGTTGCCGCCGCTCGTGAGCGTCGTGGTGGGAGTGTAGGCAATGGTGTAGCCGCCGCTGGTGTTTACTGCTGCGGTCATGGTGTGGGTGCAGAACTTGGTCTGGGTCGGCGAGAAGGAGCCGATATTGCACACGGTGGAACCGACCGAGAACGAGAAGTTGAGCACGGGAGTAACATTCACGAGCAGGTTGTGGTCGGCCTGGCTGGTTGCATCCGTCGGCCCGTCGCCAAGGCGGAACGCGAACACGTCGTAGCCGCCATTCAGTGACGATTGGTAGGGCGGTGTGCCGGCAATCGGGAAGTCGTTGGAATCGGTGCCGCCGACCACGTAGGGATTCGCGTTGCCGTCGAGCGCGACGCCGCCGGCTCCGTCATCGCCACCTCCGCCTACATACGTCGAGTATGCAAGGCCGCTCCCGCCGCCCGTGAACTTGGTAATGAACGCGTCCTGGCCGCCGCCGTAGCCCTGCAGCGCATCTGCGACCGGGAAGTCGCTTGATGTGGTATAGCCCGTGACGAAGACGTTGTCGGTATTCGCCGGGTCGACCGCGACGCCGAGCGCGACATCGTCGCCATTGCCACCCAGGTAGGTCGAGGTGACGATGTAGCCGTCCCAATCGAACCGTGTCAGGAACGCGTCCCAGCCGTCGTCGCTGTATTGGGGTTGGTATGCGTTTTGGGTCGGAAAGTCGTACCACTCGGTTTGGCCGGTGACGTAAAAGTCGCCGGTATTCCCGTCCATAATGTCTTTGCTCAAGGCGATGCTTCGGGGGATGTCGTCTCCGTCGGCACCCAGATAGGTCGAGAAGTCGATCCCCTGGAGCTCGTCGTAGAGGCGTGCTACGAACGCGTCATGCGTCCAGCCGCCATAGCTGGGCTGGGACGCGTTGACGATCGGGAAGTCGGTTTGCGTGTCCGTGAACCCGGTAATGAATACGTGGCCGCCCCAATCAGCGACTGCGACTGCCGTGATCCGGTCGTCGCCACTGCCGCCGAAGTAGGTCGATTGGTACAGCGTACCGTCACCGCCGAACTTGGCCACGAACCCGTCGTTATTGTCGACCCGAGCATCTTGTATAACGCCCACGGTCACGGGGAAGTCGTCGGAGTTGGTGTAGCCGGCAATGACGATGTCTCCGGTACTCGATCGGACTGATATCCCCTCGCCGTGGTCGTCGCCACTGCCGCCGAAGTAGGTCGAGATATCGTGCCAGCCGCCGTCGGGCGTCAGTTTCATGAAGAACGCGTCGGTGCCGCCGCTAGGGGTGGATTGGTACTCGTTCGAGAGCGGGAGGTCGTCGGAATCGGTGGTACCGACCACGTACGCGTAGCCGTCGTTATCGATCGCCAGGCCTTCGTTCCCGGCGATGTCCTCACCGTTCCCGCCGACGTAGGTCGAGTAGATGAGGCTGCTGCCTTCGGTGTCGAACTTGCTCACGAAGACGTCGGTGTTGCCGTGGTAGTTGGGGTCGAACCCGTTGGGCTGCCAGGGAAAGTCGCCGTCCGTCGTGCCGCTCACGTACGCGTAGCCGGCGCTGTCGACGGCGATGTTGTAGCCGTGGTCGTCGGTCCAGTCGCCCAGGTAGGTCGAATAGTAGAACGACGGGTCGATGACAAGGGGCTGGCTCCGATCGTAGTCGCCGACCGCGACCGTGACGGTATTATTGTTGAGTTCGAACCGCGACGGTACGGTGTGCGTTGCCGCGCCGTTGGTTTGGTACGTGACCGGCGCGTTGACGCGGAACGTATCGCTACCAGTCGTCAGTACCAGGTTCCCGTCGTTGTCGATCGCCAGCGCGTCCTGTCCGGAGAACGAGAACGCGATCTGCCGGTAGTCGACGCCTGGCGCGACGATAAAGTCGTGTTCCAGTTGGGAATTCGTGCCGTAGTAGCGTAGGTCGATGCCAGGATAGACGTTGCTGGCGTTTACGCCCGCAAAGTTGGCGACGCCGTGCCGCCAGGTATCCGGGTCGTTGCCCCGGAGGTAGTTGGTGACCGAGGCGAGTTGGTCGGTGCCCGTGAACGTGGCCGGGGTTGCGCCCAGCAGCCGCATGGCGATCTCGCTGCCGCCGAACCGGGTTATGGTGCCGTTGGCATCCACCGCCGTGGCTGCCCGGCCATGGTGCACGATAAACTGGACGTCATCAGGTGCCTGACCGACATTCGGTTCGAACGCGAGCGGGAGTGAACCGAACGCCGCTCTGGCCGCTGCTACGTCGCTGCTGCGTGGCGTGGCGTGGTCGGCAGGCCGTGCAGACAACGCAAGCGCAGCAACGAGCATGAGCCCGATGCCGGCGAGTACCCGCATCCGTTGCCTGTTGCCACTGCGATCCACGACCCTCCTTCCTGCGTTACGCTTCACTCTACCGGAACGTACCCGCCTGCCGCTACCGGTTATCCCCACTCCCGCCGATCACCTGCCGCTGCTTGCGGTCGCGCAGCTTGGCGATGTTACGGCCGCCCACGTCCGACAAGGTGTAGCCGAGTTCGTCGGCCACACGGGCTAGGTACCAGAAGCAATCACCCAGCTCGTCGGCCAGCTCGGCCCGTTTGTCGTCGGTAAGGACGCCGCCCTCATCGCGGAACACCTTTTTGACCTTGTTCACCAACTCGCCCACCTCGCCGGCCAGGCCGAGCACGGGATACAAGTAGCGGCTACCCTCGATCGCCGGGTACGCGGCCGTTTCGCGGGTGGTTACCTGGTAGTCGTCGAGCGCTGTTGCCATGGCTGCCTCCTTGCTTGACTTTGCACCTACCGTACCATACCATTCCTCAGTTCGGCGTATGCCGGGCAAAAATATGGAAGGGAACATTAAAAAGAGGTGAAAGATTCTTGTTCTGCGGAGATCAAGGTCCGGTTACATCGGACACGCACTGGCGTGTACCGCGGCAGCATTTCAGTCGCGATCGGTCGGCAGCGTCCGACCCGGTTCCTGGTCCACTACAATCCCGCCCGGGCGTCGTTTTCGGCGCGTTGGGTCCGGGGCACCCGGGTGTTAGGGCGGCTGCTCCATATCGACGACCCGCTCTACTGCCGGCTCGGTACCAGGGACGTGAGCCATCCTGCTTACAGCGGGTATCTCTATCAAATGAGTTATCTGGTACGGGCGGCGTTCTGCGCCCACGTCGAGGTAGAATACCCGTTCACCAAGCTCGGGAAAGTAGCGCCGACCGTGCGGCAATACTGGATCCGCGCGAAAGAGCAACATCGGCCGAGCCGCGTTCCTGGCAAGCGGCCGGGCGTACCGACGACGGTCTGGCACTTGGAGCTCGACCGGATCCTGGTCGAGAATCTGGCAACACCGCCTACCCCCCCCTGCCGCGACATCGACAAGATCGCCATCCTGTTGGATGTCCAACTGCGCCAGGGCAAGAAAGAGCGCGTCCAGTGACGCCCCCGCTCTGGCTCGACGAGTGCATCTGCGTCCGCGCCTCGGTGCGGGTTGACTACGCGATTACCTGTTTCCTGTACGGGCAGGTTACGTTCGGGAAGTACGCCTGGCGGTTCACGGCGACGGATCTCTTCGATCCGGCCCGTGAGTTCCACATCAAATTCAAATTGATGGGCCAGCCGAAGTGGGAGGATTCCATTTCGCTACCCCGCAATACCCACAAACATCCGTTGATCGAGCGTCGCCCGATCACTCGGATCTTAGCCGAGTTGGTCTCGATCGCCTTCGGGCGGAGCGAGACGGCTCTTACCGACCAAGAGGTGCACGTGCTGTACCTCGAGTCCGACATCCTGGATGCATGCAACACGACTGCCGAGGCGGACGTGTGGGTGCATGCCAAACACATCGCACACTAACGGGTGCGGCAGATGCCGCACCCGTTTTTTCTTTTGCCCAAAGGCCGGTTACTCGTGGAAGATGCGGCGGCGCAGCCAGGTGACAAGGCGCCAGCCGAGCCGGATCGCCAGCCAGAACAGGCCGAGCCAGACAAGTGCGAGCGGCAGCGTGATCAGGCCGACGATCAGCACCGTACCGGTACCGGCCAGGCCGGCGAGTAATCCCTGCCAGGCAAGCTTGGCCTGCTGGAGCGGCCGCCAGGCCGGTTGGCTGGGCAGGCCGGTTTCGGTGTTCATGGTGAGGTACGCGGTCGAAAACGCGACTTGGTTCTTGAGGTTTTCCTGCTGCGCGGACAGCTGTTCGATCTGCAGGCGCAGGTCGTTCCGTGCCTGGGTGATTTTCAGGATCTCGTCGGCGCCGGACGCTTGTTTCAGGATATCGGCGTAGCGGTCGTCGGATTCGCGCAGGGCCTTGAGCCGGGCGTCGAGGTCGACGAGCTGGTCCGTCGTGTCGTCGTTGTTGGTCTGTTCGCCGGTGATGCGCAGCGCCTGGGCGCGGACCGCGCTGAGCAGCGCGTCGAGCTTGTCGGCCGGGACGCGGAGCGCGAGGGTGGCCTGTTCGGTGCCGTCGGACAGCGTCGTCAGGGCCGACGACGAGGCGAAGCCGCCCAAATTCTTGGCCTCATCGGTGAACGCGCCGGTGCGCGTACGCAGGTTGTCGACGACGAGCGATACGTAGGACGTGCGGATGAGCTGTCTGTCGGGGCTCACCGACGAGCTGCCGGGAGTTGGGATCGGGTACGGCATCGTGGTATAGCTGTCGTACGCCATGCTGCCGCGGTCGGGGCTCGACATCGGTGCTGCGCTGCCGGTCTCGCTCTGCGTCGACGCGACGTTCCCGCTCCCCGTCTGCCCGATGCCGTTCATAGTCCACGTCGCGACGGTGCCGATCACGAACAGGCCGACGAGCCCTAGGCCAAGACCGACGAGTACTTTGGTGGGAATGGTGGATGTATGCATAATCACAGCATACACCATTCCCACCAGCCGGCTTCAAAAAAGAAGACACTCCGTCGGAGTGTCTTCTTCGAAGCGTACGGTATCGTACGCCAGCGATTACATCGCGTCGTCGTGCTTCTCTTCGCCGTCAGCCGGCATCTCGGTACCGTGGTCGGCTGCTTCGCCGCCCTCGCCCATGCCGTCGCCTGCCGGAGCCGCTTCTTCCATGCCGCCGTTGTTCTCGTCAGACGCGTTCGCCTGATCGTCGGCCATCGGCATGCCGTTGTTCATGTTCTGGTCGTCCATGGGGACCTCCCGTACATGTCTATCATTACGAATACTATGATAAGCCTAGTCGCCGGTACAACGGCTTGTCAAGCGAACCAGTGTTTTTGGTAGCGCCCCATGAGCTCGGCCCGCTCCAGAATGTGGCCGGATGCCGCGATTTGCAGCTGGTCGTCCGTGGCAGTTGGCGGCTGGTCGAGTATGGTGTCGAGCGCTACTACTAGGAAGAAATACCGATGCTCGCCTTTGGGCGGACAGGGGCCGACGTAGCCCGGCTTGCCGCTGCCCGTAGCACCCTCGACCGCACCTACTGGGACACTGTCCTCGACAATCTCGGTCACGGCCGGATCGATGTTCCAGACCGTCCAGTGGACGAACGTCTCGCGCGGCGCGTCGGGGTCGGTCATGACGAGCACTAAACTCTTGGCCTCGGCCGGCACGTCCGCGATCACGAGCGGCGGGTTCACGTTCTTGCCCTGGCAGGTGTACTGCTTGGGAATCGTGCCGCCGGGCTCGAAGGCCGGACTCGTGAGCCGCATAGCCGTATCCGGTACCTCTACTCCCCTATTTCATCGAGTCGATGATATCCTTGGCGCCCTCGACGGTGGCCGACAGGATGTCCGCGACCTCGTGGACGGCTTCCTCGCCGATCTCGCCTGCGCCGTGCATGGCGCCCAAGACCGCTGCCTTGGTGACACCGGCCACGTCGCCGCCGGCATCAGCCGCTGCGTCGACGGCACCCTTGACCGCAGCCGAGGCCGACTTGGCTACGTCGACACCTGCGCCCGACGCCGACTTGACGGCGGTCGAGACCACTTCGGTGGTAGCGCCGATCACGTCGCCGCCGACACCGCTTGCGCCCTTCAAGACGCCATGGACCACACCGTGGATCCCTTCGGCCACGTCGGCCGTGGTTTCGGACAGGCCCTTGACCGCGCCCTTCGTGACGTCGGTGGCGACGCTCACGACCTTGCCGGCCACGTCTTCGCCGCCCTGGAGCGCGTCGGTCACGGCCTTGGACGCCGCGCCAGCCGTGGCGCCAATGATGTCGCCTGCGCCTTCGACTACCGATTTGACCGCGTCACGGGCCGAGCCCGCCAAGCTGCTCAACATGCCATCGTCTGCCATACGACCTCCTGGTTACTGGTACGTTGCCTGTATCCTACCTGGTTTCAAGCGTGATCAGGTGTGGATATCTTGCGGCGGTTATGCCAGGAGCTTGTCGATGTGGCTCAAGAGTTCGGTTTTGTCAGTGAGGCCTACCGACATGCCGGCCGGCTTGCCGTCCTTGAAGTAGATCGTGGTCGGGATGCTCTGGACGCCGTATTGCTGCGATACGCTCGGGTGCGCGTCGACGTCGAGTTTTACCAGGTCGACTTTGTCGCCGTAGTGCTCGGCGACTTCGTCGAGGATCGGGGCCATGGCCTTGCACGGGCCGCACCATTCGGCCCAGAAGTCGACGACCACGGGTTTGGTCTTGGACTGCTCAAGGACGGCGGCGTGGAAGTCTTGGGCGGTGACGTCGGCGAGGTTGGACATGGATACTCCTTGGTTCGTTCGTGAATGGACACTATAAAGCAATTCATTTTCTAGGGGTAGGAGGGGCTCATTGCGATGTCGCCCCCCTTACTCCTGCAACCCCATCCCCCTGCGGGGTTTACCTATTGTATTGCAGACCCAGTCAAGAACATTTCGAGTAGCCGCAGCTGGAGCAGAGCATGCAGCCCTCGGCCATTTGGAGCATCGCGCCGCAGTCGGGGCAGGCCGGGGCCAGGCCGAAGTTGGCGATGCTCGGCGCCGTCGCCGTAGCGGTTACCGCGGGTGCGGTGGCGACGGCCGCTACTGCTTGGCTATGCTGCAGTTCGCTCGTGACGGCATTCAGCTGCGCCTCGGGCGCAGGCGTGAGCGGCACGGCGTCGCTTGCTGCCTGCTCGGCCGTTACCGCCGCCTCGCCGAAGTCGAGCGCCAAGGCCGGTTGTTCGCGGGCAATATGCTTCTGCAGTACGCGGGCGAGCGCATCGGGAATCGACAGGATCATCACGCCTTCGCTCCAGATCGGGCTCGGGCCGCGGATACCTTTCAGTTGGTCGATCACCTCGGTCACCTCGATGCCGGAACGGAGCGCCAATGACGCCAGGCGGGAGATCGCCTCGGTCTTGGCCGCGAAGAAGCCGCCGTTCTTGCCGATGGCCGTAAAGATCTCGTACGGCTTGCCGCGTTCGTCGTCGTTGATCGTGACGAACATCGTGCCGTAGGCGGTGGTCATCTTGTAGGTGGTGCCGCGCATGACGTCCGGCCGTTTGCGCGGGACGATCCCGAGCGCCGGTACTGCCGCCGGTGCCGTGCCTTGCTTCGCAAGCGCTGCCGCGTCGTTGGCCTGTTCTTCGGACTTGAGGTTCAATACTTGCACGTCGCGCGAGCCGTCCCGGTACACGGTGCCGCCCTTGCAGCCCAGGTCGTACATGAGTTGGTAGAGTTCGCCGACCTGCTCACGGGTGTACTCGTTCGGCACGTTGCAGGTCTTGGAAATCGACGAGTCGATCCAACGCTGGATCGTTGCCTGGACGCTGATATGCTCCTGCGGCTTCAAATCCATGGCGGTCACGAAGTAGGCTGGCACCTGCTGGCCCGGGTGCGCGGTCTGCCACTGTTCGTACACCGCGACCCGTTCTTCGTGGACGCCCAGCCGCGATTTACGTTGGTAGGTCCAATGGTAGAACGGCTCGATGCCGGTCGACGTGCCGACCATCGTGCCGATCGTGCCGGTGGGCGCCTGGGTGTTCAGCGTGACGTTGCGCAGGCCGTGTTTCTTGATCGCCTCGCGGACCGGTTCGGGCAGCATGGCGACGAACCCGGTCTTGAGGTGCTTCCGGGCGTTGAACTTGGGGAACGAGCCCTTTTCCTTGGCCAGTTCGACGCTTTCCAGGTAGCACTCGGTGCTGAAGAATTCGTAGAGCCGGTCGATGAAGGCGTTGCCTTCTTCACTGCCGTAGCGGATCCCGAGCTTGATCATCATTTCGGCCAGGCCGATGCTGTTCAAACCGACCCGCCGTTCCGATTTTTGCTGCGCCTCGTTCTCGTCGAAGAAGTACGGCGTGGCGTCGATGACGTTGTCCAGGAACCGGGTGGCGATCCGGACAGTCTCGCCCAGCTCGGCCCATTTCACGTCCTTCTTTTCTTCATCGACGAACGCCGCGAAGTTGACCGACCCCAGGTTGCACACGCCCCAGGCCGGCAGGCCCTGTTCGCCGCACGGGTTGGTGCACTGGATCGGGGCGAAGTAGCTCGACGGGCTCATCTTGTTGTACCGGTCGAGGAAGAACAGGCCCGGTTCGGCCGACGACCAGGCCGAGTCGATCACCTTATCCCAGACGTCCTTGGCGCGGACCGACTTGTAGGCCACCACTTTCTTGCCCAAGCTTTTCCATGTGTCCAGGTTGCCGTCCCACATCGTGTCGTAGTCGGGGTCGGTGCGATCCGGAAACACCAGCGTCCATTCCTTATCGGCCTTGACCGCGGCCATGAAGTCGTCGGTCAGGCCGACCGAGATGTTGGCGTTGGTGATCTTGCCCATGTCGGTCTTGGAGCTGATGAACTCGAGCACGTCGGGATGCCAGACGTTCAAAATGAGCATGAGCGCGCCGCGCCGCGAGCCGCCTTGCTCGATGAGGCCGGTCACAAAGCTGTAGAGCGAACCCCAGCTCACCGAACCCGAGCTACGGCCGTTCACGCCTTTGACGTAGTCGTACTTGGGCCGCAGGCTCGACAGGTTGATACCCACGCCACCGCCGCGCGACATGATCTCGGCCATGCGGCTTAGGGTGTCCATGATCCCCTCGCGCGAGTCCTGCGGGCTCGGGACGACGTAGCAGTTGTAGTACGTGAGCGCCTGGCTCGTGCCCGCGCCGGTAAGGATCCGGCCGGCCGGGACGAACTTCCAGTCGTTGAGGATCGAGGCGAACGCGCCTTCCCACTTCTGGCGGAGCTTGGGCGTTTTCTCGACCGAGGCGATGCCCCGGGCGATCCGGGCGTGCATCTGGGCCGGGTCGGTTTCGAGCGGCTTGTCGATGTGTTCGACCGCGCGGGTCACCTCGCCGCCGTCGCCGCGCAAGCGCACGGTCACCTCGCCGTTCATCAATTGCGTCACCGTGCCGATCTCGCGCTGGCTCGTCTCGACGTCCGTGCAGACGATAACCGTGTCACCGATTTTCAAGCTGTCTTTCTTGCCGTCTTTCAGTGCGTAGCGGTCGAGAAAAATCTTGTAGCCGATCTCGTTCAGCTTGTTGACGGTCGCGGTCGCGGGATCGTACGCGGACTGTGTGCCTCGGGCCATATCCTCTCCTTTTTGGTGCGGTGTGTGGATGTACTGGGCGGCGGCCTGTCAGGTCATGTGGTGTCCTGGGCCAGGATCGTCTGCAGCTCGTGCTCGAACGCTTCGAGGTCGGCGAACGATCGGTGGACGCTCGCGAACCGCAGGTAGGCCACGGGATCGAGGCTGCGCAGGTGTTCGAGCACCATACCCCCGATCCGCTGCGAGCTCACTTCGGGCTTGCAGGCGGCGTACAGGTCGCGTTCGATCGCGTCCGCGATCGCCTCGGCCCGTTCCAGCACCTGCGCCCGCTTTTCGGCCGCCAGCCGGATGCCGGCCAGCAGCTTCTCTTTCGAGAACGGCTGCTTGGTGCCGTCGCGTTTGAGCACCAGTAGGTTGAGTACCTCGATCCGTTCGAAGGTGGTGAACCGGAACTGGCAGCCCAGGCACTCGCGCCGACGGCGGATCGCCGCCTCGTCTTCGCGCGAATCGATCACCCGCGTCTCCCCGTTGTGGCAGTCGGGACAGGTCATAAAACCCAAGATCTTGTGATACTTGAGCCAGTCTAGCCGCTACATATTGTGGCGTCTTGTGGACAAGCGGACTCAAACCGAGGCAAGAAAAAACGGGACCTTTCGGTCCCGTTTAACGGAGCACCCCGTTCGTCTGGGTGCGTTGGTAGGCGTACCGGCACCGTTTGCAGGTTACCAGTGCCGGGTCGAAGGTGCAGTCCTGATTGGCCACGATCTGGCCGCAAAATCCCTCGCTCCGGTCGCGTTCGCGCCAGTACGCGCGATGATGCAGGACCGCAACCTGTTGCTTGGCTTCGGCCTCTTTTTTGATGGCAGCGATCGCCGATTCCTTGCGGGCCAGGCGGCAGGACGGACAGAGGCCGTTGCGGAGCCATTTGGGCGTCCAGGAAATCCGGCAGCCTTCGCATGGGAGCTTAGGAACGTTGTCCATGGCTCTGCTCCTCTTCTTCCCGTGTGCGGTCGTAGATGTCCTGGACGGCGTCGCCGAACGCGCGGTCGAACAGCGTGGCGGCGATTCGGGCAGCATTGAGCCGCATCGCCCAGACGAACACGCTGGCGTTCCCGAACCGGTGCGGCTGCGCCGCGACGTCATCGAGCGATTCCTCGAACCGCATCAGGAAGTCGATCGGTGTGGTTTGGTCGGGCATCCGGTCGAGCAGGATTTGGAAGAGGTCGAAGGTGAGCTTGGGATACCCGTCGAAGCGTTGCCGGTCGACGAGCCGTAGTTTGGCGTCGGCCGTGGACACCGGATCGTTGTTCATTGCCATATTCCTCCAGTTCCGAATTTGAAAAGAACTGCCGATGGTAGCAGTCCGAGCTTCGTTTTTCAAGGTTCAGACACAGAAAACAGGCGCCGGAGCGCCTGTGGATGGTAGTAAGAAGTCGAAGCAAGGTCACGGTTCTTCGGCACGGAACGCGAGTCCGAACTCGGCAAGAAAGTTCCGTACGGCAAGCAGTGCCCGTTTATCACCTACCCGCTCCAAGAATTCGGTCTCGGAGCACTGGGCGATGTCCCGGAGTGTTATCTGCTCCATTTCATCCCAGACGGATTGCGTCCGCAACGCAAGTCTGATCGGTCGGAGAAAGCGTTGAAACCCCACGAAAAGGAAGTGACGGATCTCAAGCTTGGTGCAGATCTCGGACAGGTTTTCCCGTACCAAATCATGGGGATCGAACTTAGTTTGCCAGTTGGCGAGACGCATCGTATCGAGCGTTTTCGGATCGACGTAACCGCTCTCGTGTGGCGCCTTCTCTGTTTTCGGCTTCGGCAATGCTAATGCCGTGCCGATCAGGCTTCGAAGGCCGGTAAGTTCGGCCATGGCGGTCTCCCCGAAACCGTGGAGTTCCAGGAAGTACGCCTCACCCTTCGCATCGTATAGCGCGAAGACTTGCCCGAGTGTAAGAAGGCATGGGATTTTTTTCAGTGCGTAGTGGTAGCGACGGGGGTTCAGTATGCCTCTGAAGAGAAGGTTGCGTGTGCGCAACGTAAGGCGTCCTGCGCGCACCAGGTCATCCAACAGCGTTTCGTCATTGATGTGCGTCGTCGATAGGACGCTCTCAAGGATTCGTTGTACTGCCGATGTGCCGTTGTCCGGCTGCCGTTGGGTTCCGTCGTCGGCAGGCGTGCTATGGCACATAGATGCAAGTGTCTGTTCGAACAGTCGCATCAAGTCGTCGGCGGATGCTGCTTCGGGAATCCGTTCCCAAAGCCGGGAGAAGAACGTTTTCGTTCGTGAGTGTTCCACTTGGTTCAGCCTCCTCTGTTTTTTAAAAGAACTGCCGATGGTAGCAGTCCTTTCGGACAAATTCAACCGGTTGGATGATTACCGGGCCGGTGCCGCCGCTGTTTCTAGGCGTTTGATGCGTTCCAGGAGTAGATCGTCGTCCTCGCGGCGCTGATGATTGGCGTCGCGGATTTCCGCACGTAACTCGTTTTTCACAGCATGGAGCTCGCTACGCACCTCGTCTTTCGCCGCATGAATCTCGCTGCGGAGCTCCGCTTTCGCAGCATGGACTTCAGTACGGATCTCGCTACGCAGCCGCTCCTCGCTTGCGTTCACGGCTGCGCTGATCAGCGAGGCCGTATGGGCACGCTCCTCGGCAAAGAGCGCGCGGAGCTGTTCGAGTTGCGTGTCGGTGAATCCGTCCATGCCGCCTCCTTCGTGCTGTCCAGTATACGCTACTTCAGCTTCCGGCGGATGAACGCTGGGACCTCGAGCTCGTCGTCTTCGAGTTGCGGCGCGGCATCGTGCTGCGGCAGGGGCTGTTGGATCGGCTGGTACTGCGGGTAGCCCATGGGCATCGATTGCGGCTGGGGTTCGGGCTGGGGTTGCGGGTAGCCGAAGCCGCGGGTGAGCGCGCCCAGCCGGGGCGTGGCTGCCGGGATCGGCTGTTCGGCACGGGCCGCTGCGGCCTGCTTCTGTCGCCGCTCGGCGCCAGTCTCGTCGAAGCCGGTCGCGATCACGGTCACCTTCACCTCGCCGGCCATGGCGTCGTCGATGATCGCGCCGAAGATGATGTTGGCGTCAGGGTCGGCCGATTCGGTGATCGTTTTGGCTGCCTCGTCGATCTCGTACATGCCAAGGTCAGGGCCGCCGGTGATGTTGAACAGGATGCCGCGCGCGCCTTCGATCGACAGCTCAAGGAGCGGCGAGTCGATCGCGGTCTTGGCCGCTTCGACCGCGCGGTTGTCGCCGGTGCCGAACCCGATCCCCATGAGCGCCGAGCCGGCGTCCTGCATGATCGTCCGGACGTCGGCGAAGTCCACGTTGATGATGCCGTGGAGCGTGATAAGGTCGGAAATGCCTTGGACGCCCTGGCGGAGCACGTCGTCGACGACGCCGAACGCGTCCATAAGCGGCATCTTCTTGTCGATCACCTGGAGCAGGCGGTCGTTCGGGATCACGATCAGGGTGTCGACTTTATCTTTGAGTTCCTGGATCGCGAGCTCGGCCACCTTGCGCCGCCGTGCGCCTTCGAACGCGAACGGCTTGGTCACGACGCCGACGGTCAGCGCGCCGAGTTCCTTGGCGATCTGCGCGACCAGCGGGCCCGAGCCCGAACCGGTGCCGCCGCCCATGCCGCAGGTCACGAAGACCATGTCGGCACCTTTCAGTACCTCGTAGATCTCGTCTTTGTTCTCTTCGGCCGATTTGCGGCCGACCTCGACGTCGCCGCCGGCACCCAGGCCGCCGCTCGTTTCCTTGCCGATCTGCACCTTGACGGCTGCCTGGTTGTTGAGCAGTGCCTGCGAATCGGTGTTCACAGCGATAAACTCAATGCCTTTTACTTTGGCATTGATCATGCGATTCACGGCGTTACAGCCTGACCCTCCGCAGCCGACTACCTTGATAATCGCGAATGACTCGATGTCACCCGATCGATCCATCGCCGGAACTCCTCGTTGCTTCATGGAAGTAGTTGTTTGAAGAAGTCTTTCGCGCGGCCGACAACTCCCTCCATGCTGTCGAGTCCCATTCCTGTCCGTGCGGCCGGTGCGGCCGCCGCTTGCCTGGACATACCCCATAGCACCAGGCCAACGCTGGTAGCATAGGTAGGGTCATCCAGCTTGTCAACGTTGCCCGGAAATTCGGTGATCGGGCTGCCTAGCCGGGCTGGCAGGTGCAAGGTCCGTTTGGCGAACTCGACCAGCTTGTCGAGCCGGGCGCCGCCGCCGGTAAAGACGACGCCGGCCGGCAAGGTGCCGTCGCGGCCGATGCGGTTCAGTTCCTCTTTGAGCATCAGGAACAGTTCTGACAGCCGTGCCTCGATGATTTCGGCGACGTACCGCTGCTTGGGCCGCTCAAGCTCGTTCGGGTCGATGACAGTTAGGTCGATCGTGTCGTCGCGGACGCTGTCCTTGACCGCCGTGCCGTACTTCAGCTTGACCGCCTCGGCCAGGTCGATCGAGGTTTTGAGGCCGATGGCGATATCGTGGGTGATGTGCATCGAACCGACCGGCAGGATCGTGGCGTGAGCCAGATCGCCGTCTTCGTACACCGCGAGGCCGGTCGTGCCTGCGCCGATGTCGACCAGGGCGACGCCGCTTTCGCGTTCGCGCCGCGACAGCATGATTTCGGCGGTGGCGAGCGGCGTGAACACCAGTTCGGTCGGCGTGATGCCGGCTTGGTTCACTGCCCGCACCAGGTTCTTGACGGCCGGCGAGGCGCAGCTCACCACGTGTGCGTCGACTTCCAACCGGATACCGGTCATACCGACCGGATCGACGATGCCGCCTTCGGCGTCCACGGTGAAGGCTTTGGGCAGCACGTGGATGATTTCACGGTTGGCTGGCATGGCCACGGCGCGCGCCGCTTCAAGGACGCGGTCGACGTCCTGCTGCGTGATCTCGCCGTCGGGGCGCGACACGGCGATCACGCCTTTCGAGCTCGTGGTTTCGACGTGGGCGCCGCCTAGGCCGATGACCGCGGTTTTCAACGGTTGCTGGGCCAGGCGCTCGGCGTCTTCGAGCACGGCCGATATCGCCGACACCGTTTCGCCGATATCCACGACCTGCCCGCGTCGGATCCCGCCGTTGGCAGCCTTGCACATGCCGACGATTTCAAGGCCAGTATCCCCTGCCCGTCCGACTGTGGCTGCGACCTTGGTTGTCCCGACATCCAGACCGAGGATCACCTCGTGGTGGGCCATTCGCTCCCCTCGCGTTACGCGATCGACTTTCGCCAGTATAGCGCCTGTTTGTTTCGAGTGGCAAGGATGGTAGGATCGGTGCAGGACACGGAGGGAACCATGGCAAAACGGCATGCCGGTATGGTCGAGGAACTGTGGCGGTCGCTCTACGACACGGTCACGGCCGGCCGGAGCGAACGGACGGAACGGGCGCATGAGCTCTACCATAGCTTCAAGGCGAAAATGTTGTCGCAACGGTCGCCGTTCGAGCGGTTGGCAGACACGATCAATGAGTCCGCCGGGTCGGTCGATTTCTTAGCGCTCCATGCCGTGTGGTTCGCGGTCTGGATCCTTATCAATACGGGCGTCGTGCCGATCGTCCCGCCGTTCGACCCGTTCCCGTTTGGGCTGCTCACGATGGTGGTGTCGCTCGAGGCGATCTTCCTGTCGATCTTCGTGCTCATCAGCCAAGGCCGTGCCGGCGGGATCGCCGATATCCGCGACGAGGTGAACTTCCAGATCAACCTGCAGGCGGAACAAGAAGTCACCAAACTGCTGCGCCTCGTGAAAGAGATCCACGAAAACCAAGGATTGGCGCTGCGGAAGGACGCCGAGCTCGAGCGGATGGTCCAGCGGCTGAATCCCGACGACCTGACCCATGAGATCGAAGCCGAGCTGGGTATGCCGGAAACCGAGCCGAAGAAACCTGCGAAACGGCGGCTGCGCCGCTAAGGCAGCCAGGCGCCTTGGTCGTCGTGGTCATGGCCGAGCAGGTGGCGCAGGCCGTGGCCAGCGAGACCGGTGAGTTCCGCCTCGAGCGTGTCGCCGAACCGGCCTACCTGCCGCTCGGCTTGCGGGAGCGAGATGACGATCGTGCCGAGCAGGACCGGCGCGCCGGACTGCGGGACCACGGAGCCGACGGCGGTGTCGATCGCGGTCGGCAGCGACAGGACATCGGTCGTGGCGTCGACGCCACGGTGTGTGCGGTTGAGTGCGCGCATCCGGTCGTCGCCGGTTATTAGTACTTCGACGCCCGCCGTCGTGATCGTAGGCGGGCGGAAGGTGGCGAACGCGGATTCCAGCGCGTCGTGCACCAAAACAGCCGCTATCGGGAGCGGCTGTTCTTCGATGATGTCGACGGTCAGTGACGGATCAGGCACCGAGCCGTTCCTTGACGAGCCGCGAGACTAATGCCCCGTCGGCCTTGCCTCGGGTCTTGGGCATCAATGCGCCCATGACCTTGCCCATGTCGGCGGCAGTGCTGGCGCCGGTTTCGGCAATTGCCGCGCCAACCAGCGCTGCGACCTCTTCCTCGCCCATCTGTTCGGGCAGGTAGGTTTGCAGGATCGCGGCTTCGGCCGCTTCCTTGTCGGCCAGTTCGGGCCGGTTGCCGGCGCGGAACTCGGTTTCGGCATCCTGCCGCTGCTTCCGTTCCTTGGCGAGCACGGCCAGCGCTTCGTCGTCGGACAGCTCGTGGCCGAGCTCGATCTGCTTGTTTTTGAGCGCCGTCTTGGCCATGCGGAGCACCGACAGTTTGTCGGCCTCGCCTGCTTTCATTGCGGCCAGGACGTCACCTTCGATCGTGGAAACCACTGACACGGTACACCTCGATGGTTAGTACCCGCGGCGGGTGCGCTTCTGCGCAGCCTTGCGGCGGGCGGATTGGCGGATGATCGTGCGCGACAGGCGCTTGGTGCGGTAGCGGCGGCGTTTGACTTCGGACAGGATCCGGCTCTGCTGCACTTCGCGGAAGAATCGACGGAGCACCACATCGAACGATGCGGCCCTTGGCTTCGCGTCCCGGTTGTCGCGGACATCTTGGAATTCTGGGTTCAACTTCACTCACCTCGCCCTCTGGCGGCATACCGCAAGCGGCTGCCGTAGTGGCGGGATCATACCATGCGGCCCAGGGGCTGTCCACCCAAGAGATGCAAGTGGATGTGGTCCACGATCTGGCCGCCGTGGTTGCGGGTATTGAAGACCAGGCGGTAGCCGTCGTCGGCGATACCAAGGTCTTCGGCCAGCCGCTGGGCAGTGCGGACCATGCGGCCCACGAGCGGTTCGTCGCCGTCGGTAAGCGCCGCGACCGATTCGATGTGCCGCTTGGGCACGATCAGGATATGTACCGGCGCCTTGGGCGCGATGTCGTCGAACGCCGCCACGGCGTCGTCCTCGAACCGGAGCGGCCCTTTCTCGCCGGCCGCGATCGAACAGAACAGGCAATCATGCATGGCAAAACTGTAGCACCTGGCAGGAAGAAGGCAAGAAAAAAAAGCCAGTCCGGGTGGACTGGCTTGCGGGTCAGGTTTGTTGTTTCTTTCTTAGTCGTGAGCCGTGCATAGGCACAGCCCGAGAAAATCCTCGCACCACACCCGCTGTTGGGCGCGGTTCGCGAAGGGGTGGAGTGTTGGTGACTCCTTGGGGCTGCGGAATGCGATCCCGGTCACGTAGACCGCGATTGCTTCGGCTGCCTCCTTGATGACGGCTTGGCCGTCCTCATCCCCATATTTCCGTCGATGCAGCTCTGCCGGCTTCGAGATCGGCGGACTGTTCTGGACGATATCCGCGAACTGCCCGAGCAGTTGTTGCCCGGTAACCGGTTCTCGTTTAGCATCCAACGACCAGCCTCCGTGGAGTAACTCCACGTTCTCACGCCATGCCTGCAATAGCATGGTTTCGGCTACTGCGCGTATGAACCGCAGTCCAAAGGCAAGCTTGCGGGCCTTGTCGCTGATCAAGGGCTCTGCCCGGATTGCCGCCGATAACTCGACGACGTAGGGCTGGGCCTGGGTTTTCAGCAGTACGGGCTCGGCGGTGTAGCCGATCATCACCGACGTCTGCGGGATCCGGTATCCCGGGAACAGACTGTAAAGGGAGCATAGGTCCTCATTTTTGAGGATCGGATGCTCCGGCTGCGGCAGGTGTACCTGCCGCAGCGGCTCGGCGGGCTGGCCGAACGGCAGTTTCGCCGTCAGCGTATCTTTGTACGTTTCGAGCCACGTCTCCACGCTGCTCGTTTTTTTCAAGGGCAGGATATTGGACAAGTTGTAAAGGTCCTTTCAACGCAATTTCCATCCGTCGCCGGATGGACCTGGGAGTATATCCCGCAGCGGACCGGGCGTCAAGTTACCCGTGCTTGCGGAGGTACGCCTCCCAGTGCTCGCGCATCCAGCGTTTGTGCAGCGTAAGCGCCTCGCCCAGGCCGCGGGCGCGGATTTCCTTGTCGACGACCCCGCCTTTGTGCGGGTGGTTGTACTTTTGGTAGAGCGGGCTCGAAAAACCGTGCGCGTAGTGCGACAGCTCGTGCGCGACCACGGCCCGAACCACGTCGTCGGGAATCGCCGGATCCTTGAAGTAGCCCGTGATCGTGATGATGCTACGGCGTTGCACTGTGCCGTCGGGGTGCTTGACCGGCTTGCGGCCCCACTTGATCGACCCCAGGCGCGTGGCCGCCGGCCGCCCGAACTTGATCACCACGTCGTTCGGCTGGTCGATATCGCTAAAGTGCCGGTACCACATCCCGGCCAACAGCTCGCGCAGCCACTCGTTGTCCCGCTCCACGACCGTATCCATAGCCCCACTCTACCAAAGCGCCGGTTGCCGATTACGCCTCGGCGTGGGATGCTCGATACCATACAGAGGAGGGAGTATGCCGGAATTGCTGACGCCGCCAGGAGTGAACGGAGAAGGCGAGGACGAAGCAAAGGTATCGGAGACCGAACGCCCTGCTTCTCCCGTAACCACGTTCGAGCAGCAGATCGCTGAAAAAGAGGCGGAGTTCGCGCAGCTATCCAATGCTGAAGTCGATGCTAAGCTCCTCGAAATCCTTGGCGAGCACAGTCTGATACGCGAGGAGATCCAGGCTCTAACTGGACAGCTCGACGGCGTATCGATGAAGGCCTACACGTTCGCGGTTACGAATTTACGTGGCGAAGGGAGTGTCACGCTCTCTACCAGAGAAACGGCGAGGCGCTACTTGTCGCAACTCAATGAGCTTGGACAGAAGATGGCCTACTTGAACCAACGGAGCCAGCGCGTACACGAGGACGGTGCAGCCAGCAAGATCGCTGCGGGCGAGGCGCCAAGAGTCGACACGATTACATTTGCCGACATTCTGGATAGCGGGCTCTTTACGAGTAGTAGTATGCGGGATGTGCGGCAACAGCTTGCGGAACGCGGATTGGAAGAATCCGCGCTTGCTGGCGACCATGCCGATATCCTTAGCGAACGAGGCATAGGACTTGTTATGGCGGTGAAAGCGGTAGCGAAGCAAAAGGTGCATCCAGAAAGCCATACCTCGCAATCGATGGCGGGTTTTGTCGGGGGCGCTAAGCGTAAACTCGAAGAACTGCTGGGTAAATAAAAACCTCGCTGTTACACGAGGTCGAGTAGGCCGCTTTGCAGAAAAATGCCCGCAAGCTCCCGGATAGTCTGTTTCGGGGTATCGGTGAAGAACCGGTTGAGTACCTGTGCTCCGAGCGTGCGCAGGATGGGTTCAATGAGTTCCTGGCGTTCTGTATCGGACAAGAGAAGTAGGGGTTGCTGCTTGCGCTTTAGCAGCGCAAGCAAAGAGATAGACTGTTCGATCGCCACCTGTTTTGCTGGAAGATACAGCAATACCGTGTCGGTGGGTTCGATCGAGTGAATGTTCCTGCTGAGAACGGTGCGGCCGTTGCATGCCTGTGAATCCCAAGGCCACGGCGAGACGATAATAAGTCGACTCGTATCGGTCACCTCCTTCCACTTATGTTTTCAATGCCAGTACCAGTCGGACATTCGGCAGATACTGGTTGCAGTAGCAACGCAGGGTGCCGAAGTCGGTTTCCGATGCCGCGATCGTTGCCGTTGCGCGACATTGTTGGATAAGTGCAATAGTGTCGGCGACTTGCTCGCCGAACTGGACAAGACGTTCGGCGCTGATACGAATGTGTACATCATCGCCGGGCTGCAGGTTCCACAACGGTGGCAGTGATACGTAGGGCAACGTTAAGTCCCAGTGGAACGTCACGTCCGTGTACCTCCCCTTCTTGTAAAGACTCCGTTGTGTACCAGAAGCCGGACTATCCGTCAACGCTCCGGCGGGTCGTAGTAGTGCGCGTCCCTTAGGTTGTCGGGCAGAAAACCTAGGTCGGTGGTCTTGTCGCCGTCGTGCTTCGGCCAGTGGTAGTCCTTGCCGTAGCCTTGCTCTTTCATGAACGCGGTCGGGGCGTTGCGCAGGTGCATCGGGATGGGGTCAAGCGGCTTGCCGCGCACGTCGGTGAGCGCATCGCCGATCGCCCGCGTCGACGACCGGCTTTTCGGTGCGGTCGCCAGGTAGGTCGCGGCCTGGGCCAGGATAAGCTGTGCCTCGGGCAGGCCGATCATATGGATCGCCTGCATCGCCGAGGTAGCCACCACGAGCGCGGTCGGCAGTGCGTTACCGATATCCTCGGACGCGAAAATCACCATTCGCCGGGCGATGAACATCGGATCCTCGCCGCCTTCGAGCATCCGGGCCAGGTAGTGCAGTGCGGCATCGGGATCCGAGCCGCGCATCGACTTGATGAACGCCGACACGGTGTCGTAGTGGTTCTCGCCCGCCTGGTCGTACCGCGCCACCTTGCGCTGTACCGCCTGTTCGGCCACGTCGACGGTGATATGGCTGGCGAGCGTACGTGCTACCTCGAAACTGCCCAGGAGCGACCGGGCGTCGCCGTCGGCCGCGGCAATCAGGTAGTCGACGGCTTGCTGGTCGATGTTGGTCTGCTTGTCCAGCTTAAGCGCCCGCTCGACGAGCTCGTGCATGTCTTTGTGCCCGAGCGGTTCGAGTTTTAATACCCGCATCCGCGACAGCAATGCCGCGTTCACCTTGAACGACGGGTTTTCCGTGGTGGCGCCCACGAGCGTGATGACGCCCGATTCCACGGCGTGTAACAGGGCATCCTGCTGGGCGCTGTTGAACCGGTGGATTTCGTCGATAAACAGGATCGGCAGCGGTTCGCCCAGCCGACGCCGGCTTTCGGCCACGGCGATCACCTCGCGTACCTGCTTGACCGTGGCGTCCACGGCCGACAGTTGCTCGAACGGGCGGTCGAGCTCATTCGCCATGATCCTTGCCAGGGTCGTTTTGCCCGTGCCCGGCGGCCCCCAGAACAAGATGCTTGGTAGTTTGGTGCCCACGAGCAACTTGGTAAGCGGCCTGTCTGCGCCAATGAGATGCCGCTGTCCCACGACATTGCCCAGCGCCTGCGGGCGAAGCTGCTCGGCAAGGGGCATGCGGTCCGGGAGATTCGTCATACCCGTATCCTACCATGACCGAACAAAAACCGAAAATAGCGAAGATCTGACCATGCGATCCGATCACACCCTTGCATTGCGGGTCAACTATACGGTACACTCCTCGGTTCGTTGGGTTTGTGCTACCCACCTCTGTACCATTACAATTTGAAAAAGATCGGAGGGATATGTCTGGTGAGCGCGAGCAATTCTACCCGGAAGAACATAACTTCGTAGAAGCGAGCGAGGTGGGAGTCGAACTTCATCAAGATGTGCAACTAAGGGTGCAGCAGGTTGAGCAACTCGTCGGTATTGTGAGTCCGCGGTTGCGACGACGGTCCGATATTGGCGCGTTCGTATCAGATTTGTATCAACGGTCAGCCTTCGATTTCGGCGGTGCCGACGAGGCATCATTGCGGGCGCGCCGGTTGCTGCTCGGAGATTCGCTCGATGCATCACTCCGCGCAACGTCATTCGGTTCCGCGAATGAAATCCGTGCCGACATGGCGATCCGTCGCGCTGGGATTATTGGTGAGTTAGGCGTGCGTTATGCGGCGCACGAGGCTGGGTTGCAAACGTATTTCTCTCGAGCAACGGCGACCGAATTGTTGGCTACGCAGCCAGAAGACATGTTCGGCGATACCCGCGATAAGAATGACATGTGGTTAAGCGCCGCGGGACTATTCGACCTCGACAGCCGCTTCAAGGTCCAGCTGCCTCCAGGACAATGGGCCGACGAAGATACGTTCCTAACGCAGATCAAGGCGCTGCCGATCGATGTCCGAAGCCAGCCGTGGGTGGCGAAGGTGCTGCGCACGGAAGCCGACGTCCGTCAGGCGGCGCAACAGATCTTCAATCCAGATATTTGGGTTGGCGATACGGATGATGCAGCGATCGCGCTGCGGAAAGAAAAGTTTCTTGAGCAGATGCTCGGCGACGGGCGTCCGAACGGCCGCCATGGCTTTGTAGATGCCGTAGCCCGGTACCAACAGGAATACTCGAACGTTGGCGGATTGCTGATCGTCCTCGCCTCGCCAACCGAAGGAGAGCGTCGGCAATCACTGATTAATCCGCAGAACGGCACGCTTACCCGTCCGTTCGCTACGACCGCCGCCAACCAACCGTCGTCGATTGGGCAGCTGCCACTCTTGTCGCAGCGCCTGGTAAGTGACCTGACAAACGAACTGTACCTGCAAAATGAGTCGCAGGTAGTCTAGGAGGGACCATGAAAAAACGACTCGATCTCTCTGCGGTGCCTGGCGTTGTACCTGCCACCGCAGGTGCTAAGCGGTCGGAGCTGCAACTGACATGCGAGCAGTTCCAAACATTATTGCAGCGTGTTGAAACCGCCCCCGATGTATACCCCGAACAGCTGTTCGCACTGGTTGAGCACATCAACGAGTGTCCCAACAAAGAGGCGGACAAGCGCCTCTACGACGAAGCGCTGGAGCGGATGCGTCAGGCGAACCAGAACGGTTAAAAGGCAAATAAAAGCCCCGGTGCAAGCCGGGGCTTCTTTTTTATGGATTCTGTTGCGCGCCTGCGAGTCCTTCGACGAGTTCGGTCAGCGCAGCCATGTCTTTCATAAGCCGGCGCTGCATCCGCAGAATCTCGAACATCAGCTCGTATTCCGTCGACGCCTCGCCTCCGGCGTGGAAGAATTCGGTCAGCGCGATCCCCAGGATCGCTCCGAGCCGCTTTGGGCCGGGGCATCTGCGTGCCCTCTTCATACCGTTGGATCGACTTCGTTGACACGTCGGTCTGTTCGGCCAATGCCTCGCGGGTGAGCTTTAGCTTGTTCCGCGCCGCCCGGATTTTCCGGCCGATCCGTTCCTGGACCTGTCGCCCGTTGGCGTCTTCCATGAATATCCCTCCTTGTTGTTCTGGTGCCTGACCCGGGCTGTATACCGGATACTTCGCCGTCCGTCAACCTGTTATCTGGGTAATTTGCATATTTATCACTTGACAAAATGCGTATTTTTGGTACACTGTCCCCGTTCTCCAAGAATGCAATCGAACCCTGGTAACGGGTTCGTTTTCGTTCTACGGGGCGACCCCCGGTTAATACCCGGCGCAGTAGCTCCCCGGCGGACAGGCAGGTAGTACCTATATGAACCGGATCCTAGGGAGGATTCGGGAGGGACTTTCCAACCTGGCACAGTACCTGGAACCCCGCAGGCTCGCCGCGCTGCCCCTGTTCACCCAGAAGGCTGCGATGGTGCTGTCGCTGTCGATGATGCCCCTGCAGGGCACGGCAGCGGCTGCTGACACCCCCGTGACGGGTTCGACCCCGCTCGTCTTGGATACCGCGTCCGTCGACCGGATGATCCGGCTCCCGGCAACCCTCGTTTTAGCCACCACCGTGGTCGAGTCGAAGGCCCAGGAGCAAGAGCGGCTCGAGGCCCTTGAGCGGGCTAAAAAGGCCACGGCGACCGCTTCGTTTGCCAAGGCAGTTGTCCTTGACGAACAGCGCGAGCAGAACCGTCAGCTGGTGATGCGCCTCGGCGAAGAAGCCTTCGGTGCGGCGCAAGTACCGTACCTCCTGCAGATCGTGCAGCGGGAGTCGGGTTTCAACCACCTTGCGCAGAACTCGCGTTCGACCGCTTTCGGCTTGGCGCAGTTTCTTGATAAGACGTGGAAGAGTTACGGCTTTGAGAAAACCTCCGACCCTGAAACCCAGGTTCGGGCGCTCATCGCCTACGTCGCGAAACGCTACGGCACGCCGCAGCAGGCGATGAACCACCACCACCAGTACGGTTGGTACTAAAGCCGCGTACTGCACAACACCCCGCACCTTGCGGGGTGTTGTCGTGTTTGGGTAGCTTAGTGCGGACTCATTCCTACGAAAGGAAGGCGTTGCCGCCTTAACAGGTAGTTTCCATGAAGATCGTCTTGGTGACCGAGGCGTACCATCCCATTGCGAACGGGGTGGTGCATACGGTCGAACTGCAGGCGCACGAGCTGGTCCGCCAAGGCCATACCGTGCATATCATCTCCCCTACCAGTACCACGCCGGCGCCGCCCTACGTGCATCGGGTTCCCTCGATCGCGTTGCCGGGCGGGATCGGCTACACCGTGGCGTTCCCGTTTCTGGGCGCGGCCGCGTTGATCCAAGCTGCGGATATCGTGCACACGCACCATCCGTTCCTGCTCGGGTATTGGGCGCGGCTGGTGGCTCGGCGGCATAACAAGCCGTTCGTGTTTACGAACCACACGCAATACCTGAAGTACCTCCACTATGTCCCGACGGTCGGCCGACTGTTACAGACGCCCTTGCGTTCGTACGTCGCGTCGTTCGCCAACGGCTGCACGCTGGTGCTCGCACCAGCCCGCGGCATGGCGCGGTCGCTCGAGGCGCTCGGCGTGTCGCGCCCGATCGTCATCGTGCCAAACGGTATCGACCCACGGCGGTATACGGGGCGCGACAAGCGGGCGGCACGCACAAGGTTGGGTATCGCGCCGAACCAGTGCGTGATCCTCTTCGTCGGCAGGCTCGGGAAAGAAAAGCGCGTCCACGACTTGCTTGAGGCATTCGCCGCGCTGCCTGTTTCCTGCGGGCTTGTCTTGGCGGGCGATGGGCCGTTGCGGCACGAGCTGGAATCCCTGGCGGCGGCGCTCGGCGTCGGTAATAGGGTCCGGTTCCTTGGCGCGGTGCCCTACGACCTCATGCCCGATGTCTACGCATGCGCCGATATGTTCGGGATCGCATCGGACAGCGAAGTCCATCCGCTCGTCGTCCTCGAAGCCCAGGCTTCGGGGTTGCCTGTGGTAGCGGTTCCCGGGCCTGGGGCCGCGGAACTTGTCGACCACGACGGCACCGGCCTTATCGCCGGTCCGGATACCGAATCGTTCGCGGGTGCGCTTCGTCGGCTGGCGTCGTCGCCTGAGTTGCGGCGCTACCTTGGCACCGCGGGTGCGAGGCAGGCCTCACGGTTCGGCATTGAACGCTCAACGACGCAACTGCTCGACGCATACCGGACTGCTGCCGGCAGGATCGGATATCCTCTCTGACAGACTGCCAGTTTCCTGGCAGTCTTTTTTCTTTCGTCCGGCTTACTGGCTGACGACCGATACCTCGGGCGGAGCGACCTCGAACCAGATCTGGCCGCGGTCGAACGCGAGTTCTGCGCCGTCGGCTCCGTAGAGCTTGAGCATCTCGCCCTGCGACGGTTTTTTCCACGTGGCTTCGATCGTTTGGCCGTCGCGGAAGAGGGTCGCCTTGCCCGAGCCTTCGGTGGTCATGAACCACTCCCCTTTCCCTTGGTTCGTGTTGGGATCGTACCGCCGGTCGACACGTAGCACCGCGACGTTCTTCGTAGTAATCTGCTCGCCCGTATTTTTGTCGGTATGGGCCGTACCGGCCAACGAGCGGCGGTAGCTGTTCGTGTCCCTATGATACTCCCAGCGGACCTCGTAGCTTGCCGACGAAAACTTGATGGCGATGCTACCGGCTTCAGGGCGGTCGGCCACGGCCGCATCGTCTTGGAACTTGAAGCCCTCGAAGTCCTGCGTATCCGTCGCCGCCTGCTTCGCATCGGCGTAGGCGTAGAGTTCGCTGCTCGAGGTGAATAACGTATGTTCGGTCGCGATGCCAGGGCGCGGTTCGCGGTGGAAGTAGCTACCGCTGTGCGGCAGGTCGACCACGTTCTTTGTTCCAGCAAGCAATGCCAGTCCGGCCTGGGATCCGCCGGCGTGGGCGTAGAGCGCCTGGTAGCCCGAGGCCCAGGCGATAAAGTAGGGCCGCGCCGAGCGGACCGGGCCGATCTTATCGGCGTCGTGCGGGCCGAACACGGCCATGAACCGGGTGATACCGCCCTCGGTGATCGCTTCCCAGACGTTGGCGGCGCTACCAAGGCCTGCTTGCGGGCGGGCGTCGGGATGGTTTTCGACCATCACGGCGAGTGGCCGGCGGTGCGCCAGTTCGGGTGCGACCTGGGTGCCGTCGAGCGGCGAGGCTTCGGTCGTGGGCTTGGGTGTCGGCTGTTCGATCGTGATACCGGGCAGCGTCGCATCCGGCACCGTACTGCCAGTGCCGGACGGCGCGGCAACGTAGCGGCGGTAGACCGTCACGCCGACCGCGGTCAGGATTACCGCTCCCAGCACTACGGGCACCGCGACCGGCAACCAGCGCTGCCACCGTCGCTTGCCGTGGGCGCCGTGCGCCGGATGTTCGAACGCTGGTTCCAACAAGTGACCCTCCTTCATGTCGACTACTTCGTTCCCGCGCGGCCGGGGCGCAGGTACTGCTGCCAGACGTCGGCGAGTAGGCTGCCAAGACCCACGCAGAACATCGTGAGACCGATCAAGCCGCCGATGAACGGGATGAAACCTACGACGGCGAGCAGGATGCTGCCGAGCGCCACGGCGGCAAGGAACGATGGTAGTGTCCGACCGAGCAGCTTCGCTCCAAGGTCAGCGGCGGCCGCCGCGGCAAGGACGTGCGCCGCCAAGAACGCCGCTAGGCCGGCTGCGAAGACGAACGCGCTGACAGGAATCGTGACAAGGAAGACGGCTAGGATCAGCATGAGCGGTATCCAGACGAGTACGGCCAGCAAGCCGACCAGGCCGTGGCGGAGCGGTTCGGCATGGGCGGCCGCCCGGATCCGTTCAGTAGCCTTGGGTGCGATCAAGTGCGCGGCCGCGGCACCGGCGAGCGTCAGGCAGAGCGTGAAAAGCAGGCCGAGCACGGTCAACGAACCGTTCGTCGGTTGGCTGGTGCGGGCGGCAGTATCGGTCCGCGTTACGGTGATCGTGCCGCCGACGGCCGAGGCCGCTTGGCTAGGTACTGCCCTGTCGAGCGTACCGGCCAGATCGCCGCCGACCATCGCGCCGTCGCCCAGTTCGAGCGCACGGGCGTGGATCGTAAGGTCGTGCGCCACGGTGCCGCCGAGTGAGAGACTGTCGCCGATGAGCCGGGCCTTGCCGCCGACCGCGCCATCGACGGTGATCGTGCTGCCGGCTGCGACCAGGTCGCCGCCGATCACGGCGTCCTTCGTAATGCGGACGACATTGCCGGCCACGAATACGTCGCCGGCGACCGGGCCGCTGATCGTAACCGTGCCGCCTGCGGCGAATAGGTTGCTGCCGACCGAATCATGGACCGCCACGGTTTGGCCGGCCAGGAACGCGTCGCGTTCGACGCTACCACGCAGGTCGACGTCGTTGCCGGCGCCGAAGAACGTGTCGCTGATGACGCGGCCGGATTCCACCGCCAGGTTGCCCGACTCGGCATCAGGCGCGCCGAGCTCGAAGGCGTGCGCGGCCGGGACGGTACAGAGCGCAAGTGCGGCGACCAAGAGGCCTGCTCGACGTAGGAAGGCGGATTGCATGGTGTCAGTATGCCAGAGCTACGGCAGGTTTAGTAGATATAGCCCCGGATTACGGGCGAGGTGATTTTCATCCAGCGCTTCGACACCTTGCCGAAGCCGATCACGTTCATGTCCTGCACGACGATCGTGTCGCCGTCCACTGCTGCGACATAGCCGACGTGGCCGTAGCGGCTTTCGCTGGTCACGACCACGGCACCGACCGCGGGCGTAGTTCCGGTAGCGAACCCGGCCCGGGCAGCGTTCGTCAGCCAATACTTCGCGTCACCGAGGTGGTTCGGTAGATCAGGGCGGAGCTGCTTTGCGTACCACGTGCAGTAGCCCCATGGGTAACTGTTGCCGGTTTCGGCGGTCTGGACCACATGGACCTCGGTGTCCGGGGTGCTCCGCGCTAAGATCGCCGTGGTTTTCTTTGCGGCCGCTTTCCGCGCTGCGGCCTGCTTGGCTTTCGCCTGGGCAGCCTGCTGGGCAGCTACGAGCTCGCGCTCGGGCTTTCCCATGTCGGTGGCGACCACGAGCGGCTTTTCGATAAAGCCCGAGGCCAACGCGGTGTCGCCCGACACCTCTTCGATCGAGTCGAAGGTGAAATCGGCCAGGCCGGCATCACGGTGCGCCGAGGCGGCGCCGGCGGCATCGGCTGCCTGGGCGACGCTCGCAGGATGGAGCGTTGCCACGAGCAGCCCGGTCACGATGAGTGACAGCGTCTGCTGGCGGTAGAACGAGAACAGTTTCGAATGGATCCAGTATGCGCGCCGTAGGTCTTGCCAAGCGTGGCGGGACTTCCGGCGCCAGCGTATGAGCGGATCTTCGAGAGACGGCCCGAGATTGTACTGCACGAATGCACTCCTTTCTTGGAACCTTCTCCATGCCCAGGAGGTAGAAATGAAACGATGACTACCACGGGGTAGCCATCGATGTAGGTGCCAGTATAGCGGCCTAGGCCGGGGTGTCAAGCTGGGTGGCACCGCTGCCTGTGGAGAACGCAACGGCCCCCTGCGCGAGGCAGGGGGCCGAGGTCCCGGCCGATACGTAGGAGGGTAAACGTATCGAACCGAACAAAACCAGCGTATCGCACAGCCGCGTGGACGTCAACAAATCCTGTGGGAAACTACGACGATTCCGAACAAATCACGAACGGTCGGTGCCAAGCACAAGGAGCACGTCGGCTGGCGCGGCGATCGGGTCTTCGACGAGCGTCGGATCGGTAAGGCCGGCGGCAGTGGCGGCCGCCCGGGCGGCATCGCGTCGACCTGCCAGATAGTACACAGTGCTGCGGACGTACGAAAACTTGGCCGGGCCGGTGGCAATCACCTGGTATCCGTCCGCGTCGAGCGTGTCACGGACGGCGGTAGCGGCCGACGCAGGCGCGCCGCCGGTCAAGATACGGATGGTCGGCAATGCCGTGGTCGCAGCATCCTCGTCCGGCTGCGGCAGCGACGCGGGTAGCGGCGACTCGACTGCGATCGGCTGGCCGGTTCCGGTCGGTGTCTGGTAACCGGTGGCGAACGGTGCCGGTTGCTCGGCGGCGGGTTCGGCCGTTGGGAGTGTCACCGGCGCCGATGAGGCTTCCACGGCCAAGAACCGGCTTCCGGCGGAATGGAGCCAGAACCCGGCGCTTACAAGCGCGGCGAGCAGGAGCATACCGCCGGCCATGTGGAATGCCGTGGCTGGCACCGTGAGCCTGGGCAACGTTGCGCGGCGTGCCGAAACAGTAGGCGCCGGCCGTGGTGCCTGATGTCGTTCGGGCGGGGCTTGGATGCCGTCAAGGCCGCGCATGCGTGGTTCCTCCTACGCCGCAGGCGGCTCGGGATCGGTTCCCTGCTCGACAGGAAGGACCGCGTCGGGATCAAGATAGTCGTCGCGCCAGCGTTCCTGCCGCGCGTTCGCTACGTCGAAATACGCGTCGTCTTCCGGCGCAGGCGGGGCGGGCTGTTTGGCGGGTCGCTTAGGTGTAGTGGGCATCGGTCTCCGGTAGCGTTAGTATACCACGCGCCGCTTGCTCGCCCGGCGGTGCTCGTCGGTCGTGCGGTAGCCGACAACGCGCTCGACGAACCGGATTATTCGCACGCCGAACCCCTCGGCGCTGTGCACGGGCGCGATGAGCAGTGTTTTCATGCCGGCCAGGTTGCCGCCCAGCACGTCGGCCAGGAGCAGGTCGCCGACCATGAGTACGTGTCGCGGGGCGACCCCCATTATGGCAGCGGCGCGCTTCAGCGAGCCGGGCCAGGGTTTGATAAGCAGGCCGGTCGACAGCGCTCGGATCCCGAACCGCGCCGCTTCCTTGTCGAGCTTGTGGGCCATGTCGAACAGGCGGAGCTTGTTCGAGACGATCATGACCTTGTCGGGTCCGAAGACCTTGATCCAGCGGTCGAGCAACTCGCCCCGGTCGCCGATTTCGTCGGTATGGTTGCTGATGAGCGTGTTATCGAAATCGAAGATAACCGCTTTGATACCGTCGCGTTCGAAGCGGTGCGGATCAAGGTTGCGCGGGTGCTCGCTCACGTAGGTCGGCCGCATGCTCGGCCAGCGCAAGCTGAGTACGTTCCCGGGTTGCAGGGCGTCGTCGTGCCGCATGCGTTCACTATACCAGGCTGCCCAGGTCAACTCAGGTTGCGGATAACGCCCAGGACCTTGCCCTGGATATCAACCTGGTTCGTGCGGATCGGCGGGTACTTGGGATTAGCCGGTTGCAGGCGGATGGCGTCCTTCTCTTTGTAGTAGCGCTTGAGCGTGACGTTGTCCTGTTCGAGCAGCGCTACTACGATGTCGCCGTTGCGGGGCGTGCTGGTGCGGCGGATCACTACGTAGTCGCCGTCGAGGATGCCGTCATCGATCATGGAATCGCCGCGGACGCGCAAGGCGAAGACGTCTGGCCCCATCATCGATCGCGGGATGTCGATCGTTTCGTTCGTGCGGATGGCCGCGATCGGCGAGCCGGCCGCGATGGCGCCCATGAGCGGGATCTCGAACGTCCGTTCGTCCCAGGCCGGCGTGACTTGGATCGAACGGGCTTCGAGCCGGTCCTTGCTCAAGAACCCTTTCCGCTCGAGCGTTTCGACGTGTTCGGCGACGGTGGCGACCGACTTAAGGCCCAGATGTTCGGCGATTTCGCGGTAGCTGGGCGCGTAGGCGTGGTCTTCGGTGAACGCGCGGAGGTAGTCGAGGACGCTCTTCTGTTTAGGGGTGAGGTGTGCCATATGTACTCCGAGTATACCCGAACAAATACCGTACCTACCAGTGCTTGACTGTGGAAAAGCTTGTCCCCACTCACCCGACCAGGAGTCGGGGCGTGAACCGCTTGCGCCGGCCGTCGGGTACGGCGTGCAGGCGGACGCCCAGACTCAAGCCGCTCGTGACGCTCCGGTTGCCGAATTTGTCGCGGATCGCGTCGGTTGCCCGGGTGAGTGCCAGTGCCCGGCGGTCGGTGGCGAACAGTGCTTGCGGGGCGTCCGTGCGGCGTTCCAGCCTGACGGCTGTGACCGACGGCATGCGGATCGGGGTCGAGGCGGTGAGGCCGCTGCCGAGCGTTGCGGCCGCGTTGGCGATCAGGCCCCATGCGGCTTGATAGAGGTCTCGGTCGGATTCGAGCCTCCTGGAGCCAGTGGCGTGTGCGCTCCAGCCGCCCCGGCCGGCGAACCGCAGGTACACGGCGATACCGTGGGCCACGAACCCGCTCCGGCGCAGCCGCCGGCCTACTTGTTCGACCAGGTAGCAGAGTACGGGCGGCAGATCGGCCGCGGGGATGTCAGCCGGCAACGTGTACTGATGGCCGATCGACTGTTCGGCCTTGGCACGCCAGTACGGTACGAGCGGATCCGGGTCGCTCCCCCGTCCGATCCGGTAGAGCAGGTGTTCGTAGGGATGCACCAGCGGCCGCAGGTCGTCGACCGACCGCGCCGCCAAGTCGGCCAAGGTCCGGATCCCGGCTGCCTTGAGCCGTCGGCCGAGCCGCGGTCCGATCCCGCACAGCTCGGTTACCGGCGCTATGGCATAGAGCTCGGCGCGGGTGTAGGCCAGGACGCCGGCGCGGCGGAACCGTTCGACCAAGGCCGCTTCGTCGTCGCCGAGCAAGACCACGCAGCCGTCGGGCTTCTGAAACTCCCCTGCTAACTTCGCCAATTTTTTGCCGTGGCCGACGCCGATCGTGGCGGTCATGACCTGGCCCAACTGCTCGCGCAAGAGAGATTTGATCCGGAACACGGCAGTGAGTACTGCGTCGACCGCTCCCCCGCCTTCCGGTATACCATGCAGCTCGACGAACCCCTCGTCGATCGAAAAGATCTCGACCGACGGCGACAGTGCTTCGAGGATGCCGAACATCTGCTCGCTCCAGTGCCGGTACGTGAGATAGTCCGGCGGGACGATGACCAGCTCGGGGCAGACGCGCACCGCTTCGTGCGCCGGCATGGCGGTACGGACGCCGCGCCGCTTCGCTTCGCGCGAGGCAGCAGCGATGATCGAGCGGGTGCCGGGTTTGCCACCCACGCCTACCGGTTTGCCGCGTAGGGCCGGGTTCCGCTGCTGCTCCACCGAGGCGAAGTAGCTGTTCATATCGACGTGCAGGATCCAGCGCATGCACCCAGCATACACGAACAAATACCGAACAAAGGAGGTGGATAAAATAGACCAGTATAAAAGCGACCGGCCCTAGGGCCGGTCTTTTTCTTTGGTCGTTATTTCGTCACGAGCCGTTCGGAGTGCGTAGTGGGTTTGACTTCGAGCTTCAAGTCGGTGACGCCGACGTAGAATTTGTCTTTGCCCTCGACGGCCTCGATGCCTTTGATGTCTTCCACTAAGTGGTAGTTTTTGGACAACTCTTGGAGTCGCACGCTTTCCTTGGTCTCGATGAACAGTTCGGCGTTTTCGCCTAAGTGTTTGCGCAGCCGCTCGATCACGGCCTCCTCGTCGTCGGTCAGGCGGACGGTGTCCCGTTCCTTTTGCCAGCCGATCCTTCCCGTCGCCGTAGCGAAGCTTTTTTGCTCCGGCTTGTGCAACAGGCTCGGCCGGTTCACTGCGACATAAGCGTGGATGGCGGAGTAGTGCTGGGCGACCTGGGCGTTGAGATCCGCGATTTGCGCTTCGGCTTGGTCTTGCAGGGCTTGGATCTGGGTACGGAGCGCGGCGGCGATTGCCTTCTTGGTTTCTGTACACCGGGCAAGCGCGGCGTGCCGTTGGGCCAGTTCTTCGGTTGACTGGATGGCGGTTTCGACCGCGACGAGTTCGACGAATTGTTTGCTCACGTGCGTATATTCCTCTCGATTTGTAAACTGAACCGCGCTTCATTGCTGAAGCGCCAGGGCAGTATAGCGGGTTTGGCAGGATCGAGCGAGGTTAGCCGAAGCGCAGCTGGGCTGCGGCGACACCGAACGCAACTGCGACGTTCAAGGATTCCTTCGTGCCGAGCATTGGGATCATGACGTGGTGGTCCGCGGCGGCAAGGGCGTCGGTGCGGATGCCGTAGAGTTCGTGTCCGACCACGAGCGCGAGCTTGGCGGCCGTCGGGTGGAACTGCTGGATCGGTATGGCGTCGGGCGTCTGTTCGAGTGCCACGATCTCGAAACCAGCCGCTTTCAGGTGTGCCGCGGCATCGGCGCCGAGCGTGACATGTGTCCAGCGCACGCTCTGTTCGGCACCAAGCGAGGTTTTGGCGATGCGGGAGCGGGTCAGCTCGTCGGCCGGCGTGCCGGTCATGCCGCACAGATACAGGTGCTCGAAGCCGAACGCGTCGGCGGTGCGGAACATCGACCCGACGTTGTAGAGGCTGCGGACGTTGTCGAGGATGGCGGCGAGCTGCCGGTCAGTTCTGGGTGAGTTCGTCGAGCTTGCGGGCAATGACGCTCTCCACGTCTTCGAACGCGACCGTATCCTGCGTGCCGTCGAACATATTGCGGACGATGATCGTGCCGTCGATCGCCTCGCGTTCGCCGACGATCAAGGCTAATTTCGCGCCCATCTTGTCGGCCGAGCGCAGCTGCGATTTCAAGCTTTCCTTGCCCAGGGCCATGCTGGCGGCCAGACCCTTTTTGCTCAAGCTCACCAGGAGCGGGATGGCTTTCTTTTTGGCGCGGTCGCCCAGTTGGATCACCAGGATTTCGGTACCGGCCATCGGCGCGACCTCAATCCCCCGTTCGATGAGCCGCTCGACCGTCCGTTCTATGCCCAATCCGAACCCGAACGCAGGGGTCTGGCCGCCGCCCAAGGTCTCGACGAGTTCGTCGTACCGCCCGCCGCCGCCTAGGACCGACTGGCGGCCCGGGTCGTCTTTGTGCCGCAGCTCGAACGTGGTGCGGGTGTAGTAGTCGAGTCCGCGGACCAAGTACGGGTTGAGGTCGTACGGCACGCCGGCTTCGTCGAGATATTCGAGTACGAGCATGAAGTGCTTGCGGCAGTCGGCGCACAGGTTGTCAACCGTGGCCGGCGCGGCTTCTTTATACGGCTGGCACTGCGCTTCTTTGCAGTCGAGCAACCGGAGCGGGTTGGTTTCGAACCGCTTGTTGCAATCGGCGCACAGGTGCGGCAGGAGCGGTTCGTAGTACGCCTTCAATGCCGAGCGGATCTGGCCGCGGCAGGCCTTGTCGCCGATCGAATTCAATTCGATCACCGATTCGTCGTCGAGTCCCAGGTCTTGGACGATCTGCCACAAGGCGAGCAGGGTCATCGCGTCGGTGAGCGGCGTGTCGTCGCCGAAAACCTCGACGGTCAGCTGCGTGTGCTGGCGGTACCGGCCTTTTTGTGGCCGGTCGTAGCGGAAGTTTTGGACGAACGAATAGAGCTTGACCGGCTGCGACCAGGTACGCATGCCGTGTTCGATGTAGGCGCGGACGATACCGGCCGTGCCTTCGGGCCGCAACACAAGTTCTCGGTCGGCGGATTCGTCGCCCTCGCCGCGGTTGCCGATCCGGCCGGCTGCAAAGAGTTCCTTCTGGACGATGTCGGTGTCCTGGCCGGTACCACGCAGGTAGAGTTCTTTCGATTCGACGACCGGCGTGTCGATCGGTTGGAAACCGAAGCTCTGGAGCCGCGTCTGGGCGACCGACCGCAGTCGGGACCAGTACGCCTGCTCTTCGGGTAAGACGTCGCGCATGCCCCGTGCGAGCGAGATCGGTTTCTCCATGGCACTCCTTGTCACAGGGGGCAGTATAGCACGCGTTCCCCAGGGGAACAAATCTGTCAGCCGCCGATGTGGAACCAGGCTTTGATGTGCGAGCGGGCCTTCTGGGTTTTGGCGAACCGGAGCCAGTCGCGTTTGGGACCTTTCGGGTGTTTGCCGCGGACGATTTCGACGATGTCGCCGTTCCCAAGCGGTGTCGAGAGCGCGGTCAATTTCCCGTTGACGGTCGCGCCCTGCAGACTTTCGGCGACTTCGGAATGGATCGCGTAGGCGAAGTCGACCGGCGTACTGTCGGCCGGCAAGGTGACCACCTCGCCCCGTGGCGTAAACACGAAAATCTGGTCGGTGAAAAAGTCGAGCCGGAGCGCCTCGCGCAGTTCGTCGGGCTTCGTGAGCGATTCCTGCCAGCGCTGCAGGTCGGCCAGCCAGTCAAGACGGGCTTCGGTGATTTCTTCGGGCGAGCCGGCCGTATCCGCGCGGTGCTTGCGTTCGTTGTACGACCAGTGGGCGGCCACGCCGCGTTCGGCCTGTTCATGCATCTCGGGCGTCCGGATCTGGATCTCGACGATCTCGCCGTCGAGCCCGAAGACGGTGGTGTGGAGCGACCGGTAGCCGTTCGGTTTCGGGGTGGCGATGTAATCCTTGATCCGGCCGATGAGCGGGTTCCAGCGGCTATGGATGAGG
Source organism: uncultured Candidatus Saccharibacteria bacterium (assembly GCA_964423885.1). GTDB lineage: Bacteria > Patescibacteriota > UBA1384 > JACPKC01 > JACPKC01 > JBBUCD01. The sequence continues at coordinate 163,514 of CAYRGD010000001.1, forward strand.
CCCAAAGTGCGGTAGCAGTCGCTCGCGGTCGGGACGATGATCCGGATCGCGACCAGGTCGTAGATCTTACTTAAGTCGCCTTGGTACCGCTGGAGTTTCCGCCAGAGGCTGTACATGTGCTTGACCCGGCCATGGACGTCGGCCGCGCGGATGCCCTCGGCTTCCAAGCTCGCTTGCAGCACCCGCGAGAAGCGGCGGATGTAGCGTTCCCGTTCGGCGACGCGTGCCTCGACGAGCGCCTGCAGTTGGACGTGCTCTTTGGCGTAGACGTACGGGAACGCCAGGTCTTCGAGGTCGCCTTTCACCTGGCCCATGCCGAGCCGGTACGCGATCGGGGCGTAGATCTCGAGCGTTTCCTGGGCGATCCGCGTCCGTTTGTCCGGCCGGAACGAGTCGAGCGTCTGCATGTTATGGAGCCGGTCGCCGAGCTTGATAAGCACGACGCGGATATCGGCAGCCATGGCGAGCAGCATCTTGCGGAGCGACTCCACCTGGCGTTCGAACGCCAGGCGCTTGTCGTCGTTGCGGCCAAGGAGCCGGGACACGAACGACGCCGGCTGGAGCTGTACTTTGGCGAGCTTAGTAACGCCGGCGACCAGATTTGCCACGTCGGAGCCGAATTCCTTGGCGAGTTGGTCGACCGTGACGCCGGTATCTTCAGGAATGTCATGGAGTATGCCGGCGGCCAAGGTGGCGGCGTCGAGATGGAGCTTGGCTAGGAAGACGGCCACGGACAGCGGGTGGGTCAGATAGGCTTCGCCGCTCTGGCGCACGGCCCCGGCGTGGTGTTTAGCGGCGAATCCGATCGCCCGTTCGACCAGCCGCCAATCGGCGGCGCGCAGGTATGGCTGGGCGAGCTCTTTAAGCCGCCGTTCGAGTACGTGTTCGGGTGCCATGGCGGTTCGGACGCGGCGGAACGGACGGACGGACAGGCGTTACCTTGATGGTGCCGTGTACCGCGGCGACGGTGAGCGGTTGCGGCCGGGCCGATCGGAGTACGGCATCGGCGAGCTTGGCGCCCGCTTCGCGTTCGACCAGACGCCGGATGTCGCGTGCGCCGGCCTTCGACCGTCCGACCATGCCGGCCAGGTGCTGTACTGCCGAGTCGTCGATGTGGACGGTGACGCCTTCTTGCGCTCCTTGTGCAACCAGGCGGCCAAGCTCAAGCCCTACGATCGTGGCAAGGGCATCGGGCGTGAGCGGCCGGAATGGCACGACCGCGTCGAGCCGGCCCAAGAATTCGGGCTGGAAGCGCTCGCGCAGGAGCGCATCGATCTTCGCGTCGATCGCGGCGGTCGATTGCCCGGTCGCGAAGCCGATCCCACCTTGTTCTTGCCATAGCTGTCCGCCGATGTTGCTCGTGAGTACGATGAGCGTGTCGTGGAAATGGACCGTGCGGCCCGTGCCGTCGGTCAGACGGCCGTCTTCCATGAGCTGGAGCAGGACATGGAAGACGTCGGGGTGTGCCTTTTCGATTTCGTCGAACAGCAGCACCTGGTGCGGCCGTCGCCGGACCGCTTCGAGTACCTTGCTCGGTTCATTGTAGCCGACGTACCCCGGCGGCGCGCCCAGTAAGCGGGCCACTTGGTGCCGTTCCATGAATTCGCTCATGTCGAGCTTGGTGAGCGCCGCGGGCGACCCGAAGACCGTGTCGGCAAGCACGCGGGCCGTTTCGGTTTTACCGACCCCGGTCGGCCCGACGAACAGCAGGACGCCGAGCGGCCGGTTCGGGTGTTTGAAGCCGCTCTTCGCCTGACGGATGATCCGTGCTACGGTGCCGACCGCTTGCGGCTGCCCGATAATCGCGGCGCCCAGCGTGTCGTCGAGCTTCAGCAGGCTGCGGCGGTGCATGACCGACAGCTTCGCGGCCGGAATGCCGGTCCACCGGCTCACGATCGCGCGCAGGTGGTCGCCGGTGAGCGTTTGGTCGTACTGCCGCTTCGCGGGTTGGGTCTCGCGCCGGTCGCGCAGTTTCTTGATCGCAAGTTGGAGTTTGGCCGCTTCGTCGCGCAGGTAGGCGGCCCGTTCGAAGTGCTCTTGCCGCGTCTCGTATTCCTTCTGGTTCAAGAGCGCTTTGAGCTCGCGTTCGAGCGCCGGTACCGAGGGATGCGCGTGTTGCAGGCTTCCGGGCTGCCCGGAGCGAGGCGGCAGCTTCGTCGACCAGATCGATCGCCTTGTCGGGAAAGTGGCGGTCGTGCAGGTACCGTTCGGCCAGCCGCACGGCGTCTTCGACCGTCTCGTCGGGAATCGACAGTTCGTGGAACTGCTCGTACCGGTCGCGGATGCCCAGGAGGATCTCTGTTGTCTCGGTGGCGCTCGGCTCTTGGACGACTACTGGCTGGAAGCGGCGTTCGAGCGCAGCGTCTCGTTCGATATGTTTCTTGTACTCGGCGGTCGTCGTCGCGCCGATGACGCGCTGCGTGCCCTTGGCAAGCAGCGGCTTCAGGATATTGGCCGCGTCGAGGCCGCCCTCGGCCCCGCCCGCGCCGATCAAGGTATGGATCTCGTCGATGAACAGGATTACGTGCTCCACAGCTTCGAGTTCGGCGATCATGCGGCGGAGCCGTTCTTCGAATTGGCCCCGGTACATCGTACCGGCGACCAGTGTGCTGAGTTCGAGACTGACCAGGCGTGTATCGGCAAGGTACGGCGGGACGGTGCCGGCGACGATCGCGGCGGCCAGGCCTTCCACGATCGCGGTTTTCCCGGTGCCCGGTTCGCCGATCAGGATCGGGTTGTTCTTCGTTTTCCGTCCGAGGATATGGGTCAGGCGCATGAGCTCGTCGGCCCGGCCGATGAGCGGTTCCAATTGATGGTCGGCCGCGAGCGCGGTCAGATCGGTAGTCAGCTCGTCGAGCATCGGCGTGGCACTCTCTTCGCCATCGTCATCGTCCGTTTCGTCGGTGTCGTCGTGCTGGGCCGGCGGACGGTTGCTGATCGGCTGTCCGCCGATCACGCCCAATATCTCGATCTCGTGGCTACCCACCTGCTCGACGCCCTCTTCGTAGAGTGACCGTTCGAGCATTCGGCGGACCGTCTTTGGTTCCAGGCCGAGTTGGTGGAGGACGTGATGGCCGCGGCTGTCGGTGTCCGTGGTCAGGGCCCATAGGATATGTTCGGGCCCGATCCGCTCCGACCCGACGGTCGCTGCCTGGAGCGCTGCCCGTTCGAGTACGGCCTTCGCCTCGGCGGTCATCGTGCCCTTGGGTTGCGGTTTCGACGGATGGGCATGTAACACCAGCCGGATCTGGTCGAGCGTGACCGGCAGTTTCCGCAGCACCGAGTAGGCGGCCGATCCGGGTGTGACCGCGAGCGCGATCAGTAAGTGCTCGGATCCCAATCCGGCGTCGAGCGTTTCGGCGTAGCGTTGGGCGGCAACCAAAATCGCCCGCGCCTCGCGCGAGAACTTGGCAAAGCTGTCGAGCGGCATGTCGCTCATGGGCGGTCGGTTACTCCTGCGCTTGGTCGGGTTCCTCGGGCATCGGTTCGACGTCCGTGGATTCAGTGGTTGCGGTATCAGCCGGCTCTTCTGGCGCGGCAGTCTCGTCGGCCTCGTCCGTCGGTTCGGTTTCCGCCTCGGCGTCAGCGCTTTCGGCGGCGGCGGGCACGAGCTCGTCCTTCACGATATCCAGGTTCCAGCCGGTGAGCTTGCTTGCGAGCCGGACGTTCTGGCCGCTCCGGCCGATAGCGAGCGACACTTGGTCGTCGGGGACGCGGATCTTGGCCGTCCTGGTGGCATCATCGAGCGTGATCGAATCGACCTTGGCCGGCGACAGCGCGTTGGCGATGAGCTGCATCGGGTCTTCGTTCCACAGGATGATGTCGATTTTTTCTTCGGTCAGCTCCGACAACACGGCCTGGACGCGGATGCCGCGCTGGCCGACGCACGAGCCGACCGGATCGAGGCCGTCCTGATGGGCCATAACGGCGATCTTGGTGCGCGAGCCCGGTTCGCGGGCGATCGCCTCGATCGTGACCGTGCCGCTCTGGATTTCCGGCACTTCCTGGGTGAACAGGCCGCGGATCACGTCCGGGTGTGTGCGGGAGACAAGTACCTTCGGGCCGCGGTTCGTTTCTTCGACCCCTCGGACGAAGAACTTCAGCCGCTGGCCGGTGTAGTAGCGCTCGTTCGGCACCTGGTCGTGCGGGAGCATGACCGCGTTCATCCGGCCGATGTTGATGATGACGTCCTTGCCTTCGATCTGCTGGACTGTACCGCTCACGATCTGCCCTTCTTTGTCCTTGAATTCCTGGTAGAGCATCGTGCGCTCGGCTTCGGCGATCCGTTGGATGATCACCTGCTTGGCGGTCTGCGCGGCGATCCGGCCGAACTCGGCGTGTTCGGGCAGTGGAATGACGACCTCGCCACCGATCTCCGCCTTCTTGTCGAGCTTCTTGGCCTCGGTTTCGGTGAGCTGACGTTCCGGTTCCTCGATTTCGGCGTCGTCCGCGACCACGTCGTAGACTTGGAACATCTTGGTCTTTGTCAGGTCGTCGGCATCAAGGGTCGCCCGAATAACCTGGCCGGCCTTGCCATAGTCTTTGCGGTAGGCGGCGGCCAGCGCGGCCTCGACCGTTTGGACGATAACCTCGACCGGGAGCCCGCGCTCCTCGGACAGTTGTTCGAGCGCTGCCATGAAGGGTGATGATGCCATAGGGGTTCCTTTGTTCCTTTTATAGCCGATGCGGCCGGTTCTGTCGACAAAAAACCAGCCAACGGAGCGTTGTCTGGTGTACGCCTCGTATCCTACTACGAATGCCGGTTACGGTCAATCAAGCGAGGCGCGGATCACAGCCAGGGGGAAGGCTATGGTCGCGGTCGCGATCCTGCGGAACCGCCACGGCTGCGTCAGGAGTCGCCAGAGCCATTCGAGCCCCAGGCGTCGCATGAGAACCGGTGCCCGGTGCGCCCGGCCGGTCACGAAGTTGAACGACCCTCCGACGCCCATCATGACCGGCACGCCGAGTGCGGTGCGATGTCGGGCGATAAACACGTCCTGCTTCGGGGCGCCGAATGCGACGAAGAGCACGTCCGGTTTGGCGGCGCGGATGCGTGCGATGAGCGCCCGTGTCTCAGTGTCAGTGACGCGAGCGTCTTTCTCGAAGCCCTCCTCGGCGCCGGCCACCTGCAAGCCTGGATACCGCTCGGTAAGCACGTGGGCCGTTTCCGCGGCCACGCCGGCTGTTTCTCCAAGGAAGTACACCCGCCAACCTAGGCGGGCCGCAGCGGCGCAGATATGTTCGAGCAGATCGATGCCAGGAACGGTCTCGGGGATCGGCGTACCGCGGACGAGTGCGGCCAAGCGGATACCGGTACCGTCGGCGATGTTGAGCGCCGTGGTGCGGAGCGCTTCGGCAAACTCGGGGTTCCGGCCCGCTTCCATCACGAACTCGGGATTGACGGTGGCGATCTGGTGCGGCTGGCCACTCACGACGAATTCCTTGATCCGGGCAAGCACGGCGTCGCCTGTCATGACGTCGATCGGGACCGACAGGATGTCGATCCGCCGCGCGGCTACCATGATCCCCCGCCGCCTCCGCCGAAGCCTCCTCCACTTCCGCCCCCGGAGAACCCGCTGCCGCCCGAGCTTGCGGTCGTGACGCCTGACAGGCTGCTCGTCAGGTTGCCGCCCAAGCCGTTGGCAAAATGAACGGCCGACCAGTGGGTGCCGTAGTAGCCGCTGTACCAGCGCGGCGCCGCGGTCGCGATGTCTTTGAACGCCTTGGCCCACAGGCCGGCCACGCCGAAGGCGATCGCGTAAGGCAGGTACCGCTCGAACAGACGCTCTTTCTCGGCGAACGCCATTCGGTACCGTTCGGCGGTCTTGAGGTACAGCTCGAACCCTTGGATCTGCTCCTTCTTGTCGACGCCGGTCTTCGTCCGCTTCGGCATGAACGGCGCGGCGGCCGCGATGAGCAGGCCGCTCACCGCTCCGCCGATGGCGCCGGCGGTACCGATGGCTGATCCGAGTACGACCGACGCGGCAACAACCGCGATACCGGCGATGAAGTACAGGAGACGGACCGTATCCGGGTTCGTCACGATATAGCGCGCATCAAGTAACTGGCGGATCGCTTCCGAACGGATTGCCGTCTTGGCGACGACGAGCTGGGTGTCTTGCTTCAGGTCAGCCAGGCGGACGGTGTCGCCGGTGCGGAACAGCGCGGCGAATAGCCCTGTTTCCGCCGGACTCCCCTGCTTGGGCGGCGACAATTTCGTGAGTTCGAACGCGTTGTGTTTCGGTTCGCTGATCGTGAGGTGCCCGCCGACCGCCCAGCCAATAATGAGCGCCGTGAGCGTCCGGTCGTCCATCGATTCGGTGCGGAGCATGGCCATGGCCGGGATCGTCAGATCTTTGGGTGGGGCGAATTCCGGCACGATCGTGCCCCGGCCACGCGGATCCTTGCCGCCCCGCGCAAATTGCCACAGCAGGAATGCTGCGACCAGGAACGGCAGGCCCAGCGGCCAATTATCGGTCAGGAACCAACGGAGTTTCGTAGCCGTGCCCGGCAGGGTGACGATACCCAGCGGCCAGCTGGCCACGATCGTCAAGCCTTCGGTCGCCGCAAGCTGCCGGGCAGCTTCAAACCGGTACCCGCGTTCCGGCGAGAACGACGATTCCGCTTGGGCCGTACTGCCGAGGGGTCCCATGTACGCCACCTGGCGGACAGCATCCGGATCCGCGATACCCGGGAGCGTTACGGCCGCCGTGGCGCGGTCGATCGACGTGTCCCATCCGTTACCGGTAACGTTCCAGTAGAGCTCGACCGCATCGCCTACCTGGTTGAGCGCATTGTCGACGCGGTAGCGGATCGTATACGTATGCATGCCAGTCACGAGCGTATCCGCGTCGCCGATCTTGACGGTGATACCGGACAGTGACCGGGATACCGCGAACGTATCCCCTGCGACGTCAATCCCGGAAATCCGAATGCTGCGTGTCAGGCCGTGGCTATCCGGGAACCTCGTGGGGATCGTCCGTATGATGCCGTGGCGCTGGTTCGTGCCGAAATCGACCGCGATCGCCTCGCGCACGTCGAAACTGCCGTCGGCGTTCACGCTGACCGTGTCGGCGAAATCCTGGACAGTAAACGCCTCGACGGCGGCTGCAGGCGGCGCGTATCCTACAAGCAGGCCGATAACGCCGAGGGCAGCAAGAAATCTACTGGTGATCAACGATGCTCACTTTCGTCATGCTGTCGCCTTTGCGCAGTTGGTCGACCACGTCCATCCCTTGCGTAACCATACCGAAAATCGTGTAGGCGGGCGGCAGCGGCGTATCCTCGAGCATAATGAAGAACTGGCTGCCGTTCGTGTTGGGGCCGGCATTGGCCATCGCGACCGTGCCTTTGGTATACGGCCGCGTGACCTGCTCGTCGGCAAACCGGTAGCCTGGTCCGCCGGTGCCGGTACCGAGCGGATCGCCTCCCTGGATCACGAAGCCCGGTTCGTACCGGTGGAAGGTCAGGCCGTCGTAAAAGTTCTTGCTAGCAAGGAAGACGAAGTTGCTGACCGTGAGCGGTGCATCGTCGGCGTACAGCTCGACGACGACCGTCCCTTTACTGGTCTCGATGACGGCGTCTTTCCCTTTGATTTCAGCGTCCGGTAATAGGCCAGGGGCGGCGTCGAACTGGCGGGTCGATGATGTTCCCATAACATGCTCCTCTGTTGATGATTGCTTGTCGTTGGTCGTCGAGGCCTGGCAACCTGTCAGTACGAGTGCCGCGGTCGTGAGCACTATGGCTCTACCTGCTGTAGTGCGGTTCATCGGTTGCCTCCGTCGGCGCGCAGGAATTCATGTTCGACGACGTTAAGACGAGCCCGTGCTTCGGTAAGGACTGACTGCCCGCGTTTGTAGAGCGCCAGGCTTTCTTCGATATCGGTCTGTTCCTGGCCGAGCTGTTCGGCAATGTCGTCGAGCTCTGCCAGCAAGTCGTCAAACCGCCGTTTCTTCGCCATGAATCACCTCCGATAGTACGCTGCCGTCTGCGAGCCGCGTCTCCAACCGGTCTCCGTCTGAGACGTCCCGTATCGACCTAAGTATTGTACCTGTTGTCCGATTGGTTGTGAACGAATAGCCTCGGGTAAGGATCCGTTGTGGGTCGAGGGACGCAAGAACGGCGCCGATCCTGTCGAGGCGCAGGGATGCGGTGTCGATCCGGTGCGTAGCTTGCGTAATCGTCGACGCTGCCCGGTCGAGCCGGTGCTGGGCATTCCGGTGCGCGACCGTGGTCCGGAGCGACAGGAGATCGGCCCGGGCAGTAAGCGTATTCATTGTACGTTCGTATCTATTATGCAAAGCATGGCGGAGTGACGCCTCGGCCGTACCGAGCAAGGCTGTAACCGTCTGTCGATCGGGTACAGCAAGTTGGGCGGCATGGCTCGGCGTGGCGCCCCGGGCGTCAGCAACCAACTCCGCAAGTGTCACGTCCTTCTCATGCCCGATAGCGGCGATGACGGGTGCCGCACTTGCGAACACAGCACGGATCACGTGTTCATCGTTGAACGCGGACAGATCTTCGGCGGATCCGCCGCCGCGTGTCAGGATGACAACGTCAACCCGCTCGCGTTCGTTGAAAGAGTCGAGCGATCGGACGATGTCTTTGGCAGCGGTTGTGCCCTGCACTGCGACGTGACGGAGTATCATCGTGATACCGCCCCAACGTTCGCGGATCACCTTTCGTACGTCGCCGACTGCCGCGCCGTCGGCCGAGGTAATAATCCCGATCCGCTCCGGGAACTTGGGCAGTGCGCGTTTGCGCTCCATACGGAAAAGACCCTCAAGCTTGAGGGTACGATACAATGCCTCGTATGCCGCTTGGAGCGGGCCTGCGCCGACGGCTTCCATGGCCTCGACCGTGAGCGAATATCTGCCGTACGGCACGTAAATCCTGGGCGTAGCCAGGATCCGGACGCGCAGCCCGTCCTTCGGTTCAATGCCTGGATCGAGTCGGGCCGCGAAGCAGTCGACAGTGCTTTCGCCATCCACCAGATTGAACAGTAGCCAGCGTCCATTCCGTACCCGGACGCCAGACAGTTCTCCTTCGACCACGATCGCGCCGACGTGTTCGCTGAGTGTCCGGTGAGTAAACTCATTCAATTCACGGACGGAAAATGTCTTAATCGCTACCGGTTGCATCGGCGTTATGCACGCTTGGCGGCAGCCTCGATGACGGCGATTGTCTTCCGGGCAGCCGACTCCCAAGTGAACTGGCGGGCCCGACGGAGGCCGCGCTCCGACAGTTGCTGACGGATTGAGGGATCTGTGGCGATCGCGTACATAGCATCGGCGATCGCTTCCGCCTTGGTTTCGTTGACCAAAATACCGGCATCCCCGACGATTTCCGGCAGCGACGAGTTCCGGCTGACGATCGCAGGTACGCCGGAAGCCATCGCTTCGAGCGCCGGCAGACCGAACCCTTCGAAGCCCGTAGTGAACGTGAGCGCTTCCGCGAATCGCAGCCAGATCGGGTAGTCGTGGTACGAGACGTAACCCGGCAGGACGATACTGCTCCTCACTTGCGGCGGCAACGCGTCGAGCGTGGCCGTGATCTCGTCGTAGCCGTGCATGCCGGGCTTGCCTGCGAGTACCAGGTTGTGGGGCAGGTCGCGCGTTTCCTTGAGCCTGCGGAACGCCTGGATTAACCGGACGATGTTTTTCTTTGCCTCCAGCCGGCCTAAGTAGAAGAAATACGGCTCTAATGCTCGGATGCGTTTCGGCGGCACGTCGCGCATGAGCTTCGGGAAGAACCGTTCTTGGTCCACGCCGTGATGGACTACGTGGATCCGGTTGGCGGGAAAGCGGGTGAAGCGGACAAGGTCGCGTTTCGTCGCCTCGGAAATCGCGATGAGCTCGCGGCTAACCCGGGTCGCAAGCCAGAGGCCGATGTTCTGGTAGACACGCTCGAACTTACCGTAGTACGCAGGATGCCGCTTGAAGCCCAGGTCATGGACGGTGTTGACTACCGCGGCCGGATGGACGAGCGGCACGGTATGCGACGGCACAAAGAGGACGTCCGGCTTGGGCTGCGTCAGGAATTCCCAGCTCAGTCGGATCTGGGTCCAGCCGCGGGCGAACGGAATAATCCGGTATGCCACTTGGGCACGGCCGACGTTGAGCGGCTTGGTCGGCAATTTGGGCGCGTATATCGTGTACCGGTGATGGGGTGCGACCCGGAACAGGTGTTCCAGGATCGTGTGGGAGTACTGCTCGGTGCCCGTGTACTGGTCTTTCGCGAGCCGCGAGCCGTCGAGGCCGATATGGAGCATAGGGCCAGTCTATGGAATCAGCTCTTCGCCCACAAGATCGACCGTTTGTACGCGTCAAGGTTGTCGACGGCGATGCCTGCGCCTTTGGCGACGCAAAGCATGGGCTCTTCGGCTAGTTGGCATGGGACACCGGTCACCTTCGTAAAGAGATCGTCGATGCGGCGCAGCAGCGCTCCCCCGCCAGTCAGGACGATGCCCTTGTCCATGACGTCCGACGCCAGCTCGGGCGGTGTTTTCTGCAACACCTCGCGCACGGTGTTGATGATACTGCCGATCGGTTCCTTGGCCGCGGCCGCGATGTCGTTCGAGCTCACGATGACTGACTCGGGCAGACCGGATACGCCGTTTGATCCGGACACCTCCATCGTGAGCTCTTTGGTGAGCTTCATCGCGGTGCCGATCTTGATCTTCACCTCTTCCGCAGTCTGTTCGCCGATCTGGAGACCGTACGTTTTCCGGATGTAGCCGATGATCGCCGCGTCGATCGCGTTGCCCGCAACCCTGACTGATGAGGCGGCGACGATGTCGCCGAGCGAGATGACCGCGACCTCGGCCGTACCGCCGCCGATATCGATGATCATGTGGCCGCTTGCCGCCGCGATGGGAATACCGGCGCCGAGCGCTGCCGCGACCGGTTCCTTGATGATATAGGCGGCCTTCGCGCCGGCTGCGATACAGGCGTCGATGACCGCGCGCCGTTCGGTGCTCGTGATACCGGCCGGTGCCGTAACCATGATTTCCGGACGCACCAGCCGGATCCGTCCGCTTAATCGGTTGACGACGTACTGGAGCATTGCTTGGGTGACGCGGTAGTTGGCGATCACGCCGTCTTTGAGCGGGTGGACGGCCAGGATCGAGTCGGGCGTGCGGCCGAGCATAGCCCGCGCTTCCTGGCCGATCGCCATGATGCGGTTGGATCCTGCTTCGACCGCGACGACCGATGGTTCGTTGATCACAATCCCCTGCTTCGGTAGATACACGAGGACGTTCGTGGTCCCGAGATCAATGGCTAGGCGCCGGAGGAATAGCGGCACGTTAGGCCTCCAGCCGGACGATGGTAGCGCCCAGTGCGCGGAGATTGCGTTGGAACTGCGCCGCTCCGTACCCTCGGTCGAGGTGTTCGATCCCGGTCAATCGCGATGTGCCTTTGGCCATGAGTGCCGCGACGACGTGGGCCATACCGGCACGGATATCCGGAATGGAGAGCGTTGTCGGACGCAGGGTCGCTGGTCCGGTAACTGCCGCGCTGTGGCGGCACCCGAGCTTGGCAAATCGGCACGGCGTTCCGAAACACTCAGTGCTCACCTCGATCCGCCCGCCCATGGCGCGCAGGTCTTCGGTATAGCGGAGCCGATCCTCGTAGACCGTTTCATGGACGCGGGATATACCGTTCGCCGCGAGCAGGACAACGACCGACGGCTGCTGCCAGTCGGCCATGAATCCGGGATGGACACCGGTTTCGATATCGGCGGGCGTAAGGGGGCCACCGCGCTCGAACCTGATGCCGGCCGCATCCTGCGTTACCCTAGCCCCGATCTGTTGTGCGAAGTCGAGGTAGCGGGTGAGATGTTCCGCAACGGCGTTTTCAATGAGGATCGACCCATCGGTCGCGAGGGCGAGCGAGGCATAGGACACTGCTTCGAGCCGGTCGGGCAGTACGGTGTGCTCGGCAGGCGTGAAGCGGTCCACGCCGCGGATCCGTAGCTGCCGTCCGTCCGTGTCGAATGCAATGTCGGCTCCCATGGCGCGCAGGAAATCGGCTAGAGCGACAACTTCGGGCTCGACCGCGACGCCGGTCGCAACCGTGATCCCCGACGCCCAGCTCGCTGTAAGCAGGATGGTTTCCGTGGCACCGACACTCGGGTACGGCAGGTGGATATCGGCACCATGCAGTCCGTCGGTCCGAGCGGCGAAGCCCTGGTCGGTTTGGACGATCGTCGCCCCTAGCGCCTCAAGCGCGTCGATGTGGAAACCCACCGGCCGCCGGCCGATTTGGTCGCCGGTGACCGGCGGCACATGGGCAGTACCGAACCGGTAGAGCAGCGGTCCTAATAGTAAAATAGATAGCCGGCTCTTGGCGGCCTGTCCGGTGAAATCAGGCGCATGGAGCGTCGACGCGTCGATCCGGATACCGTCCGGACGGCGGTCGATCCGGGCACCGGCGGCACCGATGAGATCGAGTGCGATATCGGTCTCGCCGATCTCGGGGGCGTTGTGGACCACCGACGTGCCGCTGGGCAGGAGCGAGGCAAGAATCAGCTTGCTCGCCAGGTTTTTCGCGCCGGACAACCGGACGCTGCCGGCGAGCGCCGTACCGCCGGTGATGTCGTAGACTGCCATGCTGGTAGCCTACGGTGGGTCAGGCTCGGATGCAAGCGAGCTTGAGCCCGGCCGCCGGGTGGGATAGGCTGAATGAAACCAAGCCTGGGAGTATCGGATGGAAGAACGCGACGTAGGATGGGACATTGCCGGCGTAGCATTGCGGTCGGTGCTGACGCTGCTGGCCGCCGCCATCCTCGTGCTCGAGGCGAACGGCTACCTGATCGATTTCAACCGTCTCCGAGCCGAAAAAGCCGGCCTGCTCGTACTGGAAACCCGTCCGGCCGATGCGAAGGCAATGCTCGACGGCAACGCGTTGCCACTTCGGCGCGGCCAACTGACAACAGCCTATTTCCCGGATATGTACCGGCTGGACGTGGTCAAAGACGGCTATCATCCGTGGCATCATACGGTCCGCATCGAGCGTGGCCATGTCGCCGTGTTCGACGGTATCGTGCTGTTTCCACGTGAACGTCCTGTGACCGGTGCCCGGCCTGCGACGACGGCCGAAGCAGCCGCGCCGCTCGTGGGTTCCCAGTTGCGTGTCACTTCGGGCGAGGTGTGGTATCAGAGCGCGAGAACCGCTGCGGAACAGCTTGTTACCAGGCTGTCGGTGCCGATCCAGGCCGCGGTCCTGCTCGACAAGGCACACGTGCTCTATCAGGTACGAAGCGGTGTCCATGTCGTCGATCTCGACGGCACGAACGACGTGCTGCTTATCGATCAGGCGCTGCCGGATCCGGCGCGGATGACCGTTGCCGACGGCGGACGGACGGTGTTGCTTACGGTTGCAGGGACGACGACGTCGTACCGAGTGCAGTAGGCACCGGCTCGGCGTAGAGTACTAGGCGGTTGAGCGAGGTGCCGACCGGCGTGCAGGTCATAAGTGCCAGCTGGTTACGGTCGAGCGTTTGGTCGCGGATGACCGATACCTTGTCCGGAGCCACGACTTCGCGGCCGGTCACGACGTACGCGTACGCCTGGCCGTCCCGTTTCAGGAATACCAGGTCGCCGTCGCGGACTTGGTCGAGCAGCGCGAATACCTTAGTCCACGGGTTGCGCATCCACCAGTATCCCGACGAGTGGCCGACGATGAAGGTGCGGCCGACCTCGCCCGGGTAGTATGATTCGGCGACCTGGACGACTCCCTGCTGGAGCCCGTTCAAGGCATCATTGACCGGGATATCCCACAGGATCGGTGCCCGGACGTCGATGCTCGGCAGATAGATCGTGCTGTCATCCATCGTGGGGACCGCGACTGCCGGCTGTTCCGGGCCGTAGCCCAGGAATTGCGCAGGCGAAAAATCATCGATATGGCTGTTGGCCGCGGACTCACCGTGCAGGAGCCAACGTTCGAGCGCGAACGTGAGGCGGTCGTACTGCGCCGGGGCGGATAGCGCTACGAAGACAGCCGCCGCCGCGACTGCCGCCCACACGAACTGGGCGACGCGGTGCGACGCCGTGCGGGTATGCCGCCGCCGCGCCAGGCGTGCTACCGCCTGGTCGGCGCTATCGAGGGTAAGGAATGCAGTCGACATAAACCCGATACTATAGGGGAAAACAGCCGTTTCGTCAAGGTTCACGAACCTGATACTGTGCTTGACAGCCGATAGGGGCCGCACTAAGGTTCGCAGTCATGAACCGCTTATCTGCCGTCCGGCCGCATATGTTCCGCATCGCGTTCGCGGCGGGTTTGCTTGTTGTCGTCGTGGCCGCCGCCGCTTGGTTGCATCGCCGTACTGCATCCCCCCGCCAGGCAACCGTGGTACCGCTCGAGGCCCGGGTCGTTTGGACGAGCGACCTGTTCCGGATCGCGAATACGGGTTCCCAGACCTGGCTCAACTGCCAGTTCGTGTTGAACCGGTCAGATGCGGACGGCAAGCCGGGGTATATCTTGTTCCGGGACCGGGTGCTGCCGCGCGAAGTGCTCCAGGTAGCCCATGCAGTGTTCACCGATCCGGCTGGCCAGAAGTACCGCTACGATCAGAACCCGCCGACCAGCTTCTTTATCCGGTGTGAAAACGTCGGTGGCGACGTCGGCGTATTTTCGGGTAAGTACGAGCGCTGAGCGCGTCAGTTGGCACTAATGCGGACGTCGGCTGCCTGGCCGCGCGCATCGTAGAGTACCCGCAGGGTTAGGCGGTCGGTTGGGATCGCGGCGGCTTCAGGTCCGAGGCAGTACGACGCCTCGCCGACCTCGTTCTGTCCAAGGAGCGCGGTGATCTGTTGCGGCGTCATGCCGCGGATTTCCTGCACCAAGGAGGTGACCATCATTTGTCTGGCGCGGCTCGTGCCGCAGCCCGCATCCTGCCATACCTTGGCGTCGAACGGGATCTGTTTGACTGCAAAACCGGGGCGCAGTACGAGGACTTGCAGCCACAGCGCGACCACTGTCGCGACAATGCCTCCGATGCCGACCATGCTTAGCAGTATTCTGGCCGGACGTTGGGCCGCGAAGAACGTGCCCGCCAGCATACATGCCACGATCGCGGCAAACAGGCTTGGCAGGAGCGCCAGCAATGGGTGCCCGACGCGTTGGACAAGACTACCGATCTTCGGTACATGGATAAGCACGCCATAGGTCAGTGTGATCGACAGGGCTGGCAGGCCGAGCCCGACGATACCGCCGACAATCCAGGGAATAATCGGGAGCGTGTCGGATCCGTGCCGGTCGCTTGCTGGGTGGGCCATAGCTGCCTTTCATTGCGATTCGTTGGTTGCCTTGGTCACTGTAGTATCGGCATGACGTGGGCGGCGTCAAGGCCGCGTACCCTATGGCCAGGAGCCGGACAGGGTGACCCTTGACAAGATTTTGCGGCTGTGGCTATCGTCGCAACCAAGGATTCATACCGCGAACGTAAAACTAGTATCCGTCCAAGCTGGAGGAGTCATGGTCACTCGTTTTCGAACGGGATTCTCATCCGCCATCGCAGTCCGCCTCGTAGCGGCGTCGCTGCTCGTGGCAGTGCCATCCTCCGGCTTCGCACTCGACGGTACTCTGTCCAACGAACGGACCGGCGCGGACTCGGCCAACATGAACGACGTCGCGGTGAACCGTGACCTTGCGGTATCGCTCACGAACACGGCGAACGTGACGAACTCGTTCAACTTCACGGTCAACACCGGCGGCAACACGGTTACTAATAACACGACGGTCGGCAATGTCACGACCGGAGATGCAACACTTGAACTGAAAGCGGAGACTACTGTAAACGAACTGCCCGACAGCGCGTTGCAGCAGGCACTTGACCAGTTCGCAGCCGACGGGACGGCGTCCGTGACGTCGTCGAACGCGCAAACCGGTGCCGGTAGCACCAATACCAACACCACGGGTATCACCAAGAGGGTTCGTACGAACGTGACGAATACGATGAATGTCACGAACAACGCGGCGCTCGATATCAATACCGGCGGCAACACCGTGAACGACAATACGACCGTCGGCGATATCACGACAGGAAACATTTCGGTTATCGCGGCGTTCCTGACCCAAGGAGACGGCAAGGGTGCCGGCTTCCCGGGGAACGATACGCCGGGCGATACGGGTACGGGCGGCGGCACGAACCCCGGAACGGGTCCGGTAACGGTTGCCCAGCTGCCGCCGACTGTCATCAGTCAGGCGCCAGCGACGACCACGCAGGACGTTGGTCGGGGCGGCGGCCAGTTCTTTCCGGCTGGCACCGACAGCAACCTTGCCCTGGAACTGCTGGTTTTCGTGATCGCCGCTATCCTGCTGGTACGATTCCAGGAACTGCTCCCGATACTCTTTCCTCGGCTACAGCGCGTACCAGTTATCCGGCCAGCGCGGTAGCGGCATAGTTTGGGTCGATGCGTGTCCGTTATCGTATGCGGCGGCCACGTACCATCAGCATACGGTGTGTATATACCTACTGAGAAAGGAACGCCCCTATGAAGATCAACTTCATTTCGGCTCGGGATCGCCTGCGGACACTCGCGGCTGTTTCAGCTGTCGTCCTCATGAGCGGTGCCGGTTCCGCGTGGGCGTCGGTCGATGTCAGCGGTGAAAACGACACCACTGGCTTCAATTCGACGAACCGCAACAACTATGACATCAGCGACTCGGTTGACCTTGACGTCGATAACAGCGCCACTGTTACCAACACCCCGTCGGTGACGGCGAACAGCGGTGGCAACGATGTCAACAACAACACGACCGTTGATGATGTCATGGGCGGCGATATCGATGTCGAAGGCGAGTTCACGAACGAGCTCAACAGCGCCGACATGGATCTCAGCCTGGACTCGTTCGGCGATGTCTCGGCTGATTTCACCAACGGCACGACCGGCTCGAACTCGGACAACCGCAACGTCCTCGATGTGAACCGCGATATGGACATCACTGTCCGTAACTCGGCGACCATCCGGAACGATATCGATGCCGACCTCAACTCTGGCGATAACCGCACGAACAACAACACCACTGTCGGTGACGTTGAAACCGGCGCTATCGACTTCAGCGTGACGGTCGACAACAAGGCCAATCAGAACGCTGGCAGCATCAAGCTCCCGGATATGGGTTCGATGGACGTCAATGGCGATTTCGCCAACGACACCACCGGTGCCAATTCGGAGAACCGGAATACTGTCAACGTCAACGATTCGGCTGACATCACCGTTCGGAACAATGCCACGGTCCGCAACGACCTGGATATCAACGGTGACTCCGGCCACAACGACGTGAACCGCAACACCACTGTGGGCAACGTCAAGACCGGCGATCAGCGGTATAACTTCACCTTCACCAACATCCTGAACTAACGTTCAGACTGTTGGCTGGTGATGTGGGCGGAGGAAGGTAACTTCCTTCTCCCCATCAGCAGCAACATGAGCGGAGGGAGCGGCAACTATCTATGAAACACATCACGCTCGTACAACGGATCAGCACCCTGGGTCTCGCAGTCGTCTTGGCGTTCGGCCAAGTCGTCCTGCCGGTCGTTGCCAGGGCAGATGACGCAGTATTGGCGCCTCGAGGCCCTCAAGGCGTTGTCGGCCCGCAGGGTCCTACCGGACCACAAACGCCGACCGGCCCGAAAGGTCAGACCGGCGTCCAGCCGATTACTCAACCGACGGATCCTGCCCTTGTCCCGTCGTCCGGTACGCAACCGGCCGTAGCGGCCGACACGCTCGCGCCGTCCGGCGATACCGCCATGTCGAACGAGACGACCGGAAGCAACTCTGCCAACAGCAATGCCCAGCAGACGACGAACACAGCGGATATCACCAATACGAACGATGCTTCGGTCGGGAACGATATCAACCTCAATGCGACGAGCGGCGCGAACACGATCAGCCAGAACACGCTCGGCGGCAATATCGCCACCGGCGACCTGCAAGGCTCGATCAACCTGCTCAATGTCACGAACTCGGTCTTCGCCCCTGGTAGCAGTGTGGGTGTCCAGTCACTCGCGGGCGGAGCGAACGACCTGTATCTCTTGGCGTCGGACGGCCGCACCTTGTTGCCGACCAACGACACCACCGGCGCGAATTCAGCGAACACCAATACTATCGACGGCACGAACGTGGTTCATTTCATTACCGCGAACACGTCAGACGTCGACAACGATGTCACGATCGTGGCGGATACGGGAAACAACGTCGTCACGGAAAACTCATCGCTCGGCGATTTCATGACCGGCAGCATCGATATGGCGCTCAACCTCATCAATCTCATTAACCTGCAGCTGCCCAACTTGCTCGTGAACTTGGATATCTGGTCGATCTTCGGCGACGTGACCGGCAACCTCATCTTGCCGACGAACAGCACGACCGGATCGAATTCGCTGAACCAAAACGCGGTCAATCAGACCAATACCGCGGCTGTCGACCTGACGCAGACTGCTGATGTGGCCAACGGCTTCAACGTCAAGACGAATACCGGCGGCAACACGATCGACCAGAATACGGTGGTCGGCAACGTGACGACCGGCGACGTCGATGTGAAAGGCGGTGTCACAACCGTTGCGAATGCCGGCCAGCCAGTGCTGTACCTCATCAATGTGTTGGGAAAGTGGATCGGCCAGGCGTTCCTGCCGGGTGTCGGCGTGATCGTGAACGAGCTCGGCAACAGCGATACCGGCGCGAACTCCGAAAACACGAATACGGTCGACCAGACCAACGAGCTGACGGCTAGCGTGGATCAGACCGCGACAGTCAATAACTCGATCAACCTCGACCTCAATACCGGAAACAATACCGTCGCCCGGAACTCGAAGGTCGGCGACATTTCTACCGGCGCGATCAACGTGATGGCGAACGTCGTCAACTTCGTCAATTCTTTCGGCGGCGATCTGTCGCAATTCTCGCTGGGTATCGTGAACGTGTTCGGCAACTGGTTCGGGAATGCGGCGACTGCCGGATCGACGGCCAGCGCACTCGGGGAAACCGGCGCAGCTGCAACTGCGGATCAGGCACCGGGGCAGACGGCTGCCAGCGCGCAATCGGACGCGGGCCAGACCGAAACCCAAGCAGTCGCTGCGTACGCCTCGGACGCGAGTGCGTCAGGCCAGGCTGTTTCGACTACCGTTGCCGCGACAACCGCTCCTGCAGCGACTACTGCTGCGGTGGATACGCAGCAGATCGCCTCTGCCCAGGTACTTGGCGCATCGAACACGCTTGCCGACGTACTGCCGCAGGTGGCGGGTTCGTCCGACCGCAAGGCAAGCGGCAGCGCGTTACCGTGGCTGGTTGCAGGCGCGGTGCTGCTCGCTGGCTGGGTCTTCGTCGAAGTCATGGCCGCCCGAACCTTGAAGCGCCAAGCAGGACGATAGCGATTGATGCTCAAACGGTTGCTGCTTGGTTCACTCATTACGCTCGGCTTGATACTTGCATGGCACGGCCCGCTTCTGGCGGGCCTCCTGCGTCCTCGCCTGTACGACGCCGGACTTGTCCGCTCGACTGATGCCGAGATCGGACCCGACGAACTGCGGTACGACCGGCTTGGGATCCGTGCCCCCGTTTCGGTCGACGCGGATACGAGTCCGCTGGTCGAATCCGATTGGTCGAAGATCACGCAATCGCTCATGGAAGGTGTAAGCCTGTCGTACGAGGGCGACACGTTCACCGATGCCCGGCTCGCGTTCGTGACGGGACATTCGAGCGACGCGACGCGACATGCGTTCGACAGCGTCTTTGCCGGCCTCGGCCAAGCGGCGCCAGGCGACACGTTCACGCTTGCGGTCGACGGCGAGCGGTTCGACTACCGGGTCGTGGATCGCCGGACCATTGCGCCAGCCGATGCCGACGCGTTCCGGCTCCTTGCCCCGAGCGACGATTCGGACCGTGTCGCCCTGGTAACCTGTTGGCCTCCGCTTACCACGAAGACCCGTATGGTTGTCATCGGCGTACGGCTCTGATAGAGATACGGTATCCGAACCAAGGAGGTCTGTGCATGAACCTGCCCGTCCGCCTGCTCATAGTGGCAGTACTCTTCTCGGCCGTTGTATCCCCTGCTTCGACCAGCGCCCGCGACACGTCCACCCGGCGTTCGATCGTCGTACTCAAATCGAAGGCAGCCCACGACCGCGTGAAGAAGGCGGTGGCCTTGTCATCCGAGATCGAGGAGATCGCCGACCTGTCGGGCCAGCAGGCACTGGTCACCGAACTCTCCGACGCATCGAAACGGGATCTTGCTCGCAACCCCGATGTGCTACGGATCGACGAGGATATCGAACTGTCGGCGGACAGCATCCGGACCGCACCGCAGACGGTGCCGTGGGGCATCGACCGGATCCATGCGCCGGCCGCGTGGAGTGCCGACACGGGAACGGGTATCGACGTGGCGGTGATCGACACCGGTGTCGACCTCGACCATCCCGACCTGCTGCCGAACATCGGCTCGGGTATCAATATCGTGAAGCCGAAACGCGCTCCCGACGACGACAACGGCCATGGTACGCATGTGGCCGGGATTATCGGTGCTGCCAGTAATGCGGTCGGGGTGGTCGGCGTCGCGCCGACTGTCCGGATCCACCCGGTCAAGGTGCTCAAGAGCAACGGAACAGGCTATCTGTCGGATATCATCGCGGGCATTGATTGGGCGATTGCCAACGGTATGGATGTGATCAATCTGAGTCTTGGTGCCGCGCAGGATATCCCGTCGCTCCATGACGCCGTGCAGCGCGCCGACCGTGCCGGTATCGTCGTCGTGGCTGCGGCCGGTAATTCCGGCGGCCCAGTGATGTATCCGGCAGCGTATCCCGAGGTGATCGCGGTCGGTATGATCGGCCAGGACGGCAGTGTTGACCGGATGTCCTCGCGCGGACCCCAGCTCGACCTGGTTGCTCCCGGGGCAGCGGTCTACTCCACCTATCGTGGCAAGACCTACCGCACCATGACCGGCACCTCGATGGCCTCGCCTCATGTGGTAGGCGTGGCCGCCCTCCTATTGGCTCGACCGGCTGCCTGCGATACCGACGGCGACGGGCGCTGCTCACGCGACGAAGTGGCCCGCCGCCTGGAACGGACCGCGACCGATCTCGGTTCCGCAGGCCGGGATGATGCGTCGGGCTTCGGCCTGGTGAACGCGCAGGCCGCCCTCGGCTTCTAGTGATAGCCCGCCGGACCGGCGCCACGCCTCTCCCTTGTGGCGCACCGCTGTAAGCGGCTACACTATACCCGATGCCGCGGTGGCGGAACTGGCAGACGCAACGGACTCAAAATCCGTCGACCGCAAGGTCATGTGGGTTCGACTCCCACCCGCGGCACCACTACTACTGGCGCAGGATCTTCTCCATGGGCCTGCCCTTCGCCAGTTCGTCGATCAACTTATCCATATAGCGTACCTCACGCATCAGATCGTCCGTGATCTCTTCGAGCCGGACGCCGCAGATCACCCCGGTGATCTGCGTTCGTGCAGGGTTCATCGTGGGCGCTTCGGCAAAGAATGTCTCCAAATCAACCTCTCGCGCAATCTGCTTGTCGAGTCCTGCCTTTGTGTAGCCGGTCAGCCAGGCAATAACCTCGTCGACTTCTGCTTTTGTCCGCCCCTTCCGTTCGGCTTTGGTGATATAGAGCGGATAGACGCTTGAAAAACGTATCGCATAGACCCGCCGGTTTTTCGCATCGTCGCCTTGTTTCATGGGAATGGTGCCGCTCCTTGGCGGATGATCACGGGCGGTGTACAGGTAAGGTCGACTATGGTCGAAGGCGGTATGTCCGGCAAGGTGCCGGCGTCAAGGACAAGGTCGGGCAGATTGCTAGACTCCTGTACTCCAAGGAATTCTTCTCGGATCGCTTCGTATGAATAGAGCGCCGGTTCGCCAGTCAGATTGGCGCTGGTGCTGATGAACGGGGCGCCGAACGCCACCGCCAACTGCCGGGTCACCTCGTGGTCGGGAACACGGATCCCGACAGTGTTCGAACCGAGCAACTGCAGATCGGCGGCCAGGAGCACGAACGTGAACGGCCCTGGAAGAGAGCGCTCCAGCGCTGCGCGTTGGCTGTCGGTCAGGATCGCGACCCGCTCGATGCCCGCTATACCATTCACGATCACGGAATATTTTTTGCGTTCGTCACGGCGCTTCATTGCAGCGATACGCGCGACCGCCCGCGTGTTGTGCGGATCCGCGCCGATGCCGTAGCAGGTGTCCGTTGGGTAGACGATCACCCCGCCCTTACGAAGAACGTCGGATGCCGCCGCAATGGCTGCCGGGTCAGGATGCGCGGGATTGATCGGCACTACAGTCATTTACTGGTAGCGTACCAAGGAGTCTGGTACCATACCAGCCACACGGGCCCATAGCTCAGTTGGTAGAGCGCGGCATTCGCATTGCCGAGGTCAGGAGTTCGAATCTCCTTGGGTCCACCAAACACCACCAAACCCCCATGGCAACGAACAATCCAGATTTTCATACGGCCCTACAATCGCTGCTCGATGCAATATCGAACCGTGATTTTGAACGGTACAAGGCGCACATTACGAAAAACCACACGCTGTATACGATTGTCCAAAACGGACAGGCGTTTACGACGTCGCAGGAATTACTTGCTATGCACGAGGCATGGTTCAAGGATCCGCACTGGATATGGGAGGGCTCTGTTATTCGCACCGATGTGGGTCAGGATATGGCAATGGCCATCATCAAGTACGAGTACCGAGCGAAAAAGGAAGACGCACCGTCGAGCACGTGGCTGACCTATGTGTTCCGGCTCGAAGATGGGGAGTGGCGTCTCATACATGACCACAATACCGCGCTGAATGCGTAGACGGTTATGCGTACATCTGCCACTAAGCCCCTGAACGGGTCTTTTTTTCTGCCCGATTGTCCGCTATAGCAGGAACATGGATCAAGCAGCTTCCCTTGAACGGACGAGTGAACTGTTAGGCGTGGATACGCAGAACATGCTCCAAACCGTCCACGACGTTCCAGACCAGATCGTATCCGGTTGGAGCTCGATGGCGCAGGTGACGTTGCCGACGCACTACGTGCAGGCGACGGGCGTCTACATTCTTGGCCGGGGGGCGAGTGCGCTGGCCGGAGCGTATGTTAAGCGCCTTGGGGCAGAAGCCAGTAGCGTGCCGATCGACCATGGCGGCTCCGCGACACTTCCGGCGTATGTGAACGGCCGCACCTTGGTGGTCGCCGTAAGTTACAGCGGCCAGACGCCGGAGATCGTCCGCGGCTTCGCTGAAGCGGCCGAACGGGGTTGCAAACTGTTCGCCATCACGACCGGGGGCGAGCTGGGCGCGCTCTGCCGCAAGCATCGGGCGCCTTGGTACCAGATCCAGTACGGCGCGCTTCCCCGCGCGGCGTTCGGGTATCTGTTCGCTCCCCTGCTCGAGGCGCTCACGCGGCTGGGATTCCTCGATAAAAAGGCGCTCAAGTTCGAGCAGTCCGCCGCGGCGCTCTACGACTACGCGGCCCGGCTCGACCCGGCGCTGCCGGTCAACCAGAACCCGGCCAAGACGCTAGCCACGAAGCTCAGTGGACGGCAGCTATTCCTCGTCGCGAGCGACCGCTGCCAACCCGTGGCCGACCGTTGGGTGGCGCAGCTTGCCCAGAACGCCAAGTACCTGGCGTGGAGCGAACCGATCCAAACCGTCCAGCATGCCACGGTCGAACGGTTCGGCGCGTTCGGCGGACCACAGTCCGGCATTTATACCGTCAACTTCCGCAGCAATCACGACACCCAGGCGGATGCCCTGGCCTTGAACGGCATCGAACAGCTCCTGTCGCTCGCGAAACTGCCCGGCGAGGAGTTATTGCTCGACGGCGACGGGACGCTCTTGCAGGAACTGCTTATCTATACGCTGCTCGGCGATTACGTGAGCGTCTACCTTGCGCTGCTTGCGCGTACGGATCCATCGCCCACGCCGCAGCTCGACGAGCTTACGGAACGCTTGGGCGGCGGCCGTATCTACGACCGGCGGCGTTGACAGTCAGGGGCTGGTTCCGGACAATACGGCAAAGATCGGAGGGACTATGGCATCGATTCGGACACTTCAAGCCCGAAGTATCCTTGATTCCCGGGGTAACCAGACGCTCGAAGTCGACCTGACGCTGGACGACGGCACGGTCGGCCGTGCATCGGTCCCGGCCGGCGCATCAACCGGCATCCACGAAGCCGTCAGGATCGACGACATGGCCCGGGCGGTTACGAATGCGCAGGCGCTCGGCGAGCGGTTGGCAGGCCAGGATCCGGCCCAGCAGGAACGGATCGACCTGGCGCTGCTCGAAGCCGACGGCACCGACGACAAGAGTAAGCTTGGCGGCAACGTGCTGCTCGCGGTATCGATCGCCTCGTGCGTCGCCGCGGCCGCATCGCTGAAGCGGCCGCTCTACGAGCACATCGCGGCCGTCGCCGACCAAAAGACTCCGCCAGGACTGCCCACGCCGATGTTCAATATCATCAACGGCGGCAAGCATTCCGACAACAAGCTTGAGATCCAAGAATTCATGGTCGTGCCGGCCAACGACCGCCGGCCGTTCCGCGACAAGCTTACGATCGGCCGTGAGCTGTACCAGGCGCTCAAGGCGATGCTCCAGGATATGGGCCAGACGACAGCGGTCGGCGACGAGGGCGGGTTTGCGCCCCGGTTGACGTCGAACATCGAGGCGGTCGAGTTGCTCGTCCGTGTCATCGAAAACTCGCCGTACAAGCCGCGGACCGACGTCTCGATCGGGATCGACGTGGCAGCCAGTTCGATTCCCGACCTGGCGGCGGTCACCTACCCGCTCGACCCGATCTCGTTCTACGAGAAACTCGTCAACGACTATCCGGTTTCGATCATCGAGGATCCGCTGACTGAAGACGACTGGCAGGGCTGGGCGGCGCTCAACGCGCGGATCGGCAGCCGCGTGGTACTCGTCGGCGACGACCTGTATACGACGAACCCGAAGCGGCTCAAAGAGGGTATCGACAAGCGGGCGACGAACGCGGTGCTTATCAAGCCCGACCAGATTGGCACGCTGACCGAAACGTTCCAGACGATGCGGCTGGCCCACGAGGCGGGCTTCACCCGTGTCGTATCCCACCGTTCGGGCGAGACGGAATCGAGCTTCCTGGCCGACCTGGCCGTCGGTACCGGCGCCGAGTTCTTGAAAGACGGCGCCCCGGCCCGCGGCGAACGTGTCGCGAAGTACAACCAATTATTGCGGATCGCCGAGCAGCTCGAACGGGAGGGGTGACAGTATGACACGGCAGCGGTTGATCCTGATGGTCTTGGACGGGTTCGGCCTATCCCCCGCTACCCGGGGCAATGCCACCTACATGGCCAAAACGCCCAATCTCGACCGTCTGATCGCCGAATATCCCTATACGGCCCTTACCGCCCACGGCGCCGAGGTCGGCCTGTCGTGGGGCGAGATGGGTAATTCCGAGGTCGGCCACATGAACCTGGGCGCGGGGCGTGTCATGCTGCAGGAGGCGACGCGGATCAGCAACGCGATTACGACCGGCACGTTCGCTGACAACGAAGCGCTCCGTGCAGCCTGCGAGACAGCCAAACGGACGGGTGCGACGCTCCATCTTATCGGCATCGTCTCGCCTGGTGGCGTCCATGGCCACATCGACCACTTGGTCGCCAGTATCGAACTGGCGCACCGCGAAGGGGTGGGAGCAGTCTCGCTCCACCTCATCGCCGACGGCCGGGACGCGACGCCGAAGTCATTCGAGAAGTTTTTTCCGAAGCTCGATGCGGTCGCCCGGCAGGCCGGTGCCAAGTACGCGACCCTGATGGGGCGCTACTACGCCATGGACCGCGACCGCCGGTGGGACCGCGTCCAGGCGGCGTACCAGGCGATGGTCGTGGGTCAGGGGCAGACCGCCACGACAGTTCCCGAGGCGCTCGCCGCCGCGTACGCACGGAACGAAACCGACGAGTTCATTACACCCACGGTGATCGATCCGGGCAATGCGGCGTTACGGATCAAGAACGGCGACGTCGTGGTCTTTACCAACTACCGCCCCGACCGCGCCCGACAGTTGTCGCTTGCGCTCGCCGGTAAGGAATTCAACGGGTTCACCCGTACGCCGCTCGATCTGACCTTCGTCACCTTCAGCGAGTACGGCGTCGAGCTGCGCAACAACACCGTCGCTTTTCCCGAAGAACCGATCCAGAACCAGCTGGCTCAGGTGTTATCGGATGCCAACCTGCGGCAATTGCACCTGGCCGAGACCGAAAAGTACGCCCACGTGACGTACTTCTTCAACGGCGGCCAGGAACAGGCGTTCCCGCTCGAAAAGCGGATGCTCGTCGAATCGCCCAAGGTGCCGACGTACGACCAGGCGCCGGCGATGGCAGCCCGCGAGATCACGACGACCTTGCTCGAGGCCTACCAGGCCGACGGGTTCGATGTGGCGATCGTCAATTACGCGAACGGTGACATGGTCGGCCACACGGGCAATCTGCAGGCGACCATCGAAGGGATCGAGACGATCGACGAGGCGTTCGGTGCGATTGCGGCTGCGGTCGAGCACGCCGGCGACATTCTGCTCATTACCGCCGACCATGGCAATGCCGAACAGAAGATTCATCCGGACACCGGCGAGATCGACAAGGAACACACCGCGAACCCGGTTCCCTTGCTACTCGTCGACCCTAAGTACCGGCACCGGCCGCAAAGCGGCGACGTGAAACTGGCGTTCATGTCGACCCAAGCTATCGGGATCCTGGCCGACGTCGCACCGACGAT
Source organism: uncultured Candidatus Saccharibacteria bacterium (assembly GCA_964423885.1). Classification (GTDB taxonomy): domain Bacteria; phylum Patescibacteriota; class UBA1384; order JACPKC01; family JACPKC01; genus JBBUCD01. The sequence continues at coordinate 190,256 of CAYRGD010000001.1, forward strand.
CCTCGAACTGCTCCACGTGCCCCAACCGAAGGACATGACCGGCCAAAGCTTGCTCCCCGTCTTAAAGCGCGCCCGGTAACCCGATGCCGGGCGTCACCGACATCACAACCCAGCCGAAACCGGTCGTCCTCGCCATCCTCGACGGTTGGGGACTGTTGCCGTCGTGGCAACGTAACGCGATTGTCTCGACGCGGACCCCGACCTTCGACTACCTCTGGAAACACTATCCGCACGCCGTCCTGCAGTCGTTCAAGATGATCGGCAACCGCGACGGCCAGATCCGCTCGAGCGAGATCGGCCACGCCTCGATCGGTTCAGGCCGGATCGTCAAGGATGACCTGACCGAGCTGAATGCGGTGATCGAAAACGGCCGGTTTTACGGCAACGAGGTCTTGGGCGAGGCGATGGCGCACGCGGTTGAGACGGGTAAGGCGGTGCATCTCATCGGGATCATGTCCGAGGGAGGCATCCAGGGATCGCTCGGCCATGCGGTCGCGCTCGTCAAGCTTGCGAAGCAGCGCGGCGTCAAGGAGCTCTGGCTCCATCCGATCACCGACGGGCTCGACGTCCCCGACCGGTCGGCGCCCGGGTACTTGCAAGCGTTGCAAGCGGCCTTGGAGGTGGAAGGTATCGGCATCGTCGCTACCGTACTCGGTCGCGCCTCGGCTATGAACCAAGACGGCGACTGGCGTGCTACCGCCCTTGCCTACCGCGCCTTGCTCTACGGCGACGGCCCGACGGCATCGTCGGCGCGCGAGGCGCTCGAAGCTGGATACGCGCGGGATGCGACCGACGCGACACTCCTGCCGACCGTCATCGCTCCTCCGGGCGAATCCCGGACGTTCGTGAAGGGAAGGATCCGGCCCGGCGACGTGGTCGTTGCCTGGAACTTCCGCCACGACGGCATGGAACAGCTCGTGCGCGCGATGCTCGACCCGTCCGCGTTGCGCCGCTACGCGGTGAGTCGCCAACTTCCGCTCGCGAAAACGTCCCGGTTCGTCACGCTCACCGACTACCGGATCACGCTTCCGGGCCTTGCCGCCGCGTTCCCGGCCGCGGAGCTTGGCAACACCCTCGCCGACCTGCTCGAACGGCACAATAAGACCCAACTCCGGGTCGCTGAAACGGCCAAGTACCCGCACATCACGTACTTCTTCAACGGCGGACGGGCGGCGCCATACCCGCACGAGACCCGGATCATCATTCCGTCGCGCAAGAGCCCGCCCGACCGTGCGCCGGAACTCGCGACCGGCGAGGTAGTCCGCCAGCTGGAACGACAGATCGACGCCAAGGCCGCCGATTTCATGCTCGCCAATCTGCCGAACCTGGACGTGGTTGCCAAGACCGGCGACATGGCTGCCACGGCCAAGGCGGTCCAGGTAGTCGACGAGGCGCTCCGCCGGATCGCGAACGCGACGCTGGCCGTAGGCGGCGTCCTGCTTGTCACCGCCGACCACGGCAACGCCGAGCAGATGCGCAGCCGTCCGACGGCGAGCCAGCGCCATACGATCAGCCCCGTCCCGTTCCTGCTTATCGGCGAGGCGTACAAACGCACGCACGCGCCCGAGCGGGTCGATACCGAAGACGTGGTCGCCATGATGGTCCGGTCCGACCACACGCTTGCCGACGTCGCACCGACGATCCTCGAGCTGTTCGGCATCGCCAAGCCGAGCGACATGACCGGCAGCTCGCTGCTTGGCGAGCTGTCCACAAGATGACCGCGTGCGAAACAGAGCCGATCGGCGTATGATTGGTGCAAGCGCATCCGCGCGTATGACTTCAGTACATCCGACGCATCGAACCTAAGGAGGGTTGCATGCACATGAATGCCCTGCGGCGGGTCAGGCAGGCCGCAGCAAGAGGGACAGGACTCGCACTCGTCGGCCTAATGGGGAGCGTGTCCGTTCTTGCTCTGCCCTTGTCCGCCACCGCAGCGGAGCTGACAGCCGAAAGCACCTCGCTGTCTGATCCGACCATCAGCCATGCGGCCACGACCTACACGGTCACGCAGAGTAGCGTGTCGCTGAGCGCGATCAAGTGTCTCCAAGTCGTGTTCAGCGTGAACGCCGACGGCACTGGCGGCGTTCCCACCGGCATGAGCACGACCTCGGCCACGTTCAATGGCAGCTCGACCTACGTGCCGACCCCGGCATCCTGGTCGGTCGACGCGACCACGAACGGCACGGTCAACATTACCTTCGCGACCGGCGAAACGCCGGCCTCCGCGTCGGGACGGACGATCGTGTTGGGCAGTATCACGAACGGCTCCACGGCCAATACCACCTACTACACCACCGTGCAGACGTTCAATAACACCGACTGCTCGACCTCGCCGGTCGACGATGGTGGCCAGTCCACGTACGTGTTCGTGGACGGTGTGGTGGTGACTGCGACGGTCAACCCGACGCTCACCTTTACGGTCGATTCCACCACTTGTAACCTGGGTACACTGACGTCTTCGAGTACCGGTAACTGCAGCCATACGATAACTGCGGCATCGAACGCGACGAGCGGCTACGTGATCTCGTACATCGCGAGTCCGACGCTCACGAGCGGCGGTAACACGATTACGGCCAACGGTGCGTCCGCGGTCGCCAACGCGACCAACACCGAACAGTTCGGTCTCAACTTGGTGGCGAATAGCTCGCCTTCGGTCGGGGCTAACCCGTCGGGCGGTACCGGCGCTGCAGCGGCCAACTACAATACGGCGAACAGCTTCGCGTTCACGACTGCGGGCGCGACCGTCGCGACCACAGCTGGTCCGAGCGCGCTGACGACATATACGGTATCGTACATCGCGAACATCGACGCGGTTACCGAAGCCGGCCTGTACACGAAGACGCAGACGTATACCATCACAGCAACGTACTAAGAAAGGAGAGGGGCATATTATGACTACGCATCGCATGAAACGTCTTGCTTTCGCCGCTGGCGTCGCGGCACTCGCGGGAATGGTAGGAGCGCCGCTCATCGCGGCTGCGCAAGCCGCCGCGACTACGACTAGCGCCAACGCGGTCGACGTATCGATCACGCCGCTCATCCGCGACGTGACAGCCAAACCCGGCGATACCTTCACGGGTTCGATCGAGGTGAAGAACGAATCGGATGCCAAGCAGACCTTTTTCCCGGCTGCCCGCGACTTCACGGCGTCGGACGACTCCACGAGCGGCGCACCCAAGTTCCTTGAGACAGCCGGTGTTCCCGAACAAAGCCTGTCGTCATGGGTCAAGTTCAAGCAGACTTCGGTGCCGATCGACGCGAAAAAGTCCGCGATGATCGACTACACGGTCGTCGTCCCCGCGAACGCGGAACCGGGCGGCCACTATGCCGGCATCTTCGCTTCCACTCAGGCGCCTGATGTCACTGGCGGCTCGGGTGTCGCGATCGCCGCGCGGGTCGGCTCCCTGCTCCTGCTGACGGTGTCCGGCGATATCCGGACCTCGGCCGAGATCTCATCGTTCAAGACTGACAAGTCTGTCTACCAGTCCGGCCCGATCAGCTTTATTGCCGACCTCAAGAACGACGGCAATATCCACTTCAAGCCGAAAGGTACGATCGATGTGAAGAACGGCACCATGGTCAAATCGGTGGCGTTCAACGAGAATGGCGGCAACGTCTTGCCGTCGAGCGTCCGCGAGTTCACCAGTAACCTGGACGGCAACTTCGGATTCGGGCGGTACACGGCGACGCTGACGCTCACTGCGCAGGCATCGAACGGAGACACGATTCCCCTCACCTCGGTGGTCAGTTTCTGGGTGATCCCGATGAGCACCGTCCTCATCGCGCTCCTTATTCTCATCGTGCTCTACATGCTGCTCAAGAACGGCATGAAGGAAAGCAGCGCGAAGGGTGGCAGTAACATGGCGGCTCCGGCAACCAAGAAGGCGTCGAAGTAACACGCGGCGCAGATCGGAACAACGACGGATCCCACAGGGTCCGTCGTTTTGTTTGGGCTAGTGCATTGCTATACTGGATCCGACATCGGAGGGAATGATGGCGCAGGTGTTCAATCGGTTACTTGTCGTAGTTTGTGTGGCACTGACGGCCTTGCAGTTCTTCCCGTTGCCGCTTGAGGCCGCCGAACTGACTGCCGAGAGCGTCGCACTCACTGATCCGACCGTCGGCCAAGCGGGTGTCACCTACGATATCGTGCTGGGAGGGCAATCTACGGCGGCGATCCGATGCATCACCGTTCGGTTCACCGGGACAATCGGCACGAACGACCCGCCTGCCGGCATGGATATTGGTAGCGCGGTTTTCGATGCGGCCAGCACGATCGTGCCTACGCCTGCGGCTTGGTCGGCAGTCGGTGTGAACGGTACCGGTATCGTAATGATTACGAATGCGCTCGGTGAAAATCCGGCCGGCGGTGCAAACCGGACGCTTATCCTGAACGGTATCACGAACGGCAGCGCAGGCAATACTACCTACTACGCCGAGGTAAATACGTTCGCCGATGCAGGGTGCACCGCCCTTGTCGATACCGACGGCCAGGCAGCCTTCGTGTTCACCTCCGGGGTACTGGTGACATCCACGGTAAACGACGTGCTCAACTTCTCGCTCACACCGGGGTGTTCTGCTGGTGAGCTCAATCAGGCAGCCGCCAAGACCTGTACGCTCGAGATGCATGCCTCGACTAATCATCCGACCGGGTACAGCGTGTCGTACTCGGCAGTGGAGACTATGCACGAAGCGTCCCACTTGGACACGATCGCTGCGGTAGGCGCTACCGCCCAGACGAGTGCTCCCGGCACGAAGCAGTTCGGGTTCAACCTGGTTGGTAACATGGTGCCGACAACAGGTGCCGACCCGGTCGGCGGTACCGGCGCTGCGTTCGGCCAGTACGCCATCGCGGACAAGTTTGCGTTCACGACCGCCGGCGGCACGATCGCCAGCGCTGCTTCTTCGAGTAGCGATACGCAGTATACGGTGTCGTACCTGGTCAACGTCGAGCCGAACATGGTGTCCGGTTCCTACGTAGCACAGCAGACGTACACGATCGTGGTGAATCCATGACGCGGCGATTTATTGCGCTCGGTATACTTACGGCCGTCGTAAGCTGGTCGGCAGTGACGCAGGGGGCAGATACGATTTCGATCGAACCGGCCACTGTGTCAGTACGTGTCGCGGCCGGTGAGGTGACGCTGCAAACGGTGTACTTCACGAACCGTAGCGGCGACACCAAGGCGTTCAGCGTCGAGCGGTCGGATTACCGGCCTGACGCCTCGTCACGGAACGCGTTCGAATTTCTGCCGGCCGGGAGTACCGACGATAGCATCCATCCGATGCTGGATGTCACGCCGTTGCGGTTCGAGCTCGGGTCGGGCAAGACGCAGGAACTGCTGGTTCGTATCCGGCCGGCAACGACGGCAAGCAACGGTAACTACAAAGGCGCGCTCTTTGTCGGCGAGGATCCGGGCGCTAGCGTCGACGCGTCACTCCAGGTGCTTGGGCGTGTCGGTACGATGATCGGCGTGACCGTGACCGACGGCCGGCCCCCCGCCGGCGTCCATCCGTTCACCGGCCAGCCGAACGCGTTGGCTGTCGCAGCGATCGCTATCCTTGCCCTCTTCTTCCTAGGTGTCGGCTTGGCAGCCGCCCGCAAGGCGCGCCAGCTGGAAGCCGATCGCATCTCCTAATGACTGCTAGCCCTGAGGATGCCCAAGCGGCGGTCGAACGGCTGCGCCAGGGCGGCTACGAGGCCTACTGGGTCGGTGGCTGCGTCCGGGATATCCTGCTCGGCCGAACGCCGAACGATTACGACGTGGTGACGGATGCGGTGCCTGACGACGTCGCCGCCTTGTTCGAACGGCACCATCCGGTCGGCAAGGCCTACGGCGTCATGCTGGTCGGCATCGGTTCCAGTCAGATCGAGGTCGCCACGTACCGGGCGGAACAGGGCTACGCCGACCGCCGCCGGCCCGATACTGTCCGTTGGACTGACGCGAAGGGCGACGTGTTTCGCCGCGATTTCACCGTGAACGGCCTGCTCTACGATCCTGTCAGTCGCCACGTGGTGGATTACGTGGACGGCCAACGCGACCTCATGATCAAGATTATCCGCTGCATCGGCGATCCGGACGAACGCATCCGCGAGGATCCGCTCCGAATTTTGCGAGCGGTCCGATTGAAGAATGCCTTGGGTTTCCAATACGACCAGGCAACGTACCGGGCACTTGTCCGGCATGCGGCCGAGGTGTCGCACGTGGCTTGGGAGCGGATCGGCGCGGAACTGACGCTCATGCTCGGCCATCCTTCCCGCGCCCAGGCGATCCGAGACCTTGACCGACTCGGCCTACTCCCACTGCTCTTGCCCGAACTCGAAGCGACCAAGGGCGTGCCGCAGCCGATCGATTTCCACGCCGAAGGCGACGTGTTCGACCACTTGCTCCGTTCGCTCGCGTCGGTACCGGCGGATTCGCCAGCCTTTCTGGCGTGGGCTGTCTTGCTTCATGATATTGCCAAGCCCGCGACGCTTGCCTATCCCCCGTCGGCGAGCGCAGGCAGGATTACCACCTACGGCCATGCCAAGCAGTCAGCTGCGGTCGCGGAACGGATCCTGCGCCGGTTCCGACGACCTGCATCCGAGGTGCGGACGGTCGGTTGGCTCATTGACCGTCATATGAGCCTGCCGGCGCTCGAGCGGTTGCGTCCGCATAAACGAGAAGCGTTCTTGAGTGATCCGCGCTTTCCATGGTTGCTTGAGCTCCACCATGCCGACGCCGCCGGTGCAATACCGGTCGACCTGTCGTTCTATGCGAAGAACTTACAGCACTACCAGGAATGGAAACGGCTCCGCGCTACCGTCGGATCATTCAAGTCGCTCGTCAACGGCCACGATTTGGTCGAAGCCGGTATTCCGTCGGGGCCGCATATGGGGGAGATCCTGCGTTTGGTACGTGACGCAGAATTGACGCACCGCATAAACTCGAAGGCCGAGGCGATCGCGTACGCCAAAGAGCGGTATGCCAGTTACGGCAATGCGAACGCGTAAACCGACACCGTGGTCGAGTACATGCCCGGCTGTTGGCTGAACGGCACGTTGAGCTTATAGGTGACAGTAGTGTCGTCCGGTGAGCTGATCGACTGCCCTAGAATGTGGTAGGTCGTCGGTGATGCGGTAGGAATCGCCGCGAACGCATTACCGTTGTCCCACTTGGGATCGACGTTCGTGCCAGCGCTAACACTGAAACCCAGGCCGGTGCCGCTGTATGTGGTCGGGCCGTCGATGTCGCTGCCATAGTCGCCGATCGTCGTTACCGTATCGGTATGCGTCATAGGCGCCGCCTTCGAAATTGCCAGGCTGTACCCAGCCGACGAATCCGTGCTGACCGTACTGGTTGTTGTGCCGCTGACAGGGCTTCCCGGTACAAGGTTACCAAGATCGACCGTCGGCGAGTTAAGGGTCAAGGTTACCACCGATCCCGTGACTGCCGGAAAACCGGTATCCAGATAGTAGTTGTCGCTGTTCGCAACGCCGACGATGGGCGCACCCGACGAACGGATACCGAAGTTGTCCGAGCTTATGCTGTTGCCAAAGCTATGGATGCCGAACTGCGGGATCTTGTAGCTGTCCGATTCGAGCGCCAAGGCGCTGGCCGGAATCACGATACCCAGAGTGAGCGTGGCGATGGCGATGATCCGTTTGTCCATACCCGCTTACTGCTGGATGGCGTAGTCGAACGTCGCATTCTTCGGCGCCGGCGTTGCAAAGGTGACCGTGAAGCCGTCGTTCGTTTTGTCGGTGACTGCGACCGTCGTCGCCCAGCTCGGCGTGATCGTAACTGCGTACGGTACTAGCGTATCCGGCAGTGCGTCTTCGGGCGGTGTCAGGCCGAGTTTCGTGACGACGTACGATATGGCGTTTTTATCGACTGCCAGATCGATGCCGCGAGTCTTAGCGTTCCCTTTGATAGCGCCAGCGAGCGCAAGGTCGCCGCCGACCGACACGTCCTTGGCGAAGGTGGCGGTATCGCCGACCGCAAGAGTCCCTGCGAACTCGACCGCTCCGGCGACATGGAGGGTGGCCAAGTGCGGCGAATCATTGACGGGCAGGTGGCCGTCACGGGCGTTCAATTCCTGGATCGCCTTGACCGCGTAGGCCAGGATGCCGTTGTAATTGAGCGACAGGTAGTCGTCGCCGCTGTTCTTATGGACCAGACCGGGCAAGACCTGCTGCACGTCTTGGGCAAGGAAGCCGCTCGAACCGGTCTGGCCCGAAATAAAGTCGTACGTCTTGGGCGAGAGCTGTTCGATTACCGACAAGCCGGTCGCAATATCGTTCACGTTCTTTTTAAGCCGCGCATCCGATGCACAGGTGCCGATCATGCCGTTCGTATCGATACAAAGCTCATCGCCGCCAGCGGCCGACTCAATCGCGGTGTCGTAGAAGTTACCAGCGTCAACGAACACGTTGTTGGTAACCGTTAGGCTTTGATCGGAATCAAGCATCATGCCGACGCCGTCAATGCCATGATCGTGCGCGTCAGTCGAGGTGCCGAAGAGCAGTGACATCTGGTCGCTTCCGTCTTGGAACGCCCACATACCGGCTACCGGTCGCGTTTGGCTGTAGTTGCTGGAATCAAGCGGGTCGTAGGTCGACCAGAACACACCGCCCTTATGCGTATCTTGTGCTGCATCGTTCGTGATTGTGATGCCGTTATCCTGGGTGTAGTTCAATAAACTACCGGTGTTGCCCATGCCGCTGCCAAAATGCGTATGATTGTACACACTTAATGTCGGTGTCGTTTCAGTGCTGCTGTCACCGACCGATACGTGGCCATTCGAGCCAAGGACGAATCCCCAGTTCTCAACGTTCCCGTTTTCGGCATCGCTGGTCGTGCCCATGCGGATCTGCGTGCCGGTACTTCCTTGCGCCAGATACATGACGCCGATCGGGCGGTTGGTATCACTAGTCCAGGTGATACCCGGAATGATTGTGTCGTCATGGTAGTCGCTGTTGATGACGAATGCGGCATAGACCGGGTTTGACATTACGTTGTCGAAGCCGTCGCCGCCTTGGTAGGCGCTGCTGTTGGAGTCGATGAATGTCGAGACCCTTCCTTGTGGATTCGTGGTCATGACGCCGAACTTACCGTCTGTCGTGAAGCCCGCAATGTCACAGCACCCGTTCGAGATAATGAGGTTGCCGTCGGTGCCGTCGCCCGGATCGGCTGGGTTTCCTACCCAGATGCGAAAGTCGCGGTCGCCAACGCCTGTTTCGGCAGCGGTGGCCACAAGATGTAACGACGATGGCCCCAGAAAGAGATCCCTCCATCGCGAGGTATCCGAACCCAGGCTGTACGCATTGTCAGCATCGGGGCCAATGCTATCGCCCGCTTCGATACGGAAGTCATTGGTATTTGACGTGCCGAGTCCGACGCTGCCACCGTCGTCCGATATGATCACGCTCCCCTTGGATCCGTCTTGTGTTGATCGGAGTACTAAATTATCCCCTCCGTCGACGCCCCCATACGCTGTCTGCCCGCCGGACACGCCGTCACGGATCAGGAAGTTTTCTGACGACAAGCCGTCCAGCTTGTCACTGTTGAACGCGTACGGAGCAGCGCCCAGGCGGATGCGCGGGGTCATTTCGTCGTCGCCCTCGACCGTAATGCCGAGCCACCATTCGTCGGTATTGAAGTCCACACCGCTCAAGTCATTGAGCGAGCCGAGCATGGTCGAGAAGATGCCGTCGACGGTCGCGATCTGGTCGCCGCCGGTGTGGGATTCACTCCAGACCGCGCCGCCGCCGCTCGGTACCGTATATAGCTGAAAGACCACATCGTAATTACCGTTCGATACGACGGTGCCGTCGGGGTTGGTGAGACGGCCCTGGAACGGGATCTGGGCGAAGATGCCGTCCGCGGCCTTCGGGTTTTCGGCTGCGCGCGGACTGAAGATAACCAGGCCGGCCATAAGGAATGCGGCCAACGCGACAAAGAGATGGGCAGGGACCCTGACCGGGCTATGGTGCCAATAGCGGTACCAGCCGACGCGATCGTGCAGGTACTCATGGATATGACGCGTGCCGGGAATATATCCGCGGCAGTTGCCACTGCTGTCGCACGTGTAGTTCGTAATGGTTCCCTCCCGATATGCACGCATCATACCAAACCGCGGCCGACAATATTCCACAGGCCCGCGATGCGCGGTATACTGCTTCCATATAAAAGGAGTGAGGACTATGGATCTCAACCGGTTTACCATGAAGACGCAAGAAGCGCTGTTCCAGGCGCAGAACGTGGCATTGGAACGGCAGCAACAGCAAGTGGACGTCGCGCACGTCATGCTGGCGCTCATCGACCAGACCGACGGCATCGTCCGGCCGCTGTTGCAAAAAATGAACGTGAGCGAGCAATTGCTCCGTTCGCGGATCAACCAACTCCTCGAACTGCTTCCCCGCACCTCGTCGCCGGCCGGGCAGTTCGGCCAGGTGTATATCGCGGAATCGCTCCGCCGGGTGCTTGTCCAGGCCGAAAAAGAAGCGGCTGCCCTCAAAGACGAATTCATCAGTACCGAGCACATCGTGCTCGCTATCCTTGAGGTGCCGACGCCGGTGCGGCAGGTGTTGAACGCGCTCGGTATCCACCGTGAGGAAACGCTGAAGGCGTTGGTCGATGTGCGCGGTAACCAACGGGTGACCGACCAGTCGCCCGAAAACAAGTACCAGGTACTTGAAAAGTACACGGTCGACCTGACGGCCCAGGCCCAAGCCGGCAAGCTCGATCCGGTCGTGGGCCGCGACGAAGAGATCCGCCGGGTCATGCAGGTACTGTCGCGCCGCACCAAGAACAATCCCGTACTGATCGGCGAGCCGGGCGTGGGCAAAACGGCTGTGGTCGAAGGCTTGGCGCAGCGGATCGCGGCCGGCGACGTGCCGGAATCGATCGCGAACAAACGCCTGCTCGCGCTCGACCTGGGGTCGCTGATTGCCGGTACCAAGTTCCGCGGCGAGTTCGAGGACCGTTTGAAGGCGATCCTCAAAGAAACCGACCAGGCCGACGGCCAGATCATCCTCTTTATCGACGAGCTGCATACCATTGTCGGTGCCGGCGCGACCGAAGGCGCTATGGACGCCGCGAACCTCTTGAAGCCCGCGCTGGCCCGCGGCCGGCTGCGCGCGATCGGCGCGACCACGCTCAAGGAATACCAGCAGCACATCGAGAAGGACGCGGCCTTGGAACGCCGCTTCCAGCCGGTGACGGTCAAGGAGCCGTCGGTCGAGGACACGATCGCGATCCTGCGCGGCATCAAAGAGAAGTACGAAGTGCACCACGGCGTCAAAATCACCGATTCAGCGATCGTGGCGGCGGCTGTGCTGTCACACCGCTACATCTCCGACCGGTTCCTGCCTGACAAGGCGATCGACCTTATCGACGAGGCGACCTCGGCCCTGCGGATGCAGATCGATTCGATGCCAGAGGAGCTCGACGCCTTGAAGCGCCGGATCATCCAGCTTGAGATCGAACGCGAAGCTTTGAAGCGCGAGACGAGTAAAGAAGGTAAAGAGCGTTTGAAGGAGTTGCAGGAAGAGCTCGGGACACTCCGCGAAGAGGCCGGCGAAAAGGAATTGCGCTGGAAGAACGAGAAGGAAATCATTACCGGCTTGCGCGAGGTGTCGATGAAGCTCGACCAGGCGCGGGTCGATGCCGAGCAGGCCGAACGGAACGGCGAACTCGAGAAAGTGGCGATGATCCGCTACCAGCAGATCCCCGAGCTCGAGAAGAACCGCCTGGGATTAAGCAAGAAGCTCGCGGACATCCAGAAGGAACACAAGTTTCTGAAAGAGGAGGTGAGCGAGGAAGACATCGGCTTGGTGGTGGCGCGGTGGACCGGTATTCCGGTCGTGCGGATGCTCGAGAGCGAGTCGATGAAGCTTGCCCGGCTCGAAGAAGAGCTCAAGAAGCGCATCATCGGCCAAGACGAAGCGATTTCCGCGGTTTCGAACGCAGTCCGACGCTCGCGGGCCGGCATCGCCGAGGAATCGAAGCCGATCGGCTCGTTCATTTTCTTGGGACCGACGGGCGTGGGTAAAACCGAACTCGCCCGGGCGCTCGCCTCATTCCTCTTCAACGACGAACGCGCGATGATCCGGGTCGACATGAGCGAGTTCATGGAAAAACACGCGGCCAGCAAACTCATTGGCGCACCGCCAGGGTACGTCGGCTACGAAGAGGCCGGGCAGCTCACTGAACAGGTGCGACGCAAGCCGTTTTCGGTAATCCTCTTCGACGAGATCGAAAAGGCGCATCCCGACGTGTTCAATTTGTTATTGCAGATCCTCGACGACGGCCGGCTGACCGATGCCAAGGGACGGGTCGTCAACTTCAAGAACGCGATCATCGTGATGACAAGTAACATCGGCAGCCAGATCATCCAGGACTTCGCCGCCAACAAGCAGACCTCGGCGATCGGGTACAAGACCACCGAACGCGAGCAGACTGACGAAGAACTGATGAAAGGGCGGATCACCGAAGAACTCCAGCATTTCTTTAAGCCGGAGTTCCTGAACCGCATCGACGAAATTATCGTCTTCCATGCCCTGACCGAACAGCAAATCGGCTTCGTCGTCGACGTCCAGCTGCAACGGGTGCTGCAACGGATCCAGCAGCAGCGCGGGATTACGCTCGAGATCACCGATGACGTGAAGGCCGAAATCGCGAAGCGGGGCTACGACGCCGCGTACGGCGCCCGGCCGTTGAAGCGCGTCATCCAGCGCGACTTGCTCGACCCGCTCGCGCTGCTCTTGCTTCAGCACGAGATTCCTGAAGACACGGTGATCCGCGTCGTTCTGAACGATGGCGCGATCGTGATCGAACCGCCGGCAACAGCCCGCTTGCTTGCGAAGGCCGAGGCTGCGGCATAAGGACCCTATGGCGTACGACCACGCGGACATCGAACGAAAGTGGCAAGAGTACTGGCGCGAGCACGGTACGTTCGCGGCACCCGACAAGCCCGCCAACAAATACTACGCGCTCGACATGTTCCCCTATCCGTCGGGTGCCGGGCTGCACGTCGGCCATCCGAAAGGCTACACGGCGACGGACATCGTGAGTCGGATGCGCCGGGCCCAAGGGTACGACGTGCTCCATCCGATGGGATGGGACGCGTTCGGCCTGCCGGCGGAGAACTACGCGATCAAGACCGGGACAGCACCGCAGGAAACGACGGCCCGTTCGATCGTGCGGTTCAGGGAGCAGCTGCAGCGGCTCGGTTTCAGCTATGACTGGAACAAAGAGCTCGCGACCTCGGATCCGTCGTTTTACAAGTGGACGCAGTGGATCTTCTTGCAACTCTTCGAGCGCGGCCTTGCGTACCAGAAGGAAGCTGCCGTCAACTGGTGCCCGAAGGACCAGACCGTGCTTGCCAACGAACAAGTCGTGGGCGGTTGCTGCGAGCGGTGCGGTACCGAGGTGGTGCAGCGGCAGCTCAAGCAGTGGTTTTTCAAGATTACCGACTACGCCGACGAGCTGCTTGCGGATCTCGATGCGCTCGACTGGCCCGAAGCGATCAAGGCGGCGCAGCGCAACTGGATCGGCAAGAGCGAGGGTGCGCGGATCGGGTTCCCGCTCGAGGACCGCAGCGGCAGCCTCGAGGTGTTCACGACCAGGCCGGAGACGCTCTACGGCGTGACGTACCTGATTGTGGCGCCCGAACACCCGTTGGTTGCCGAGCGTGTTGCCCGCCCCGACGCTCCTGCCGGCCTCGCGGAGTATGCCGAACAGGCCCGACGGAAAACCGAACGCGACCGCAAGATGGACAGCGGCGAGAAGACAGGCGTCTTTACCGGGTGCTACGCGACCCATCCGCTCACCGGCGAACGATTGCCGGTCTGGACCGCCGACTACGTGCTGGGCAGCTACGGCACCGGTGCGGTGATGGCGGTGCCTGCGCACGATGCCCGGGATTGGGCGTTCGCCGCTGCGCACGGTTTGCCGGTTCACACCGTAGTGTCCGGCGGTACGGCCGATGCTGTGTACGAGGACGCCGGCACCTTGGTTGCGTCGGGCGACTGGACCGGCAAGCATAGCGAGGCTGACCGCTCGGCGATCATCATGGCGATCGAAGCGGCCGGCATTGGTACCGTGGCGACGCAGTACCGGATCCGTGACTGGCTTGTCTCGCGCCAGCGCTACTGGGGTGCGCCGATCCCGATCATCCACTGCGACGCCTGCGGTATCCAACCGGTGCCGTTCGACCAACTGCCTGTCCGGCTGCCCGAGGATGTCGATTTCCTGCCCACCGGCGAATCGCCGCTCGCCCGCTCGGCCTCGTTCCACGACGTAGCCTGTCCTCGCTGCGGCGGTGCGGCCCGGCGGGAATCCGATACCATGGACACGTTCGTCGATTCAAGTTGGTACTTCCTGCGTTATCCTGATCCCCGGAACGATGCCGTCGCGTTCGTTCCTGGCACCGTCGCTCATTGGCTGCCGGTCGACCTCTACGTGGGCGGGGCCGAGCACGCGGTGTTGCACCTGCTGTACGCACGGTTCGTCACCAAGGCGCTCGACGACATCGTCGGCGTAGGATTCCGCGAGCCGTTCCGACGCCTCAAGAACGTCGGCCTGATCCTGGGTGAGGATGGCCGCAAAATGAGCAAGTCGTTGGGCAATGTCATTAATCCCGACGACGTTGTCGACCGGTACGGCGCGGATACCTTGCGGCTCTACGAAATGTTTATGGGGCCGTTCGAGGACTACGCGCCGTGGAATACCGGTGCCATGGTCGGGATCCGGCGCTGGCTCGACCGTATCTGGCGGCTGCAGGACCGGGTGGTACAGGACGCGCAACAGGAAGCGGTTGTCCGGCAACGCGCCCAGCTTTCGAAACTGACGCGGCTCGTCACCGACCATATCGACGGGTTCAAGTTCAATACCGCGGTGAGCGCACTTATGATCCAGACCAACGCCTTCATGGATGAACCGGCCGTGAGTAATGAGGCGTTCAGCACGTTTACGCAGCTCCTGGCGCCGTTCGCACCCCACCTTGCCGAAGAGCTCTGGCAGCGGCTTGGCAATGCGGACAGTATCGCGCACGCGCCGTGGCCGGTACCGCAAGCGGAGACAGCCGACGAGCGGTGTACGATCGTCGTCCAAGTGCAAGGCAAGGTCCGCGGCACGATGACGCTGCGGACCGGTGCGGGTATCGACGAAGCCATTGCCGAAGCCAGGCAGCTTGAGAATGTTGCCCGGCATCTTGGGGATTCGCCGTGGAAAACGGTGTTCGTCCCGAACAAACTGGTCAATTTTATTCCGATGTAGTATGCTTATCGCCTTGAAGGAGCTATTCCTATGGCAGAGCCGAAAAAGAAGTTGTCGAAAACACGAACCCACTCGCGCCGCGCAGGGTTCAAAGCGACGAGCATCAGCTTAGCCGCGTGCTCCCACTGCGGCGCACAGATCCGGTCGCACCGGGTATGCCCGAACTGCGGCTACTACAAGAACGCCAAGGTTGCCGCCTAACCGACTATGGCCAACCGGCATCTTTCGAGAATCATCATCGTCCAGGCGTTGTACGAATGGGATTTTCGACGGGATACGGACGTGGTCGCAATCGCCGACCGCGGCATTGCCACGTTCGCGCACGATGTCGATGACGCGTTCGTCCGAGACGCGGTCACGGGCGTAACGTCACGCGTCGCCGAACTCGACGAGCTTATCAGTACCTATGCCCCGGAATGGCCGCTCGAGCAGATCGCGGTCATCGACAAGACCTTGCTGCGCGCGTCGGTCTACGAACTGCTTCACGTCGACGGTACGCCGCCCAAGGTCGTGATCAACGAAGCCGTAGAGCTCGCGAAGATGTTCGGCGGTGAAAGCTCGGCCAAGTTCGTCAACGGGGTACTGGGCAGCGTCTACCGGACCCATCCCCGGTTCGAGGCCGAACGGGCAGCTGCCGCGGAAGCCCAAGCCGACGAGTCGTCGCACGATGGTGCCGATGAGGCGGCGACACCGATCACGGAGATCGAGGAATCCGGCGATGCGTGATCGGAACCCTGCCGACTTCGCGGAGGCGCTCGGCCTTACCTTTAGTGACGCGTCACTCCTGCAGCAGGTATTCGTCCACCGTTCGTATCTCAACGAACACCGGTCGTTCCCGCTCGATCACAACGAACGGCTCGAATTCCTTGGTGACGCGGTACTCGAATTGGTCGCCACCGAGTACTTATATAAGCGGTTCAATAATCCCGAAGGCGAACTGACGAACTGGCGGAGCGCGCTTGTCCGGGGCGAGATGCTTGCCAAGATCGCGACGGAACTCGGCATGAACGACTATTTGCTCTTAAGTAAAGGCGAGCAGCGGAGCCAGGGAAAAGCCCGGAACTTGATCCTTGCCAACGCCTTCGAGGCGTTCGTGGGTGCGCTGTACCTCGACCAAGGATATGCTGCCGCACAGGCGTTCCTTGAAGCGAGGCTGCTATCACGCATCGATGAAGTACTGTCGCAACGTCTGCATATCGACGCGAAGAGCGATTTACAGGAAAAGAGCCAAGAGCAGCTCGGGGTCACGCCCTCATATACGATCCTCAAGACCACAGGGCCCGACCACGACCGTCATTTTACGGTCGGCGTATACTTGCGCTCTGTCTTGGCTGGTGAGGGAGAAGGCCAGTCGAAGCAGAAGGCGGAACAAGCGGCAGCGACCGCTGCGCTCGGCAATTGGACCAAGGTAGTCGCGTCAGCAGTCGAGGCCGACTAGGCCTGTTCGTAGCAGTACGGCTGGACTTTCTTGTAGAGCGCATGGGCGCTCTTCCGTTTGTAGTTGGCCGGTTCAAGGTGCGCCGGCAGCTTCGGATCTTGCGATAACAGCTTGGCGTACGAGTAGACCAGTAACTTCGCCCGGAAGCTGTCTTTCTGCTTGCGGCCGAGGAATTCCTCGGCGCTTGCGATGAAAGCGCCGTACTGCGTATTGAGCGAGTCCCAATCCCAGGAAAACGCATCGATTACCGCCTGCTCGTCCGTAGCGGTGAGCGTCGGTTCGATGATGGTAATGGAATTACGGATAGTGTCGATGTCGAGCAGGTCTTCGAACTCGAACCGGATGTCGCGGGCCGACGCCCAGACGCTGTTTTGGATCCGTCCGAACCCGATATTCGCCAGCCGGTTCCGTAGCACGTCGCGGAATTTCCGTTGCGATTCCGGTATATTGAAGAACACGAACAGCCAGCGGTGCTCCCACGCGGAGTCGTCGGCCAGTTTCAGATGGCGCAGCGTTTTCGTGACGGTCGCCGTCCCCGATTCGGTGATAGCGTAGGTATTGATCCGTCGCAGCCTGTCCCGTTCCATGGCGACCCACCCTTTGGCGGCGAGCCGGCCAAGCGTCGAGGACAGCGTCTGCCTGGTCCGGTCGGGCAATAAGAACGCGCACTCGTCGAGCGTGCGGGCGGTATGATCGTCCAACAGGACCATGAGCTCGTCGATGACAGTCATAAAAGCATAGTACGAACGTGTACGGTTACACTATACCCGCTCAACGGTCGTGTCAAATATACGCGGATCACTGCCACTCGAAGGCGCCGAAGGCCCAGAGTAGAAGCTTTCGCGTCTCGGCCGCGCTCGCGTCGGCGGTATCGCTAGTAGTGTCGAGGATAACGCTTACGAGCTGATGGCCATTGTGTTCGGCGGTTGCTACCAGGCAGTGGCCTGCGTCGTACGTGAAGCCGGTTTTGAGTCCGGTCACCTCCGGCAGGTAGAGCGGATTGTCGCTGATAATGAGGCGGTTCGATGAGGTAAGCGCATGGTTCACGGATCCGTCGGCGGACTTGATCGTGGTAGCCGGCTGGCTGACGATGTCGCGGATCACCTCATCTCGCATCACGTAGGCTGCGAGTACCGCCAGGTCGCGCGCGGTCGAGCGGCCGTCATCATTGAGTCCGGCTGGATCCATGTAATGCGTGTCCGTCATGCCAAGGTACTGCGCTTGCTCGTTCATTTTTGCGACGAACGTTTCGAGACCCATGTGGTCGGCCAGCGTCATGGCAGCGTCGTTGCCGGATTGGATGAGGAGCCCTGTGAGCAGCGACCGTACGTCCATCTGTTCGCCGGTTCGCAGCAGGATCTTCGATCCTTCGACCGAGACGGCCGCACTGTCGGCGGCAAGAACGTCGTCCAGGCCGTACTCCTTACGTGCGATAACCGCGGTCATGAGCTTCGTGACGGACGCGATCGGGACGGGTTGGTCTGCTTGCTGGGCATAGAGCGGGTAGGCCGATCCGGCATCAAGCAGGTAAGCGACCTTGGCCCGGATCGGTGGTTCGGTATCGGAGATATGGCGGGGCGGCTGGACGGCAACCGGTATTGCCGAAGGGTCGAACGCGACGTCACGAGTGCCGAGTACCGCCGGCTTGGCCGACGGTGCCGCAGCGTGGTCGGCACGGAATCGTATGACAGTCGTACAGAGGACCGCTATGCCTAGTACCGGCAGACCGACGATAACGAGCGGCACCCTCCTTGATGCCATGGTCAGTCTTTCTTCCGGTTATCTGCGACCCGAAGGTGCAGTTCAGTGAGCTGTTTGTCGGTAAGCGGGCTCGGCGCGTCCATAACCGCAGTCCTCCCTCCCGAGGTCATCGGGAATGCGACGACTTCACGCAGGTAGGCCTCGTCCGCAATGTTCATGATATTCCGCTCGACGCCTAGGGCGATGCCGCCGTGCGGCGGTGCGCCGTAGGAAAAGGCTTTCAGCATGTGGCCGACCGATGCCTCAATCTCCTCGTCGCTGTACCCCATGATTTTGTATGTGGCCCGGAGTACGTCGGGGTCATGGGCCCGGATGCTGCCGCCTCCGGCCTCGTACCCGTTGCATACCAAGTCGTACTGGCTCGTGAGGATTTGCTCCACGTTCGTTCCTGCTTTGTGGTCGTCAAGGAACCGGGGCAGCGGCTGCGAGAAGGGGTTGTGCGTAAAGGTCCACGCGCCGGTATCGGTACGTTCAAAGAAGGGGAAGTCGACTACCCAGGCATAGGCAAGGATTCCGTCCCGCTTGTCTTCGTCGGTCCGGAGATCGAACTTGTCAGCCCCGAATTGTTCCATCGCTTGGGCATACGTGAGCCTTGGGAATGGTACCTGCTTGATCCGTTTCCCCATCCCTTCCGCGATCGTGATAATCATGGATTCGATCGTTTGTAGGACATCTTCCTGTTTGACGAAGCTCATCTCGATATCGATCTGCGTATGCTCGAATCCGCGGTCGGCTCGCAAGTCTTCGTCACGGATTGCCCGTGCGATCTGGAAGTACCGGTCGAGTCCCCCGACCATCAACAGCTGTTTGTACTGCTGCGGGCTTTGCGGCAACGCGTAGAACTTGCCGGGCTGGAGACGCGACGGCACCACGAAGTCGCGTGAGCCTTCAGCAGTGGATTTCGTGAGTAATGGCGTCTCGATTTCGACGAACTGCTGGTCGAAAAGGAACTCACGTGCCCGCCGGACGAACTCGCTCCGCGCGACAATGTTCGCCGTCATGCGTTCCGAGCGCAGGTCAAGGTACCGGTATTGCAAGCGGCGCTCTTCATCGACAGGCGACGTGTCTTGGTCGATCGGGAACGGCGGAGTTTCCGAGCGGCTGATGACGTTGATCGTGTCCGCCTGCAATTCCACGGTACCGCTCACGATCGTAGGATTAATAAGCCGTTCCGGGCGCTTCGCCACGGTTCCCGTGACGGCGACGACCCATTCGGGCCGGATTTCCTTGAGCTCCGCCGTGGCGGCTTCGGTCGCCACGACTTGCAGCAGACCCCAACGGTCGCGCAGGTCGAAGAACGTGATCTTGCCGTGGTCACGACGGGAATGGATCCATCCGTACACGGTTACGGACTCCCCTGCCTTGGCGGTTACTTCGTGCGTTCGTGTGCGGTCGGTCATGGTATAGCCTTTCTTTTGGTCAGCGGATCGTTGCGCCGAACTCACGTTCGAGCACATGTGCCATACGGTGTTCGATCTGTTCGATCTCGGTAAGTTCGAGCGTCCGCTCCGGGCTCGAAAACAGGATATGGAACGACAGACTCTTCTTTCCTTCCCCTAATTTCGGCGAGACGAATTCGTCGAAAAGCGTTACGTCTTCTACGAACGGATGCGATGCGACGAGGTATGCTCGGACCGTTTCGGGCGGTGTCTCGGTCGGGACAAGCAGCGACAGGTCGCGGGTAACCGGCGGGAACTTGGAGATCGGTCGGTATTGCCGCGGCATTCCTGGTAGTGCGAACGTGGCCGGTATCCGCCGGGCGGTTTTGAGCGTTTTGATCGGGATCTCGGCAAGATACGCTGGTAAATTCCGGATCCGGTACTGCTGCGCAGCCTCGTTTCCAACGGCGACATTGTGGAGTGCGGCTGTCAGTTCTGACGAATCCAATCCGAGGGTATCTGCGATCCGGGCGGTCCAGGTTTCGAGCGGTTCCTTCTGGTTCGCGATTGCAAGCCCGAGCTGCAGGTGTTCCGAGGTTTTCGTGAAGACATGGCCGATCTCGAACAGCAGGATCGGGTCGTAGTATCCATTCTTACCGACGGCACCTGCCAAGCCTGGCAAGAGCGACGGGCGGAGGAAGCGGAGTTGCGGATTCAGCGGATTCGCGAGCTCGCCTGTATCGGGCAATGCGAACCTATCCAGATCCTGCTTGCCGATGAAGCTGTACGTGAGTACTTCGGAAAACCCGAGCTCGACGAGACAATCCTTTAGGCCTTCCACCCAGACCGTGTCGGACACCGCACCCTCGTGGGGCTTGGTCGCAGGTAGGCGCGCTGCATCGATGCCGGTGTCGAGTCCGGTCAGCCGGGCGATTTCTTCGGCGCAATCCTGCCAGATCGTGAGGTCGGAGCGCCACGGCGGCGGGGTGACGGCAAACGGTGTATCCGGCGTGTCGCCGATTTGGCAGCCGAGCCGCTCGAGCAGGCGCTGCTGTGCTGCCCGGGTTATAGTGGCGCCGATCAGGCTTCGTACGCGCTTGTCGTCTACGTTGATCGACAGCTTGTCCGCAGGCGCTGTCCGGATAATGAGCTTGCCGATAGCTTTGGCGTGACCGAATTCCGGTTTCGATAAGAGCTCGACCGCCTGGTGTAATACCGGAAGACTGAGCGTGGGGTCGACGCCGCGTGCATACCGGTACGACGCGTCGGTGCCATGCTTCGCTGCCCGCATGGAGGCGCGGATCGCTGCTGGCTTGAACAGGGCGGACTGCAGCAGGATCCGGGTCGTCCGGTTGCTGACGGCTGTGTTGGCGCCTCCTTGGATACCGGCCAGGTCGACGACTGCCTTCGCGTCGGCGGCGACCAATGCGTCCGTACCGGGTGTCCGTTCGGTGCCGTCGAACGTTGTCAGCGCTTCACCGTCATGGGCGTGGCGTATGGTGATCGTGCCGCCCACGATCGCGTCGGCGTCGAACGCATGGAGCGGCTGTCCGTAGAGCTCCATGAGGTAGTTCGTCATATCCACGACGTTGTTGATCGGGCGCAGGCCGAACGACACGAGCGCGTCCGCGAGCCAAGGCGGGCTCGGCTGCACGGCCACGTTGTCGAGCAGTACGGCATGGTATTGGGTACAATCGTCGGTCTCGACGGTGATTGTTGGCTGCGACAGCTCGTCGAGCCGGTCGATCTGCGCCTGGTCGATAAGCCGCAAGACCGGACGGATGGCATCCGCAGGCGCGTCGGCGTCCAGTTTCGCTTGGAGGTCGCGGGCTACACCGAGGACGGACAGCGCATCGCCCCGGTTTGGCGTGACCTTGAGTTCGTAGACAGGCTGCTCGCCGGCTAAGAGCTCGGTTTCGAGGCCGAGTCGGTTGAGCTCGCCAGCGATCCGCTCCGGCGCGAGACCGGCGAGTTCTGGCACGAAGGTTATCAAATCGCGGTGCGGTACCCTCATGCATCCCCCTTGAACTGATTGAGGAACCGGAGACTGCCGCCGTAAAACTGACGGACGTCGTCGACGCCGTGGGCCATCATGGCGAAGCGGTCGATACCCATGCCGAACGCGAAGCCCTGAACTGTGTTCGGGTCAAGGCCCATCCGCTCAAGGACGCCCGGATGGATCATCCCTGCGCCGAGCATTTCGACCCAGGCACCTTTGATGCGGGCATGCATTTCGAGCCCCGGCTCGACGAACGGGAAGTAGGCAGGTACGAATAACGTTTCGGTGTCCGACCCGTACATATGGCTGATAAAGTCGGTCAGCATGCCTTTCAGCTCGGCCAGCGAAACCGATTCGCCGACGACCAACCCTTCAAGTTGGAAGAAATTGGTTTCGTGCGTGGCATCGGTTGCTTCGTTGCGGAACACGCGTCCGGGAATGACCAGGCGAACCGGTGGTGTCCGGCCTTTCATGGCCGGGATCTGGTAGGCAGAGGTGTGCGTGCGGGGTAGCCGGCCATCCGTGAGCCAGAACGTGTCGTGCATCGTCCGGGCCGGATGGTCGGCAGGGATGCGTAGGTCGTCGAAATTATGCCGTTCGGTCGTGATTTCGGGGCTGTCCACGACCTCGAACCCCCGCTCGAGGAAGAAGGCTAGGCTGCGGCGCATGTACTGCGTGATCGGATGGAGCGAACCCTGGCGTACGGTCATGCTTCGGCTCCTACCGGTTGCCTGCGCAAACTCACCGCGACCTCGGCCGAGACGGCGGCAACGCATAACAGTGCGGTCTCCCACCCGTTGAGATTGGTATAGATGCGCAACAGTGCCCAGACGAGTAAAAATACGGCAAGCTCGATGCCTTGCCGGACTGCTTGGGAGACGCCGCGGGAATCAGGGAACCGCCGTGCCGCAGCCCGGCGCAGTTCGATGCCGAGGAACGCGAAGAACGAGCCGGCGGCCAAGACGAAGCCCGATCCGACACTCGCGTACGCGATCGTATCCGCGGCTGACTGCGGCGTGGTCATGAGTACCCAGAGGACCAAGATCGATCCCAGGAGCAAGCCCGATGCTAGCCATGCGTAGACAGAGCGGTTCATGGCAGCGAATCGAGGATCCGTTCGACCTCGACGATATTTCCGCCACGGTCGTCGGCCACGAACCGGAGATTTGGGATGATCTTGAAATCAAGCAACGGCTTTAACCGGTGACGGATGGCGCCGGCGCGCGCGTTCAGGGTATCAACGTGCCCTGGCAGCCCTGCAACTGCAGTGACGTACACGCGGGCGTCTTTGAGGTCGCGCGTCGTGGTGACGGAGGTCAGCGTGACAAGATCGTTACCGCCGTCGAGCTCGCTGCGGACGATGTCGGACAGGAGCCGAAGGAGATACGCATTCACCCGATCCATGCGATCGACTGGTTTCATGCGTATGATTCTAGCGGGTGTTTAGCGCTTTGCCCACTGCGGTGCACGGCGTGCACGCTTGAGACCCGGCTTCTTGCGTTCTTTTTCGCGCGGGTCGCGGGTAAGAAAGCCAGCTTGCTTCAGGACTTTCTTCGCTTCCGGCTTATAGGTGATTACCGCCCGGGCGATACCGTGTCGGATGGCGCCCAATTGGCCGGTGACGCCGCCGCCGATCACCTTGGCCGTGATGTCCACTTTACCGATAAGCCCTGCGAGTTCCAGCGGTGCGAGCACGCTGCTGTGCGGCGATTCGACGGTTTGCCCGTTGACGACCAGCGACCCCTTGCCCTCGGTCATACGGATGCGTGCGACAGCCCGCTTGCGGCGGCCGACGGTCGCGATACGTTCGCTGCTCATGCCTGCTCCTTCGCGGTTTCGGGCGCGGCTGCGCCATGGATCGTAAGCCGGCGCATCAGTTCCCTGCGCAGCCGGTTTTTCGGCAACATGTTGTAGACCGCCATCTCGATCACCTGCTCCGGCTTGGTGGCCATGAGGTCTTTTAGGCTGACTTCGCGCATACTACCCAAGTATCCGCTATGCCGGCGGTATACCTTTTGGTCGAGCTTCTTGCCGGTGACCGCGACATTCGCGGCGTTGATGACAACGACCCGGTCGCCCTCGATCCGGTGCGGCGCGAACGTCGGTTTGTCTTTCCCACGGAGCGCCGTGGCGATTTCAGTCGCGATACGGCCGAGGACCTTGCCGCCTGCGTCGATCGTCCGGACGGTGTCGGTGGCGGGGAGATAGGTTTTCTTCTTCATGCTGCTGCCTTTGCCGGTGCGGCCTTCTTGGGAGCCGGCGCTGTGCTTCCGGCGGTACGGTCTACAGCCTTGGTCTTCGCCGGTTTGTCGTCATCGGTTTTCGGCGGGTCGACGAAGGTGATCATCGAGGTTTCGGCCGCGTCGCCCTTGCGCATCCCGATCTTATAGAGACGGGTGTAGCCGCCGGCGCGGTCGCCGACACGCGACACGACGTTGTCGATCAAGATGCGTACCGCCGACGCATTGCGGAGTTCCGCGACGAGCAGCCGGTGCAGCGCCAGTTTCGCGGCGCCGTTCGCACGGGCTGCTTTGCGTCCGGCGGTGATCCATCGTTCGACGATCGGACGGAGCGCTTTGGCTTTCGTCGTCGTGGTAGTCACATGGCCGTGCTCGATGAGCGAGATGCCCATCGTGGTGAGCATATGACGTTCTTTGTCGCGGATGCGGCGGAACAGCAGTGCCATGGTTTACTCCGCCTGCTCCGGCTCGTCGGCAACGGCCTTCTTCGAAGTGCGCTTCTTGGCAGCCTTCTTCGGTTCCCCGTCCGTGGTCTGCGCGGCTGCCTGGGCCGCATCGCGAACGATACCGAAGTGCTCGACCAAGATCTGCGACGCCTTGCCCACGGCCTCGGCCGGCGAGACGGTGCCGTCAGTGGTGAGTTCGAGTGTCAGCTTGTCGTAGTCGGTCTGGCCGCCGACGCGGGTGTGCTCGACATCATAGTGGACCCGCTTGATCGGACTGAAGATCGAGTCGACCGCGATCGTGCCGAGCGGCAGCTTTTCGTTACCCTTGCGTTCGGTCGGAACGTAGCCGCGGCCGCGTTCGACCGTTACTTCCATCGACAGTTTGCCGTTCTTGTCGAGCGTCGCCAGGTGATGGTCGGGATCGGCGATCGTGACATCGGCGTTCGGCGCGAAGTCGGCAGCGGTTACGGCGCCCGGCCCCTTCTTGTCGAGGCGGATTACCACCGACTCGTCGGATTCGGAGCGGACGCGGAGCGATTTGAGGTTCAGGATAAGCTCGACAATGTCTTCTTTCATACCCTTGAGCGTCGTGAACTCATGGTCGGCGCCGTTGATCTTCACGTACGAGACGGCCGCGCCTTCGAGCGAGGTCAGCAGGACGCGGCGCAGGGAATGGCCGAGCGTCATGCCGTAGCCGGGAGCCAACGGCTCGATCACGAAGGTCGAGACCCGTTCAGAGCTCGGCTGTTCGGTGATCGTCATCCGTTCGGTGTCAGGCAGGATATACATAACGCTCCTTGGCTTATCGCGAGTAGAACTCAATGATCAGCTGCTCTTCGAGGTCGGTGCCGATCTCGTCGCGGCTCGGAACCGACAGGATCTCGCCCTTGAGGGCGGTCTTGCTTTCAGGCCGCAGCCAGACCGGCATGTCGTTGGTGCTCGGCTTGCGGGCGATCTTGGTCAACTCGATCACCTGATTGGGCGCCATCTGCATCGACGGGATCGTGGCTTTCTTGCCATCTACCTTGACCAAGCCGTGCGTGACGTACTGGCGAGCCTGGCGGCGGGTATCAGCGAAGCCGAGCCGGTACACGACATTGTCGAGCCGGAGCTCAAGCAGCTGGAGCAGGCGCTCGCCGCTGTTGCCGGAGCTGCGCTGGGCCAAACTGTAGTAACGGCGGAACTGCTTTTCGAGCATGCCGTAGATCGCTTTCGCCTTCTGCTTTTCGAGCAGCTGACGGCCATATTCCGAACGTTTGCCCGGGCGGCGGCTCTGGCCATGTTGTCCCGGCGCGTAGCCGCGCTTCGTGAACGAGCTCTTCGGCCCAAGGCTGCGCTCCCCCTTCAGGAAGAGGTTGACGCCAGCGCGTCGGCTCAATCGTTCGGTCGGTCCTGTGTAGCGTGCCATATGGTGCTCCGATGTTTAGACGCGGCGCGGCTTCTTGGCGCGGACGCCATTGTGGGCGACCGGGGTGACATCCTTCATTGAGGTAACGCGGACGCCGGTGCCACCGATCGAGCGGACTGCCTGTTCGCGGCCCGAGCCGACACCCGAGACGAAGACGGACGCTTCCTGCAGCCCCATGGCTTTGGCGCGTTCGAGCGCGTCGAGCATGGCGGTCTGGGCGGCGTACGGGGTCGCCTTGCGTGCGCCCTTGAACCCCTTGGTTCCGGCGCTCGACCAGGACAGAACGTTCCCGTCGGCATCCGTGATCGTGATGATGGTGTTGTTGAAGGTCGACTGGACGTAGATCCGGCCGGTCGTGACCTGTTTCTGGGATTTCTTTTTGGTGGCCATGGCGGGTTATGTCTTCGCTGCTGACGGTTTGCGGCCCGAGCCGACGTTGACTCGCTTGCCGCGCTTGGTACGGGCGTTCGTTTTGGTGCGCTGGCCGCGGACCGGCAAGCGGCGGGCGTGCCTGTCGCCACGATAGGTACCGATTTCCCGCAGGCGCTTGACGTGTTGGGCGACTTTCATGCGCAGCTCGCCCTCGACCGTATACTCGCGCTCGACGATGTCGCGGAGCTCCGACACTTCGGCTTCGGACAGCTCTTGCATCCGCCGACCCGGTTCGATACTCGTCCGGGCAAGGATCGCGTCGGCCGCGCTCCGTCCGATGCCATGGATCGCGGTCAGGGCGATCCGGGCGGGTTTCTGGTTCGGCAATGTGACGCCGGCGATACGGGCCATGGCTTATCCTTGTACCTGCTTATGGCGCGGGTTTTCGCAGATGATCCGTACCTTGCGGGCACGCAGGATCACCTTGCACTTCTCGCACCGTTTCCGAACTGAAGCAGATACTTTCATCGCCGTTCCTCGTCTCGTTGGTCGACGCTGAACCGGTAGCTGATCCGTCCGCGGGTCAGGTCGTACGGTGACAGTTCCACCTTGACCCGGTCACCCGGCAGGATCTTGATCCGGTTCATACGGATTTTGCCTGAAATAGTCGTGAGAATAGTGAGCGCTGCCTGCCCCGTGTTGACTTCAACGCGAAACATAGCATTGGGTAACGCTTCCGTCACCATGCCCTCAAACTCGATAACGTCTTTTGCCATGTCGTAATTTCAATGACTGTTGGGAGTATACGAAAAAGGATCTGATCGGTCAACAGGGAACATCAAGCATCCGTCCGTGTAAGGATGTCGCACCCGTGCGCTGTAACAAGGAGCGTATCCTCGCTGTGGGCTGCCCGGGATCCGTCGGCGGTCGAGATCGTCCAGCCGTCGGCCGCGGTTTCCACTTCGTCGGTGCCGCGGGTGATCATCGGTTCGAGACAGATCGCCATGCCCGCCTCGAGTACTGGACCGGTGCCGACGCGTCCGGCATTGGGGATCGACGGCGGCTCGTGCAGGTTACGGCCGATGCCATGGCCGGTGAGCGAGGTGACATTGCCGAACCCCGAACGGTCGATTACGGCCTGGATAGCCGCCTGGACGTCGCCCAGGCGGACGCCGTCCCGGACGGCAGCGATGCCGGCCGCGAGCGCTTGCTCTGCGACGGTGGTGAGGCGACTGTCTTCGGTGTCAGCCGGAGCCAATACGACCGTTCGGGCCGCATCCGCGTTCCATCCTTGGTAGCGGACGCCGATATCGACCGATACGACGTCGCCCCGCTCGAGCGGCTGGTCATCGGGAATACCGTGAACCACTTGGTTGTTCCGTGACAGGCAGATCGTGGCCGGGTAGCCGTTGAACCCAAGAAATCCCGGCTCACCGCCCAGACGGACGATCGTGTCTTGGGCGAGCTGGTCGAGCGTCGTGCCGGTTATGCCAGGCTCGATGGCTGCCACGACCGTATCGAGCGTCGTGGCCAGGATCGCGCCGGCGCGGCGCATCGCCGCGATGTCTTCGGGTTGCTTCGCATACCTAGCCATGGATGATGCCTCTCTCGGTCAACGCGTCGACGATCATCCGCTGCACCGTCTCGATCGGGTGGTCGCCGCATACCTCGACGACCTCGTCTTGCGCACGGAAATGGCTGAGGATCGCCTGGATCTTTTCGGTCGACCATTCGAGGCGGCGGGCGATAAGCTCGGGCGTGTCGTCGGCCCGGCCGCGGGCCATGAGCCGCTTGATCGCGTGTTCTTTGGACAACGTGAGATAGACAATGAGCGGATCAGGGAGATGGTACTCGTGCCGGAACCGATCGAACTCGGCGAGCTGGTCGGGCGTGCGCAGGAAGCCGTCGAACACAAGGCCGCGGCTGGCGTCGACAGTCTGGAAGACACGTTCGATCACCGGCCGCCAGAGCTCGGTCGGCAGGTATTCGCCCCGCTCAAGCAGCGCCTTGACCGACCGTCCGAGCGGCGTGTCCTGGTGAGCCTCGTCGCGGAACAGTTGGCCGGCCTCGGCCCGCGGCAGGCCGAGCTTGTCGGCAAGCAGGGATGACTGCGTCCCCTTGCCGCTTCCCTGCGGTCCGAGGAATACCAGGATGCGGGGCTTCGTGAGTGTCATTCGGCGTCCACCCATGCACCAACAAATGAAGCTGATCCGTAGCGGGATTGGGTGCCGGCAGGTAATCCGAGAATAAACAACGCTCCGTCGTCGCCGACCGTAGCCAGCCACGCGCCGTCGCGCGAGATAGCGAGCGAGGTCTCATTGCCAGGCAGGTCGGCGAGTAGTTGCCGCTCGCCGGAATCCGTCCGGATCGTGATGATGCTTGCCCCTATGCCGTCGACAATGACGTTGACAGCGACCAAGTTGTTGCGCTGCCAGGCGATACTGATGACACGCTCGTCCGGACCGAATGACGCAACTTTACGTGGATCCGCGCCGTTATGGGCAGCCCAGAGTTCTTGGTCGTCGTCGCCCGGCTTACCCTTGACGTACGCGACCATAGTGCCGTCCTGTGACCAGGCAGGTATCGACAACCAACTCGCTCCCTGGTCGATTACCTGGCGTCCGCCACCCTGCAGCCGCTCGGTGACCAATGCGTATCCGTAGCTCCGCTCCGCATTGTCGAACGTGATAAACGACAGGGTATCGGTTCCAGGGCGGTACGCTGCCGAACCCCAGGGGTCGTACGCAAGCGCGTGGCCGAGGTCGATGGGAAAATCGGTCCGAGTACCAGTTCCATCGAGCGCGATCGCAGCGACGTAGCTCCGGCCGTCATCGGCCACGAAGGCTGCGATCGCTTGTCCGTCCCGCACGCCGAGCACGTGCTCGAGATCAGGATCACTGAATACGACGTGCTCGCGGCCGTCGGAATCCCGCTCCATGAGCTGGTCGCCGCGTATGTACAGCAGAGCCGGGGCTTGCGCGGTGTCGGGCGCAGGTTGAGGCGGAAGCGGCTGTCCGGCCGACATGCCGCTGGTTGAGGCGAGGTCTGCCGTCGTATGCATCGACGGATGCGACCTCATCCAAAACAATGCGCCGGCCATGACGGCCAATGCAAGGAATCCGAGTACGGCAATCCTGACCGGCCGTCGGTCAGAACTCATAACGTCTGGTGGTGAGCTGGGCCCGGATCTGTCGCATCGTGTCCAAGATAACCGATACGACGATGAGGATACCAGTACCACCGAGCACCAGTGTTTGGATATTGGTCAGGCTTTGGACGACGAACGGCAGAACCGCGATCGCAGCCAAGAAAAACGCGCCGAGCAGCGTGACTCGGTTCAAGACCTTGCTCAAGTATTCCGCGGTTTCGCGTCCGGGCCGCAAGCCGGGAATGAAGCCGCCTTGTTTCTGGATGTTTTCGGCCACTTGTTCGGGCTGGAAGACGATCGAGGTGTAGAAGAACGTGAAAATCACGACCAAGCAGAAGTAGGCGATCCCGTAAAACGTGTTGTTGGCGAACAGGTCGGTCACCTTTTGGGCGGCGGTGCGGACCCACGGGGTCTGGACCGTTTCCAGGAAGCGGGCCGCGACCGGCGGGAAAATCATCATCGACAGCGCGAAGATGATCGGCACGACGCCGGCCATCGTCACCTTGAGCGGCAGGAAGGTGGCGACGCCGCCCGAGGCCTGGTTGCCCCGCACCCGGCGGGCGTAGGTGATCGGGACCTGGCGCTCGCCCTCGTTCACGAACACGATACTGACAGTGACGAGCGCGGCGATGACGACAAAGATAATGATGTTGACGATGCCCGCCTGGTCAGCCACCTGGAACGTTTGCGACACGGCCGACGGGATCCCTGACAGGACGCCGAGCGTGATAAGCAATGACATGCCATTGCCGATCCCGTTTTCGGAAATGAGCTCGCCGATCCAGACGAGCAGCATCGTCCCGGCTGTGACAGTAAGTAAGATCGTAAAGAGGTTGAGCGGCGTGAATGCGCCGACGATCCCCTGGTTCTTCAAGAGGATGAGCGTGCTGTAGCCTTGTAGGAATGCCAGCGGGACGGTAAGTAATCTCGTGTACTGGTTGATCCGCTCGCGGCCGGCTTCCCCTTCCTTCTGCAGCTCTTCGAGCCGGGGTACGATAATGATGAGCAGCTGGAAGATGATAGAGGCGGTAATGTACGGCCCGACACCCATAAGGACGATCGAGAAGTTTTCCATCGATCCGCCCGTGAACAGGTTCAAGAGGCCGAACAGCGCGTACTGGCTGAAGAATGCCCGGATCGCTGCCAGGTCGACGCCCGGCATCGGGATATGGGCAAGGACGCGGAAGATGGTCAGCAGGCCGAGCGTGTAGAGGATCCGCTTGCGCAGGTCGGGGCTATGCCAGATTGCGCGGAGCGTGTTCATCGCTGGACGTGTGCCTGGTAGACCGCTTTCGTGAATGTAAGGCCGCGGAACTTGAGTTTCTTGGTGAGCGTGCCGCTGCCGACGATCTTGGCCGCCTTGGCGTCGCTGCCGACCAATCCCTTGGCGCGGAGCGTTTTGAGCGTCACGACATTGCCGTCTTGAAACGCATGGTCGAGCTGCGTCAGTGTAACGGTCGCCGTCAATGGACGGTGCGGGAACCGGCGGCCGCGCAGCTTCGGCAGACGCATGAAGAGCTTGGTCTGGCCGCCTTCGAAACCGGCGGGAATGTTGAAGCCTGACCGCGCCTTCTGGCCTTTGGTGCCACGGCCGGCGCTCTTGCCTTGTCCGGCCGAGATGCCTCGTCCGAGCCGGCGGGCGCGCTTCACCGTGCGCGGGAGCGTATGGAGCGAGCTCATGCGCGTGCCTTTCTGGCCGGGCGTTCTTTCATGGTTGCCAGCGCCTGGATCGTGGCGCGGACGTTGTTCGTCTTATTGTTTGAGCCGATCATCTTGGACAGGATATTTTTGATGCCTGCCAGTTCGATCACTGCCCGGATCGGGCCGCCTGCGATCACCGAGGTGCCGGCCGCGGCCGGTTTCAGAAAGATCTGCGCGCTGCCCAAGCGGACGGTGGTTTCGTGCGGGATCGTGTCGTTCACGATCGGTACGGTCACGAGCTTCTTCTTGGCTGCCTGGCCGGCTTTCTTGATCGCCTGTTGGACGTCGCCGGCTTTGCCGAGGCCCATACCGACCTTGCCGTTCCGATTGCCGATCACGACCAAGGCTCGGAAACGCATGCGCTTGCCGCCCTTGACGGTGCGCGAGACGCGCGAGAGCTCGACGAGCCGCTCTTCGAACTCGCTTTTCGGTTTGTCGTGGGTATCGTGATGATCAGCCATACAACTCCTTAGAACTGCAATCCGCCGGCCCGGGCGGCTGCCGCGAAGGCGGCGACACGGCCATGGTAGCGGTATCCGCGGCGGTCGAAGACGGCTGCGGTGATATTGGCGGCTTTCGCTTGCTCGGCCAGCCGTTCGCCGACGGCCGTGGCTTGCTTGATGCCGGTGTCCTTCGTGCCGACCATATCGTCGGTGGCATAGGCCAGCGTCCGGCCGGCCGCGTCATCGATGAGCTGCGCACGGAAGTGCTTGGCGGTCCGTTGGACGGACAGCCGTGGCCGCGCCGCTGTGCCGGCAACAACCATGCGGATTTTCCGGACGCGCCGCGCCCGTCTGGTTGCTTGGGAAACGTGTGTCATGCTCCTGCCGCCTTTGCTGCCTTACCGGCTTTCTTCCGGACATGTTCGCCGACATAGCGGATACCCTTGCCCTTGTACGGCTCGGGCGGCCTGACCCGGCGGATGTCCGCTGCCACCTGGCCGACGCGCTGCTTGTCGATACCGGCGACCGTGATGATCTTTTGGACGTCGATGTCGATGCCCTGGGGCGGCTCGATCGTGACCGGGTGCGAGTAGCCGACATTTAACACAAGGGCATTCCCCTGCTTCGCCGCTTTGTACCCGACACCGCGGAGCTCAAGCTGCTTCGCGAATGGTTCGGCCACGCCCATGAGCGCGTTTTCGATAAGCCTGACCGTCAGGCCGCGGAGCGACCGGGACAACTTGCTCGTGTTGACCGCATCGACGGTAATCGCGCCGTCGGCTTGGTTGACGCGGACATTCGGATGCAACGCCACGGTCAACTCGCCTTTCGGGCCTTTGGCGACCAGCTGCCGGTCGGCAAGGGTGACCGTGATCGTATCGGCGACAGTCAGTCGCCGACCACCGACGCGGCTCATGACAGTACCTCGCAGATGACTTCACCGCCGACCGCACGCTTCATTGCTTCGGCACCGGTCATGAACCCCTGCGGGGTCGACAAGATGACGTGGCCGAAGCCGCCGCGAGGCCGCGGGATGCGGGCCGCTTTGGCGTAGACGCGGAGACCAGGCGTCGAGATTCGGCGGATACTCTTGATCGCCGAAGCGCCGTCATGGTAATTGAGCACCAGCTTCAGCTGCGTGTGCCCCTGTTCCGTCTCGACGGTGTCGACAGCTTTCAGGTAGCCGTGGTCGCGCAAGAGCGAAGCGATCGACGCCTTGACGCGCGAGTGCGGCACCAAGACTTCGGCCTTGCCCAGCTGGGCGGCGTTGCGGATTTGGGTGAGCATGTTTGCAATGGGGTCCATACCAGCTCCTACCAGGATGACTTCGTGACGCCGGGAATCTCGCCCTTATGCGCCAGCTCGCGGAAGCAGATGCGGCAGATGCCGTAGGCGCGCAAGTAGGCCCGGTTCCGACCGCAGATGCCGCATCGGTTCACTGCGCGGGTGGAAAACTTGGGCGTGCGGGCGGCTTTGACTTTGAGTGATTGCTTGGCCATATCGACTCCTACTTGGCTTCCTCGCGACGGACGAGCGGCAGACCGAGCGAGCGCAAGAGCGCTTCGGTCGCTTCGCCCGACGTCGCGCTCGTGACGATCGTCACGCCCAGTCCGTAAAACTCGCTGACGCGTTCGTGGTCGATTTCCGGAAAGACCGTGTGCTCGCGGATACCGAACGAGTACCCGCCCCGGCCGTCGAAGCCAGTGAGCGGCAGGCCGCGGAAGTCGCGGATGCGCGGTAAGACGACGTGGACGAGCCGTTCCAGGAAATCGTACATCCGCTTGCCACGGAGCGTCGAAGACAAGCCGATCACCTCGCCGGCACGGAGCTTGAACCCTGCGATCGCCTTGTGCGCCGACCGCGAGGCCGGCTTCTGGCCGGTAATCTTGGCAAGGTCGGCCGCCGCGATCTCAAGGAACTTGCCGTGCTGGCGCCGCGAACCGGTGCCGATGTTGACGACGATCTTCGTCACTGCCGGTACGGCGTTCACGTTCGCGATCGAGAGCTCGGTGCCGAGCTTCGGCCGGAGTTCGGTGGCGAATTGGGTGCGCAGTCTCATTTGTCCGCCTTCTTGGCTTCGGCCGCCAGGGCAGCGCCGCAGTGTTTGCAGGTGCGCACCTTGCCGGTGTCAGTGAGCTTCATAGCGATGCGGGTCGGCTTGCTGCACGACGGGCAGACAAGGAGGACGTTACTGACCGCGAGCGGGGCCGCGAACTCGACGATGCCGCCCGCCGGCTGCTTGGCTGTTGGCTTGGTGTGGCGCTTGGCCATGTTGACGCCCTCGATCACGACCCGGTCGGCTTTCGGCAGGACACGGACCACCGTCCCGCGCTTGCCGCGGTCCTTGCCGGTAATCACCATGACGGTATCGTTGCGTCGGATCTTCATAGTACCTCTGGGGCGAGCGAGACGATCTTTTGGAAGCCGCGGGTGCGGACCTCACGGGCAACCGGGCCCAGGACGCGCGTGCCGCGGGGCTGCCCGTCGTCGCCGACGATCACGACCGCGTTGTCATCGAACCGGATCGCGCTGCCGTCGGCCCGCTGGAACCGGTTCCGTTGCCGGACGATAACCGCTTTCGCGACTTCTTTCTTCTTGACGGTGCCGCGGGGCAGCGCGTCTTTCACCGTCACGACGATCGTGTCGCCGAGCTGGGCCGCGTCCTGCTTGCGTCCGCCTAATACACGGATGCACATCACTTCTTTGGCGCCGGTGTTATCGGCGACAGCCAGGCGGGAAAAGGGTTGGATCATGCCTGCTCCTTGCCGTCGACCTCGATCGCACTGTCGGCGACCACGACGCCTGCGCGCTTGACGACCTCGACGATCTGCCAGGCCTTGCGCTTGCTGACCGGCCGGATTTCTTCGATCAATACGACGTCGCCCGGCTCAGCAGTCACGGTCGCGGGGACATGGGTCAGCAGCGAGGTCGAGGCGCGGAACTGCTTGCCGTAGACCGGATGGCGGCGCATCTCATCGACACGCACCCGAGCGGTCGGGGCGGCGAGGCGGATGATCGTAGCTTGTTTGCGCTTGCGTGCCATAGGGATTCCTTGCTCAGGCCGTCGCGGTATCGGCCGCTGTCAGTTTTTCACCCAACACAGTCCAGAGTTGCGCAAGTTCTTTCTTGGCAACGCGGTACTGTGATAAGGAGTTGAGACTACCAAACCCGATCTCGAACCGCAAGGTTCGGAGCGTTTCGTGCCGCTTGGCGATTTCCGTCTTGAGCCAGGCGGCGTCGTGGGTGCGGGCATCGGTGATGAACTGGGTCTGTTTGGCCATGATTTACTCCTCGCGGGCCACGAACCGGGTGCGGACGGACAATTTGTGCGCCGCAAGCCGGAACGCTTCTTCGGCGGTCGCTTTGGGGACGCCGCCGAGCTCGAACAAGATCCGGCCCGGGCGGATGACGGCCACGAAGTGGTCGAGCGCGCCCTTGCCGCTACCCATCGGGGTTTCCGGCGAACTGGCCGTAACCGGCTTATCCGGGAAAATCCGGATCCAGACCTGGCCGCCGCGCTGGATGTACCGGGTGATCGCCCGACGGGCGGATTCGATCTGGCGCGAGCTCATCCAGCCACGAGTCGTGGCCTTGAGGCCGTACGTGCCGAACGACAGCTCGGCGCCGCGCGTGTCGGTTCCTCGGCGCTTGCCGCGGTGCTGTTTGCGATGTTTGAGACGTTTTGGCAGCAACATGATCGTCCTTTAGAGCTCGCGCCGGCCCTGCGGCTTCAAGACTTCAGCGAGGCGGTCGCCACGGTAGATCCATACTTTGACGCCGATCGTGCCATATGAACTCGTTTTGGCGTCGACATGGGCGTAATCGATATCGTTCCGGAACGTCGACAGCGGCACGGTACCTTCCGAAAACTTTTCCTGGCGGGCGATGTCGCCGCCGCTCAAGCGGCCGGAAATCGAGATCTTGATACCCTTGGCGCCCCGCTGCATCGTTTTTTCGATCGCCTGCCGGATCGCCCGGCGGTACGCGATCCGCCGCTCAACCTGGTGCGCGATCGACTGGGCGACCAGCATCGCGTGCAGTTCAGGGGCTTTGATCTCGACGATCTCGAGCTTCAAAGCCGGTGACGACAGCTGCTTGCGCTCCCCTTCGCTCCGGACGAACCGGGCCAGGTGGCGGTGGCGGTAGGATTGGAGCTTGCGCTCAAGGAGCGAGCGGAGCTGCTGGATGCCGGCGCCGCCACGTCCGATCACCATACCGGGTTTCGCAGTATGCAGGATCACCTTCACGTCCTGCGAACCGCGCATGATCTCGACGCGCTCGATCGAGGCGTTCTTGCCGTACTGGCCGCCGATGATCTTGCGGATCGTCGAGTCCTCGTTGATGAGGTAGGCGGCATTCGTCGAAAACCATTTCGACCGCCACTCTTTGGTGAGCGGCAACCGGTTGGCCAGCGGAGTGGTTTTGTGTGACATGGCTAGGCTTCCTTTGCCGCGGCCGGCTTACTGGCGGTTGTCTTCTTGGCTGCACGCTTCGGTGTTGCCACCCGCTTGGCAGGACCAAGGTCGAGCACGGTCAGCGTCAGGTGTGATCCGGCCTTATTGATCCGACTGGCACGGCCGCGTCCGCGCAGCCGTTGGCGCGACAGGCGGGCCGCTTCGTTGCAGTATACCGTCTTCACAAGCAGGTCTTCGGCCCGTGCATCGGCACGACGGTCTTTAGCTGCGGACACCGACGACAGGAGCAGCTTACGGACCGGTTCGGCCGTCGTGCGCGGCGAGGCGGACAGTTCGGCCAGGGCGTCGACAAGCTTCCGGCCGCGGACGCGGTGGAGGATCGCCCGGATTTTCATGGGCGCGATCGGGAGCCGGTTGTAGTGGACGGTAACTTCCATGGGGTTCCCTTACTTCTTGGCCGGTGCCGCCGTAGCCGAAGCCTGGGCGTCGGCTACTTTACCGCCGTGGCGGCGGAACTTACGGGTCGGCGAGAACTCGCCCAATTTGTGGCCGACCATGTCTTCGATCACCTGGACGGCGATGAAGTCGCGGCCGTTATGGACTTGGAACGTGAACCCGACCATTTCCGGCGCGATCGTGCTGGCACGCGACCAGGTCTTGATCGGCGACCGGTTACTGCCGGCGTTGGCGATTTTCTTGAGGAGCCGCGGATCGACGTACGGCCCTTTTTTCAGCGAGCGGCTCATGCGGATCTCCTTCCCTTGTGGCGTGACCGGACAATAAAGACGTTCGAGCGCTTGTTGCGGCGGGTCTTCTTGCCGAGCGCGTGTTTGCCCCACGGCGTCTTCGGGTACTTGAGACCGATCGAGTTACGGCCTTCGCCGCCACCGTGCGGGTGGTCGTTCGGGTTCATGGCCTTGCCACGGACTTGCGGTCGGCGGCCAAGGTGGCGGGTGCGGCCGGCCTTGCCGAGCGAGACCGCAGCATGCTCCGGGTTGCTGACAGTGCCAATGGTGGCGTAGGCGGTCGCCAGTACCCTGCGGATTTCGCCGGACGGCAGTTCAACCTGCGCGTAGCGGCCGTCGTCTTCGTGCGCCATGATGCGGGCGCTCGTACCGGCCGACCGGACCATCGCACCC
Source organism: uncultured Candidatus Saccharibacteria bacterium (assembly GCA_964423885.1). Taxonomy (GTDB): domain Bacteria; phylum Patescibacteriota; class UBA1384; order JACPKC01; family JACPKC01; genus JBBUCD01. Next base: position 227,408 of record CAYRGD010000001.1, read on the forward strand.
GGCCTGTTGGGATCAAGGGCGATGTCGAATATGGCGTAACCGCGGGGAATCTTGCCGAGTGGCAAGCGGTTGCCCGGCTCGATCGGCGCGTCTGTGCCAGCCGTGACCGTCTGACCGATCGTCAGCTCGTGCGCCGCCAGCACATACGCCTTCTGGCCGCCTTCGTAGGTGATAAGCGCGATATTGGCGCTGCGGTTGGGATCGTATTCGAGCGCGACGACGGTCGCGGTCATGGCCGGGCCCTGCTCGAGCGAGCTGATGACGCGGTACTTGCGCCGGTTACCGCCGCCACGATGACGGATACTGATCGTGCCGAAACGGTCGCGACCGGCGTGCTTCTTTAGCACTCGGGTGAGCGCTTTCTCGGGACGCTTCTTGGTGAGTTGCTGGCGGTTGACGCTCATGCCCCGCTGACCAGGCGTCAGGGGCCGGCGATAGACGATAGCCATTACTTCTTCTCCTTCACGGTCACCGTGGCCTTGGCGTCAGCCGCCTCGGACGCATGGTCGTGCGGTTCGACCAGCTCGAAGCCGGGGATCTTCTCGCCCTGCTTCAGGCGGACGATCGCCTTCACTCGCTGCTTAGTCATACCGCTCACGCGGCCGCGTTGTTTGGGTTTGGCTGCCCGGCGGGCGGTGTTGACGCTCTCGACATGCACCTTGTAGGCCGCTTCGACAGCACGGGCGATCTCGATCTTTTCGGCGCCGCGCGATACGAAGAAGGTGAACTGCCCCTCGGCGGCCAGGCGCATGGATTTCTCGGTCACAACCGGTTTGAACTTGATCATGCGGTTCATGCCGAGGCTCCGATCCGCTTCGCAAGCACCGCGTAGGCGCCGGCAGTGCCGAGCACCGCGGCTGCAAGCAGGATGTCGCGCGTCGTCACTTGGTCGGCCACGCGGACGGTCAGGTTCGGGATATTGCGGCCAGCCTTGGCAACGGCCTGGTCGGGTTCGGCCAGGATCACCAGGGTGCGCTTGCCGGCCAGGTCTGCCGGGATCAGCGAAACGAGCGTCTTCGTCTTGGCGTCAGCCGGTAGCGCGTCGACGGTCCAGAAGGATTCGTCGGCAGCCTTGATCGCGAGCGCGACCGCAAGGGCCCGGCGCCGCATCGACTGGGGCATACCCAGCGAATGGTTCCGGTCGTTGCGCGGCCCGAAGATGGTGCCGCCGCCGCGCCACAAGGGCGAGCGGATCGAACTGGTACGGGCACGGCCTGTCCCCTTCTGCTTCCACGGCTTCTTGCCGCCGCCGCGGATCTCGCCCCGGGTCAGCGTATGGGCGCGGGCGGTATGGGCGTTCGCCTCGGTGCGGCGGACGTCCTGGGCGACGGTCGCAAGGTCTTTCCGGGCGACATCACCCGCAAACACCTTGGCGTCAGCAGCTGCAAGCTTCGTAACGGCCATTATGCGCTCGCTTTCTTGACGTGGCGGGGTGATTCGGTCAGCACGACTTGCGTACCCTTAATACCCGGTACCGAGCCGCGGAGAACGATCAGGTGCTGGTCGGGCAACACGCCAAGCACCGTCAGGTGCTTCACCGTTGTCCGCTCGTCACCATAGTGGCCGGCCATGCGCCGCCCCTTGATCACCCGCTGCGGGTAGCGCGACCCGATCGATCCCGGCGCGCGGACGTTCATCGAGCCGTGGCTGCGCGGGCCCATCTTGAAGTTGTGGCGCTTGACGGTGCCGGTAAATCCGTGACCCTTGCTGGTTGCCATGGCATTGACCACATCGCCGACCGCGAAACTGGTTACATCAACCATGCTGCCGGCCTCGGGCGCGTCTTCGCCGTCGGCCAAGCGGAATTCCATCGCCCAGCGGCCGACCGTGGCGTTCGCCTTCTTGGCATGGCCCTGCTGCGGCTTGTTAGCCCGTTTGAGATCACCGGTGCCAAGCTGCACGGCGCGGTAGCCGTCGGTTTCAGCCGTGCGGATCTGTAGGACAGCGTTCGGTTCGGCAAGCACGACGGTAGCGGCGACCAAGCGGTCGTCTTCGAGTACCCGGGTCATGCCGACTTTTCTTCCGATGAGTGCTTTCACGTTCTTCCTTGCCAGTACGAATAGTAACCGGGATCTGTGCCGCCAGGAGCGGCTGATTTCCCGGCATCCATGACACGCTTGTATAAACTTGGGTCAGTGTACCTGCCGCCTCGGGCGATTGTCAACACGGCAGCCAGGCTATTCCTAGTACCCCGCGACGATGTTGAACGTCACTGTCGCACTATAGGTTCCGGCCTCGGTGGTACTGCCGATGTTCGCGATGGTCGAGACGGTGTACGTGGTCGCAAGCGACGGACCGGCCGACGAGGCCACCTGGTCACCGGCAACAGCGAACTTGAACGAGTTGGCCGTGGCGTAGTTAGCTGCCGCTGCACCAACGCCGCCACTCGGAGCCGCACCGAAATCCGTGGCCGTATGCGACCCTACTGCGGTATTGGCAGCAAGATTGATACCGAACTGTTCCGTGTTCAACGTACTGGCCGTAGGTGAACCCAAGGCCGTGATCGTATTCCCGCCGCTCGTGAGCGTTACAGCAGGCAGGTACGAAATACCGTACCCTGACTCTCCGTTGGTCGCGACGGACAGGGTATACGTGCACTGCTGGGTCTGGGTGCCCGAGAGCGTGCCGAGGGCGCAACTCGTGCTACCGACGGTAAACGTGAGAGTCGGATTCACGCGCGCCTCGATATCGACGTTGTGCTCGGTGAGCCGGGTAAGAAAAACATCGGTGGTCCCTGCGTTCGCCGCCTGTATCGGCGACACGGTCGGAAAGTTGGTAGATCCAGTGGAACCGACGAGATAAGCGTCGCCGGAAGGATCCAGGGCAATGGCAGCGCCCGAATCGTAGCCGCTCCCGCCCAGGTACGTGGAGTAGGCCAAGGCCGAGCCAGCCGGATTGAATTTGGTGACGAACGCGTCACTGGCGCCCCCGTTATAGCTTCCCTCATACGGTGAGCTGGTCGGGAAGTCGGTGGAAAGCGTATAGCCGGTGATATACGCGCTACCGTCGCCGTCAACTGCTATGCCACTCCCTAGCTCTCCGCTCGCTCCGCCAAGATAGGTCGAATACACTAACGTTGAGCCGGACGGGTTGAACTTGACGATAAAGGCGTCACTGCCGACCCCGCCATTGGCAGCCTGATATGGCAGTTCCGTAGGGAAGTCGGTCGACGTAGTCAGGCCGGTTACGTAGGCATTGCCGGACGCATCGATGGCAATATCGGCAGCTTGATCCTCGATACTCCCGCCCAAGTACGTCGAGTAGACAAGCGCCGAACCGGATGAGTTAAGTTTGGTGACGAAAGCGTCACTGACACCGCCACTATTACTCCCTTGGAACGGTGCCATGGTTGGGAAGGTCGTAGAGCCCGTGTCGCCTACGATGTAAGCATTCCCGGAACCATCCACCGCAATACTATTGCCCGTTTCGCTTCCGTTCCCTCCCAAGTACGTCGAGTAGACAAGCGTTGAACCGGATGGGTTGAGTTTTATAACAAACGCGTCATCGAATGCACCTTTGGTGCCCTGAAACGGCGATGCGGTCGGGAAGTTGGTGGACGTAGTGGATCCGGTCACATACGCGCTGCCGGACGCATCGACCGCGATGCCGTAGGCATTGTCGCTCGAGCTCCCACCCACATAGGTGGAGTAGACAAGCGCCGAACCGGCAGGGTTGAGCTTGGCGACGAATGCATCGTCGACACTCGATTTCGATGCTTGAAACGGCGATGCGGTCGGGAAGTCGGTGGAATCGGTATAGCCAGCGATATAGGCATTGCCGGACGCATCGACCGCGATGCCTTCGCTTAAATCGCCACTGGCGCCACCGAGATACGTGGAATAGACAAGGATACCTGACGGATCGAACTTCGTAACGTACGCATCGAAACCACCGGCGTTGGAGGCCTGGATCGGCGAGGCGGTCGGAAAATCCGCGGACGAAGTAAATCCCGTTACATAGGCATTGCCGGACGCATCGACCGCGATGCCGTAGGCATTGTCACTCCCGTTCCCACCCAAATACGTCGAATACACAAGCGACAACACCGGGTCGATCACGAGCGGTTTCGCCGGATCATAGGTATCCGCCACAGCGACCGTGACGGTGCCGTCGTTGAGCTCGAAGCTGCTTGGGATGGTGTGTTTCTCGTGCTCGCCGGTTTGGTACGTGACCGGGGCATTCAACGTCAACGTGTCGTCGCCGGCCTTGAGGACAAGGTTCCCGTTGTCATCCAGTGACAGGTTGTCTTGCCCGGTGAAACCGAAGGCGATCTGCTTGTAATCCGCACCGGGACTGACGATGAAGTCGTGTTCCAGTTGCGAGTTCGTGCCGTAGTAGGCGAGGTCGATGCCGGGATACACGTCCTTGGTCAGCAGCTTGCCGTAGTTCGGGACATCCGACTGCCATTTCGACTGGTCGTTCCCAAGGAAGTAGTTGGTCTTCGAGGGAAGCTCGTCAGTGCCGCTGAACGCCTGTTCTGCCGCGCCGGTAAGCGACATCGTGACCTGTTTTCCGCCGACGCTCGTGGTCGTACCGGTACTGGAGAAGGCGGTCACGGCCTGGCCGTGGTGGACGAGGAAGTCCACGGAGTTGTCGGCTTGGCCCATGTTCGGTTCGAAGGCGAGCGGAAGTTTGGCGAAGGTGGATTGGGCGGCGGTCTTCGCGGTGTCGTCGTGGCTTGGCGTTGTGAAGGGGGCTGCGACCTGGATACACAAGACCTGGAGGGATACGAGCAATACCAGCGCAAGTAGTCGTCGGTGCGGCATGACTTATTGCGCGTTCGTCTTATACCGTTCCGGATCAATCGTGCGTGCGAAGCAGGTTTGCCCGGTACCATGAGCCCAGGTACCGGTAAGGTCGTCGACCGACTTGGCGATAGTCGGCGAGGATGGGCGCAGGTAGACCGGCAAGTCGCTGTCGGCTGCCGTCGTTTCGAACGTGGCGCAGAGCTCGAACCGGTACATGCCCATCATCCGATAGCCGTACGGTTCACGTGTCGCGGGGTCGACAGGCGGCGTGAAACCGCTGATCGTATCGGATAGGTCACTGGTCGTGTTCGGCAAGCTGCCTTTGTCGATCCAGTACGACACTACTTGCTGCTGGATGGATTGCAGGTCGCTCACGCGGGTCAGGTCCATACGCACGCGCCGCTGCTCGGCAGGCGTACCGGCGATGAACACGCCGGCAACCAACAACGCCGCGACAACGATCCCGCTCCCCCAGGCCAGTCTGCTAGGAAGGCTGCCCGGCTTACCGGCTTGGCGGACATCCCACAGGTAGTAGCCGAACACAGTACCGGTCACAATCAGCACCGATAGGGCTTTCAAGGCGAACGACAGCGTCAGTTCGCCGCCGTACAGGCCGTTCACGAGCGTAATGAGGTACGAAATGATCGAGACCGCGGCCACGAAGAGCGTGAAGTAGATGAGCCACTTGCGCACCGGCAGGTCGCGCTTGCCGGGATCGGCGACGACGTCACGGTGCAGGATCGAGGAAATCCAGACAAAGATCGGGAACGCGACAATCAGCGACGCGCTGGCACCCCGGATGAGGCCGAGCACGCTTTGGCGGTCGCCGTTCAACGGGTCGGGCAGCACGATATTGATGTACTGGAACACCACCGTGAGCAGACTGATCACACTCACGAAGAGCGTCCAGGTGCCAAGGAGATGCAGAAACACGTCGCGCGGCGTGGAATGGGCGGTACGGTGCTGTGCCATGGCTCCAGTATACGCGAGGCGCACAGGATAGGGCCTGTGCATAAGGCCGGAAGACTAGCGCAGCGCCTCGTCGAGCTTGGCGCGTACCACCGCGTCGGCGCCGCTTTCGAGCTTTTCGCCGTTCACGTAGAGCGTCGGCGTGGCGTTGACGCCCAGAGCGTCGCCGTCGCCCATATCCTGGGCGATCTTGTCCGCGAGCGCGGCGTTGACTTCGTCTTGCTTGAACTGGTCGAGGTTAAGACCGAGCTCAGCGGCATACGACTCGAACTTGCCTTGCGGTTTCAGCTGATAGCTCCAGTCGTCCTGGCGTTCGTAGAGCAGGTCGTGGAATTCCCAGAACTTGCCTTGTGCGCCGGCCGCTTCGGCCGCCCGGGACGCCAACTGCGCGTTCGCGTGGATCGATAGCGGGAAGTGGCGGAACACGAACCGGATCTTACCCTCGTAGTCCTGCAAGATGCTCTTGAGGATCGGGTGTTCGGCGCCGCAGGCCGGGCATTGCAGGTCGCCGAACTCGACCAACGTGACCGTCGCGTCGGCCGGGCCGGACGCTTGGCTGTCGTCGCGGACAAGCTGACCTTCTTCCACCGTAGCCGGTACGATATCCGGCACGTTCGTCTTGCTGCCGAATATGACGATCGCGGCGACGACCGCGACGGTCAACAGTCCGATGCCGCCAATGACTTTCGTATCATCCATGATGAGCTCCGTTCTTTCTGGCCTGCTTCAGCGCGTACACTGCGCAGGCGGTAATCGCAATGAATCCGACCATCGACAGGAACGGGATGGTAATGAACCCGAGCCACTCGATGTACTTGGTGGTGCACGAGATGCCCAGCGAGCACGGCGCCTCGGATTCCGGGATAATCTTGTAGTAGAGCAGGTTATGGAACACCGAGATCGCGAGGCCCGTAAGGCTGAACGGCAACACGAACAGCGGCAAATCCTTGGTCTTGCGCCACAGGCCGACGCCCAAAATTACCGCCAGCGGATACATGCAGATCCGCTGGTACCAGCACAGGATGCAGGGCGGAAAGTGCCAGACTTCGCTAAAGAACAGGCTGCCGGCGACGGCCAACAGCGCTATCAGCCAGGCTGCCCCGAGCGCGATGCGTTCCCGGCTCATGCCCTGGAATCAGCCGCGAGCCGGTCGCGGACGGCGTCGTAGCGCTCTTTCAGGTCATCCTTAAGCTGGATCAAGTCTTCTTTGGCAACGTCGATCGTCTTGCCGCCTTCGTCCACCACGAGGTCGACCAGCTTGTCGTACTGTTCCTTGGTGACGTCTTTCGCTTCCTTGAGGCGGGCGGCCAGCTTGCCTTTGGTGTCATCGACGAACCGCTTCACGTCATCGCGGGTTTCCTTGCCTGATTTCGGTGCCAAAAGCACGCCTGCGAGCGCACCCAAAACGGCGCCTGCCACGATACCGGTCGCAAAGTCTTTCTTATCCATCGTCACTCCTTTGTTTTGCGCTTCTTCGCTGCCGACTGGTCGGACAGATCGACGTCGTCGAACGCGTCGGCGACCGAGCCTGCGTCCGCCCGCTTGGCTTCGTGGGCATGCCAGGCATTACGTACCGTGCGAACCAGGTTGCCGATCATGTTCGCGTTGACCGCTGCACCGACGATCGAGGCTACTTGGCGGCGGGTTTCGTTGAACGACTCGGCCGATTCTTCGACGACCTCGCGCACGGTGTCGACCGTATGGCCGACCTCTTTCGACTTCTCGTTGACGAACCGCAGGAGCACGGCCACGTACGCGAGCACGACCGCGACAAGAATAAGGATCACTGCAAACAAGACGCCGAGGATCCCGAAGATCCAGACGAAGGCCGGTTGCGTGACGGTGAGTTCCATAGGATTACCTTATGCCCACAACGGCATCCGCGCAAGCCTTTAGCGGCCTGCCGCAGGAACGGCGACCCACTTATTCATGGTCAGATGCCACGACGCCGGATCAGAGGATTGGATTTCATCCCAGAACCGCTTCGCCGATTCGGTATAGAGCTTTTCGTCGCGGACCATCTGCCGGAACCGCCGCCACTTCCCGGGCAGCAGGTGGCCCCGCTCCTCGATCTCCTTGAGTTCCAGGTCGACGTCGAGATTGTCCGCATCTTTGACGATTTTTGCTTGGGGCAACTCTCGAGCGGCGTACAGCTCAGCAGCCTCTTGCAGGTGCGTAAGACTGGTACCGGCAAACAAGTCACGCAAAGCGCGCTGTTCGTCTTCCTGCACGTACACCTTCTGGACGATCGAGTGGTCGGCGGTCCGCGATTCTGCCAAATCATGCACGAGCGCCATCTTCAGGATCAATTCTTCGTTGCCGACACCCTCGTGGCGTGCCAGGGCCAAGGCAAGTAGCTGCACCCGCAGGATGTGTTCGAGGTCGCTCGCGCAATCCGTTGCCAGGTGTTGCAACCAACCGCGCTGCATATTCCGCAGCGAGCCAACCTCGTACATGAATTCCAGATCACGTTGGATATTTGCCATGCACCAACTACAGCACATACAAACAAAAAAAGGGAGCCACGACGTGGCTCCTAGGCTCAAGTATTCCTGCCGAACGGATGGACGCCGTACTGCTGGTGGTAGCACTGCAAAGCCGCCAGCGTTTCGGGTTCCGCTTGGCTCATAAGAAAGTAGACGATGAGCTCGCGCAACCCGGCTGCCGCGATCACGGGTACGCCGAATTCTTCCGCAAGCTCTTGTGCCGCCGAACGGCCCGACTCGCCTCGTTCCTCGCGGTCGAACGCGATCAATACCGCGACCAGCGTACCGCCGTGCGCCAGGATGAAGTCACGGCCTTCGCGTTTGGCGTCACCGCGGGTCAGTACGTCGTCGACCATCACGACGCGCTTGCCGGCAAGGTCAGCTCCGAGTACGGAACCGCCCTCGCCGTGCGTCTTCGCTTCCTTCCGGTTCGAGCTGAACTGGACATCCCGTCCTTGCAGCTCATTGACCGCCATGGCGGTCGCGGCTGCCAGTGTAATGCCTTTGTATGCCGGCCCGAACAGGCAGTCGTACGTAATCTCGGGGTACTGGCGTAATGCCAAGGCGTACCCCATCGCCAGCCCCCGAAGCGAGCGGCCGCTATGGAAACGGCTCGAGTCAAAGAAATACGGGCTTTCGCGGCCTGATTTGAGCGTACGGGTCTGCGTAGCTGACACCCATAGCGCGCCGGTCTGTATCGCGGACAGAATAAAGTCTGCTGACATACGTGTTTCCCCTTGCTGTAAATTGGCACCGGAACGATGCCTCCGGTGACAGTACCAGAATGATAAAGCGACGCTATTGCGCGGACAGGACGGCCGCGATTTTCTGGACCGTGTTCCAGTTCCGCGTCGTGATGTTTTTGCCAAGGACCTGTTCGAGCGATGCCATAAGATCGAGCGTGCCCCGGCCGTCGGTCAGCTGCACGGCCGTGCAGACCTCGGTCGCCGTATTGCGCACAATACGGACGGACTCGTCGGGAAACGGCGGAAAGGTTGCGGGTTCCTGCCGCGTATCGCCTATGAACGTCACATAGAGGCGCGTCTCAGGCGTAACTGTAATGCCGACGAAGGGATCGTGGCCGATCAGGTCGTGGAGCTGCGCCGCAGTACGGAGCAATACCGGGATCGAAAACCCGAACTCATCCTTGAGCGCCGCTTCGATTCGCGGCCGTAGTGAGTCCACCGGCTCCGCAGTACAGTTGAACACGACGTTACCGCTCGCGAGCAAGGTTTTTACCTGCTCGAAACCCAATGCACCGAGCACGGTGCGGAGCCGTTCCATCTTGACGGTCTTCCCGCCTACGTTGATCCCGCGCAACAGCGCGATATAGGTTTCCATACGATGCAAAGAGGATGAAATCAAAAAATGGTGGTGTTTGTTTGAAAAAGTTAGAACCCATTTCGAGCAAAATCCGTAACTTCGCACGCGCGGAGCGCGTGGTGGCTTGAAACTGCATTGTACGCTCCGATTCCGCGGTGATGCGTACCAATGCGCCTCGGACACGCTCGCGGACTCGCGTGTGCAAAAACCAAAAAATTTCCTTGCATTTTTCTCGCGCCTCCTCCCCCCACCCCTCCGCCGCGAAGCGGAAAAAGAAATGGAAAGGAAATTTTTGGTTTTGCTTCGCCGCTTTCAGTCTCCGAAAAGAGCACTATCATTTTATCACATTGGATTGCTCTTTTCTCCGCCCTCACGGCGACCGAGGCGCTCCTGTATCCGCGTTTTGTGGTAACTCTAAACTCTGTGCCTTCGACGGCGGACAGTGATAAACCAATAAAAGGATTGTGTTAGACACAAACAAATCTGTATGTGCTTGCCCCGCCCGCCCAGTGCGCGCACAACAATCCCCG
>CAYRGD010000001.1:237473-292834 GCA_964423885.1 uncultured Candidatus Saccharibacteria bacterium
TTTAAATATTAGCATTTTGTTGCTCTTTTCTCCACCCTCACGGCGACCGAGGCGCTTCCTCTCCGCGGTCTGTGGTAGCTCTAAACTTTGTGCCTCCGACCGAGTTCGGTGGTAACTCATAAAGCGGATTGTGCTAGGCACAAACAAATCTGTATGTGCTTGCCCCACCCACCCAGTGCGCGCACAACAATCCCCGCCGTTTTGAAGAAACATTATAAAACGGCGGGGATTGCTCCCTCAACACAACTTATCTATTCTCCCGCCAATTTTTCGCTGTTCGCGTTCGATGAATCTTTTGTAGAGATTTTTGTTGTGTGCCCAGTTTTGCATACGCACCTTTAGTTTTCGCTTGTCGAAAACCCTCAACATTTTTTGAGAAGTAGTCGAAAATACCGAGCCATTGTTTAAAAGTTAGGTCTGTAGGTTTTGCCGAAGCGTCAAATCCATAATCGGTAGCTAAGCGTAAGAATTGCACATGACCGAAAACATTTGTATAACCCTTTTTCAAATTTACTTTCATACTGGAAAAACCGAAAGCTACGAAATCCCGAAATGCTTCCGCATTTCGATTTTCAACAAGCGGTCGTTCCAGTTTTTCTATCCGCAACAAAACCGTATCTACGGCAGGACGAGGGGAAAATTCATTTTTCTGAAATTCATAAACTTTATTGAATGCAAACCAAGGTTTATGAAGAACAGAAAAAAGTGTTTCTGATTTGAAACCACTATATTTTTCAGCTGCTTCTTTTTGCATAATCAAATAACTATCAGCGGGACTGTGCTCACCATCGAATAATTTTCTAACAATATCAGCGGTTATGTTAAACGGAATGTTAGAAAAAACCTTATACTCATATTTTGGCAAAGAAAATTCGAGAAAATTTTGATGATAAATTTCTATATTAGGGAAAGAAAAAAATTTGTCTTTCAACTCCAAATACAAATTTTTATCAGCTTCTACTGCCAAAACTCGCTTGCAGTGCTTTGCAAGCACGCTAGTGATTATTCCCTTACCTGGTCCAATTTCAAGAACAATATCATTTTCTAATGACGAATTTTGTACTAGCTTTTCTACTAACTTTGGGTCGCGGAGGAAGTTTTGGGAATGAGATAATTTTGTTTGTATGTCGTGAGTGTTCATAAAATTAAGAAGATTTTACCAAGTCCTTAATTCTCTTTGTTGTCGCTTCAAGCTCCTTCCAATTTTTAGTGTGAGCGTTCCACGCCATACCAGCAAGTCCTATGTGGAGTTCACAAGCGCGAAGCCGCTCATCAAAATTTGTGATTTCAACCCCCTTTTCCCCAAAATATTGCTTTGCTGTGGTTATCCAATTTATTTTCTCTATTGTAGGGTGCAAGGGAGCCCAAAAAGTAAAATTCGCAAGATCATAGAGAAAATCGCCATACATCGAGTTGCCCCAATCAATAACTGCCGATATTTTTCCGTCCGCCGATAACACGTTGAAGTGCAACAAATCGGTATGGACGAGATGCCGAGATTCGTAACTTTTTTCAGCTAAAATTTTCAATCTATCGGCTATTTGGTCAAAGAATTCAATTCCTTGCGGGGACGCTTCCAAAGACGCTCGCCAACCATGAATTTTGCTCGCTGGATGGTCGGCTCCAACGGCAAGCAGAAAGTCTCGCCAACTTGAATATTGACCTATCTCATTCTTGTTCCAATGTCCGTAGCCTATTGTTGTAGAAATGTCTGCTTGCCGAAGTGCGTCTAGCATATCCATAATTGAAGGAACTATTTTTTCCATTTCGTTTTGCCCCAGTTCGTCAATCATGATTCCGGCAGAGCGTTTGGAAATAGCAAAATGGTGTTCAAGGGCAATACCGGCTTCGGTTATAGTCGGAATTAATAGTTTTTCAGAAGAATACTTTGAGGCAATCCGGTCTTTTTCATACGATTCGTCTTCGTTTCCGAAACGAATAACATAATCGTTATCGGCATGTCGGAAGAAAAAAGCTTGCGACCACAAACCTCTACCCACAGGTTCAGCATTTATGACTTCGTCACTAAAATGTGTTGAGAGAAATTCTTTAGCTTGGTCAAATCGAATTGCTACCGGATGATTATATGCGGTTGATTGTCGCTCTACGGGTGAAGTAGTTTTACTTTTTTCAGGAGTTGAATTCATAGTATTATTGCAATAGTTCATTGACCTTTACACCAAGTGCCTCAGCGATTTTTTCAATCGTCGCAAGTGTTGGGTTTTGTTTTCCGGATTCTATGTTGCTTATGTATGCACGATCAACACCAAGCGCTCGGCAAATGTCGCCTTGCGACATTTTCTTGCGTGTTCTTATTTTTCGCATATTTTCAGCTAGTTTTTTGGATGATTCGGACATATTGGTTATTTTGAAGTATAACTAATGTTGTGTCTTGACACAATGGTGTGATAAAATACAATATAGTTATGAAAGCGGCGAAGCAAAACCAAAAATTTCCTTTCCATTTCTTTTTCCGCTTCGCGGCGGAGGGGTGGGGGGAGGAGGCGCGAGAAAAATGCAAGGAAATTTTTTGGTTTTTGCACACGCGAGTCCGCGAGCGTGTCCGAGGCGCATTGGTACGCATCACCGCGGAATCGGAGCGTACAATGCAGTTTCAAGCCACCACGCGCTCCGCGCGTGCGAAGTTACGGATTTTGCTCGAAATGGGTTCTAACTTTTTCAAACAAACACCACCAAATTTGATTTGCATCAGAATTGACCGCGCCCGCGCCAAAGGCGCGGGCTTGGGCTGGCATTTCCGCCAAGAAATTCCAAGGGGTTTTGAATTCCGCCAAAAGCATTCCCGCCGAAAGGCGGCGGTTCCACAAGCTAACGCTTGTTCTGTGCTTCGCACAGGAGCCGATGCAGAGAGATTGCAAATTGTCGATGTAAGTGTAATGCCTTTATCAATTTAATTCCCGAAGCTATGACAAAATATTTTATCTATTGTAGAAAATCGAGCGAGGACGAGGAACGCCAAATATTGAGCATTGAGGCGCAATTGACGGAGCTTCGGGAATACGCCAAGCAACAAGGTTTATTTATTGTTCGTGAGTATTATGAAAGTAAAACGGCAAAAGAGCCTGGTCGTGAGGTATTTAACGAAATGCTTGGCGAAATTGAAAAAGGCACTGCACAGGGAATTTTAGCGTGGAATCCCGACAGATTGGCGCGCAACTCGATAGATGGCGGTCGTGTGATATATCTCGTTGATACTGGCAAAATCACCACGCTAAAATTCCCTACATTTTGGTTTGAGCCAACGCCACAAGGTAAATTCATGTTGTCTGTGGCGTTTGGTCAAGCAAAATATTACACCGACAATTTGCGAGAAAACATTTTGCGCGGTATTCGCCAAAAGATACGCCGTGGTGAACTATCGGCAAAAGCCCCTCTCGGTTATTTCAACGAACCGCGACTTCGGACGATTGAACCTGATAGAAAAACCTTTGCGAAAGTAAAGGAGTGTTTAGGGGCTTTTGCTACGGGACAATTTACGCTCACTGGTATTCAGCGCAAAATGTTTTCTGTCGGCTTGGTTGGCAAGACCGGCAAGCACCTCGCCCTTGCCTCGGTTGAACATATTTTGACTAATCCCTTTTACTACGGACATTTTCAATATCGTGGCGAAGTGCATGCCGGATCGCATAAGCCAATGATTTCAAAGAAACTTTTTGACCAAATTCAAGAGGCGCGTATTACGAATGGTAAACCCCGTAAAAAGCGAGGACCAAAGAATTTTCAGTTTTTAGGTTTTGCTACTTGTGGGGTATGTGGATATGCGATAACCGCCGAACGGCACATAAAGAAAAGTGGTTTGAAATTTATTTACTATCGTTGCACCCACAAGAGCAAAACTATTTCGTGTACTGAAAATCGCTTTTTGCGGGAAGAAGTGCTAACCGAGCAAGTGAAAAATCTTTGTCAAAAAGTTTCTTTGCCTGACGAGTGGCGGGAAAAATATATTGCTCGCCTTGATAGCGAGCAATCGGAATCCCGCCACTCGTCAGACCTTTTCGCTCAAAATCTCCGCGATAGTATTTCCGCCATTAAAATGCGACTGGAGCGACTTACAGACGCATATTTAGGCGAGGCGTTGGAACTTACCGAGTATCAAGAGAAAAAGAATATTTTAATGGCGGAAAAGAAAACGATTGAGGAGAAATTGAGTGATTTTGAACGAAAAGGCAATCATTGGCTCGAACTCATGCGAAACTGGATTATTGAAGCCAACCAAGCCGAAAATCTCTCTAAACAAGAAAATCTTTCGGGGATGAAAGATTTTCTTGTGGACATCGGCTCGAACCGCCGCCTTTCGGCGGGAATGCTTTTGGCGGAATTCAAAACCCCTTGGAATTTCTTGGCGGAAATGCCAGCCCAAGCCCGCGCCTTTGGCGCGGGCGCGGTCAATTCTGATGCAAATCAAATTTGGTGGACCGTACCGGATTCGAACCGGTGACCTCTTCCATGCCATGGAAGCGCTCTACCAACTGAGCTAACGGCCCAAGTGGCGATATAGTACTTGGTACGGGGCCATTTTGCTAGAGTGGATCCATGCAACGCACGCCCAGGATCGTGGTGATCGGCGGAGGAACGGGCAGCTTCGTAGTCTTGAGCGGGCTCAAGGCGCACCCGGTCGACCTGACGGCCGTCGTCACGATGGCCGATGACGGCGGCTCGACCGGCGTATTGCGCGACGAGCTAGGCGTCCTGCCGCCGGGCGACGTCCGGCAGTGCCTGGTGGCGCTGTCGGAATCCGACGAACTCATGCGCGAGCTCATGAACTACCGGTTCGCCGCCGGGTCGCTGGCCGGGCACAGCTTCGGCAACCTGCTCCTGTCCGCGCTCGAAAAAGTGACCGGCAGCTTCGACACGGCGGTCGAGAAGGCAGCCGAGATCCTGCGCATCCGAGGCCAGGTCGTACCGGCCACGCTCGATACGACCGAGCTTGTCGTGACGCTCGACGACGGCCGCGAGATCCGCGGGCAGAGCACGATCCACAAAACCGACCTATCCGGCATGCGTTCGATCACGCTGTCGCCAGCAGCCACCGCAAATCCGAAGGCACTCCGAGCGATCGAGCGCGCCGACCTTGTCGTAGTCGGTCCGGGCGACTTCTACTCGAGCCTGGTTCCTAACCTGTTGGTACATGGCATACCCGAGGCGCTGCAACGCACGCAGGGCACGGTCGCGTACGTGGCGAACCTTATGGCGAAAACCGGCCATACCGAGCGGTTCCATGTCGACGACTTCGTGGCTGTGATCGAGCAATACATGGGGCGTGCGGTCGACGCCGTACTCTACAACACCTACGTGCCCGCACGAACGCTCCTTGCGCGTTACGCCCGCGAGGGCGAGGCCATGGTCGACCCGACGCCGCAGCGCGGCGATCCGCGCTTCCACGGCCGCGACTTGATCAGTCGCACACTCCCCGAACCCCGCACCGGCGACCCGATCGAACGGACCCTCATCCGCCACGATCCTGAACGATTGGCGGAGGCGATCCTGCAGCTAACTACGCACGCAACTACCGCGGCTTATTGAAAAACATCGGACTGACCGGCTCCAGTCCATGCGGCAGCGCACCAACCTCAACCCTGGTCGCAGCATTCTCACCTTGCTTTCCAGCGCTCAAGGCGTAGAAATGGAATCCGTCCGGATGACGTTCCGACACGAGAAACCGGCCATCGTCCATGTCGACAAGCCGCCGGGCCGGATCCCTGAACCGGTCCGGCAAGTCATGCTGATCTTCCGGCGGACGGAGGTTTCCAGGGAAATTATGATTCGATGTCATGACAAGGTATTCCGTGTACGGCGCGTATTCTTCCGAATGCTCGATTCGATGACGGTACACCGTATACCAATTCTTATCCTTGTTCTTGTCATAGCTTAACTGGATCCCGAACACATCCGCCCGACGCATATCGGGACGCGACGTGACCGACACGCCGATATCGAAACTCATTCTGACTTCACTTGTCCGCAACTCGTCTATGTCGTTACCCTTCACGGTCGGGTCATCCGGAAGCAGTTCCGCCAACTTAACCATGCGTGCCGGAGCTTCCTGCGCGATCGGCGCAGTATAGAGTACCCAATCCTTCTCGACCGCTGGCGTCGACGGGTCGTCGTAGATACCGAACCCGCTGACCTCACCACGGCGATACGCCGGCTTTTCCCGTTCAAGGTTCGGTTGCGCCATCGCTTCGCGAGGGGCAAGGCCGGTACCAGCCAGCAGTCCGGTCAACGCGATCCCTTTCACTGCCCGAGCAAACGAGCTCCGGATGTCTTCGGGCCGCTGCTCTACCGGGCTGTAGCCGCCGGGTTCTCTCATTGCCAATCCTCACGCTCAGTATCAATTGTCACTGCTTGGGATACCGTAGGATCCGGAAGCACCGGCGTCAACCGTCGGCGACGGACGATAAGCCAGACAAGGACTACGGCAACCAGGATCGAGACCAATCCGATGAGGAGCCATTGTGTAAACTGGTGGCGGGCAGAGGCAACGACGATTGGCACCTCGAGCGACGTACCCGCCTCGTCGGTAATCGTGATCGTGTGGCTTCCTAGCGTCTCGGGTACCGGTACTGCCAGCTGCTGCGCATCGCCGACAACCGGGTTGGTGCTCACCACCGTACCGTCGATCGAAACCGTTGCCGTTTTGCCGTGCAAGCCTTCGACGGCGACCGTAACAGCCGTACCCGCCTCGACGACATTGCTTGGCGCAGGCTCGGTTTCCCGCTCACCGGATTCCGACATGGTCACCGTCACCAGCGTGGCAGCGGGCTCTTCGATGGTCGACGGCGGTTCCGGGGCCGGGCTTTCGTCTACTGCCACGACAGGCGTGTCGGTCGGGCCGTTGGTCGTAACTTGCGGCTCGTCGGGCGGTAAGCGGCGTCCGTCTTTGGCATAGCCTTGCGCAGCCAACACGGCGTCGACCGACGGCATCGCGCCGCCGAGCGTCACCACTTTCTCGGCCATGATCTCGGCCGGTGCGTCGGCATCGAGCAGCTGCCAGTACTGGTCGCTGTCGATCGTCAGCCAGTCGGCACTCCCCTCGAAGCGGATCACTGCGGTCGAGCCGTAGGTCTGGTATGGCAGCTGGAGGGTGATCGGCTGTCCCGGCGTAATCGTCTGTTGGTAGTTGAACGAGAATTCATTCGCCGGGTCGTTGATCAGTACGTTGACCAGCATCGTGAGCGCAGGCTCCGTCGACCGGACCAAGAGCTGCGACCCCACCTCTTCTTCCGGCTCGTTCCGCGGCACGTCAGTAGGCAGGTAACCCAGGAAATCCACTGCCGATCCGCGATTCAGTACCGACACCGTTCCGGCCTTGCTGCTCGTTGTTCCTCGAAGAATCTTCGTCGGTACAGGCCGATAAGGAGCATAGGAAGCCTGCGTTTTCTTGGGGTCGGAGTAGCTGTACGCCCGAACCGCTACCGTCTTGCCGTTCTCCCGGCTCGACGTACCGAGCTTTCCGTTCGACCCGAAGTCTTCGGCGTCGAGCTGCCAGTAAGCGGCCTTGTTCGTATCGACCGTTTTCACGTTCGGGAAGAAGCCGTACAGTCCGAGCACCAGATCGAGTTGCGTCGTCGCGATCGTACCGCCGGCAGTCTTCGTAAGCTCGACCGGGGATCCGGCCGGAAGCTTGTCCCGGAGCTGGGCAATGGTCTTGCTTCCACCGAGATTCGCGAGTACCGACGGGAGCGAGACAGGAGTCCAGGTCACCGCCCGCTGATTCAACGTCGGGCTCTTCAGCCACGCTCTGTTGTAGGGCACCGACATCCCGCCGATCGCATTGGCCTCGGACGGCAGCCCGTTAACCAAACTGCGGAACAACGAGGCTACCACCCAGCTCTCGCCGTTCATGGTGTTGCCGGTCGCACCGCGGTTATCGAATGTCACGAAGCTCGGATTGATCAAGTTGAAGTTATTGAGGAAGTCGTTCCGCTCGTTCCGGTAGCACCACTCGCACCCCGCCTGATTCATAAGTCCAAGCCGATGATCCAATTCAAGCGCCAGGAAATTGGCGAAGCCTTCGACGAACGAGCTTTCGGTGCTCTGGTTAAGATACCCCGCGTTCAAGGCGTTGAGCCCCTGGAACGAGATCGTCTGCGCGGCCGACTTCTTGGACGTTCCAGGAACCTGCGGACCGTCGTAGTACCCATACCCGGCATATTCCCCGCTCGGATGAGCGATGCTCTTCAGGTACGAGGGCGTCAGGGCCTTGTCGGGCGTGTACATGTACCCGACGCCCTTGTCACCGTTGCCCGGATTGTTGATGAGGTATACCTGTTTTTCTTTATCGAAGCCCGTGATCACGACGGTATGGTTCCCTGCCGCGCTCGACGAGACAGTCGTGTTGAAAATAACGGGCGCACCGAGCGCAAGCGACCGGTCGATGTGTTCGAGGAATCCCGGTTCATCCGGACCAGCCTCGAATTCCTTGTACTTCGCGTTCGCCGGATTCACGGCCCCGACATAGTTGTTGATTTTGCCGACACGCCCACCGATGCCAAACTCGCAGACGTTATTCGCTTCCGAGAAATCCGCGGACCTACCGTTTTTCAGGTTGAAGTAGTCCTGGATCATGATCCGTGAGACATCGACGCAGTTATTGGTAAGCCCCTGTGTGTATCCGGGAACATCGAGCCGCACGCCCGGATCAGGCACGCCGATTGTCCGGAAATCGCTCCCTGGCGTGTCGATGCCCATCCGTGCGAGTACCCAGTGGCCGAACTCATGGAGCTCGGTATGCGGGCTATAGGCTCCCTCCGCCCGGAGCTGCCAGACAGACTGCCCTAGCTGTATACTGCCGTCAGCGAACCGGGATGAAACATTGAACCCCTTCGGCAGCAACCTGACGTCAAGTTTGTCCGACAACGCCGGTCCACCGAACTCATCCGTCGCCACCTCTCTCTTCGCAAGGTACAGATCGCGCCACAGCACCGAACTCATCACGAACTGCTCACGCCAATCCCGCTCGTTCGTCGATCCGGTGGGAAACGCCCAGGCATTCAGCGCGGCGAACGTACTCCCGGCAAAGTCGATCGGCAGTACGTACCGGTCATTTTGCTTCTTGAACGGTACGGTCGTCGTGCCGTCGGCATTCTGTTTCACGACCGTCATCTCGTCGAGGACGCCGTGCACGATGTCGGCTTCCTGGTGGCCGGCCGTCAGGAACGTCAGGTTCGCATCCGAGTTCTTGTATGCCAGCACGAGCCGAACCTTGTCGGCTACCTTCATGCAGGCATCGTCCAGCTTGCCATCGTCGTTCAGCCGATGGCCCGCTTCGGTTGCGATCGCGTCGTGCGTACCCGAGCAGCTCACAAGGAGCGAAACTGGCTCCACGCCGGACACGGTATACGTCGAGGCATCGATAATATCGACGAACGCTCCCGGCACCGGTTTGCCATGATAGCCGGTCGCAACGATCGAGACTGGCATGATCTGATCAAGCTGGTGGTCGCTGGTTGCTTCGAGCTTCGTGTCCTTCGGCTCGATTGTCTTGGTGTTGACGACCAGGTCAGCGACCGGTTCCTTGGATTGCACGGTCGCAAGCGGGATCGCTTGGTCGGGCTCCAGGGTGTAGCCCGCTTCGTCGTCGGTCCCGCCGTTCGCCTCGCGGACTAACTCCCCAAGATCGCACGCAAGGACAAATCGCTTGGTCGGATCCGCTTCCTTCGCTTCCTTGGCGCAGTCCGTCTGCGTAATCTGCGCTTCCAGTGCCTTGGGCAGCTCGACATGCAATGTTTCATGCTTCACGTAGTGCGGTTCGTTGTCTTCGGACTGCGCCACGAGCTTGTTGTCCGCACCGACAACCAGGATGCCTGTGGCCGCCGTACTTACCCCTTGGCCGGCAGACTGCATCGTCGAGGGCATCGTCAGAACGATCTTCGGCGTATCGGCAAGACGCATAGTCAACGACTTCTTTGCCATTTTCTCGACCAGATCGTCCTTCGATACCTGGACATCGATCGTCGCGGTGATCGGCTTGGTGAGCATCGCCGCTATCCGGTCCGGCGCACGCGTTTCGATCGCAACGGTCTTCGTGCCGATGTCCGCTTCGGACGGAATGAACGTCAGTACCGCGTCGCCGTTTTCGATGACGGTCGTTTTAAACCCGAACAATCCGAGTTTCACGTACCATTTCTCTTTATCACCGAACTCCTTGGTCAGCTCGAGCTGTTTCGTTCCGACCTGACTGTGTAGCGTGATCTTGAATTGCTTGCCGACGTCATTGGCGCCGATGGGGAACGAAAGGACTAATGACGTGCCATAGCCGGCTCCATTGTTCATGTACAGGTCAAGCGGATCACAACCGGCCTGTGCCTGCGCCCGGCCGATGAGCGACCACATGGGATTCGCGCGTGTCTCGAACACCGACGAGCAGTTATACGCCTTGGCATCCAATGTCAGCTCTTGATCGGCCTCAACGGTCAACGGGAAATCCTGAAAGACACCGGCTGCTTGGGGCAGCATAACGCGCAGCTTCTCGTCGGCCACCACGGCTGCACCCAGGTTACGCGCGTAGATAGCCTGGCTGGCCTTGGTCTCGCTCCATTGCCCGGTGGCCACCTTGCCGAGCGACGCGAACTGCGCGCCGGACGTCTTCTTCCAATTCTGCTGATCGAGCGAAAACTCGTAGCCGGGGATGAGTTTGCCGCTGCCGTCGACGATGCCCACGGCCAGGTCTTGGCCGGCGAAGTAGTCCTTGAACCGTTGCCGGTACGGGAACGCCGCGACATTGCCTTCCACGTACAGCGGCTTCGTATCCGTGGGATATCCTTGCTCCGTGCGCGTCAGCGTCTGGTCGGCGTTCTGTGCCTTGTCCCAACCGTCGACCACGAACTCGAGCTTGGTGCCCGCTTCGTCGCCGGCCGTGATTTTCGGCGGCAGTGCGGAATCGTCGACGTTCTTCGTGGGTACACTGAACTTGTACGTATTGAAGCTCGCCGTCGACCATGACCGCTGGCAATTATCGATCTGGCCGCTACCGCCCGGCGACTTATAGCCGTAGTATCCGTTGACGCTGAGCGAGATCGAGCCAACGATAGTACCGAAACCGCTAAAGGTCAGCGGCGACGACCCGGTGACCGACTCGGGGGTCATGGTTCCCGCATACAGGCTGACGCCAGGAGCGAACCGAGAGATGCTTGTCGACTTGATCGTCCGGTTCTGCGCCGTGAACTGGAGCGCGATCGGCTTGACCTCGCTGCCGCCGACGAACACCGGTTCCTGGGGCACACCGGTCAATGCCACCTTCAAGATCGCGCTGTCCGGCGGCGTACTGCGCAAGTAGATCGTGTCGGACGTAGCCGCGTTCCCAGCCTGGTTGGTATATCTGACAGCGACTTGAAAATCCCGAACCGTCAACGGCGAGCTCTTGGCCAACGTAAACCGCTTTTTCTTGGACAAGACACTGATAACCTTGTCGTCGGCGTCCCGCTGCACGTCGAACAATTCGTGCTCAAAGGCATCCGGAGTCATTGTCCACCGGAACCCGCGCGCCGAACTGGTCGTGTAGTAACCGACGAAATCCGACGATTCGGCACTGCTCGCGCCGTCCGCCGACACAACAAGATCCTCTCGGTTACAGAACGAGTTGGCAAAGACGCCCAGAATACCGTTCTGGAAATACGCCTTGAGCCGGTTGTAGTTCTTGGGCGTAAGGCCGTCGATGCGGGCGTCGACGGTGGTGATGATCGCACCATTGCCGTCCGGCTGAGCCTGCTGCTTCGCGGCGATCGTCGCTGCCGAATCATACGTCGTGAGCCGGGTGCCGGTATCGGATGTCAGGCTGATATGGAAAAAATCGAGCGTCAGACTAGCCTTGAACGGCTTACCGTCGGTATCGACCGGCCGGTCGCACGATACGGCGATCGTATACGAACCCGGACGAGGCACGTGGCGGAGCGAGACCGAAGCCTGCGTCGCCGAACCGTTTTTGCCCGCCCGGACATTCGGCGCCTTGTCGCCGGGTTTCAACACGAACTGCTTCGGATCGGGAACATTGAATTCCTGGATCACCAGTTCCAAGTCGCTGTCCTTGTAGTCCGTGAGTTCGGGTATGTCGATGGCCGGCGCGTCGATGTCGATCGAATCCAGCGTGACGGTCGCCGTCTCGTTCAAGTTGAGCCACATCGACGCGGAGGGATTTTGTCCGGCATGTTCGAATTGCTGACGGCCGTCTTGCGTCGTGAAGCTTGCGCAACCTGCGATCGTATCCGCGGTCGGTCGGCGCTGCGTGAGCACGAATGCCGTGGCGCCGATCAGCGACAACGTGGCGAGTACGACCGATATCCTGGCACGTTTCGACATACTACCCTCCCCTGTTGTTTGTACTGTCACAGAAGGCGCCGGATCCCGCAAGGGACGCGCCGCGTTGCATCCGTACACGCAAACAGCAGCCGAATTGGCTGCTGTTTGCACAGGGGTACCGAAGCTAGAGGTTTTAGGCTTTCACCTCGATACCGACGCCGGCTGGCAAATCGAGACTCATGAGGGCGTCGATCGTCTTCGAGGTGGGCTCAAGGACATCGATCAGGCGCTTGTGGATCCGGGTTTCGAACTGCTCGCGCGCATCCTTGTGCTTGAACGTGGAGCGGAGCACGGTGACCTTTTTAATCTCGGTCGGCAACGGGATCGGCCCGTAGACCGTGGCCCCGGTGCGTTTCGTGGTTTCAAGGATCTTCCGCGCGCTCTGGTCGATGACGCGGTAGTCGTACGCCTTCAGACGGATACGGATCTTCTGCTTGGGTGACTGGGTCTCGGTTGCCATGGTGTCAACGTGCGCTGATCAGCCGGACGTTACTTCGTGATCTCGGTCACGACGCCCGAACCGACGGTCCGCCCGCCTTCGCGGATCGCGAAGCGCATGCCCTTTTCAAGGGCGACCGGGACAATAAGCTTCACCTTGAAGGTGATCGTGTCGCCCGGCATGACCATTTCGGTGCCTTCCGGCAGTTCGACTTCACCGGTCACGTCCGTGGTCCGGATGTAGAACTGGGGCTTGTAGCCCTTGAAGAACGGGGTGTGGCGTCCGCCTTCCTCTTTGTTGAGGATGTAGACTTCGGCCGAAAATTCAGTGTGCGGCGTGATCGAGCCCGGTTTGGTAATGACCTGGCCGCGCTCGATGTCCTCGCGCTCGACGCCGCGGAGCAGCAACCCGACGTTATCGCCGGCCTGGCCCTGGTCGAGCAGCTTGCGGAACATTTCGACGCCGGTGACGACGGTCTTCTTGCTCGGCTTGATACCGACGATCTCGACTTCTTCGTTCACCTTGACGATGCCGCGGTCGATCCGGCCGGTGGCAACGGTGCCACGACCCTTGATCGAGAACACGTCTTCGATCGCCATCAGGAACGGCTTGTCGGTTTCGCGGACCGGCTCAGGAATCGCTTCGTCGAGCGCGGTCATGAGTTCCATGATCTTTTCCTGGTACTGGGCATCGCCTTCGAGCGCTTTGAGGGCCGAGCCGCGGATGACGCGGGCGTTGGCGCCGTCGAACTCGTACTTGGTGAGCAGTTCGCGGATTTCCTCTTCGACGATGTCAGCCATTTCGCTGTCGACCATGTCGCACTTGTTGATGAAGACGATGATGGTCGAGACGCCGACCTGGTGCGCAAGCAGGATGTGCTCGCGGGTCTGCGGCATGGCGCCGTCGGTCGCGGATACGACCAGGATCGCGCCGTCCATCTGGGCGGCACCGGTGATCATGTTCTTGACGTAGTCGGCGTGGCCGGGACAGTCGACGTGCGCGTAGTGGCGCTTGTCGGTTTCGTACTCGACGTGGGTGGTCGAGATGGTGATACCGCGCTCGCGCTCTTCGGGCGCGTTGTCGATCTGCGTGACGTCGCGCTCATCGGCCTTCATGCCTTTGTCGCGGAGCGTCTTCAGGATCGCTGCGGTGAGGGTGGTCTTGCCGTGGTCGACGTGGCCGATCGTGCCGACGTTGACGTGCGGCTTGGTCCGTTCAAACTTCTCTGCCATAGCACTCCTTCACTTTACTACTACGGTACGGTTGCGCTTCGATATGAGTACCCGAAATCCTACCTGGTAACAGGGTAACTGTCAAACAGGGACCTCGCCGAGGTACGTGCGGCGAGTATACGCTTACTTGGACCGGCCGGCAATCACCTCGTCGGCGACATTGCGCGGCACTTCTTCGTAACGGGCGAATTCCATGCTGTAGCTGGCGCGGCCCTGCGACATACTGCGCAGCTGGGTCGCGTACCCGAACATTGACGACAGCGGGACCTTGGCCGTGATCACTTTGGCGTTACCGCGCTCGGTATTCGCCTCGATCCGGCCGCGCTTGCTGTTCAAATCGCCCATCACGTCGCCCAGGAACTCTTCGGGGGTAGTAACCTCGACCGACATGATCGGCTCGAGCAATACCGGGTCGGCCTTCTTGGCAGCGTCCTGGAACGCCATCGAACCGGCGATCTGGAATGCCATTTCGGACGAGTCCACATCGTGGAACGAGCCGTCGTACAACCTAGCTTTGATGTCGACCAACGGGTAGCCGGCGACGATACCGCGGGTCAGCGCCTCCCTGATCCCCTTTTCGGTCGGGTTGATGAATTCCTTGGGAATCACGCCACCGACGATCGCGTTTTCGAACAGGAAGTGCTCGTCGGGGTGCTCGGTATGGTCCTCTTCAGTGAACGGCTCGATGTCGATCACCGCGTGGCCGTACTGGCCGCGGCCGCCGGTCTGACGGATGAACTTGCCTTCGCCGGTCGCTTTGCGCCGGATCGTTTCACGGTAGGCGACCTGCGGCCGCCCGACCACCGCTTCCACCTTGAACTCACGCTTCATGCGGTCGACGATGATTTCGAGGTGCAGCTCGCCCATGCCCGCCAGGATGGTCTGGCCGGTTTCGGTGTTACTGCTGATCCGGAAGGTCGGGTCCTCTTCGGCAAGCCGATTCAGGGCGATGCCCATCTTTTCTTGGTCGGCCTTGGGTTTCGGCTCCACTGCGAGCGAGATGACCGGTTCGGGGAAAGTGATCGATTCGAGCACGATCGGCTTCGTGAGGTCGCAGAGCGTGTCGCCTGTCGTACCGTCGATGCCGACTGCGGCAGCGATGTCGCCCGCGTACAATTCCTTGACCTCTTCGCGCTGGTTGGCGTGCATCCGCAGGATCCGGCCGATCCGTTCTTTCTTGCCAGTACTGGAGTTCAATACATACGAACCGGACTGCAGCGTGCCCGAGTAGACGCGGAAGAAGGTCAGTTTACCGACGAACGGGTCGGTCGCGATCTTGAAGAGCAGGGCCGAGAACGGTTCCTCGTCAGAGGCTTGGCGTTCGAGCGTGTCGCCGCTTTTCGGATCGGTTCCCTGCACCGGCGGGATGTCGGTCGGACTTGGCAGGAAATTGACGACGCCGTCGAGCAAGAGTTGGACACCCTTGTTCTTGAGCGCCGAGCCGGTGAAGACCGGGATGATCTTGCCCGCGATCGTGCCCTTGCGAAGCGTCGCGATCAGTTCGTCGATGCTCGGCGTTTCGCCGCCAAGGTACTTTTCGAGCAGCGCGTCGTCGAGCTCGGAGACTTTTTCGATGAGCTTCTGGCGCCACTCTTCGGCCTGGTCGGCGTACTCGGCCGGGATCTCGCCTTCCTGGATTTCCGTGCCGAGGTCGTTCGTAAAGGTGTACGAACGCTGGCGGATAAGGTCGATCAGGCCGCGGAACTCGGACTCGGCGCCCATCGGGAGCTGGACTGGTACGGCATTGGCGCCCAAACGGTCAAGGATCGAGTCGTAGGCACGGAAGAAGTCGGCACCGGTCCGGTCGAGCTTGTTCACGAAGCAGATGCGCGGCACATTGTACTTGTCGGCCTGGCGCCAGACCGTTTCGGATTGCGGCTCGACACCGGCGACGCAGTCGAATACGACCACGGCGCCGTCAAGGACACGGAGCGACCGCTCAACCTCGACGGTGAAGTCGACGTGGCCGGGCGTGTCGATGATATTGATCCGGTGCTTGTCGTCCGGATTGGTCGTGGGCGCCCAAAACGCAGTCGTGGCGGCCGAGGTGATCGTGATGCCGCGCTCGCGTTCCTGTTCCATCCAATCCATCTCGGCCTCGCCCTCGTGGACCTCGCCGATCTTGTGCTTTTTACCGGTGTAGAACAGGATCCGTTCCGTAACAGTGGTCTTGCCCGCGTCGATGTGCGCCGCGATGCCGATATTCCGAACCTTCTCCAACGGATATTCTCGTGCCATAGGTTTATCCTTCGACGTCGTCGATCTCGGTAAGTTCAAGTAACGGTGTTATACCAGACTCGGATGCCGAGCTCAACGCCGGGAAGAGCCGTACAAGGAACTCGGGATCGTCCCACGGGCGGCGTGCAGGGTCGGCGCCGTACGGCCTTCCCAGGCCCTGCTTGTAGGCGTGGAACAGCTTGTATGCGAGCAGGTACCGGTGCTCGCGTAGGACGCCGGTACCGTCGAGTGCGGCGTCGGCAGCGCGGACGCCGGCCAGTTCGCCGGGATCCAGAACGGTTTCAAGCAGCCGGTACCGCTGCTCGCGTTCGGTACCGCCGTCGACAAGCAGTCCTTGTGCTGCGTATCCGAACTGCTGGGGACTCGCACCCATCGGGAACATGAGTTTGAAGCAACGTGACTCGACGCTCTCGAAACTCCTGCGCAGCGCATCGTGCGGGGAGGTTGCCGCGAAGGTCGATACCGCCGGTTCCCGGGCATCGCGGGGCCTCATGCCTACCGTGCCCTCAATCGTCGCCGTGATCTGCCATACGTCGTCGAACAGCGCCTGCCGTGCCGCCGGGGCATGCTCAAGCTCCGGTAACTCCACAGCACGAACCGGCTCGCGTTCCGGAGCCGGTTCGTATTCGTATCCCCCCGAGAATCGCTCGGGCATAGTAGCTGCGGTGACCGCTAGAAGCGGGCGTAGTGGGCGAACGCCTTGTTGGCTTCGGCCATGCGATGGACGTCGTCGCGCTTGCGGGCCGCTGCGCCTTCGTTCTTGTAGGCGGCCATGAGTTCGGCAGCCAGCTTCTGGTCGATCTTGCCCCGGGCCGAGCGGGCCGCGTCGATGATCCACCGCATCGACAGCGCACGCTTGCGTTCGGCGCGGACTTCGACCGGCACCTGGTAGGTCGCGCCGCCGACCCGCTTGGACCGGACCTCGACGAGCGGTGCGATATTCTTGAGCGCAGTCTCGAACACTTGGAGTGCCGGCTGTTCGAGTTCACGCTCGACCGTTTCGAGTGCAGCGTACACCGCCTGTTCGGCCGTGCGCTTCTGCCCACGGAGCATGACCGCGTTGATGAACCGGGTCACGGTTTCAGAGTGGTACTTGAGATCCGGCTCGACCGGACGCTGGGAAATCGTTTTTGCGCCACGCATCTTAGCCTCGTTTCATGCCGTACTTCGACCGCGACTGCTTGCGGCCATCGACACCGGCGGTATCAAGAATACCGCGGACGATGTGGTACCGGACACCCGGCAGGTCTTTGACGCGGCCCCCACGGATGAGCACGACCGAGTGTTCCTGCAAGTTATGCCCTTCGCCAGGGATGTACGCGGTGACTTCGGTACCGGACGTCAAGCGGACACGGGCGATCTTGCGGAGCGCCGAGTTCGGCTTTTTCGGGGTCATGGTTTTGACCTGGACGCAGACGCCACGCTTCAACGGTGCGCCTTTCTGCGACAGCACAGGCTTGTTCTTGATGAAGTTGAAGCTGCGGTGGAGCGCCGGGGCTTTGGACTTGCGTGCCCGCTTAGTACGGCCGCTCCGGATGAGTTGGTTGATCGTTGGCATAGGTTCCTTGGATTCTATCTGGTTCGGCGCCCCTGGTCAATTGCCCTTGCGGTAGCCGGTCCCGGCTGGAATGAGCCGGCCGATAATCACGTTCTCTTTCAGGCCCCGGAGCGGGTCGACCGCGCCACGGACCGCGGCGTTGATGAGCACGCTCGTCGTTTCCTGGAACGAGGCCGCCGACAGGAAGGAATCCGTCGTCAGCGCCACGCGGGTCACGCCGAAGATAAGCGGTTCGGCAGCCGGCGTCTTCTTGCTCTTCTTCTCGAGCTTCACCCGTTCCTTTTCGACCGTCTTCCAATCGACGATCTGGCCCGCCAGCAGCTTCGAGTCGCCGCCGTCGAGCACCTGCGACTTCGAGAACATCTGTCGCAGAATGATTTCGATGTGCTTGTCGTTCACGTCCTGGCCCTGTGCCAAGTAGATCGACTGGATCTCTTGGATGATGTACCGCTGGACCGTCGTGGTCCCAAGGTACTTGAGCATCCGCTGCAGGTCCAAGTGGCCTTCGGTGAGCGCCTGGCCGCGGACGACCTTGTCGCCGTCGCGGACCTTGAGCGTCTGGTAGGCGGTGATCGGGTACTCGTGCATGGCCGGTTCGAGCGTCGTGACGGTCACCTTGTTGCCCAAGACACGGGCACGGCCCGCGAGACTGGTCCGGACCGGGCGTTTGCCGCTCCCTGCCGCGATCGTCTGCTTGGCCCGGACGATCTCGCCGTTCTTGACGGCAAGTTCGTAGCCGTCAGGAACCTCGACCGTTTCGTTCCGCAGCTCATCGGATGTCACCTCGATCACGCGGCCGGTCTTGCGGTCGCGGATCCGAACGGTGCCGTCGAGATCGCTCATAACTGCCAAGCTCTTCGGGGTGCGGGCTTCGAACAGCTCTTCGACACGGGGCAAACCGGTCGTGATGTCTTCGCCGGCGACACCGCCCAAGTGGAAGGTTTTCAGCGTGAGCTGGGTGCCCGGCTCGCCGATCGCCTGGGCTGCCATGATACCGACGACCTCGCCTTGCTTCACGAGCTTGCCGGTCGCAAGGTCGCGGCCGTAGCACAGCTGGCAGATGCCCCATTCACTGCGGCAGCCGAGCGGCGAACGGACCTCGACCGACTGCAGGTCGGACGACTCGATCGCCACCGCCGCTTCGTCGGTAATTTCCTCGCCTGCACCGACCACCTCTGTACCGTCAACCGAGACAGCTGCGACGGCACACCGGCCGACTAAACGGCTCGCGAAGGTCAAGTCGAGCGCGGCTGCGTCCTCGCGACGGACTTCGATACCCGTCGTCGCCTTGCAGTCGATCATAGAGACGGTGACGTCCTGGGCGACGTCGACCAAACGTCGGGTCAGATACCCGGCGTCCGAGGTGCGGAGCGCCGTGTCCGCGCGACCCTTACGGGCACCGTGCGTGGAAATGAAGTACTCGAGCTCGGTCAACCCTTCTTTGTAGTTCGAGATGACCGGCGTTTCGATGACCGCGCCTGTCGGGTTGACCACGAGGCCGACCATACCGGCGACCTGGTTCAGCTGGCTGGCCGAACCGCGCGCGCCCGAGGTGGTCGCGATGTAGACCGGGCTGTTCGTGTCGAAGCCGTCAAGCATCGACGTGCCGATCTGGTCGCGGGCCTGCTGCCAGATCCGGATCGTTTGCAGCCGTCGGTCGTCGTCGGTCAACAGTCCCTGCTCGAAGAACGACTGGATCTCGTCCACCTTCTTCGACGCCTCGTCGATGCTCTGCCGCTTCTCACTCGGGATATAGATGTCGCTCATGGCGATCGTCATACCCGACTTCAAGGCGTGTTCGAATCCAAGGTATTTTACCTTGTCGACCATGTCGGCGGTGATATCGGTGCCCAGGAGCGTGAAGCACTGCTTCACCAGTTTCTTGAGCGTTTTCGCGTTCATCTCGTCGTTCGCGAAACGCAGTTCCTTAGGAAGAATGTTATTGAAGAGGATCCGGCCGACCGAGGTTTCGACCAGTTCGGGTTCCGCATCGTCGCGGAGCGCCATCTTGACCGTGATCTTGGCGCGCACATGGACATCGCCCATCTGGTAGGCCAGGATCGCCTCGTTCTTGCCGGAAAACGCCTTGCCTTCGCCCTTGGCGCCCGGCTCGAAGGTCGTCATGTAGTACGCGCCGAAGACCATATCAAGGCTCGGCGACACGACCGGCTGGCCCGAAGCCGGCTTCAGCAGGTTCTTGCTCGACTGCATGATCTCGTTCGCTTCCCACATCGACGGTTCGGACAGCGGGACGTGGACGGCCATCTGGTCGCCGTCGAAGTCGGCGTTGTACGCCTGACAGACCAACGGATGGAGTTGGATCGCTTTGCCTTCGATCAATACCGGCCGGAACGCCTGGATACCTAAGCGGTGAAGGGTCGGGGCGCGGTTGAGCATCACGAACTTTTCGGACGTGACGCGTTCGAGCACGTCCCAGACTTCGGGCGCGCCACGCTCGATAAGCCGCTGGGCGTTCTTGACGTTCTGGATGTAGCCCTCGCTCACCAGCTGGCTGATGACGAACGGCTTGAAGAGCTCCAACGCCATCGTCTTCGGCAGTCCGCACTGGTTGAGCTTGAGTTCCGGACCGACAACGATGACCGAACGGCCCGAGTAGTCCACGCGCTTGCCGAGCAGGTTCTGGCGGAACCGGCCCTGTTTCCCGCGGAGCATGTCCGACAGCGAGCGGAGCCGGCGCTGCGTGGCACCGGTGCTCACCGCGCGGCTGCGGCGGGCCGAGTTGTCGATGAGCGCATCGACGGCTTCCTGGAGCATCCGCTTCTCGTTCCGGCAGATCACTTCGGGCGCACCCTGGGCCAGCAGCTTCTTCAGGCGGTTGTTGCGGTTGAGCACGCGGCGATAGAGATCGTTCAGGTCCGACGCGGCGTAGCGGCCGCCGTCAAGCTGAACCATCGGCCGGAGGTCCGGCGGAATGACCGGCAGCCGCTGGAGCACGAGCCATTCGGGCTTGATGGACGCCTTGGCCATTTCGGACAGCACCTGGATACGCTTCAGGAGACGGCGCTTCGTGGTTTCGCCCGCGTCGTCGGCCCGCTCGGTCAACTGCTTGATGGTGTCGGCCACGTTCAGGTTGCGGAGCAGCTCGAAGATCGCTTCGGCCCCGATGCCCACACGGATCACGCTGCCGTAGCGGAGCGACATCTGCTGGTACTTGAGTTCCGACAGGATCATCTTCGGCGCCAAGCTCATGAGCTCCTGCTTGGTCGACTTGTAGTTCACGTCGAGCTCGGCCAGGGTCGCTGCCGGCTGCGTGGTATCGGCTTTCAGCTCTTCGTATTCCTGTTCGAGCTGCTTCAAGAGTTCGTCGCGGAGATCGTGGTCGACGTCGAGCACGATGAAGCCGGCGAAGTAAATCACCTTCTCAAGGTCGGACACCGCGATGTCGAGAATGAGACTCAAAATGCTCGGCACACCACGGACGTACCAGATATGGGCGACGGCAGCCGCGAGTTCGATGTGGCCCATCCGCTCACGCCGGACCGACGACCGGGTTACCTCGACGCCACACTTATCGCAAATGACGCCCTTGTAGCGGATCTTCTTATACTTGCCGCAGTAGCATTCCCAGTCCTTGGTCGGCCCGAAGATGCGCTCGTCGAAGAGGCCGTCGCGCTCGGGCTTCTGCGTGCGGTAGTTGATGGTTTCCGGCTTCAAGACCTCGCCGTACGACCAGTCCTGGACCTTTTCCGGACTGGCGACCGAAATCTGGATCGAGTCGAAATCAGACGGGTGGATCGTCTGCTGGGTGGTCCGCTTGCCTTTGGTGGGTGTGGTTGCCATGGCCGCTCCTACTCCGCCGCTTGCTCTGGTGCCGGCTCGGACGCGAGGTCCGGTTCTTCTTCGGGCAGTTCCGTCAGGTCTTCGTCACGCTCCGACTCCTCGCCCTCTTCGTCGTCGGCGTCGAGCGCTGCCGAAGGCGGTGCAACCCGCTTGCCGCCGCTCGAGCTCGGGTCGATCCGTGTGCCGTCGGGGCTCACGAGCTCGATGTCGAGGCCCAAGCTCTGCAACTCGCGAATGAGGACGTAGAACGATGCCGGGATCGACGGCTTGTGAATTTCCTCGCCACGGATGATCGACTCGTACGCCTTGCTCCGGCCTACGACGTCGTCGGACTTGATCGTCAGCAGCTCCTGGAGCGTGTGCGCCGCGCCGTAGGCTTCGAGCGCCCAGACTTCCATTTCGCCGAAGCGCTGGCCGCCGAACTGAGCCTTACCGCCGAGCGGTTGCTGCGTGACCATCGAGTAGGGTCCGATCGAGCGGGCATGCATCTTGTCGTCGACAAGGTGGATGAGTTTCAAGATATAGTTGTAGCCGACCGTGGTCTGCTGGTCGAACGGCTCGCCCGTGCGGCCGTCGTACAGCTGGACCTTGCCGGTGCTCGGCAGGCCGGCGCGCGCAAGTTCCTCTTGGATTTTGGCTTCTTTGACGCCGTTGAACGCCGGCGACGCAATGCTGTAACCCAGCTCGTGCGCGGCCCAGCCCAGGTGCGTTTCCAGGATCTGGCCCAGGTTCATACGCGAGACGACGCCGAGCGGGTTCAAGATAAGGTCGACCGGCGTGCCGTCCGGCAAGTACGGCATTTCCGCCTCGGGCAGAATGATCGAGATGACGCCCTTGTTGCCGTGGCGTCCGGCGAGCTTGTCACCGACCGAGATCTTCCGCATCTGCGCGACCGATACCTCGACTACCTGGTAGACGCCCGACGACAACTCGTCGCCGCCGTCTTTCGAGAACAGTTTGATATCGACAACCTTGCCCCGCTCGCCGTGCGGCAACCGGAGCGACGTGTCCTTCACGTCCTTGGCTTTTTCCCCGAAAATCGCCCGCAAGAGCTTTTCCTCGGCCGACAGCTCGGTCTCGCCCTTGGGCGAAATCTTACCGACCAGGATGTCTCCGGCACGGATTTCAGCACCGACGCGGACGATCCCCTGTTCATCGAGGTTGCCGAGCGCTTCCTCGCCGACGTTCGGGATGTCACGGGTGATAAGTTCCGGACCCAGCTTGGTATCGCGGATCTCGATCGAGTACTTCTCGATGTGGATCGAGGTGAACCGGTCGTCTTTCACGAGCCGTTCCGAAATGATGATGGCGTCTTCGTAGTTCAAACCGTTGTACGACATGTAGGCTACGAGGACGTTCTGTCCGAGCGCCAGCTCGCCGCCCTCGGTCGACGGGCCATCAGCCAACACCTGGCCGGCCTTGACCGCCTGGCCGGGCACGACCAGCGGCCGCTGGTTAATACATGTGGCCTGGTTCGAACGGATGAACTTATTGAGCCGGTAGGTGTCATGCGAGACGCCGTCCTTGGCGCTCACCTCGACCTCGATTTCGCTGCCGCCGACGTAGCTGACAGTGCCGGAGCGACGGGCGACGATCACCGCGCCGGAACTCACCGCCGCATCGGCTTCGATGCCGGTGCCGACGAGCGGCGCTTGGGGCTTGACCAGCGGTACGGCTTGGCGCTGCATGTTCGAGCCCATGAGCGCGCGGTCCGGACGGTCGTGCTCGATGAACGGGATGAGCGCGGTCGCGATCGAGATAATCTGCTTCGGCGATACCGAAATGTAGTCGACCTTGTCGGCGCTTTCGAGCATCGTCTTGCCGGCGTGGCGGACGATCAGGCGTTCGTCGAGCAGAGTGCCGTCTTTGCCGATAGCAGCAGAGGCCGGCGCAATGACGACGTCGTCCTCGCGGGACGCGTCAAGGTACTCGATCTGGTCAGTCACGGTGTGCTTCTTGCCGGCGTGGCTGATCTTGAGATACGGCGTCTCGATGAAGCCGTAGCCGTTCACCTTGCCGTAACTGGCCAGATAGCCGACCAGACCGATGTTCGGGCCTTCCGGCGTCTGGATCGGGCAGATGCGGCCGTAGTGCGAGGTGTGCACGTCGCGGACTTCGAAGCCGGCGCGTTCGCGCGACAAACCGCCAGGACCCGTCGCGTTGAGCGTGCGCTTGTGCTCAAGTTCGGCGAGCGGGTTGGTTTGGTTCATGAACTGCGACAGCTGCGAGCTCGCGAAGAATTCCTGCAGGATCGCGACGACCGGACGGCTGTTGACGAGCGACGCAGGGGTAACCGTTACGGGATCGGCCACGGACATGCGGTCGCGGATAATCCGCTCGGTGCGGAGCAAGCCGACACGGAGCCGCCCTTGCAGCAGCTCGCCCACGGCGCGGACGCGGCGGTTCTTGAGGTGGTCGATGTCGTCCTGCTGGGCAGTGGGATCGTTGTTGAGGCGGATCATCTCGCGGATCACCTCGACCACGTCGTCGAGCCGCAGCACGCGGAACTCGGTCGTTTCGGGGTGGTCGAGCCCGAGCCGCTGGTTCATCTTGTATCGGCCGACCTTGCCCAGGTCGTACCGCTTCGGGTTCGAGAGCAGGGTTTCCAAAAACGTCTTGGCGGTTTCCGGCGTGACCAGATCGCCCGGACGGATCCGCTTGTAGACCTCGACGAGCGCCTCTTCGTAGGTCGAGGCGGGGTCGCGGGCCAGCGTCGACTCGATGAATTTGTGATCGTCGTTCGTGTCGACGTCCGCGAACAGCGCCTTGATCTTGGCTTCCGACAGGTTGCCGAGCGCGCGGAGCAGGGTCGTGACCGGGATTTTGCGCTTGCGGTCGATCTTGACCGACAGGACGTCGCGGTTACTGGTCTCGAACTCGAGCCAGGCACCCCGTGACGGAATGATCTTGGCACCGAAGAGTTGGCGGCCCACCACGTCGTCCGCCACGAACAGCACGCCGTACGACCGTACGATCTGCGACACGACGACGCGTTCGACGCCGTTAATGATGAAGGTGCCGCGGTCGGTCATGAGCGGGAAGTCGCCGAAGTAGACCTCGCCGCGTTTGGTCTTCTTGGTGACTTTGTTGGTGAGCGTCACCTTGCAGTGAAGGGACGCCTTATAGGTGAGGTTCCGGGCAAGCGCGGTGGCTTCGGTGATTTTGGGTTGGCCGAGCGTGTAGTCGTCGAACGACAGGGAATAGTTCTCGCCCGTGATATCCTCGACCGGCGAAATCTCGTCGAACAGTTCCCGCAGCGCCTCCTTAAAGAACCAATCGTACGACTGCGTTTGGATTTCCATCAGGTTCGGCAGCGGCACCGAGACCGAGGACTCATGAAACTGTGTTCGTGCCATAACGCTCCTTTGTCGTGCGCGCTTGCTGCGACCAACAGCGAAACCACCCACGAGATATGGGTACCTTCCAGACGTCAATTTCTGGATGTGTAGTGTTGTGCCACTCC
The DNA here is from genome assembly GCA_964423885.1 of uncultured Candidatus Saccharibacteria bacterium. Classification (GTDB taxonomy): domain Bacteria; phylum Patescibacteriota; class UBA1384; order JACPKC01; family JACPKC01; genus JBBUCD01. The sequence goes on from CAYRGD010000001.1 coordinate 262,523, forward strand.
GCTCTCTTCCAAAGAGCCGCCTGCTGTAGCTGGAACCAAGTATATACGCCGCGCGCGGCCTGTCAAGCGGATGGGCGGGCGGCCAGGCTGCGCATGGAGGCGCCGATCCGTCGGAGCAATTCGTCGATCCCCTCGCCGCTCGCACTACTCACCGCAATCGGATCGAGCCGATGGAGCGTCTGCAGCAGCATTCGCTTCCGGTCGTCGTCGATCGTATCGGCCCGAGACAGGACCACGATTTCCGGCAAGGCGGCGAGTTGCGGATCGAACGCGGCCAATTCCTCGCGGATCGTGCGGTAGGACGCGTCAGGGTCGTCGTGCTGGGCATCGACAAGATGGACGAGCACGGTGGTCCGCAACAGGTGCCGTAAGAACCGGTGGCCCAACCCCTTGCCTTGGGCGGCGCCCTCGATCAATCCCGGGATATCCGCCATGACGACGCGGTCGTCACCCAGATCCACCATGCCAAGATGCGGCTCAAGCGTCGTGAACGGGTAATCGGCCACCTTCGGCTTGGCAGCGCTCAGGCGGCCGAGCAGCGTCGACTTGCCGGCATTCGGCATGCCGACCAGACCGACGTCGGCCAGGTGCTGCACCACCAGGTGGAGTGTTTTTTCTTCGCCTGGAACACCGGGCGTCGCGTACCGGGGCGTCTGGTCGACGCTGTTGGCGAAGTGGACATTGCCACGTCCGCCACGGCCGCCGCGCGCGGCCAGGAACCGCGGCTCCTGGACCGTACCCAGGTCGACAAGCAGCTTCTCGCCGCCGCCAGCAGTCACCTCGGATACGACCGTGCCGGGCGGCACCTCGATCTCGATGCTCCCGCCCGACTTGCCATGTTCACGACGGCCGCGGCCAGCCTCACCGGATTCCGCCGAGAACTCCTTGTGGGCCTGCGCACGGGCCAACCCGTGCATACTTTCTTTGACCGTGAGGTACACATGGCCGCCGTCGCCGCCGTCGCCGCCGTCCGGGCCGCCTTTCGGGATGAATTTTTCACGACGGAACGAGACGGACCCGTTGCCGCCTTTGCCCGCCCGGACCCGAATGATCGCTTCGTCGACAAACATGCCATACAGGATAGCGGCAGTGACGCGGAAATGCTAGAGGAACGGGTCGACCGCCTTGCCGTTCACCCGTGTTTCGAAGTGCAAGTGCGGACCTGTCGAGAATCCGGTATTGCCCGACCAGCCGATTAGTGCACCTTGGTCCACGGTCTCCCCGACGCTGACACCGATCTTGGACAGGTGCGCGTAGCGGGTGGTCACGCCGCCCCCGTGGTCGACTAGGATCGAGTTGCCGAAGCCGCCCGCCCAGCCTCCGGTGATCTGGATGACCTTGCCGTCTTGCGCCGCCTTGACCGGCGTCCCGACCGGTGCGTCGTAGTCGATACCGAAATGGTCGCGCTGGAGCCGACGGGCAATAACGCGGTAGTTGATCGGCACGATAAAGTGCATGCCCGCCGCCCGGTCGAATCCGGTAGCTGCGTTCGTCTTCGTCGTTTTCTTGGCAGCGGCAAGCTGGGCGGCCTTCTGCAGTTCGGCTTCCTTTTCCTTCTGCGCATTGAGCGCGAGCAGCCATTCCTTGGAATCCGACGTATCTTCGGCCGGTATCGCGAGCGACGCGCCCGGATGCAAGGATTCCAGGCTTGCCGGCGTCAATTCGTTCCGCTCAGCAATGGTCGCGACGTGCAACCCGAACTTGTCGGCGATGCCGGTAATCGTGTCGCCTGCCTGCACGGTATAGGTCTGCTCAAGCTTCGTCGCTTCGGTCACAAACGGATGGTCATTTCCGCTCGGCGTCAGATAGCCGTCGCGCGCAGCCGTCAACGCCTTCCCGTCGAGTCTGGTATCGCCTTCGGTACTGTCCGGATTCGCGGCGAGCACGTACTGCTGCGGATCGACCTGCACTGCGTTCCAGGCTACGACCGCCATGGCAAGAAACAAGAAAAACCCTGCGGGCGATACCGCCAGGCGCTGATAACGTTTGACCGAGGCGGTCGTAGTGGTTTTGACGCGCTCGACGGAACAGAGAACGTTCGAAGAAAGAGTAGGAATATCCCCTCCTAACGACTCGTCATAGCCTAGCACGAACAGCTCGCGACGCAATGCCTGCGCCGTATATGGTCAATTCTCGGAATTATCCACATCCGCGACTGCGGACTGGCTTCGGACAACCGCCCGCTCTTCTTCGACGAGGAACCGTAGTACGTCGCCGATCTCGACCGGCGTAGCCGTCGTAAGAGCCAGACCGCACTCTTCCCCCTGCGGCACTGCGGCCGCCGGCTGCTGGCCGCGCTGGACTGTCGTGACGGTTCCCTTCCCGACCGACTCTCCGGCCCGCTCGATCGTGACCGACGCGCCGCTACGTGCCTCGCCGGTTTTCACGACGCCGCCCAGGATCTTTACGGTCTTCGTGGTCCGGAAGAGCGCCTTGACCGCCAGCTGACCTACCTCGACCTGGACACGCTCGCGATGAACCGCGCCTTCGGCAAGCGATCGGACAAAATCCGTCAGTTCGTAAATGACATCATAGGCGTTTACCATCACGCTGTGCTGTTCAGCTAACCGCTTCGCGGTCGATACCATACCTGTATGGAACGCCAGGATGCTCGCCTGTGAGGCTGCTGCCAAATGGATGTCGGATTCGGTCACCTGTCCGACGCCGGCGTGAAGGATTCTGACAGTAACGCCAGGCACTTCGATCGCCTCGATCGCGCTGCGGACCGCCTTGAGCGAACCGTCAACGTCGGTCTTGAGGACAAGCGCAAGCTCGCCCGCCTCGTCCGGCGCATCGGCAGCAGCCGTCCGTACCGTCCGGCGACCGGCAAGTGCGCGTTGCCGGGCAATGTCACGGGCTTGCTTTTCAGACGCATAGGCCTCGAACCGTTCGCCGAAGCCGGGTACATCGGCCAAGCCGGCTACTTGGATCGGGGTCGCCGGCCCGACTTGGCTAAATCGTTCACCCGACTCGTTACGTAGCAAGCGTACTTTGCCGTAGACCGGCCCGATCACGATATTGTCACCCACGGCGAGCGAGCCGCGCTGGACGAGCACGGTCGCGACCGGCCCGATGCCAGGCGCCTTGTGCGACTCGATCACGACCCCGCTCGCCAGTCCAGTATCCGGCGCCTTGAGATCTGCCAGGTCGGCGACCAACAGGACCGTGTCGAGCAGCGCATCGATGCCAGTCTTTTGCTTGGCCGACACCGGCACGACGGGGGTCTTGCCGCCCCAATCTTCCGGCTGCAGGCCGAGCTCGACAAGCTCTGCCTTCACGCGGTCGGGATTCGCTTCAGGTTTGTCGATCTTGTTGAGCGCAACGATGACCGGCACGTTCGCCGCCCGTGCGTGCGACAACGCCTCCGCGGTCTGCGGCTTAACGCCGTCGTCGGCCGCAACGACCAAGATAGCGATATCCGTCATAGTCGCGCCATGGGCTCGCAGGGCCGAGAATGCTTCGTGGCCAGGAGTATCCAAAAAGGTGATCGGCCGGTCGGCGCCGTCGTTCCCATGCCACCGCACTTGATATGCCCCGATGTGCTGCGTGATCCCGCCCGACTCACCCGAAGCGACATTCGCCTCTCGGATGGAGTCGAGGAGCGTCGTTTTGCCATGGTCCACATGCCCAAGCACTGCCACGACCGGCGGACGCGGGGCAGCATCGGCGTTGTCAGCACGCGCTTCGACGGGCTCAGCCCGGCCGGATACCGCCAACGACAAATCCTCTGCTAGGATCTCGACGGTTTCACGGTCAATCGAGTCGTTGATGCTTGCGATGACGCCGTTCCGGAGCAAGGCGGCGATAATCTCACCGGCCGTCCGGCCGGATACCTTGGACAACTCGCCCACCGCGATCGTACGTGGGACCTCGATCGCGACGGTCGGGCGCACGAATTCACGTTGCGGCTGGCTCTCGGCTGGTCGATCGCCGGCCTTCTTGAGCGCCTTCGTTTCCTTTTTGCTCAATTTCCGCTGTTTACGTCGTGCCATGGTTTACGACTTCTTTCTTGCTACGTCTCGTACCGGAGCAGTATACCACCGATACATAATATATACGACCGTGATTTATTTGTGTTGATCCGTAGTCGTTGGGAGCAGTTCGTCTTCCTGGTCTTGCAACAAGGTCATCGACGCGACTTTGTCAGTACTGTTCGACAACCTCATCAGGGTTACGCCCTGAGTATCACGCCCCAGCCGCTTCACTGACTTCAGCGGCAAGCGAATCGTCTGGCCGTGCTCGGAGATCATCACGATGTCACCGGTATCACGGTCGGTGACCAGCTGCGTGCCGACCAGATCACCTGTGCGATCCGTGACCCGCGCCGCCCGCAACCCGATGCCGCCGCGGCGTTGGATGTGGAACAGGCCGATTTTCGTCCGCTTGCCGAACCCGCGTTGCGATACCGTCAAGAGTTCGTCGTTCGGATCCTTGACGGTGTTAAGCGCGATAACCACGTCGTCGGGCCGAAGCCGCATGCCACGGACGCCGGCAGCGCTCCGTCCCATGGGCCGCACGTCCGTCTCATGGAACCGGACCGCCTGGCCTAGCTTCGACACAATAAGTAACTGGTCACCACCGGACGTGATCCTGACCCACTTCAACTCGTCCTGGTCTTCGAGTTTCATGGCGATGATGCCGGTCGAGCGGACATTCTGGTAAGCGTCGATCCGGGTCTTCTTGACGACGCCGCGCGTGGTACCCATGAAGAAATACTTGTCGCCGTCCAACTCGTCGGACTTGCTCGTAATGAGCGTTGAGACGCGCTCGTCCGGCCCTAGCTGGATCACGTTCACGAGCGGCGTCCCCTTAGCCTGACGGGATGCGGCCGGCAGCTGATAGACTTTGGAGCGGAAGAGTCTGCCTTTTGAGGTAAAGAAAAGGATATCGTCGTGCGTATCGGCAACGCGGAGCTCGGCTACTTGGTCTTCTTCCTTTGTCGTCATACCGACGATGCCCTTACCACCCCGCTGCTGGGTCTTATAGGTACTGGTCGGAACACGCTTTATGTAATTTCCGTCCGTAAGCGTAATGACGACTTGCTCGTTCGGTATCAGGTCTTCGGCCGTAAATTCTCCGAGCGCAGACTTGACGATCTTCGTCCGCCGCTCATCGCCGTACTTTTCAACCACCTCGTCGAGCTCATCCTTAATAACCGCCTTGATCTTATCTTCCGACGAAAGGAGGTCTTTCAGGTGGGCAATCAGCTTCTGCTTCTCCGCGAGCTCGTCCAGCACTTTCTGGCGCTCAAGGCCGGACAGGGCAGCCAGACGCATCTCGAGGATCGCGCTCGCCTGGATGTCGGTCAGCGAAAACTTGCTCATGAGCGCCTGGTGGGCGATGTCGCGCGTCTTCGATTCGCGGATGGTCGTGATCACCTCGTCGATCCGGTCGAGTGCGGTGCGCAAACCTTCAAGGATATGGGCACGGTGCTCGGCCTTCTTTAAGTCGAACTCGCTCCGCCGCCGTACGACGATCATCCGGTGGTCCACGAACGCCTGGAGGACGTCGCGGAGCGTGAAGACGATCGGCTGGATGCCGTCGGACAGCGCCAGCATGTTGACGTGGAATGTCGTTTGGAGCTGGGTCAACTCGAACAGCTGGTTCAGGATCTTTTTCGGGTAGGCGGTCGATTTCAACTCGATCACGATGCGGACAGTATCTTCACGGTCGGACTCATCGCGCAGATCACTGATGCCTTCGATCCTCTTGTTCTTCACGAGCGTAGCGATCTTGCTGACAAGATCCGCCTTGTTAACCTGGAATGGGATCTGGGAAACGACGATTTGGAAACCGCCGGATTTCTTTTCTTCGATGTCGGCGACGGCACGGATCACGATACCGCCCTTGCCAGTCGCGTAGGCTGCCTGGATATCGGCCCGGTTATAGATGACCGCTCCCGTTGGGAAATCCGGACCTGGGATATGCTCCATGAGCTGGTCGAGCGTCAGGTCCGGGTCATCGATCAACGCCTTCGTCCCGGCAACCACCTCGCGCAGGTTGTGCGGCGGGATATTGGTCGCCATGCCGACGGCGATACCGAGCGCGCCGTTTAAAAGCAGATTCGGCACCTTGGACGGCAGGTACCGGGGCTCAAGGTGCGAGTTATCGTAGTTCGGAATGAAGTCGACGGTTTCTTTTTCGATGTCAGTGAGCAGCGCGTCGGTGAGCGGGGCAGACCGGGCCTCGGTGTACCGCATCGCCGCCGGGCTGTCGCCGTCGAGCGACCCGAAGTTACCCTGGCCGTCCACCAATGGGTAGCGCATCGAGAAGTCCTGGGCCATGCGGGCGAGCGCATCGTAGGCCGCAGCATCGCCGTGCGGATGGTATTTTCCTAATACTTCACCCACGATCGTAGCGCACTTGCGGTACCGGCTCCGAGGATACAGCCCGAGCTGGTTCATCGCGTACAGGACGCGCCGATGGACCGGCTTCAGGCCGTCGCGAACGTCGGGCAGCGCGCGTGACACGATCACGCTCATGGCGTAATCGAGATAGCTTTCAGCCATCTCCTCGCTGATATTGCGGGGTTCGACCGTGCCGATCGACAGATCCTGGTTGTCGGTAGGTTCGTTGTCTGCCATATGTCCTCAAATATCCAGGTTCTTGACCGTTTTCGCGCGGGTTTGGATAAACCGTTTGCGAGGTGCGACCTCGTCGCCCATCAGCATCGAAAACATCTGGTCGGCCCGCTCGCCGTCGTCGACCGCGACCCGGAGCAAGACCCGCCCCTCGGGGTTCATGGTCGTTTCCCAGAGCTGTTCCGGATTCATCTCACCCAAACCTTTGTAGCGCTGAATCGACACCTTGGGCTTCTTCTTGACCACGGCCTGTTCAGTCTCGGCCGCCTCGTCGGTTGGCGCCGCTTCTTCGCCATCGCCGTCCACTTCGATCTCGGATACGGACACGCCGTATTGCCGCAGCTGCTCGTCGCGCTGCGCGTCATTGTAGGCGTACGAAATCGACGACCCCTTGGTGAGCTTGTAAAGCGGCGGCTGGGCGATATACAGGTAGCCCTTGTCGATCGCGTCGCGGAAATGACGGAAGAAGAAGGTGAGGAGCAGCGTCCGGATATGCTCGCCGTCGACGTCGGCGTCCGTCATGATGATGATCCGGTGATACCGAAGGCGTTCGAGATCCATCTGGTCACCGATGCCGGCCCCCAGGGCGACGATCAGCTCCTTGATATGTTCGGTATCGAGCATCTTGTCGAGCCGGGCCCGCTCGACGTTAAGAATCTTACCCCGGAGCGGCAAAATCGCTTGGAACTTGCGGTCCCGGCCTTGCTTGGCCGAACCGCCGGCCGAGTCGCCCTCGACGATGTAGAGTTCCGATTTGGCCGGATTCTTTTCGCTGCAGTCGGCCAGCTTCCCGGGCAGTGTCATACCTTCGAGCGCACCTTTGCGGATCACGGTTTCGCGGGCCGCCTTGGCCGCCAGGCGTGCCCGTGCCGAAAGCAAGACCTTTGCAATAATCCGCTTTCCCTCCTGGGGATGTTCATGGAGGAAATACTGGAGCCCTTCGGCAACGACCTGGTCGACGATCGACCGGACCTCGGGATTCCCGAGCTTCGACTTGGTCTGTCCTTCGAACTGCGCCTCACCGAGCTTGACGCTGACGATCGCGGTCAATCCCTCGCGGACATCTTCGCCGGTCAGGGCGGCATCATTGTCTTTGACGAGTTTCTCGGTCTTCGCGTAGTCGTTCAGTACACGTGTGAGCGCCGTGCGGAAACCGGTCAAGTGCGTGCCGCCCTCGGGCGTGTTGACCGTGTTGGCAAAGGTAATGATCCGCTCGGCGTAGTCGTCGGTGTACTGCATCGCCACTTCCACGGAAATATCGTCGACGACTTTGGCAAGCGATACGATCGAGTGGAGCGCGGTCCGGTTGCGGTTCAGGTACCGGACATGGGATGCGACGCCGCCTTCGAAGAAAAACCCGAACTGCTGCGGCGCGCCGTCCCGTTCGTCGCGCGCCACGATCATGACGCCGCGGGTCAGGTACGCCTGCTGGCGGATACGCTCAAGGATCGTCTGCCAGTCGAACGCGATCTCGTGGAAGATCGTCGGGTCGGGCGTGAACGTTTGCCGGGTACCGGTGGGATGGCCCTCGGCCGGTTCGTCGTGGACGGGCCCCTTCGGAATGCCGCGTTCATACTCCTGCCAATACCGTCGGCCGTCACGCCAGACTTCGGTCGTGAGCGAGCTCGACAGCGCATTGACCACCGAAGCACCGACGCCATGGAGACCCGACGACACCTTGTAGCCTTCGCCGCCGAACTTGCCGCCAGCGTGGAGCACGGTCATGACCGTCTCGAGCGTCGACTTGCCGGTCGTCTTATGCACCTCCACCGGAATACCGCGGCCGTCGTCGCTCACCTGGACAACATTGCCTGGCAACAGCGCCACGTCGATCCGGGACGCATGCCCGGCCATCGCCTCGTCGATACCGTTGTCAACGATTTCCCAAACCAGATGATGGAGACCGGCGATTCCCGTTCCGCCGATGTACATGCCTGGGCGCTTACGGACCGCCTCCAAGCCTTCGAGGACGGTAATATCCGCTGCGGTGTATCGGCCGGATTGCGGTTGTTCGGTATCAGCCACGCGTACTCCAATACGATAGTAGGCGCCGGAATGCGTCTACAACGAACGTACTAGGCGTAGTATACCACCGCATGCAAGCCGTCACTAGCGCGACCCCGGCCCTATGACGATGTCGTGCACGATGTCCCCAGCGAACAACGTGCTCCCATCGAGCGCCACGGAAACCCGTTCACTCATGACGCCGGATTGCTTCTGAACGCGCAACGAGTACGGCGCCGGCAACGACGGCACCACATAGGTGAGCTTGAGCGTACTCGTGTAACCGGGATCGGTCGTCACTCGGGTACCGAATACCGTCTTCCCGGCTTCGACCGTCTCGTCGACGCCGGCGAGCGGCTGGCCGTTCAATTCGGCTGCCACAAACAAGCTTCCCTTGGGGACAGCCGCCCGAAGGTAGCTGGCATTGGCTGCGTCGGTTGCCACACCGGTATGAGTCCGCTCGACCGACAGTACATGGCGGTACGAACCGTCGGCCTGTCTATCGACGGCAAGCCGGACCATTTCGCTCATGAAGCGGTTGCTCTTGGTCGGCGCGACCAGCTCATTATTGATAAGCAGGTAGTCGCTAGCGGTATCCGCCACCGCGCCGCCCCAGCCATACCCAAGGATGCGGGATTCGACCAGCGGATCGACATGGAAGACCTGCACGTGCCGCTCGGCAAACTCCTGGCCGAGCAACCGGGGCAGGCGTAGCGCGGCCAGCGGAAACGCTGCGCGCCGAACGAGCGCATGCGCGAGATCGGCAAGAATCGCCTTCGGTTCGTTGACCGCCTGCTGCGCAGGATCAAGGAAGTAGTCGTGCTCAATCTGGGCCGACAGGACGCTGAAGAAGGTATCGGCGGTGAGCGGCTCGGCAAGTCCGGGAACGGCCACCGGGCCAGTTAGCCGGAGCACATCCTGGACGACGCTCGCATTCACCGCGACGACGCCGTCGACCGGTCCGCCGCCTTCCTGCTCGTAGAACCAGGCAACGCGCCTGGCCGCGTCGCGGAAGTCGAGGTCGTAGTTGGCATCGCGCATCGCGAGCTTGTCCGACAGCGGCATGAGTGGCGGCGGCATGGCGATCGCGTACCGCTGCGTGAACGCCGCGTCCCGCTTGTAAATATTCGTGTCGATCATGTAGCGGTCGACGCCGAACCGGCCGATATCGACAACGGCGAAGCTGCCAAGGAACCCGCCGCTCGACCGGAGCTCGGCGTTGTTCTGGAAGAGCACCAGGTAATGGCCGGGTGGCAGCATCGACCGGACGCGGAACAGAAGGCGGAGATCGGACCCGACCATCACCGCAAGGACGACGCCAGCTACCACGCCGACTCCAGCCAGACCTGCGACGACGCGAGAAAACCGGACGCGGCCCGTCGGGAACCGCCAAGGACGCGGCGGCGGCGTTGCCGGTCGGATGCCGTCGACCGGTCCGCTCATCGCGCGCCTGAAGTCGTACGGTCGGACAGGTGCTGGAAACGCCAGGTGTCGAACACGTCGTCGATCACCGTCTCGACCTTGGCACGGAACCGGGCCACGTCGAACGCGGCGACATGGGCGCGGATAGCAGCCGCCCGATACCGCTGCCAGTCGTACCGCATAAGCGCGGCAGAGAGCGCTTCCGGTGTCTGTTCGTCGAAGAACTCGCCTGATACGCCGGATTTGACCGATTCGAGCGCGCCCCCCTTGCCGTAGGCAAGTACCGGCCGACCGGCGGCCATCGCTTCGAGCGGGGTGATCCCAGCATCCTCTTCTTGCGAAAAGACGAACACGCGGGCCTCGCCGTAGAGCTTCGGGAGCGCGTCGTCGGGGACACGGCCGAGAAATTCTATCGTGGGATACCGCTTGTACCGCTCCCGGAGCTCCGCGAGCCTTGTGCCCGACCCGGCCACCTTGAGCGGCAACTTGGCGGCCAGACATGCATCGGCGACAAGGTCGAGCCGCTTGTACGGCTCGATCCGCGACAGGGCAAAGACGTAGTCCTTCGGTGTGAACGTTCCCGAAAACCGGTCCGTATCCACAAATGGAAAGATTACAGCATCCGGTTCACGGTCGTAGTAGCGCTTCGTCTGTTCGGCGACGTTCCGTGAGTTGGCGATATAGGCGTGCGGACGCTGGGCCGCGGCATAGTCCCAACGCTTGAGGCGACGCAGTACCGGACCGACGAACGGCCGCACCACGGCCGGGATCGGCGCGTCACGGACGTAGCTGTCTTGCACGGACCACAGGTAGCGGGTCGGGGTGTGCAGGTAGCACAGGTGCGGCACGCCCGGCGGCGCCAGGACGCCCTTTGCGAACGCCGATGCGTCCGACAACACAAGGTCGAGGTCGCCCGGCAAGACCAAGCGCTCTGTCGCCCAGTCCATGACTGGGAGATACCACTTGAACCGCGTCCGCGCGAACGGCATTCCCTGCAACGGCGAGGTGACGATCCGATCAGGCTCGAACAGGTCGGGACCGATCTTGGCGGGATCATGGATAAGCGTGTAGATCCGTGCGTCCGGGAACATCCGGGCGAATTCGGCCAAGACCCGTTCCGCACCGCCGAACTGCGTCAGGAACTCGTGGACCAATGCAACGCGCAACCCACGGCGCGACACGCTATGCCGCCTTCCGCTTCTGGAGCAGCACGAACGGCGTTTTCACGAAAATGCCGAAGTCGAACCAGGGCGACCAGTTCTCGATGTAGCTCACGTCAAGCCGTGCCTCGTCGTCGAAATCAAGGTCGGACCGGCCCGAAATCTGCGCCAAGCCGGTAATGCCCGGCTTGATCGTGAACAGTTTTTCCTGCCAGGCCTTGTAGCGGGCCACTTCGCGCGGCTGGTGCGGGCGCGGCCCGACCAGGCTCATCGTGCCAAAGAGGACGTTGAAGAACTGCGGCAGTTCGTCGAGGCTGGTCCGCCGGAGCAGATCGCCGATCGGGGTAAGCCTGGGGTCGTTGGCTATCTTATAGACTGCGCCTTTGCGCGTGTTCTGCTGCTTGATGATAGCGGCCTCACGCTGCAACGCTTCGGCCCCGCCGTACTCGCTGCCCGTGCAATACTCGATCCGCATCGTCCGGAACTTGTACGTATGGAACAGGCGCTTGTCTTGGCCGACCCGTTCGTTCTTGTAGATCACAGGGCCGGGCGAGGTCAATCTGACCGCGAGGGCAGTAAGGAGCATAACCGGCGACAGCACGGCGATCGCCAGCGCGGATCCGGCAACGTCGGCGACCCGTTTCAGGAGCTTCCCCCAACCAGACAGCGGCGTCCGTTCGATCGTGATGAGCGGGATGCCGGCGACAGGCTGATACCTTACATGGAGCGTCTGGACGCCGACAAGGTTCGGCGTCAGCCGGAGATCGATCCGTTGTTCATTGCTTACCGACAGGACAGCCAGCATCTTGGCGGTGGTCAGCGTGGAGTCGGCCAGGATGAGCTCGTGCGGCCCGTACGACGCCGCCACGGCCGGCAGCGTCTCGATCGTACCGAGCCGCTTGCCAGGCATCGGCTCGCCCGCATGGGCCACGGTCGCGACGTATCCCAGATACCGGTAGCCGAGCGCCGTATTCGTCTTGAATTCCTCGGCCAGCTGCGCGCCGATACTGGTATCGCCGATCACGACCACCGGCCGCAGGCCGAACCCACTCGCAAACAACAGCTCCTGCAGTTGCCGCGCGGCCCACCGGCCGAGCCAGACGAACAGGAGTGAGCAGACGTAGGCATAGAGGAGGATGACTCGGGAATTGAGTTCGGTATTGGTCAGGAAGATCGTAGCCATCACCAGCAGGACACCTAAGGACACGCCCACGAAGATGCCGGCGAACTCGTCGAGGCCGCGGCGAACCGACCCGACCCGGTACAAACCTTCGAGTCCGAAGGCGACCAACCAGAACGGCAGTACGGACAGGACGAAGTAGCTGTACTGCGAAAACGGCAGCAGGTAGATGACATCGGTCTGCAGACGCAGCCAGTACGCGACCAAGAACGCCGCCACGATCATGGCAGCGTCGATCGGGATGAGCAGCAGGCTGGCCGCCAATTCATCGCGTTTCATGACGTAGTTATCTTACCAAATCCAAAAAGCCCCGTCAGGAGGCTTTTTGGAAGCTAGCGAAATGGCGATTGTGTTCCGTTACATGCTGCGCTTGAGCATCGGGAGTCCGGTCCGCGAGTTTTCCATCGTTTCATACCCGTCGGGGAGTTCTTCGATCGGCGTACCTTTGGGGTTCTTCGGATCGCGCGAGAAGTAAAAAATCTTCTGCTGCCGCCCGCCCCGGAGCATCACCTCTTTGCTGAACAGGTAGTAGGTGTCGCCGGTCTTTTTCGATTGCACCGCGTATGGCATTGTGCATCACCTCCTTCCCCAATACCGCGATTCACTATATCTGTTGGCCTCCTGGTGTCAATTTTACGCATTGGACCCTGTATTCCAGGAGTGGCTCCTGGAAAATTGGCAACTCCAGGGAGCGTTTTCCACACTTACGGAAGCGAGGTAACGATCACGGTCAGCACCGTCTGTCCGTCCGCCTCATACGCAACCGCCTGTAACGCGCCGTTGCCGTCCGAGGCTTGGAACTCGACCGTACCTTCGCCGTCTTGCAACGCCTCTGCTGTCCAGCCGGACCGGCCGCAGGCGTCACGGTACTGCGCCGCTACCGCCTGGACCGTGTCGGAGCTCGACCACGTAAAGACCGACGGCAGCGGCTCGTCGGGCCCGGTGCCGTAGACCAGCGCGGCGTCAGCCGGCTGTGGCAGGAACGAAGGAACCGACGCATCGGTGGTACGTGCGGCTTCGGACCGATTCTGGGCGATACGGATACCGACAGCGCCGACTACGAGCGCGAAGACGCCGAGCCAAAGCAAACGGGCACGAGTTGTCCCTCGCAACATCATACCGGCAGTATACCAGCCTTAGGCGGACGCCGTGAACTGGCTATTATAGAGTTCCGCGTAAAACCCGTTGGCTGCCATAAGTTCCGCATGGGTACCGTGCTCGACGATGTTGCCGTCACGCATGACCAGAATGAGGTCGGCGTTCCGGATCGTCGACAGGCGGTGCGCGATCACGAAGCTGGTTTTCCCCTCCATCAGGCGGTCCATCGCCCGCTGGATACGGACCTCGGTCCGGGTATCCACCGAACTCGTCGCTTCATCAAGGATAAGCATCGGCGGATTGGCGAGCATGGCGCGAGCAATCGTGAGTAGCTGCTTTTCACCCTGGGACAGGTTCGCTGCCTCCTCATTGAGCACCATCCCGTACCCGTTCGGCAGTGCATGGATGAAGTGCTCCGCGTGGGCGGCGGCCGCGGCGGACTCGATCGAGCGCTTGGTCGCGTCCGGCCGGCCGTAGGCGATGTTGTCCCTGATCGTCCCATTAAAGAGCCACGTATCCTGCAGCACCATCCCGAACAGGCGGCGCAGGTCGGCCCGCTTCATCTCGCGGATATCGACGCCGTCGATCCTGATCGCGCCACTGCCAACGTCGTAGAACCGCATAAGCAGGTTGACCATCGTCGTCTTGCCCGCTCCGGTCGGCCCGACGATCGCGACCCGCTGGCCCGGCTCGATCGAGGCAGTGAATCCTTTGATCACGGTCTTGTCCGGTTCGTAGCCGAAGACGACGCTGTCGAACTCGACCCGGCCAGCCACCTGCTTGAGCGCTACCGGCGAAACAGGATCAGGCAGCTCTTCCGGCTCAGCCAGGAACTCGAAGACGCGTTCGGCAGCGGCAGCGGTGGACTGGAGCACGTTCGCGATGTTCGCAGTCTGGATGATCGGCTGGTTGAACGAGTTCGTGTACTGGATGAACGCCTGGATATCCCCGATCTGGAGCCGTCCGTTCGCCGCCAGGTACCCGCCAAGCACCGAGACGCCGACGTATCCCAGGTTCCCAAGGAAACTCATGATCGGGAACATGAGCCCGGACAAGAACTGGGCTTTCCAGGCGCTGTCGAACAAGGTGGCATTGATCGTGGAACTGTTCGACGGAACGGGCAGCGCCGCCGAAGACGCGCATCACCACGTGACCGCTGTACATCTCTTCGATGTGGCCGTTCAGCGTCCCGAGCACCGCCTGCTGCGACTTGAAGTAGCCCTGCGACCGGCCGATGATCAGGCCGACGACAAGGAAACTCAACGGTACGATGAGGAGCGCTACCAGCGTCATCTGCCAACTGATCGACAGCATCATAATGAGAATACCGACGATGGTCGTCACAGCGCTCACCATCTGTGTCAGGCTTTGGTTCAACGTCTGACTGACCGTGTCGACGTCGTTCGTGATCCGGCTCAAGACCTCGCCGTACGTCCGGGTGTCGAAATATCGGAACGGCAGGCGGTTGATCTTGTCGGCGATATCCTTGCGGAACCGGTACGTCACCGCCTGCGACACGCCGGACATGATCCAGTTCTGGGCATAGTTGAACAGTGCGCTCACGACGTAGAGCGCGAGCAGGAGCGACACCATCCGTCCGATAGCGCCGAAGTCGATCGTCGGGCGATGTGACAGGTCAAGCTCCGCGATCGCGGTACGGGCGAGCGTCGGGATCTTGTCGGATACGGCAGCGGGAAGCCGGTCGAGGAGCTGGCCGCCGGTCATGCCTGCCGGGATCATGGCGCCGCTTGGCAACGACGCCACCAGCTGGTCGTATGTCTTCATGCTGACGTAATCGCTGACGACGCGGTTCGTAATCCGGCCGAGCAGCCGCGGACCGACGATCGCGAAGACGTTACTCAGGATAGCAAGGAGAAAAACGCCGATGATCGCCGCCCGAAACGGCTTCAGGTACCCGGCCAACGACTTGAGCGTGCCGCCGAAGTTCTTCGGCTTCTCGACAAGGCCGAACGCGCCGCGGCCCGGGCCGCCCATGGGGCCATGACCTGTGGTTTGCTGGGGCCGTTCCGTACGCCGTTCGCCGCTCATGCGGTTCCTTCCGCGACATCAAGCTGGCCAGCGTCGTCAGCGCCCAAATGCAGGCGCAGCTCGTCTTCGGACAGCTGGGACTCCGCGATCTGCCGGTAGACGCCGCACGTCCGCAACAAATCGCGGTGCGTGCCGATCCCGGCCACCTTGCCCTCGTCGAGCACGACGATCGTGTCGGCGTTCATGATCGTAGCGATCCGCTGGCCGACGATGAGCACCGTCTTGTCCTTGACGTCGGCTTCGAGCGCCTTGCGCAGGCTGGCATCGGTCCGGAAATCGAGCGCGGAAAAGCTGTCGTCGAAAATAAAGATCGATGCGTCCCGGGCCAGTGCGCGGGCGATCGACAACCGCTGCTTCTGTCCGCCCGAAACGTTGGAGCCGCCTTGGGCGATCGGCGCATCGTAGGTCCCGTCAAGCTTGGCAATGAATTCCTTGGCCTGGGCCGTACCGGCGGCGGCGCGGATCGAGGCGGGAGACGCATCAGGCGCACCGTAGGCGATATTGCTCGTCACAGTACCGGAAAACAACGTCGCCTTCTGGGGCACGTACCCGATCTTGGCGTACAGGTCTTCGAGCGCCATCTCGCGGACGTCGAACCCATCGATCAGTACTTGGCCGTCGGTCACGTCGTACAATCGCGGGATTAAATTCACGACCGTGGATTTTCCGCTGCCGGTACTGCCGATGAAGGCTGTGGTTTTACCCGGCTCGGCAATGAACGACACGTCTTTGAGTACCGGCTCGTCCGCGCCGGGATACTGGAACGTCACATGCTTGAATTCGACCACGCCAGGCCCCTTCCCAGGCACCACGGTCTGCTTCGGGTCCTGGATCGCCGGCTCGGTATCGAGCACCTCGGCGATCCGCTTGCCGGATACCGACGCGCGGGGCACCATAATGAACACGATCGAGAACATCAGGAACGCCATGATCGTCTGGATCGCATACTGCATGAACGCCAGCATATCGCCGATCTGCAAGCTACCGGCATCGATAAGGTGTGCGCCCACCCAGACGATGGCGACCGAGGTCAGGTTGAAGAGCAGTAGGATCACCGGCTGCATGAGCGACATCAAACGGTTCACGAACGTGTTGGTTGCGGTCAACTCCTTATTGACCTCGTCGAACTTCCGTTCCTCGTACGCCTCGTTATTGAACGCGCGGACAACCCGGAGGCCGGTGAGGTTTTCGCGGGCCACCAAGTTCAATTTGTCGACGAGCGTCTGGATGAACGTGAATTTCGGCAAGGCTACGGCGAACAGGTACGCGATGAGCGCCACCATGCCGCCCACGGCCAGCGCCATGATCCAACTCATCGACGGTGCCGTGTGGTAGGCCTTGATCACCGCGCCGACGCCGGTGATCGGTGCCGCCACGACCATCCGGAGCACCATCCCGAGCACGGTCTGGACCTGCTGGACGTCGTTGGTGGTGCGCGTGATCAGCGAAGCGGTCGAGAACGTATTGAACTCGGTGAGCGAGAACTGCTCGACCCGCCGGAACACCTCGTTGCGCAGATCTTTCGCGAATCCGGATGACACCATGGAGGCGAAGTAGCCGACCACGATCGTGGCCATCCCGCCGATAAGCGATACGAGCAACATGGTAAGACCGTTGTGCACGATGAGGCCGGTATTCTGCGCCACGACGCCGTCGTTAATGATCTTGGCCGTGTAGTCGGGCAGTTGCAGGTTCACCGCTACCTGGATGACCACGAAGAGCAGCAGCCCAAGCAACTGCCACGTGTACGGCGCCAAGAATCGCAGGAGTTTCGTCATGCCTTGGCCTTTCCCGGCTTGCAGTACAGTTCTTGGATCCGACCGACGATCTTGCGTTCGATCGCGTGGAGCTGCTGCAGCTCGTCGTCACTCAGCACCTCGAGGAGCGTTTTGAGCTGTTTGACCCGTTCGAGTTTCGCTGCCGACAGCTGCTGCTTGCCTTCGTCGGTCAAAATAACGTTCACCTTGCGACGGTCGTCGGTATCCGCCTGGCGTGCTACCAAGCCGACCGCTTCGAGTTCGTCGATAGTCTGGGTAGCGGCGCTCGAGGTCATGACAAACCGGTCCGCCAGTTCTTTGAGGCTCTGCGCACCATGATGGGCCAGCACGAAGAGAACACCGAGCTGAGTGCGCGATTGGATAAGACCGGTCCGTTCGCGGTCGGCTCGGTGCATGGCGAAACGGCCGACCGTACTCAGGTCTTTCAGCAGCGAGGCGATAATGGCGGAGCGGGCGGGTGTCATAGATATTTCGTAAGGTGCTTAGTATTTCAAACGCTTACGGAGTTGTCAACGTCTTGCAGCTCTCAGCCCCGCTTCAGGAATGCCCGGTAGGATCCGAGACGTCACCCATTGAACGAAAGGACGGTATGGGCGTAGTCGTACGCGGTGCGAAAAACGCGTTCCGCAATCCAATCAGGACACTGGCCGTCGTAGTTATCTTGGGTTTGAGCATCGGGCTGTCGCTCGTGATGTTGCTCGCCGAGCGGGCCGTCACGGACAGAATCGCGGCCGTGCAGGCGTCGATCGGCAACATCGTCACGATTACGCCGGCCGGCTCGCAAGGCTTCGAGGGCGGCGGCGAGCCTCTGACCGGTACGCAACTTGCCGCCGTCGGCGCGCTGCCGCACGTCGTCAGCGTCCATGAAACGCTGCTCGACCGGCTGACCGCGGGCACCGATACCTCGCTCGCCTCGTCGATCGACCCCGGTACGCTCGGCAACCGCCGTGCCGACCGCGGGTTCGGCGGGCCGACGGGCGGCGTGGGCATCCAGCGCGGCGGCGAGCAAGGCGGAGGAACGTTCACGATTCCGATCCAAGTGACGGGCGTCAGCGATCCTGCGACGCAGGTATCCGACACCGCGACGATCGTGGCCGGCTCCCTGTTCGCACCGGACTCGTCGGACAACGTCGCGGTCGTGGGCCAGGCGTTGGCCGAGAAAAACAGCCTCGAGATCGGTTCAACATTCCAAGCCTACGGCAAGGATATTACTGTCACCGCGATCGTTGATCTGGGGAACGAGTTCGCGAACTCAAACCTTCTTATGCCGCTCACCACGCTCCAGACACTGTCCGACCAAGCCGACCAAGTGAGCGCCGCCACCGTCCAGGTCGACTCGATCACAAACTTGGACAGCACGGTCGAGGCGATCAAAACACAGCTCGGCAGCGGCGCGGCCGACGTCGTAAGCAATCAGGACACCTCGAAACAAGCGCTCGAACCGCTCGAAAACATCCGGTCGGTCTCGACGACCAGCCTCATTGGGGCGCTCGTGGCCGGCGCAGTGATCACGCTGCTCGTGATGGTGATGATCGTCCGTGAACGCCGGAAGGAGATCGGCACCCTGAAAGCGATCGGTGCGAGCGACGGAGCGGTGATGGCCCAGTTCGTGACGGAATCACTTGTCCTGTCTCTACTCGGCAGTGTGGTCGGCATGGTTGCCGGCGTCGCTGCCGCGAACCCGATCCTGCGTGCCCTCGTGTCCAACTCCGCCTCGAGTCCGCAACCGATGATGCGCATGGGCGGCGGGTTTGCAACCGGATTCCGTGGCGCCGTAGGCGGTCAGCTCGAGGCGATCGGCGCGACGGTGCGCGACATCCATGCGGTGATCCCTCCCATTTTGCTGCTCTACGGCCTGGGCGCCGCCGTACTGATCGCCCTCATCGGCAGCGCGTTCCCAGCCTGGCTTATCGCCCGCGTCCGCCCTGCCGAAGTCATGAGAGGAGAATAAGATGCTTACCGTTACTAACCTGACGAAAACCTTCGGTTCGGCCAGTGGCGACGTGTCCGCGGTGCGCGACGTGAGTTTCGCCGTTCCCGACGGCACCTTCGCTGCGATCGTGGGCAAGAGCGGCAGCGGCAAAACCACCTTGCTGTCGCTGCTCGGCGGCCTCGATACACCGTCAGGCGGCAGTATCGCCGTCGACGACCAACGTATCGACACGCTGTCGTCAGGCAAGCTCGTACGGTACCGCCGCAGCGCCGTCGGCTTCATTTTCCAACACTACAACTTGGTGCCAAACCTGACGGCGCTCGAAAACGTAATGCTGCCAATGGAATTTGCCGGCGTCTCCGGAAGGAATCGGCGATCCCGTGCCGCCGAATTACTGGAACAGGTCGGGTTGGATGCCGGCAAGCAGTCGCGCAGGCCAGGTCGGCTGTCGGGCGGCGAGCAACAGCGGGTCTCCATCGCACGGGCGCTCGCGAACGAACCCAGGCTTATTCTGGCCGACGAACCGACCGGCAACCTGGATTCGGCCACTGGCAAACTGATCGACGACCTCTTGAAATCCCTCGCGAAAACCCGCAACACGACCATCATCGTGGTGACGCACGACCTGGCACTCGCCGAGCGCGCCGATACGACGTTCCATCTGAAGGACGGGCAGCTGGTCGCCAAGGATGGCGAGGCATTGGGCCGGTCGGTCGCGCCGGAGCGGTGACCGACCGCTACGCGACGTGTTTCCCGCGCAGGAACTCCGCGAGCACTACCGCCTGGTTCATATCCGGGTCCTTGGCGCCGTAGAGCAGTGTCACCTGCGGATGCGCGGCTATGATATCGCGGAGCTCGGCAACGGCAGGATTATCGGCCAGCTCCTTGACGTAGCGACGCTTGAACTCGGCGAACCGTTCGGGCTTGTGGCCGAACCAAGTCCGCAGCGCGTCCGACGGCGCGATGTCTTTCAGCCAAACCGTCAGCGCCGCGTTCTCTTTACTCACACCCCGCGGCCAAAGCCTGTCGACCAGTATCCGCGCGCCGTCGGACCGGGCCGGTTCGTCGTAGACACGTTTTACCTGCACCATGCGCTCTCCTGTTACGCCTCGGTCAGTGTGCACTCCGTACGATTGAAGCAGCACGGGCGGCGCTTGCCGGCACGAAGCTTCGATCGCCCTACCTCGACGCGCCGTTCACGGGTCGCAGGATTCCTGGTCGCGCCGATCCAGCGGATCCAGTCCCAGCGCGCCATCGGCGTGATATCGTTCCACGTCGCAGCCGCCTTCGGATCCGCCGCGAGCGCGTTCCTGAAATCAGCCGGCACTTTGGGTTCCGGCCACTCCTTGGTCGATCCGATCACCAACTCAACCGTATCGCCAGCAGCGGTGCCGGTAGCTTTCAGGATCGCATTCCGTACCCGAAACCAGTGGCTTCCCTTGCCGTCGGGTTCGACTGCCACCTGGAACTCGTACCCTTCGAGCGTCCCCTTGATCATCGTCATGCCCTTGGACGGCAGCTGCTCGCTGGCTGTTTTCGGTAACCGCAACATCGTGCCCGCACCGATCTTGTCCGACGCATCGGGCGTAAACAGTGCCGCGCGGAATTGGATCGGTACCATGGGAAGCCTACTTATCGCTAAGATATTTCCCTGCAACGCTCAACGCGAACGACGGCAAAATAATGAAGACAGTGCCGAAGAACAGCCTGCTCAATAGGGAGTTATCGTCGCTGTCGTCGAAACCAACGATGACCCTCAATAACCCAAAAATTCCGAACGCAACTGAGGCGTAGATAAAGACTTTCGTAGCGACGTGCTGCATGTGTTTCATACGGCAAACGTCTTAGCTTTTCGCCTTGTACTTTTTAGATGCCAGGCGGTACGCCGACAGTAACGGCACAAATATAGCTGCTGCCACAAGCGCAGTAATGAGCAGGTTCGTTCCCTCGGGATCATTAGGACTGATAAGCGTCAATAGAAGCTTGGAGGCAACAAAAGATACTAATACAAGGATGAGCAAGTCAGCGTATTTCATAGAAATAGAGTATAGCAAAGGCTCAACATTGGCTCCGGGACTTGGATTCGAACCAAGATTGATGGCTTCAAAGGCCACTGTCCTGCCATTAGACGATCCCGGAATACGTAGGCAAGTATACCCGCCCGGCACGGCAAAAAGCGAGGTATAGCTGCAATAGTACTGTTACGACCGTGAGCGGTGCCGCTCGATCCAGCCTGCAGGCGAGTTGCTTTTATGTCCTTTGCCGCGGTCGTCTTGGCTGGATTTCGTCATGTAGATTTTGTGCGGGAAGAACAGCACCTGTCCAGCCCTGGTCTTTGCCACCGTAAGCATGACGCGCACGCCGTCGCCATAAATCTGCTGATGGCCCAAGCCGCGCAGTTCAAACGTGGCGTAATCGGATACAAACTCTTTGGGGCGGGGATAATTCACAAACCCATCGACATCGTGAAGGAGCTTAATACCTCCAACAATCTTCCCTCCGGCCTGCCCGCTGTTTGCAAGAATGATCGCCATGCCCTTATCGTCCTGCTCTTTGATCTTTGCAATGAGCGGCGAAAGCTTGTCGTGTAACGCATCGATCAAGCCTTGCTGCTGATCGGGATCCCGGCTGATAGCCCCGGCCTGCCCTGCACTTATTCCCTTTAATACCCGTTTCCAGTCGACCTGGTTCGTGAGCGCATTATTGATCGGGTCAAGATCGACAAAGTCGAACTCGCCAACCCTCGGCTGTGTTTCGACACGCGTCGGTTCGGCGTAGCGGCGGGTAAAAAATTCAAGGTTCGCGTACGGCTCGGTGATCTCCTGGTCCGGGGACATTCCCAAGATCTTCGCCAGGTTGTCGGCTGTCACGATCGACTTGTTTTCTTTGATTTCAAGGAAGCTACCGACACCGAGCACACCCCGCTCTCCGGACACGTCAGTGAATTGGACGCCTTGATCGACATTGACGACAAGACCGCCATATCGGAAGGACGTACGCTCCTTCCTTACTGTACGTTCGGGCAAGTCCTTTTCGGCAACCGCTTCAAGCACCTTGATAGCCGACTCAATATCCATGGCGGTCGAATGAACGATCCGTTCCTCTCCGACACCCGCCGCCTTCTGCGCGGCACTCTTATGAACAAGGCGAACAACGGGCTCATCGGGAACCGGAGTATCGGCCTTGGTTTCCTGAAAACTCTCTTCTCGCAGGCGCACATATTCCGAATGGAACGTAGGCTGCGTGCCGGCCGGTATGACATAGCAGTCGGTCTGGTACGAGCGCGACACAAGCTTCGCACCGTCAAGCGCCGCCAGCTTGGCGTGCACGTCGGCCGCATTCTCAAGGTGAAACTTGACCTGTCTCTCGGTTACTGGCTCGTGCTCGGTCGAGTACTCCGTTTCTATCGATGAGCTGCGTAAGTCGTTATAGAGCTCAAGCAAGGAATCCGGCTTCGAGACTTCTGCCTGCTCGCCAGATGGTTCGTCATGACGCAGTTCCGGACTTGGACTAAAGGCTCCGATAGGCATGGATATACCTTACCACATCGACGCCCCGAAGCCCGATCATCCCCACTCCCCTACTAACGAGATTTCCAACTGCAAATCGTGGCCGGTTTTTTGCAAGACCTGGTCGTGCACGAAATCGATGAGCCGCTTGACGTCCGTCGCGGTAGCAGCGCCCAGGTTGACGATGTAGTTGGCGTGCTGCTGCGACACCTCGGCGTCGCCCATGCGGGTACCCTTTAGGCCGCATTCCGCATCGATCAGGCGCCCGGCGCCCACGCCGTCGATCTTCTTGAACACCGACCCGCACGACGGATATTCGGCAAGCTGCGGCTGTTTAGCGTAACGCCAGGCCAGGTTATCCTCGATCTGCGCGCGGATCTCAGCTTCCAGCTTCGGCTGGAGCCGGAAGGTCGCCGACAATACGATCGTTTCTTCATGATGCAGTCGGCTGTCATCGTAGCCGAAGGCGAAAAAGTCGCGGTCGACCTGGTGGACCTGGCCGTCGGGCAACAGCACCTCGGCCCGGTCGAGGATGTCACCGATGTAGAGCGTGTCGGTGCGATCGGGCGTCAGGAAATGCAGGTTCTGCCAGAGTGCACCGCCGACGGTGCTCGGGATACCCGCGAAATGCTCGAGGCCCGACAAGCTATTGGTGGCGGTGTACTCAATGAGATCGGCGATCGTAGCGCCGCTTGCCGCCGTGAGTTCGGTGCTATGAAGCGCGTAGTGCGCCGCCCGGTTACGGATCACCAAGCCGCGGACGCCATGGTCGCTCACCAAAATATTGGCACCGGTACCGAGCACGAAATACGGCATACGCTCGGCGCGGGCTGCAGTAATCGCGCGGACAAGCTGGTCGGTACTTGCCGTCTCAAAAAACCAGTCGGCCGGCCCGCCGATCTTGTAGGTGGTGTACGGCGCTACAGCCACACCGCGTCGGATACCGGGCAAATCTCGTACCATACGGAATGAGTGTACCAAACAACATACTCCTCGGATGGAGGAGTATGTTGGCGCAAACGTGCTCATAAGCCGGGTTCTGTCTTGGTTGCCCAAGGACAGGCATCTATCTCAAGCGTCCGGACCTGGGGACGTCGCTGCGAGCCGCAGCATGTGACGACGGTCAGGCCCACCGGACTTGCACCACGGAAGCGTTTTGCACTGCGCAGCCTTCCGACTGCGCACTGTGAGCTCTTACCTCACCGCTTTTCACCCTTGCCTGTGCGTGACTTGCGCCACGCCATCGGCGGTATGGTCTCTGTGCCACTGTCTCTGGCCTCACGGCCGCCCCGCGTAAACGGGGTGCGCTGCTCTACGGTGCCCGGACTTTCCTCTCAACCTGTAAGGATCAAGCGCCTGTCACGGCACGTTTGCGGCTGGGATCATAGCACGATCCGCCGGGCGGATCAACAGATACCGGTGATACCGCAGGGTTCGATGCCGGGTACCGTGTCGTCTGATCCGCCAGATTCGCTGCCGGAGCCGCCGGTACTCCCGCCACCAACCCCTTGCTCCGGCGTACCGGGAACGTTCGTATCGGGTGCCTGCGTACCAGTACTCGTCGAGCCACTTGTCGAGCTGGTCCCTTGCGAACAGTTCGGGTCGACCCCGCCGGGCAGGTTCGGGATCGCGCAGAGCGTATTAATAATGACCGGCACGAGCAGGATGAGCGCCACACCGGTCACCGCCGCGATGATCCAGGCCTTGGCCTCGTTGATCCGCCCCGGGTCGCCGAGTGAGGTGATATAGATGTACCCGGCATAGATGACGGCCAAGAAGGCCAGTATGGCGATGATCGGGACTGCGATCTTGTATAGCTCAGACAGATTCTCGGCAAGCGTCAATTTGGGATTGATAAGCGACTGGGCATGGGCTGCGGATGCAAAGAACATCGTCAGCATACCCGCCATAATTGTCGCCCGTCGGATCATGCATCCCTCCTGCGGTACTTACAGCTTCGCCGAGACGCTTGGGCTCGTCAAGCGCATGGCTGCCGACGACTGTGCGCCGTGCTGGCGTAATGCGTCGGCAAGGTAGTGTCCGGTAAGCGAACCGTCGACTGCCGCCACCTGCTCCGGTGTACCTGCTGCCACCAACTTGCCGCCGGCAACACCGCCGCCCGGCCCCATGTCGATCACCCAGTCGGCCGATTTGATCATGTCGAGGTTGTGTTCGATCACCAGCACCGAGTTGCCCCGGTCGACCAACGCCTGCAACAGATGCAGCAAGTTACGGACGTCTTCGCGCCAAATCGGTCGCGAGCTTGATCCGCTGCGCCTCGCCGCCCGACAGCGTGGTGGCCGATTGGCCAAGGCCCAAGTACCCCAATCCGACCGATACCAGCACCTCAAGCTTACTAGCCACGGCCGGCACGTCGGCGAAGAACTCGTGCGCCTCGCGGATCGTCATAGCCAGTACGTCTGCGATAGTCTGTTCCTTATAGAGGACGTCGAGGATGTCGGCTTTGTACCGGCTGCCGCCGCAGTCCTCGCAGGTGACGTAGACGTCGGGCAGGAAGTGCATTTCGTACTGGATCATGCCGTCGCCCTTGCAGGTTTCGCAGCGGCCGCCGCGGACATTGAAGCTGAAGTGGCCCGCGTCGTACTTCCGTTCGACGGCCAGCGGGGTGGCTGCGAACAGGTCGCGGATCGGGCCGAAGACGTTCGTGTATGTGGCCGGGTTGGAACGGGGGGTGCGTCCGATCGGGGTCTGGTCGACGCTGATCACCTTGTCGATGTACTCAAGCCCGTGGATCGCGTCATGGTCGCCGGCCGGCTGCTTCGCCCGATGGAACCGCCGCGCTAACGCCTTCGACAGCACATCGAGCACGAGCGTGGATTTGCCCGATCCCGACACGCCGGTCACGCAGACGAACGATTCGAGCGGAATGTCCACCGACAAGCCGTCGATGTTGTTGCTGCGGACGCCGGTGAGCGACAAGCGCTTCCCGCTTTGGCGGCGGGCGGCTGGAATGCCGACCGAGCGCTGGCCCGACAAGTATTGTGCGGTCAACGAATCCTGGCGCAGCAGCTCGTCGAGCGTCCCTTGCGCCACGATCCGGCCGCCGTCGGTGCCCGCACCCGGACCGATATCGACGACGTAGTCCGCGGCGGCGATGATCTGCGCGTCGTGCTCAACCACGATCATGGTGTTGCCCAGGTCGCGGAGCGACAGCATGGTCGCGGTCAGCTGTTCAAGATTGTGCGGGTGCAAGCCGATCGACGGCTCGTCAAGCACGTAGAGGATACCGGTCAGTCCGGATCCGAGCTGGGTTGCCAGCCGGATCCGCTGCGCCTCGCCGCCAGCAAGCGTGTCGGCGCTCCGTCCGAGCGTCAGGTAGCCGAGACCGACCTGCTGCAAAAACCCGAGCCGCAGCTGGATATCGCGCACGATCGGCTCGACGATCGCTTGGAGCGCCGGTTCGGCGGCAATCGGCGTATCAAGGAAGAGCAGCGCCGCCTCGTCGACCGAACGGCCGGTGATATCGGCGATCGAGACGCCGGCAACCGTCACGGCGAGCGACTCGGCCTTGAGACGTTTGCCCCGGCAGGTCGAACACTGTTCGTCGCGCATGTAGCGCTCAAGTTCACCACGGACGTAGGATGAGTCGGTATCCCGGTAGCGTTGTTCGAGATGCGGGATAATTCCTTCGAACACGCCGTCGATGCCGTACAGGAGCTGTTCCCGTTCGGTATCCGAAAAATTTCCGACCGGCACATGAATATTGAGCTCCGTCCGGCGGTCGATGTGGTCGAGCACGCGCTGGATACTCTGGCCCTGGTTGCCCAAGCGGGACCACGGCCGGATCGCGCCCTCGGCCAGCGTCAGGCGCGGATTCGGCAGCAGGAGCGACGGATCCATGACCCGGCGGATGCCCAGTCCCTGGCAGGCATCACACGCGCCTTGCGGGCTGTTGAAGGAAAATGTGCCGAGTGTGATATCGGGATACGTGCGATCGCAGGCGTCGCAGTACAGCTGTTTATTCGGTTTACGGCCGGACGTTTTACGTTTTTTCTGCTTCGCAGGTAGGTCTGCCCGGACAGCCAGCACCTGGCCGCACGCCGTGCAGTGGGGCGTGCCTGCGCGGGCGTAGAGCAGGCGGAGATAATCGTAGATCTCGCTCATGGTACCGACCGTCGACCGCGGACTTTGGGTCGCACTGCGCTGGTCGATCGAGATCGCCGGCGTCAGGCCTTGGATCTGGTCGACGTCGGGTTTCTGGAGCGTCCCCAGGAATTGGCGCGCGTACGACGACAGCGACTCGACGTAGCGCCGCTGACCTTCGGCGAAGATCGTGTCGAACGCGAGCGACGACTTGCCCGAACCCGACAAGCCGGTAAAGACGGTGAGTTTACCGCGCGGCACCGTGAGCGAGACGTTCTGCAGGTTATGGACCCGCGCGCCCTCGACGACGATGCCGTCCTGATTCGGTTGGTGCTTCGCCATACGTTCCCCGCTCGTCGGATACCGAATGAATTGGGAGAGTATAGCCTCGGTTCGCGCGACTTGCAAGCGTGGTACGGGCTCTGCTACGCTCGCGGCAAGTACTTAGCTCTCAAATGCGCGTGCGGGAGGGGCCGGCGCATCAGGAGGTGATATGTTTGAAGGCGTTGGACAAGACGGCGTAGCCGGCCCCGGAACCGTTGTCGGAGCGAACGTAAAACTGACCGGTACGATCAGCGACGTGAATGATATCACTGTCCACGGCACGGTCGAGGGCGAGGTGATTTCGGACAAGACGGTAGTCATCGCCGAAACCGCGGCGGTCAAAGGACCGGTCACGGCGCAGGTGGTGAGTATTTCGGGCCGGGTGAACGGCTCGATCACCGCGCACCAGAAGCTGGAACTGTTGCCGACCGGCCAGATCAACGGCTCGATCACGACCAAGGATCTCAATATCAAGTCGGGTGCGGTCTTCAACGGCAAGTGCACCATGACCGACCACGCGGAACCGGCCGCCCAAGCGCAGCCGGCTCTAAAGAAAGAGAAGCCCAAGGCCGAGACGGAGTCCGATAAAGCGCCGCAACCCGCGCCGATCGAGGCAGCCGAGGAGCCGGCCAAGCAGCCCGAAACTGTTCCCGCCGCCCCGACCTTCGAGCTCGAAGACTAAGGCGGTACCCGTCCCGCGATGTACTATTACATCACCGAACCGGCACGGTCTCGGGAGGATGAACAGGCCGAAGAACGGATCCGCGAACTTCTGATCCGCATGAGCATCGCCGGCGAGTTCGTCACGACGTCGCCGACACGCGGCGTCGAGGAGCTGGCCGAGATGGGCGTGGCCAAGAAGTACACCACCTTGGTAGCGATCGGCAGCGAAACGCTCATCAACCACCTGGGCACACTGCTCGCGGGCACACCGTACGTGTTCGGCGCCATTCCCTTACGCCGGCCCGACGCGCTCGCAGCCGTGAGCGGGATCCGGACCCACGAAGAAGCGGCCGAGGCCCTGAAGCTGCGCCGTGTCCGGGCCGTATCGATCGCCCGGCTCGAACCGAACAAGTTCTTCGTGACCGAGCTGCGGATGAGCAGCCCGACGGACGTCGGCGTGCGGATCAGGATCGACGACGCGCTCGTGGAATCGAACTGCCGCGACCTGACGCTCACTGGCGGCGGCGACCTGACGCTCCGCCATGTCCGCCTCGACGGCCCGTCCGGGGGGATCTTTCGCCGGCTGTTCGGCGCCAAGCCGACCGAGGTAACCGACTCGTCGTCGTTCCACGGCCGGACGATCGCGATCGAAACGGATCAGCCGCAGCCGTTCTATTTAGGATCCGAGCTGTTCGCCCGGACGCCGGTCGCCGTCACGACTATCCCCAACAGCTTGAAAATGGTCACCCGCCGTGATACAGTGTCCCCATTATCTGACATCCCCCACGACGGGGCGGAGGCAGTATCGCCGACAAAC
Organism: uncultured Candidatus Saccharibacteria bacterium; assembly: GCA_964423885.1. Taxonomy (GTDB): domain Bacteria; phylum Patescibacteriota; class UBA1384; order JACPKC01; family JACPKC01; genus JBBUCD01. The sequence goes on from CAYRGD010000001.1 coordinate 291,145, forward strand.
AACTGGTAAATGAAGCGATCCGGCACCCCGATGTCATCCTGATTGACGAACGCGGGACGAACCACGGGGTCATGAGCCGGGAGCAGGCGTTCTTCATCGCCAGCGACGCCGGACTCGACGTCGTCCTTGTCAGCAGCCGTCCGCCTACGCCGGTCGTCCGATTGAAAGACGTCGGCAAGGAACGGTACGAAGTAGAAAAGCGGGCACGGAAACACAAAGCGCAGCAGCGCTCCGGCGGCATGAAGGAAATCCAGCTGTCATTCCGCATCGACGAGCACGACTTCCAGACCAAATTGCGGAAAGCCAAGGGATTCCTGGAAGACGGCGACCGGATCAAACTCTTTATGCGCCTCATCGGACGCGAAAACGCCTTCCCTGAACAAGCCAAGGAAAAACTCCATCGCTTCGCCGCCGAACTCGGCCGGCCGGTGGACACGCTCGACAAGCAGGGCAGCCGGATCACCGCGATCCTGAAATAACCGGAGACATCATGAGCAAACTCAAAACCCACAAGTCGGCCGCCAAACGGATCCGCCGCAAGACGAAAGCCGGATTGTATGCCGGACTCGCGATGAGCGCCCAACACCGCACGACCGGCAAATCGTCGCGCGTCCAGCAGGCTGCCGGCAAAGCACGCACGTTGAGCGATGCGAACCGCCGACGCCTTGCCAAACTCCTTCCGTACCTCTAAGCTAGCCAATCATGTCCCGAGTCAAACGCGGCACCCAAACCCGGAAACGGCATAAGAACCTTCTCAAGCGGACGAAGGGCTTCCTGCATGGGCGTAAGAACCTGGTCAAGGTCGCCCGGCAAGCCAGCCTTCGCGCCATGCACAACGCGTTCCGCGACCGGCGGACCAAGAAGCGCGTGTTCCGCAGTTTGTGGATCGTCCGCCTGAACGCGGCGCTCCGGACGCACGACCTGACCTACTCGACGTTTATCCCGCTCCTCAAGAAATCGAACCTCGGACTCAACCGCAAGGTACTGTCCGAGCTTGCGGTCGAAAACCCGGCAGCCTTCGACGCTGTGGTCGCCAAGGCCAAAGCCGCCGCCTAACGCTTACGGGCGAGCGACAACACGATAAGCCCTGCGATGCCGCCCGTAATGGCGGCATCTGCTATGTTCCAGTGCAACGGGATATGCGGCAGCACGAATGGGTCGATGACGGCCCCGACACGGAACCGGTCGGCAAGATTGCCTGCGATGCCACCGAGTACGACGCCCCAGAGGCAGCGTTCCGCCAGACGCGCCGTACTGGACCCGTATAGCCAGGCAACGGCGCCGAGGGCGGCCAGGACAGCCACGGCCACGGCGACCGGATGCTCTCCAGCGAACCCGTAGGCGACGCCCGGATTCCGCACCGAGGCGGCTACGAACAGCCGTTTGGATACCTGGTCAGCCAGAAATACGGCAAGGGCGGCAAGTAGTGGCATACCAGTAGTCTACGCTGCACTTGAGCGTCCGCACAGCCACTGGTACGATACGCGTGTCGGTCCGGACCCGTAGCTCAGTGGTAGAGCGTTCGGTTCACATCCGAAAGGCCGCTGGTCCGATCCCAGCCGGGTCCACCATAATGAATTTGCAGAGGAATTGACCTCGCCGCGCGCAAAGCGCGCGGCGCGGGCAGATGTTTGCGCCCAGTCCCGCCAAGGCATTTTTAATTACGCCAAGAACACTTTAGCCGCTACGC
>CAYRGD010000002.1:0-156802 GCA_964423885.1 uncultured Candidatus Saccharibacteria bacterium
CACCCACCGCAAAAAAAAAACGGACCGGTTTATTGGGCACATGGTTATTGACCTCCCAAATAACGCTGTCCGTTTTATTCCAGGAGGAGGAGTGATGGCATAACAAGATTCCACCCAAAGTACTTATTATTCAAAAGGAAAGGAAACATCATGTCAGCAGGGAAAGTCTTTGGATTCGGTTGCCTCGGCCTTGTCGGACTAGTGGTTATCATTGGAATTGTTGCGGCACTCGGCGGTGGCGGAAATAGTTCGGATAACACCACATCGTCCTCAACTGCAAGTTCAACAAGTGAGCAGAAGAGCGTCTCTACGCCAGCGGCTGCTACGGTATACGGTGTTGGCGACACTATTGCGCTCGCCGGCCAAGAGCTTGTTGTAACCAAGGTGGATAAGCACTATTCGAGCGGAAACATGTTTGATAAACCAAGCAGCTCAGAAAACAACTACGTGCTGGTCAATGTGTCGATCAAGAATACCGGCAGCAGCTCGCTCTCAGTGAATCCCTACAGCTTTAAGTTGGAAGATGAAACGGGAACGCAGCGAGACTCTGCCCTCGCCCTTTCTGACTCGCCATTGAACAGCGTCACGCTGTCCGGGGGAGGAAATACAAGCGGCAATATTGTCTTTGAAGCGAAGAAGGATTCGTCAACGCTCAAACTCATTTACAGCCCGGGACTCTTCAGTAAGGACGTGACGATCAACCTCTAGGGTGCTGGCTTCTTCTACGATTGCAGCAGCTCGCGTATTTACCGGGCGGATGCCGCGACGACCACGAGCAGGATGCCAATCGTGTTGAGCAGGAAAGTGATGAGGAAAAAGCGCCAGCGGGGCAGGTTGCTGAGTCCCAGGATACTGACACCGAGCTCGTCCGGAAGCACCGGGGCGGCGATGATGAACGCCCCGATAAGCGGCAGCACCCACTGGAAATACGGTGACCGTAGGAAGGCCGTAAAGAGCGAGCCGCCGAACACGCCTGCGAGCGAGCCGAGCTCGTCGAAGATCGTGGTCGAGACGATCCGCAGCACCAGGTAGTCGCCGAGCGCGCAGCCCGCGCCTGCCACGAGCGCGACATAGAACGGATCGAGCGTCCGGGCAACGTCGAACAATACCACGGTAGCCGGTGCGACCGTGAATGCCGAGGACAGAAGCAGGCCTGAGACGAAGGCGCCCAGGTAGCCGAAGCTGCCGACGTACGCGAAGAAGTCGGCGACGGCCGGCAGCTTGAGCAAGATGAAAAAGACGACGAGGCTCGCGGCAAGGAGGCCGGTGTTCTTGTACTCCCAACGCTGGTAGTACTCGATCGGGCGTAACAGTTGCCGCACGGCGGTGTCGGCGGCGTGGAGCGGGTCGGGCATGTCCATTGCCTCCAGTGTACCGCATGCGGCGCCCGATACCCGTAGAGTTCATGAACCGTTCATCTTGGCGCGGTATCATGTATCCGTATGCGGCTCTTGCTCATTGAGGACGATCCGCTTGTCGCCGATACCGTCGCAGACGGCGTGCGGCAACAATTCGTCGTCGAGGTGGCCGGGACGGGTGCGCGTGGATTATATCGCGCCCAGACGAACGAATTCGCCGCCATCGTGCTCGATCTCCGGCTGCCGGATATGGACGGCATCGAGATCTGCGTCGCGCTCCGGCGCGAGCGGCCGCGGATCCCGATCGTGGTCTTGAGCGCCCTGCGCGAGGTCCAGGCCCGGATCGATGTCCTGGACGCCGGTGCCGACGACTGCCTCACCAAGCCGTTCTCGCTCGCCGAGCTCTGCGCGCGGCTCCAGGCGGTCCTCCGCCGGTCGCGTCCCGACCCGCAACCGGTGCTCATGGCAGGTGGCTTGACGCTCGACCCCGTCCGCCGGATCGTGACGGTAGACGGTACTCCCGTGCTGCTCCGCCGCCGCGAGTTCGAATTGCTCGAGTACTTATTGTCGTACCGGGGCCACGTGCTGGGCCGGAGCCGAATCATGGACGCGGTCTGGGGCGACAGGACGGACGGGCTCACGAACACCGTCGACGTCCATATCAAGCTCCTGCGCGACAAAATCGACCGCCCGTTCCAAACGAACCACATCCGTACGGTCCGCGGCGTCGGCTACACGGTCGCGGCGTAGACGCCGAGCAGGCGGGCGGCGGTTACCTCGACCGAGAAGCACCGCGCGTCCTCGATCGCTGCCGCGGACATCCGCTGCCGTAGCGCATCGTCGGCGAGCAGGAGCCGCAGCTTGTCGGCGAACGCCTGTTCGTCGGGCGGTACCAGGTAGCCGTTGCGGCCGGAACGCACCATGTCTTTGGGCCCTAAGAGGTCGAGCGCTACGACCGGCAGTCCGGCAGCGAGCGCCTCGGCCAGGACGATACCCTGGGTGTCGGTGGCCGACGGGAAGGCGAACAGGTCGGCTGCGCCCATGATCCGGGCCATCTCGTCCTTGGGCACGAATCCCGTGATCGTCGCCTGGCCCGCCAGGCCTGCGCTGTGGATATGGCGCCGGAGCGCGCCCTCGAACGGTCCACCGCCGGCGAATACTAGATGGACAGCCGGGTCGTCGCGCAGGATCCCGGCCGCCGCCCGTACCAAAAAGACCAGGTTTTTTTCCTTGGCGAGCCGCCCGCCGAACAGGATGATCCGCCGGTCGGCCGGCACCAGGTAGTGCTGCCAGACCGCCTCGCGTTCGTGCGGCGCAAGCCGGCGGAACTCGCTGCAGACGATGCCGGTCGGGTTGACGGTGATCGGCACGGATACCCCGTACGAACGGAGCAGGCGCTCGACGGCTGACGACGGCGCGATCACCGCGTCGGAGCGGTTGCAGTATCGCGCGGCGAGCTGCTTCAGGCCCGCTCGGACCGGCCGCCGTAGCCCGGGCACCGGCGGCGCGTAGTGGGCGTACTCGGTGAGATGGGTGTGGTAAGTATGGATTTTCGGGAGTCCCAGGCGGTCGGCCATGCGGTAGCCGAGCGCGCCCACGAAGAACGGCAGGTGCGTGTGGATGACGTCGAGTTTCAACGGCCGGACGCGGCGGGTAAAGAAAGGGACGTACGAGACCCCGATCGGCGCCTCGCGGAACGGGGATAAGCGCTTGAACGACGGTATGCGCACGACGCCCGGCTCCGGAGGTTCGCCGCGGACCGCCGGGGCGAAGACATACACCGTATGCCCTTGCGCTTCGAGCTCGGTTTTCGTGAGGTCGATCGACCGCGTCACGCCGTTGACCGCCGGCCGGTAAATGTCGGTGAACATGCCGATCCGCATGGCCATAGCCTATCACGGACTGGTAGAATGCGGCTGTCATAGGGAGGGCTCATGATCCGACGCGTCATGCGTGCTCGGGATATGCTGCTTACGCTCACGGCCATTGCCGGCCTGCTTGGACTGCAGGCGCAGTTGCGTATGCCGGATGCGCCGCAAGAAGGCCGAACCCAGACCGCCGCCCAAGCAGCGTACGCTACCCTCCCCCTCGCCTTCGAACCGAACCTCGGCCTGGCCGAGGATTCGGTGGACTTCCTCGTCCACCACGGTCAGGCCGTGACGGCGTTTTCATCTGGTGGCACGACCACAAGCGTGGGCGGCAAACAAGTAACGATGTCACTCACCGGTGCTGCGGAGCAGGACTTTGCCGGTACCGACGAGCTTCCGAGTAAGACGAATTACTTTCTTGGGAACGACCAGTCGAAGTGGCAATCGGATATCCCGAACTACGGCAAGCTGCTCGCGAAGGACGTCTATCCTGGGATCGACTTAGCCTACTACGGCACCAACTCGCAACTGGAACACGACTTCATCGTGAGTCCTGGTGCGGATTACAAACAAATCGCGTTCGGTTTCACCGGGCAGGACGATCTGTCGCTCGACAAGGACGGGAACCTTATCCTAAAAGCCGGCGACGATACCCTGACCCTCAACGCCCCGGTCACGTACCAGACCGACACCAATTCGAAGCACACCATCCCGAGTAACTTCGAATTGCGCGACGGCACGGTTACCGTCGCCGTGGCCGACACGTACGACCCGGCGAAGCCGCTCGTCATTGATCCCGTCCTTTCGTTGGTGTATTCGACGTACCTTGGCGGGAATGGGGATGACCAGGGAGCCAAGATTGCCGTTGATGGCGATGGCAATGTGTACGTTACCGGGCCCACCACCTCGACCAACCTCCCGACCGCCGTGCCGTACCAAGCAAGTATCGGGGGCTCGACCGACGCCTACGTCGCGAAATTCGATGCCACAGGCTCTACCTTATTGTACTCGACCTACTTCGGCGGGAGCGGTGCCGATAGTGCGCGCAGTATTGCCGTCGACGCGGCAGGTGAGGCGTATGTCGGCGGTATCACGGCCTCGAACGATTTGCCGACAGCCAGTCCGTACCAAGGAAGCTACGGCGGCGGAGCCAGTGACGGCTTTGTTCTGAAGCTCAACGCCGCAGGATCGAGCCCGCTCTTCGCTACGTACCTCGGCGGCAGCGCGGAGGATGTGATCTACGGGATCGCGCTCGATCCTTCCGACAATGCCTACGTAACGGGCTATACGTTTTCCACGAACTTCCCGACCGCCGCGCCGCTGCAGGCGAGTTCGGCGGGATCCAAAGACATCATCATCGCGAAGTTCATGGGTTCCGGTGCGATCTCGTACGCCACGTATCTAGGCGGCAGCGGTGACGACGAGGCAAGCAGCGTAGCAGTGAACGCTGCCGGCGAGGCATTCATCGCAGGCAATGTCACCTCGACCAACTTCCCGACCGCCTCGCCGTACCAGGCAAGCAAGAGCGGAGGACTCTACGACGCCGTCGTAGTCAAGCTGAACGCTGCCGGGTCGGCGCTCGTCTATTCGACGTATCTCGGCGGCACAGGTGCGGAGGTGGGGCGCGACATTGTGGTTGACGCCGGTAGTAACGTCTATATTGGAGGGTACACCTCATCCACGAACTTCCCGACCAAGAATCCGTACCAAGCAAGTTACGCCGGCGGCTCGTTCGACGGGTTCGCCGCCAAATTCGACGCGGCAGGATCGTTGGTCTACGCGACGTATATCGGCGGTAGCGGAACGGACGTCGGGACCGGTATCGCGGTGGATGGCAGCGGCAGAGCCTACGTGGTCGGGTACACCTCATCCACGAACTTCCCGACGAACTCCCCGTACCAGGCAGGTAATGCCGGTGGGAACGATGTCTTCGTGGCCCGCTTCAATCAAGTCGGGACCGCGCTCGACTTCTCGTCGTATCTGGGTGGTACGGGCGCGGATGTCGGCTTTGGGGTCGCCGTCGACGCGGCCGATACGGCATTCTTGACCGGCTACACGGATTCGGCGAATTTCCCAACCGCAACCCCGTATCAAACGTCACATGCCGGCAGTAACGATGCGTTCGTCGCGCGGATCAGTTTCGCCGTCGATCTCGTCGCCCGCGTGAATCCCACTCTCACCTTCACCGTCGGCAGTACGAGTTGCGCGCTTGGCACCCTCTCGACCACCCAGACCCAACAGTGCACGTACATCCTGTCCGCCGCCACGAACGGGGAATCCGGATACGCTATCTCATATCTGCCAGCGACAACGCTTACGAGTGGCGGGAATACGATTGACGCCTTAGGCTCGATGACGGCCAGTACGCTCAATACGGAACAGTTCGGGATTAATTTAGCCGCGAACACGGCGGCCGGGTCGCATACGGCAACGGACTTCGGAGCGGCTCCGTCGGGCGGAGTCGGTGCTGCGGCGGCCAACTACGCCACGGCCAACTCGTTCAAGTTCGCTGTTGCCGGTGACCAGGTGGCCTCGTCGGCCGGTCCGTCGCTCGCTACTGCTTATACCGTCTCGACCATCGCGAACATCGGCAGTACGACCGAGGCCGGGGCGTACAGTGCGACGGTTACATACACTATAGTGGCGAGGTACTAGCGTCGCGTGAAAGGAGCCATATGGACTACGCAGCAGTAGCGTCACCGGACGCGATCAATCGCGCGGCCGAGGGCTTGGCGGGGCGGCACGTATCAGCGACCGTCGTCGATACCGGTGCTGCCGCTTTTGAGCAGATCAAAGACTGGATCCCGGCCGCGGCGTCGGTGATGAACGGCGCCTCCAAGACCCTGGAAGCGATCGGCTTCATCGACTACCTCAAGGACGGCCAGCACGGTTGGAACAACCTGCACGCCGCGATCCTGGCCGAACAGGACCCGGGGAAGCAAGCCGAATTGCGTCGGCAGTCGGTGCTGTCGGATTACTACCTTGGCAGCGTGCACGCGTTGGCCGAGACCGGCGAGTTCATGATCGCGAGCAACACCGGCAGCCAGCTGCCCCACGTCGTCTTTACCTCGCCGAACCTTATCTTCGTGGTCGGTGCGCAGAAGCTGGTGCCGACGCTGGCCGACGCGTTCGACCGGCTGGAGCAGTACGTCGTGCCCCTGGAAGACGAACGTATGAAACAGGCCTACGGCATGGGGACGCAGCTGAATAAGATCGTGACGTTCAAGGGCGAAAACCCGACTTCTGGCCGCACTGTGCGGCTGATCATCGTCCGCGAGGCGCTGGGGTTCTAGCCGGGCAGCTCGTAGATCACGGTCAGGAACGGCTGTTCGTCGGGGTAGAACGACTCGCGGGACTGGTATTCGGTCCGCACGGTGTAGAACGGGTTGTCCTCGGCCAGGTCGCGGATCACCCATGAGATCGCTTGGCCGGGTTGGCAGTCGGGCGTAACGTCCCACGAACGCCAGACGCGTTTCGCGGTACCTGTCTCTGCGACCGCGGTCGGCGTGGCGGCCATGTCGCCGCCGGCCGCATCCCACAGCTCCGGCCGCGCGTACCAGCGCCAGGAGGATGCGCCGTCCTGCGCGGTGCTGAACCGCCGGGTTCCTTCTATCCAATCGCCGTGGGCCGTGAGTAGGAACGCGCCGTGCTGGCGTGATCCCTGGCTGGCGGGTTCGGTCAGGAACAGATTGAGCGTGCACGCCGTGACCGTCGCCCCGTCGGGCACGGCCGCAAGGTCGAAGCGGATGAGCAGCCGGGCGTTCCACCCCTGGCGGGAGATAACGTTTAGTTGCCGTAGCGTGCCGGCGTTCTTGTCCGGACTGTGCTGATAGAGCTCGGTGTCGGCGTCAGCAGTAAGGTTGAGGGTGGCGGCAACCGGATCGCTCGGCGTAGCTGTGCCGACGGACAGCGACACTGGCGCTACGCGCACGCCGTTGCTCGTGAAGCTTGCCGAGGATACGCCGGCTACCAATACGAGGCCTGCGATTACGGCTGACAGCCAGGCCGTATCAGGCCGCATGGCGGGTGTTGCGCGTAGCCGCAATCGCCGTGACGAGCGCGTCGATGTCCAGGAACACAAGGACGAATAGCGGAACGAGTACTAGCCAGAAGATGCCGGTTTTCGACGACAGCAGCGTGATCACGGTACCCGCCTTGGCCATATGTCCGACGACCCGGCCGCTGATCCCCGTTCCATCGACCTGCCAGGGATCAGCGACGGGATTCGCGTCGCCCTTGGTGCGCAGTGCGCCCGACGGCCCGACCGCTGCCACGCGGTGCGTTACTGTCACGCCCGGCCTGCCGGGTTCTTGGAAGGTGACCACGTCGCCCGCACGAATGGTTTCGATGGGGACTGTCCGTACGAGCAGTAATGATCCGACCGGCAAGGCCGGCTCCATGCTACCGGTGGCCACCGCGTACATGCGGTAGCCACCGATGCCGCCTGTCCGGCCCGCGATCGCTACCAGGGCAGCGAACCCGATCAGGCCGTACGCGATCGCCGCGAACGCCGTACGGGCGAGTCTCGGCATAGGCGTCGTCCCGCGCTAGCCGATCAGGACTGGCCGAGGAGCTTCACGTCGAACGTGCAGGTAACACCTTGCCGCTCGTAGGTGCTGTCGAGCTTGGCCTCAAGCTTCAAGGGTTTTACGTCGCCAGGCGCGAAGGTGGAGCCGGAGGCAGTCGTGTTCGTTGTCCACTCGGCAAGCGTTTTGTAGGTCGATGCCGTCGTGCCGGCCGTAAACCGCATGCTCAGCAGGTCCCGTAGTTTGAGCGTAGTTTCGGCATCGTCGCCGCACACGACGTTCTCGAGCGTCGGTACCACCTTGAAGCTCACCGTGGACGTACCGGCCGCGACATCGTAGCCGTCGCACTGCCCGTCGCCGAGACCCGTCGCCAATGAGCCGTTATCGTTGCCGAGGAAGAGCTTGGTCGTGGGTGCGATGTCGACGACCGCGGCTCCCGGGGTCAGGCCGGCAAACGTAATTGAGGCCGACACGGAATCCTGCCAGTGGTTCGAGCCGGGTACCGGCGTGCTCTGGTTCGAATTGCAGATCCGCAGGTTGGACGACCCGGTCGACAGCGTCGTCTGCGAGACAGTAACCGGATTGCTGGTAAAGAGCGCGTACGTAACGCCGCCACCGATCGCGAGCGTCGCCGCGAGCGAGAGGACGCTCCGCCCAATCACCTTCATGGAACCCTTCATGCCGGCCTCCTTCCTTCGAATGCTGCCTCAACCGTCGCACGCGAAGATAAACGCCGCATGAAGCCGCGTGGGGATAATCAGCCGCATGGGCCTTTCATGGGAATCTCAGCTTGCCGGCGCATACTCGGACGGTGCGCAGCTGACGACGATGCCGCACGGTCGCTTACCGCGACGATCCACCGTCCGATCGGCGGTACGGAACCGGCATCCCGGCGCGCCACAGTAGTAGCAAGAGAAAGGAGTACTACGTATGAAACTCACGAAACCGCTCGTGCTCGCGCTCGCCGCGACGGCGGTCGGGACAAGTCTGCTCGGCGCAGGTATCGTATCCGCGGCCCAGGGGACGGACCACGCCGACCCGATGAGCAGCCTCGTCGACGCGATCGCCGCGAAATTCAACCTCGACCGCTCGGCGGTGCAGCAGGTGGTCGATGACCAGCATGCCGCGATGGAACAAGAACGCGAACAATCGCAGGCCGACCGTCTTTCTGCTGCGGTCGCCGACGGTACCTTGACCCAGGCGCAGGCCGACGCGATCACAGCCAAACAGGCGGAGCTGAAGGCGGCGATGGAGTCGTCGAAGGATATGACGGAGACGGAACGTCGTGATGCGATGAAGGCGCAGTTCGACGACCTCAAGGCCTGGGCGAGCGAGAACGGGATTCCTGACCGGTTCGTGCCGTTCGGCCCCGGCCGCGGCCACGGACCGGGAGAGCGTGGCGGCATGATGCCGCCTGCGCCCAAACCGGCTGCCTGACGGCATCGGGCCGGAACGTCAAAAGCACCGCCAGTCCCTCCTCTGGCGGTGCTTTCGGTTTGTCAGCGCCCTGGCTGCGGTGCGCGGTCGCGCCGTGTGGCGGCGATGGACAGTAATGCCACGCACAGGATCCAGAACGCGGTCCAGCCGGCGTAGTAGCGGATCTCGTAGCCGCGGTCGACGGCGAACCGTCCGGCAAGTGTCGCCGGTGCGTCCGCACCATATGCTGTCAGTGGTGCCGAGGCGATCGCTGCGCAGACCGTTCTGACCAGCGCCCGCCATTGCCGTGTTGCCATTCGCCCCCCCCTATTCCTGACTGTCAGGCGGCCGCGCCGCCCACGAGCCGTTCGAATTCGTCGCGTTCGATCGTTTCCTGTGTCATCAGTGTACCAGTAATCTGTTTGAGGAGCTGCTTGTGCTTGCGCAGTACTGTGCGGGCAACCTCTTCGGCCTCGACGATGATCCGCCGGACTTCCTCGTCGAGCTTCGCGGCAACCGCTTCGGAGTAGTTCCGCTCCTCGCGGATGTCGCGGCCGAGGAAGATCATGTCGTCGCGCTGGCCGAACTGGATCGGGCCCAACGCATCGCTCATCCCGTAGACCTTGACCATGTCATGGGCGATCCGGGTCGCCTTCTTGAGGTCGTTCTCGGCGCCGGTCGTCGTTTCGTTGAAGATGAGCTTTTCGGCTTCGCGGCCGCCGAGCAGCTGCGCGATCTCGTCCTTGAACTTGCTCTTGGTGACCAGCCGCCGGTCTTCTTCGGGCAGGCTCCAGGTGTAGCCCAGTGCGGAGCCGCGTGAGACGAGCGAGATCTTATGGACCGGGTCGTTGTTCGGCAGGAAATGCCCCACGAGCGCGTGGCCGACCTCGTGGTAACCCGCGATTTCTTTCTCCTGCTCGTTCATGAGCCGACTCTTGCGTTCCGGGCCGATGAGCACCTTCTCGATCGCCCGGTCGAAGTCGCGTTGGTCGGCGCTTGTCCGATTATCCCGCGCGGCCGCGATCGTGGCTTCGTTCACGATATTACGCAGGTCGGCGCCCGAAGCGCCCGGCGTCGCGCCGGCGATCCGGTCGAAGTTGATCGAATCGGCGACCGACCGGCCTTGGCTGTGGAGCGTCAGGATCTCGACCCGTTCCGCCCGGTCCGGCAGGTCGAGGATGACGCGCCGGTCGAACCGTCCGGGCCGCAGGAGTGCCGGGTCGAGCACGTCCGGCCGGTTGGTGGCGGCCATGATAATGACGCGGGAATCGGTTTCGAACCCGTCCATCTCGACCAGGATCTGGTTCAAGGTCTGCTCGCGTTCGTCGTGGCTGCCGCCGAGACCGGTGCCGCGCTGCCGGCCGATCGCGTCGAGCTCGTCGATGAAGATGAGCGCGGGGGCGTTCCGCTTGGCTTTCGCGAACAGGTCGCGGACGCGGGCCGCGCCCACGCCGACGAACATCTCGACGAATTCCGAGGCCGAGAGCGAGAAGAACGGCACGCCCGCCTCACCGGCCACGGCCTTGGCGAGGAGCGTTTTGCCCACGCCCGGGGCGCCGACAAGCAGGACGCCCTTCGGGATATCCGCGCCGATCGCCTTGTATTTGCCCGGATGCTTCAGGAAATCCACGATTTCGATCAGCTCCTGCTTCGCCTCGCGGGCGCCGGCGACGTCGCCGAAGGTGACTTTTTTGTTCCCCGTGAACAGGCGCGCCTGGCTCTTGCCGAAGCTCATCGCGCGCATGTTGCCGGCTTGCGCCTGACGGAGCATGAACCACAGGAGCACGGCCAGGAGCAAGAACGGTAGGAGGATCGAGAGGATCGAGCTTAACAACGCGCCGCGTGACGGGTTCTTGACGTCGATCCGCGTCTTGTCCGGCGTGATGCCGTAGTCGGCGAGCCCGACGCCGCTTTCCTTATATGCCTTGAGTTCGGTGCCGTCGCCCAGCTCGGCGATCACCTGGTCGTTGTCGACGTGGACGGTCTTGACCTGGTTGTCGTCGACCAACGTGGCGATTTCGGAAATGCTCGAGTCTTTCGGGGCGGGGCCGGTCGGGCCGAATAGTCCGAAGAGAATGAATCCGCCGAGGATGCAGAGGATCAGGATGAGAACGGTCCGGTTCGTCGAGGTGTTCATAGGAAAGAAGTCCGGCTGCGTGGTTGGTGGTGGCTCCGGGAGGATTCGAACCTCCAACCTTCGGCTTATGATGCCGCTGCTCTAACCGTTGAGCTACAGAGCCCTACAGCGCGCGAACACAGGAAAACCGCGTGGGGTGCTGCGGATGCGTGGCGGAACGGATTTGTTGGGTGCGGGGCTAGGATTTGCACCTAGGACTGAGGCTTATGAGACCTCCGTGTTAACTCCTACACTACCCCGCAATCGGTTGCGATTGTACCAGGTGCGGTCCGCCTCGGCAATGCAGGGGTCAGTCGTCGGCCGGCGTCCGGAGCCAGTCCAGCCAGGTAGCGGCGTTTTTGCTGGCGGCGTCGAAGAATGGCAACTGCTCCGCTGGAGGCTGCGGTGTGACCGGGACGAGGTCGGGCGAGGCCGCGGAACGCTCGGGGTCGGCATTGGCGGGCACCAGCACCACCGTTTCGCCCGGCCGGCGCAGACCCAGGCGCCGCTTCGCTTCGAGCTCTTGGTAGCTGCGGCTCCGGTAGTAGACGAGTTCGTTTCCGAGGAACGCCTGTTGCTGTTCCAGTGCCGCGATCCCGGTTTTGAGCGCGCGGATGTGCCTGGTCGTATCGTAATTGGTTTTGAGCGCGCGGCCCAGATTGAGGGCGACGTAGGCGACGAAGAGCGCGAGCAGCGTCCGGGCGGCGACGAGGCTTGCGAGCGATGGGCGGGGTTGCATGAGCCCAGTATACACGGCGAACGGAGCCCGGTCGGGCTCCGTTCATACGTAGTAGGGGGGGTTACCAGCGTCCGCCGGTGCGCTGCTGTTTGGCCGGTTTGTCTTTCGGGCGTTCCTTCTCTTGTTCTTTGGCCGGTTCGGGTTTCGGAGCGGGCGCCTCGGCGGGTTCGTCGAACGGCTCGTCGAACTCTTCCGGCCGGGCGGTCCACCACTGGTAGCCGTAGTAGCCGCCGAAGCCGGCTGCCGCGGCGATGAGGACGATAAGGAGCGTCACCAGGGAACGCGACGACTTGGTCTCGTCGGCCTGGTCGGAGCCGCCTTTGACCGTACCGTCGTCCATGGCTTGGTCTTCATCGTTGTTCCGGGTATTGCTCGACTCGCTGCCTGAGCCGGAGGACTGGCTGCCTGACGGCGAGCCGGCACCGGCTGCCGCGGCTTGGTGTGTGCCGGCGAGCCGTGCCGTTGCCGGGGTAATGAAGTCCGTGGTCGGTCCGGCCGTGGTCGGTGTCTGCTCGACGACCGAAAACGCGCTTTGGTTGCCAGCTGCGTCTTCGGCGGCGATGCCGAACTCATACAGCGTGCCGTTCTGCAGGCCGGATACCGTGTATGAGGTGTGTGTGCTCCCCGAGACGAAGACGGTGGCGTACGTGTCAGTGTCAATGTTCGTCGCCGGCCGGTAGCGGATCCAGTAGCCGGCCGCGTCCGCGACCTCATGCCACGTGAGTTTCGCCCGGCCGTTCCCGGCTTCGGCGGTCAATCCGGACGGCCGAAGCGGCGCGACCGTGTCTGCCGCGATCACGAACGCGGTCAGGTGGGTCGTCACGGCGCTGACCGAGCCTGCGTACGCAACGCCGTCTACGACGATGTCAGCCGTGTTGACGGTCGTGGCCTCGAACGGCCGCCAGGTGCGGGCTGCCGTGTCATAGAAGTACAGGCCCTTCACTTGGCGTTCCGACGTGACATGTCCAGCCGCAAGATCGGCAGCGGTGTAGTACACGGTGACGGTCAACGGGAATACGGTTTGGTTCGTGGTCGTCAGTTCATAGAAATTGCCGACGCTCGTGAGATCCGTGAACGGACTGCCCGGGTTCATCCGCCCGAGCGGCTCGAGCCGGAGTTCTCCCCGGCGCGTGCTATCCGCACCGGTGGTGACGGTTACGGGCTGGTCTGGCAGGAAGCTCACGTCCGCGCTACCTGCCGGGATGCGCTCGTCGAGCACCGTTCCCCGCACTGTCGCGGTATCGCTGTCGGTATTCGTGCTCATCGTGCCGTCGGCATTGACCGACCGGATGACGAAGGCGTACGTCCCGCGCGGCAACGCTGCCGTCGTGAAACTCATGGTCTCATCGGCAGTGGTGCCAATCGGTTGGCTGAAGTCGACCGTACCGGTCCGGTCGTCGCTGAACACGGCGAAGTGGTCGACGGCAGTGAGCGCCGCTTGCGGTAATGACCAGGTGAGCCGGACCCGGCTGCCGGACAGCACGGTTGTCCGGAGGTGCGTAGGGGCGGGAATGGATTCAGGTTCGGCAGGGGCGGCTGCGCCCGGCATGCGTTCTATGACAGGAACACGAACCGTGACGGATTCGTTCCAGGCGGCATCGACTGACTCGGCCCGGAACGAGTTGGCGCCGAGCGCAAGCGGTACGACGGCCGAAAACGCACCATCGCTTGCTGCGCTGGCAACCACCGATCCGTCGCGCAGGACGCGCACGATCGCACCCGCCGGGGCCTGGCCGGAAACCGTCATGCTGGCCGCGTCGATCGTAGTGCGGTCGGCGGGCGAGACGATCGTCGGTTTCGCCGGTCGGACGGTGTCTTTCGTAAGGACGGGGCCGGCGGTCCACGCCGATGCTGTGCCGTCCGTGGCAACCGCCGCTGCATGCAGCCAGACCTGTCCGTCGGCGAGTGTGCTGGCGTGTACTGTCGTTTCCGCGGTCGTACCCGAAACCGTGGCGGTCCGGACAACGGCCTTGCCGGCGGTGTCAGTCAGCCTGAACCGAACCGATGCGGTGCCTGCGGGCACGGTTGCCCGCACCGCGACCGCATGGTCGTTGGTACGGTTAATGGTATCTGTCGGATACGCTTCACCGGGCACGGCAACCAGGCCGGTGATGCCGGATGCCAGGCTGACGGCCTCTGTTGTTTGCGCGGGTACGGCTTCTTCGGCGAATGCCCGCGGTGCCGCAAGCAGCGCGCTCGCTACCGTAGCATGGCAGGTGAGCGTGCCGATAAGCAGCTGTGCCGCGACCGTTCTCCACGGCCGCCGGTACGCCGCCGGATAATGTGATGACATAGCGAGTCCTCTCCCTTGCATGGATGCGTGAGTATTGTGGTGTGCTGCGTCCCGTATTCGCCCCTCCGTCCATCGCAAAAAATCCCTCGGATGAGACCCGTCGCCTCGGCGGTAACGGCATCGGACGGCGCGGCGAGACGTTCCCGAACGTTCGTGCATGACGGTGAACGTTCCGGCGGCGAACCTCCCTTGTCGGCGCAGTCGGCTCAAGAGGGCGGTGCATGCTCGTGCGGTGTTGGGACCCTAACTCGTGAGGAGCTAAGGAAACACTCATCGGACGATAACGAAATGACTAGAAACCTGTCAATCAGGAATCACGGGTGAGGCAGCCGATGGCTGTGGATAACCGTGTAACACATTTCTCGTACGTGAAGCGTTTGCGCTGGGATACGTGACCTGCAAAGGAACGCTACCGAGGCGACCCGAATAGCTGGACGATGATCGTTGTGTGGCGACCCTGCATGACGCCCGGGACGATGACGACCGCGGTGTCCTTGAAGGCCGGATCAAGCAGGTTGGCGCGGTGTGAGGGGCTGTCCATCCATGCCGGTACGGCATGGATGGGATTGGTGAAATCGATAGCGAGGTTCTCACCGGCGTCGGCATACGGGTAGTCCTGGGCGATCACCGGCCACGGAGTCTGGCCGTCGGGCCGGACGTGGTCGAAGTACTGGGCGTCGAACATGTCGGCGGCCCGTGCCGTGGCTGCCTGGTACAGACGGGAATTCCATGCGAGCGGGGCCAGGCCGTGTTCGACGCGGACATCATTGGTGAGCGCGACAAGGCGTTCTTCCGTGGAGTTTTCCGCGACGGCAGCCTGGGTAGTACGCTGCAATGCGGTGACGCCTGCACTGGTTACCGCAAGGGCGGCGAGCGCTGTGATGACCAAATGGCGGCGGGTGAGGGAAAAACGAAACGACATGGTGTCCTTCGAACCCATGCCGTTTGCCCCCACCAAGGAACAATCGAGATGTACAACCAGTATACGCCGAACAGGCGAATATGTCAATCACGATCGCAAAACATATAGATCAGCCGTGGTGGGCCCGGCAGGGATCGAACCTGCGACCAGTCGGATATAAGCCGACCGCTCTACCGCTGAGCTACGGGCCCGGCAGAACGGCGGTACTGTAGCTGACCCTCGCCCTTGAGTCCATGCTGGGGTTCTGGTAGCGTTCGATCCTGCCGCGGCCCCATCGTCTAGCGGCCTAGGACATTGCCCTCTCACGGCGAAAACAGGGGTTCGAGTCCCCTTGGGGTCACCACAACGCAGTCCGTAGAGCATTCCTCCCAGTTGCGAACCTGGGAGCATGGTGCGTATACTGCATTGCGAATCATCAGCCATCCTATTACGAGCAGGAGCGAGCATGACCATGAGCGTCGAGAACATCGTCCTTACCTTCGCACTGGGAAGCGCCACCGTGTCGGTACTCTACGGACTCTTCTTGAGCCGGTGGATTGCGCGCCAGCCGGCCGGATCAGGCAAAATGCTCGAGATCGCCAGCGCGATCGAGCAGGGAGCCCGGGCGTACTTGCGCCGCCAGGCCGTGACGGTGAGCGGTGTCGCCGCGGTCCTCTTCCTGCTCATCGGTTTCGGTCTCAGCCATGTCGCTGATCCGGTCCTGCTCTTTGGGAAATGGGGTGTACCGCAGAGCTGGGTCACCGCGATCGGATTCCTGATCGGCGCGTTCCTTTCGGCACTTGCCGGATTCATCGGCATGACGGTCGCCACCAAGGCAAACGTCCGCGTCGCCGAAGCGGCGAAGCGGGGGATGCGGCCGGCATTCGGGATCGCATTCCAGGGCGGTACGGTCACCGGTCTTCTCGTGGCAGGACTCGGCCTGCTCGCCGTTGCCGGGTTCTATGCCATGACCAAGAACGTTGAATCCATGGTCGGCTTGGCCTTCGGCAGCTCACTTATCTCGATCTTTGCCCGGCTAGGCGGCGGTATCTTTACCAAGGCCGCTGACGTCGGCGCCGACCTGGTCGGCAAAGTGGAAGCCGGCATCCCGGAAGATGATCCGCGCAATCCGGCTGTCATTGCCGACAACGTGGGTGATAACGTCGGTGACTGTGCCGGCATGGCTGCGGATCTCTTCGAGACCTATGCGGTGACCACGATCGCCGCGATGCTGCTCGCCCACTTCTTGGAGCAGTTCCTCGGCCAGTCGACCACGCTTGTGCTCTACCCGTTGGCGCTCGGCGGCGCGGCCGTACTCGCCTCGATCGTAGGCAGCTGGTTCGTCCGCCTGCCGCGCGGCCACAAAAAACCCAAGATTATGGCGGCCATGTACCGCGGCCTGTTCGTGTCCGGCATCATCGCGGCCGCGGCCTTTTACGGCATTACCCAATGGCTCCTTGTCCGGAACGGCGGCGGCACGCTCGACGCCTTTATTCCGCCGATGAACCTCTTTTACTCGAGCCTGATCGGTTTGGCGGTCACCGCCGGCATCGTGTGGATCACGGAATACTACACCGCAACGAACTTCCAGCCCGTCCGCTCGATCGCCCAGGCCTCGACCACCGGCCACGGCACGAACGTCATCCAGGGTCTGGCCGTTGCCATGAAGAGCACGGCACTGCCGGTCCTGCTCATTGCCGCCGGGTTGCTCGGCTCCTATATGCTCGCGAACATCATCGGTGTCTCGATCGCCGCGTTCGCCATGCTGTCGATGACCGGCATGATCGTCGCGATCGACGCCTACGGGCCGATTACCGACAACGCGGGTGGCATCGCCGAGATGGCTGAACTGCCGAAAGACGTCCGCGAGGTGACCGATCCGCTCGACGCGGTCGGCAATACCACGAAGGCGATCACCAAAGGCTACGCGATCGCGTCCGCCGGCCTCGCCTCGCTCGTCCTGTTCGTGAGTTACGTCATCGAACTGTCGAACGCAGCTGCCCAGATGACGGACGGCGGCGGTCAGTATTCCTTCGACCTGACGAACCCGTTCGTCCTCGTCGGCCTGTTTATCGGCGGGCTTATCCCGTTCCTCTTCGCCGCCCAGTCGATGGAAGCGGTCGGGCGGGCAGCGGGCGCGGTCGTGGCTGAGGTGCGGCGCCAGTTCGCGACCATCAAGGGCATCATGAAAGGCACGGAGAAGCCAGACTACTCGAAAGCCGTCGACATCGTGACGGTCGGGGCGCTCCGCCAGATGATCTTCCCCGCGCTCTTGCCGATCGCTATTCCGGTATTGCTCGCGATCGTCTTCGGGCCGGCCAACGCCCCGGTGATGCTCGGTGCCGCGCTCGTCGGGACGATCGTGACCGGCTTGTTCCTTGCACTCTCGATGACCGCTGGCGGCGGCGCATGGGATAACGCGAAGAAGTACATCGAAGAAGGGCACCACGGCGGCAAGGGATCAGAGGCGCACAAGGCCGCGGTCACCGGCGATACCGTCGGCGATCCGTACAAGGATACTGCAGGACCGGCGATCAATCCGCTCATCAAGGTGACGAACCTGGTCGCGATCCTGATTATTCCGCTCATGGTCCAGGAACTGTCGGTCTCGGCCCGCGTTGCGACCGGTATCATTACGCTTGGACTGCTCTTTGTCGGCTTGCGCTTGTCGCGGGTCCAGGGAGTTGAAGAAACCGCCGACCGTTAGGCATACTGGTAGTAGATACGAGAGAGGGGTAGGTCGCACCATGGCATCACCGGAACCGACAGCACGTTTGCACGCCGTCCTCGACCGCTTCGAGGGGCACAAAGGCGTGCTGTTGTTCGATGACGCCGAGACGCTCGGACCGCTCGCGGGCCAGGAGCTGGTGCTGCCGAAGCGGTCGTTGCCGCTGGGCATCCGCGAGGGGGATGCGGTGGTGCTCGACATCCTGACCGATGAACAGGCGACCCAGCAGCGTGAAACCGTCGCCAGGGCGCTCTTGGAGGATATCCTGAATGGCCGCTGATTCCCGCACCAACGCCCCGAAGCGACTGACGCGCCGCGTCATCCTCGCCCGTGCCCGTACGGCCGCGATCAGCCTTGTCGCGGTAGCGGCGGTACTGGCTGCCGTCTATGCGGTGTTCGCATTCGGCTACCGCGGGCGCATGTACCCGCACCTGGCGATTGGTGCCGTGCAGGTCGGCGGCTTGACGCCCGAGGAGGCCAAGCAGGCCGTTGCTGCCCAGCTGACTCCGTTCGTCGACGAGACCAAGGTGCTGCGGGTGGGCGACCAGGATGTGACGTTCGCCGCAAGCAGCGTCCATCCTGACTATGATCTCGACGATTCGGTCCGTCGCGCGTACGCCGTGGGGCGGAGCGGCGCGTTCCTCGACGATGTGGTCCGGCAGATCGGATTGGCCGTGTCGCCGGTTTCGGTCGACCCGACCATGACGTTCCAGGCCGACGCGCTCGACGCGTTCCTCGATACGGTCAGCGCGTCCGTGGATACGCCCGAGCGGGACGCCTCGTTCTCGATCGAGGACGGCGACGTTGCCGTGACGCCGGCTGTGAACGGCCAGCGCTTCGACCGCGCCCGGCTCAAGGAACAGCTGACGCGGTCGCTGTTCGCGCTCCGCTATCCCGCCTCGATCGTCGCTCCGCTGGCGCCATCGGTAGCGAAGATCCAGGCCGACCAAGTGAAGCTGCTCGCGCCGTCGATCCTTCGCTTGGCTGGCTCGCCGCTCATGCTGTCGTACGGCGAGTTCCACCAAGAAGTAACCACCGACCAGCTGTCGTCGTGGCTTGCGGTGCGGCCGGTCGGCATCGGTGCAGGTACCGACGGCACGACAGCGCTGGCCCGGCTCGACATCGACCGCGAGCGGATCAAGCAGTACCTGGCCACGCTCGTCGACGCGCTTACGAGCGAGCCGCTCGATGCGAAGCTCACGATCGTGAACGGCAAGGCCACTGTGTTCCAGCAAAGCCGCGACGGCACGCAGCTCGACCTTGAGCAGAGCGCGCAGG
Source organism: uncultured Candidatus Saccharibacteria bacterium (assembly GCA_964423885.1). Lineage (GTDB taxonomy): Bacteria > Patescibacteriota > UBA1384 > JACPKC01 > JACPKC01 > JBBUCD01. The sequence continues at coordinate 19,224 of CAYRGD010000002.1, forward strand.
CGGTGATAACGGCGCTCGAAGCCCGGCGCACCGCAGCCGTGGCGCCGACTGGCGACGTCACGCTCGCGGTCACCGTCAAGAAGCCGACCGTCTCGTCGGATACGCTCAATACCTTGGGCATTACCGAGCTTATCGGCCACGGCCAAACTGACTTTTCGGGATCGCCGAACAACCGCGTCCATAACATTACCGTCGGCACGAAGTACTTGAACGGCTGGCTCGTGAAGCCGGGCGACACGTTCTCGACCGTCACCTCGCTTGGCCCGGTCGACAAGAGTACCGGGTACCTGCCGGAGCTCGTCATCAAAGAAAATAAGACGATTCCGGAATACGGCGGCGGCCTGTGCCAGGTGTCGACTACCCTGTTCCGTGCCGTGCTCGACGCCGGGCTCAAGGTGACCGAACGGAAGAACCATTCCTACCGGGTAAGCTACTACGAGCGGGGCGTCGGGCCCGGCCTTGATGCCACCGTCTACCTGCCGAAGCCGGACTTCCAGTTTCTGAACGATACGCCGGGCTGGGTGCTCGTCCAAGCCGAAGTGACGGGTACGACCCTCACGTTCGACCTGTACGGCACCAAGGACGGCCGGACCTCGGAAGTCCAGGGGCCGTTCACCCTGTCGAAGACCGCGCCGCCGCCGCCCGTCTACGAAACGGTCAGTTCGCTCGCGCCTGGCCAGACGAAGGAAACCGAACACGCGCACGAAGGCGCGCATACCGTCGCGACGTACATCGTCCGCCGCGACGGGCAGGAATTATTCCGTCAAACGTTCGAGTCGTTCTACAAGGCGTTGCCGGCCCACATCCTCCGTGGTGCCGACGATGCGGGCGCCCCGGCCGGTGAGACCGGTGAGGCGCATACCGACGATTCGCCGTCGGCCGACGAGGTTCCGGCAGCCTGAGTTCAGGCTGCGTGGAGCGCAGGTGCCGGTGCTGCTGCCCGGCTGCCGTTCCGGTCCATCGCTGCAGCCGCGAAAGCGCGGAAGAGCGGGTGAGGGGAGAGCGGCCGCGACTTGAATTCCGGATGGAACTGGCTGGCGATGAAGAACGGATGGACGGACTGTGGCAGTTCAAGGATCTCGGCGAGTTGGCCGTCAGGGGACGTACCAGAAAGAACCAGGCCCGCGGCCGTCAGTTGGTCGCAGTACCGATTATTGAGCTCGTACCGGTGACGGTGCCGTTCGTGGATCGTGGTCGCGCCGTAGGCGGCAGCGGCTAGACTCCCCTCTTTGAGTAGGGCAGGGAAGGACCCTAGGCGCATCGTGCCGCCGTATTCCTGCTTCAGCAGTTTCTTTTCTTGTTCTGGCATTACATGGACCACCGGATGGGCGGCGTCGGCCGCGATTTCCGTCGTGTGCGCGCCGTCCAAACCCGCCGCGTGCCGTGCATACTCGATGGCAGCCAGCTGCATCCCGTAGCAGAGTCCCAGGTAGGGAATGCCGTTGGTGCGTACGAACTCGATCGCCGCGATGATCCCCTCGATCCCCCGCTTCCCGAACCCGCCGGGGACAATGACGCCGTCGTAGGCCAAGAGCTCGGACAGTTTCTTCGGATCGGTTTCGTAGGCTTCCGAGTCGAGCCAGGTGAAGTCTGGGACCGCCCCGTTGGCCCACGAGCCGTGCTTGGCCGCCTCGATGACCGAGATGTACGAGTCGGCGAGCGTGAACTCCCCTGTCCCGAAGTACTTGCCGACGACCGCGATCTTCAGCCGCCGCTCGCTCGTCTTGACCGTTGTCATGAGTGAGCGCCAGACAGTGAGGTCGGCCGGCCGCGCTTCAAGTCCGAGCCGCTCCAACACCTTGCTCCCGAACCCCTCGTCTTCGAACAAGAGGGGAACGTCATAGATCGTGTCGACGTCGGGCGCCGAGATCGCGGCGTCTTTCTTGACGTTGCAGAAAACGGCCAGCCGCTCCTTGCGCGGTTCGTCGAGCGCCCGTTCGGACCGGGCCACGATAAAATCCGCCTGGATCCCGACGGAATTCAGGGAGCGGGAGGCGTGCTGGGTCGGCTTGGTCTTCATCTCCCCTACCATCCGCGGTACGGGCAGGTAACTCACGAGCACGAAGACGACGTCGTCCGGTTGCTCGAGCTTCATCATCCGGGCCGCTTCTAAAAAGAGGATGTTCTCGTACTCCCCGACCGTCCCGCCGACCTCGATAAGCGTGATGTCGGAATCCGTCGCGTCGGCCGCAGCCTTAATCCGTCGGATGATCTCGTAGGGGATGTGCGGCACGACCTGGACGCACTTGCCTTGGTACTCCAAGTTCCGTTCGCGCCCGATCACCGTCTGGTAGACGCGTCCGGTCGTCATGTAGTTGGTCGAGCCGATGTCTTGGTTCAAGAACCGTTCGTAGTTGCCGATGTCCTGGTCGGTCTCATCGGCGTCGTCGGTCACGAACACCTCGCCGTGTTCGGTGGGATTCATGGTGCCCGCGTCGACGTTGATGTACGGGTCGACCTTCATGGCCGTAACCTTGTAGTCCCGCGCCTGCAGGATATTGCCGAGCGAGGCGGTCACGATCCCCTTGCCGACCGAACTCATGACGCCGCCGACCACGAAGACGAATTTCCGTTTGGCCATCTTGCCCTCCAATGCAACTCAAACAAAAAAGGCACTCCTGGGGAACGATCCTTCGGCGCCCCAGCTACCCTACCGCAGCGCCCAGGCTGCGCGCAAGCTGGGGATGGCCCGTGATTCAGGGTAGAATACGGTGGACGAAAGGAGCCCTATGGCATTCGACCCCTCGATCTTCAAGGCCTACGACGTCCGCGGTATCTATCCGACCCAACTCGACGCCACCATCGCCCGTGCGGTCGGCCAGGCGTTCGTGGCCGAAGTCCAGCCGAAGACCGTCGTGGTCGGCCACGACGTGCGCTTGAGCGGCCCGGAGCTGTACGACGCGCTCATCGACGGCCTGACGTCGGCCGGAGCGGATGTTGTGCGCATCGGCGGCATCTCGACCGAACAGCTGTATTTCGCCGTCGCGCATTTCGGCTACGACGCCGGCATCGCCGTGACGGCGTCGCACAACCCGGGCGAGTACAATGGCTTCAAGATGGTCCGCGCAGGCAGCGAGCCGATCTCGCTCAATTCAGGGCTGCAAGCGATCCGCGACCGGGTGCCGGTACTGCTTACTGATCCGGTTGCAGCCGCAGCGCCAGGTACGGTATCCGACCGCGACGTATTCCCCGCTTACAAGGACTTTATCTTAGGCTTCATCGACGTCTCGAAGCTGAAGCCGATGACGGTCGTCACCAACGCCAACTTCGGCTACCAAGGCCAGTTCGCCGCCCGCGTTTTGGAAGGCTTGCCGATCACCTTGAGCCAATTGAATGCCGAGCCGGATGGCACCTTTCCGAAAGGCCGGCCCGACCCGTTCGTGCCCGAAAACCGCGACGAGTTCGTGGCCAAGATCAACGCTGAACGGCCGGGGGCCGCCGTTGCCGACCGGGCGTTCTTCGCGACCGGTGACGGCACGTTCCTTGAGGCCTACTACATGAACGCGATCCTCGCGACCGCCTTGCTCCGCAAGCTTCCTGGCGAGCAGGTGCTCTACGACGTCCGCTATACCTGGGCCGTGGTCGACGCGGTCGAGGCGGCTGGCGGCCGGGCGATTCCCTGCCGGGTCGGCAGCTCGTTCATCAAGCAGGCGATGCGCGAGCATAATGCGCTCTTCTGCGGCGAGTCGAGCGGGCACTATTACTTCCGCGACTACTTCGCCTGCGACACCGGCATGCTCCCCTTCCTGCTTGTATTGGAATTGCTATCGACCACGGGCCAGACGCTTGCCGAGCTGGCCGGCGACCTCATGGAGCGGTACGTGGTGTCGGGCGAGATCAACCGCACTGTCGCGGATGCCGACGGTATCATCGAGCGGCTGAAAGAGCGGTACAAAGACGCGACCGTGATCGACGAAACCGACCGCCTGACGATCGAATACGACCGCGACTGGCGCTTCAACGTCCGCACGAGCAACACCGAACCGTTGCTCCGCCTGAACGTCGAGGCGAACAGCCGGGAACTGATGGCAACGAAGCGCGACGAACTCTTGGCGCTGATCGGCGGAACGGCTTAGAACACGAACCCGACGGCGTCTTTGACCTTGTGCATGGTCTGCTTGGCAAGCGGCTCGGCGTGGCGGGCGCCGGCACGCAGAAGTTCGGTCACGTGGTGTTCGTCGGCGCGGATGCCGGCGTAGCGCTCTTGGATCTGGGCAAGGAAGGCATTGATCGCCTCTGCTAGGTCAGACTTAAAATCGGCGTAGCCTTTGCCGATATAGCGGTTGGCAATCACTTCGGGCGTTCCGTCGGTTACGCCCGCGAAGATCGTCAGTAGGTTTTTGAGCGCGGGCTTGTCATCGGCGTACACGATCTCGGAGCCGGAATCAGTGACAGCTTTCTTGACCTTGTTCCGGACCGTGTCGGCGTCGTCGGTCAGGGCGATGTAGTTGTACGCGCTCGCGGCCGACTTGCTCATTTTGACCGTTGGGTCGTCGAGCCCCATGATCCGCGCGCCCTGCTCGGGGAGGAGTGCTTCGGGGATCGCAAAAACCTCGCCGAAGCGTTGGTTGAACCGCTTGGCCAGATCTCTCGCCAACTCCAGGTGCTGCACCTGGTCGTCGCCGATCGGTACCTTTTGGGCGTTGTAGAGCAGGATATCGGCGGCCATGAGCAGGGGATAGGCGAACAGCCCGACGCCCGACGCTCCCCGCTCGTCCCCTCTCCCCTTCTCTTTGAATTGGGTCATCCGTTCGAGTTCGCCCATGCTGGCGAGCGTGGTCAGGATCCACGCCAGCTCGGCATGCTCCGGCCGTTGGCTTTGCACGTACAGGATCGCCTGCTCGATATCCAAGCCTAACGCCAGGTAGAGCGCGGCCATATTCAAGGTGTGTTCTCGGAGCTTGGCGGGTTCCTGCGGTACGGTAATGGCGTGCAGGTCGACAATGAGGTAGACCGGCTGTTCGCTGCCTCCTTGGTTCTGCAACGCGAGCTGCTGCCGGATCGCGCCCAAGTAGTTGCCAATATGCACGATGCCGGAGGGTTGGATGCCGGAGAGGATACGCATAGGGCTAGCCTAACAGAGCAGGCGTGCTACTATCAACAACGATGTTTTCGTCTGCCGAAGGGGCACTGCTGACGCCAGTGGTCTTTTTTGACCTCTTCGACAAGCCGCTCCGGCAAGCGGACCTGCCGGCGTTGGCCCACGGCGTGGTGCTGGATCCGCCACTGGTCGAGACGTTGGTCGGTAACCTGGTGAGTCGGGGCGTTTTGGCACGTGCCGGCGAGTACCTGACCCTGCCCGGACGCGAGGCGATCGCCGACGCATGGTTCGAGCGCGAGCTGACGCAGCGGTTACTCTGGGCCGAGGCCGAAGCGGTGGTGAGTTGCCTGGCCGCCGTCCCGTTCGTGCGGCTTGTCGCCGTGAGCAACTCGCTCGCGCTCGGTACCGCGACTGCCGAATCGGACATCGACCTAGTCGTGGTGGTGGAGCCGGGTGGGTTAGCCGTGGCCCGCGACCACCTGCTGGCCAGGCTCGAGGTGCTCGGCCGCCGGGCGCACCGGCTGCCTAAGCGGGGCAAGGCCTTTCCCGACGTGATGCTCACCACGGAACGGCTCGAATTGGCGGCGTGGCAGTTGGAGCCGCTCGACATCTACCTGGATTACTGGCTCATGAGCTTGCAGCCGCTCATCGACCGTGGCAACGCGTACCGGCAGCTTGTCGCTGCCAACGGCTGGCTCGCCCAGACCTTTCCCGGCTGGCAGCCGCAGCAGAGCCGGTTGATTACGCCCGATCCCGTCCGCGAGGCGCACCGCAGCTCCTGGGAACGCTGGTACCGGTCGGCCCCGGGCCGGCTCATGGGTGCCGGGCAGACGCTGTGGTACGCCCAACGGATGCTCCGCTACCAGGCAAAATTGCGTGAGCGCGCCACCGTCGTCGCCCAGGCCGACCTCCTGCGGATCCACGAGCCCGACAAGCGGCCGCAGTACCAACAGGCGTTCGCCGCCGCGTGGCAGCGGCTCGAGCGAATCGCGGCTTGACAAGCGGCCGTTTTACTCCATATAGTCAAGCCATGGCGGGAGTAGCCAAGGTTTCCCCCTTACCTTCGGCTGTTCCGCCTCTTGCGTCCCGTTCGCGGACGCGGGAGCGTACTAACGGAAAGGAGACGTATGGCACATCCGTCTATCCGTCCCCTTGGCGACCGGGTGCTCTTGGAGCTCCTGCCCGCCGAGGAGACGACCAAGTCCGGTATCCTCATTCCTGAGGCTGCCAAGGACCAGTCGCAACAGGCCAAAGTCGTTGCGGTCGGCCCGGGCAAACTTGATGACGCGGGCAAGCGCCTGCCGGTCGACGTAAAGGAACACGACACTGTCCTCATTCCGAAATACGGCGGGGACGAGTTTAAGTTCGAAGGGGAAGAGTACAAGATCGTGTCGGCCGACGATATCCTTGCGATCGTCGGTTAACCGCAGGAGTTCCCAATGGCCAAACAGATCCTGTTCAACGAAGACGCCCGCACGCGGTTGCGCGAAGGGGTCAACAAGCTCGCCAATACCGTGAAGGTTACGCTCGGGCCCAAAGGCCGGAACGTGGTGCTCGACAAGGGTTTCGGCTCGCCGACGATCACCAACGACGGCGTCACGATCGCCAAGGAAATCGAACTCGAGGACAAGTTCGAGAACATGGGCGCCCAGCTCGTGAAGGAAGTCGCCACCAAGACAAACGACGTCGCCGGCGACGGCACGACCACGGCGACCGTGCTCGCGCAGATCATCATCAACGAGGGCTTGAAGAACGTCGTCGCGGGCGCGAACCCGATGGCGGTCCGCCGCGGGCTGGAAGCCGGCGCCAAGGCGGTGGTCGAGGAATTGAAGGGGCGGAAGAAAGCGGTGGCCGGCAAGGAAGAGATCGCCCAGGTCGCTTCGATTTCGGCCGGTGACGCCGGCATCGGCGCGCTCATCGCCGACGTCATGGACATGGTCGGCAAAGACGGCGTCATTACGGTTGAAGAAGGCCGGACGCTTGGCCTTGAGAAGGAAGTCGTCGAGGGCATGCAGTTCGACAACGGCTACTTGAGCATGTACATGATGACCGACTCGGCCCGGATGGAAGCGGTGTTCGAAGACCCGTACATCCTGCTGACCGACAAGAAGATCTCGTCGGTGGCCGAAATCGTGCCGGTGCTCGAGAAGATCGCCCAAACCGGGCGGAAGCACCTGGTGATCATCGCCGAGGACGTCGAGGGCGAGGCGCTGGCCACCTTGGTGCTCAACAAGCTCCGCGGCGCGTTCCATACGCTCGCCATCAAGGCGCCGGGCTTCGGTGACCGCCGCAAGGCGATGCTGCAGGACCTGGCGGTGCTGACCGGCGGCCAGGTGATTTCAGAAGAAACCGGCACGAAACTTGAAGATACTGCGCTCGAGCAGCTCGGCCGGGCCCGCAAGATCGTGGCGAGCAAGGAAAAGACCACGATCATCGAAGGCAAGGGCGATGACGCTACCATTAAGGACCGGGTCGCGCAGATCAAGGTCGAGATGGATAAGTCGACGTCCGACTACGACAAGGAAAAACTCGAAGAGCGGCTGGCCAAGCTGGCCGGCGGCGTCGGCGTCATCAAAGTCGGTGCGGCGACCGAGGTCGAACTCAACGAGAAGAAGCTGCGGATCGAGGACGCGGTCAACGCGACCAAGGCCGCGATCGAGGAAGGGATCGTTGCCGGCGGCGGCGTCGCCTACGTCGACACGATCGCCGCGCTCGACAAGCTGAAGCTCGATGACGGCGAGGAGCAGGTGGCGGTCAAGATCCTGCGCCGCGCGCTCGAAGAGCCGATGCGCCAGATCGCGTTCAACGCCGGCAAAGACGGCGCGGTCGTGATCGAAGAGGTCAAGAAACGTGACGCCGGTATCGGCTACAACGCGGCCTCGGACGAGTACGTCGACATGATCGGTGCGGGCATCATCGACCCGCTCAAGGTTACCCGGTCGGCGCTCGAAAACGCGGTATCGGTCGCCTCGCTTGTGATTACTACCGAAGCGGCCGTGTCCGAAAAGCCCGAAGACAAAAAGCCGGCAATGCCCGGCGGCGACATGGACGGCATGGGCGGGATGGGGATGTAAGGGGTCTGTTCAGGACAAGAAAGAGCCCCGGCACTCGCCGGGGCTCTTTTGGTTTGTTACGGATTCGTTTTCTGTAGCAGCTGCCAGGTACCGTCGTTCAATGTGTTCGGGTCGAAGTTGACGTTGTCCGATGTTATATATTCACCCTTCTGGTTGACCCAGTACTGGTTCCACCCGAGCGGCAGTTCCACGAGCCCGCCGTTGACCGGGTCGTTGTAACTTTCGACGCCGCCCAGCGTTTGCCGGAACAGTTCGGCGTTGTGATCCTGCGACGCCGCGCGTTCGTTCACCACCTGCTGCTGCAGGGCTTGGCTTTCGGCCCGGTACTGCTGCAACGCCTGGCCGAAGGCGACCGTGTCGTTCATCTGCTGGATGATGCCTTGGATAAAGAGCTTCTGCACCTGCCGGTAGGTGGCTTCCCATTCGACGGTCGTCGCCCGGCTGGCGATCACGGTCGAGGCGACGCCCTGCTGCTCGTCGAGTTCGCCTTTGGGTGCCCGGACCGATGTGGCGTAGTTGACGTACCAGGACGTGATGCCGTTGCTGCTCGAAAACAGCAGGGCGAACTGGACGTCTTCTTCCCATGGCGTGCCGTTCTGGTTGTACTCGTACCGCAATCGGTAGGCGTGCGCCTCGCCCGGGCCGCCGAAGAGGCGGATGAATTCGTTGGCGATCTCGGGAACGTCGGTGGTACGGACGAGCGTGGCACCTTGCAGGCGCGCAAGCGCGTTCGGCGCCCAAAACTCGGTGACGAACTGGGCGGGGTCGGTGATCGGCGGGACGTAGGCCTTACCCTGGTAGTTACCGCCTACTGGCGCACTGAAGCCGGCCGGTGCCTGAAACCACATGAAGTCCTGGATCGGCAGCCACTCGACCGTGGTACCGGTGGCGGGATCGGTTACTGTGGTATGGAGCTGCACCAGCCGTTCCCACTGGTGCATCCACTCGACGTTGCCCTGGCCCCGCCAGCCTTCCGGCGCTAGGAAGGAAAACGCGTCGACGTTACCCGCGGCCGGATCCTTGATCGTCTGCTTCAGGTACTTGACCGCCGGCCGCACGGCGGCCGCAGGAACGGATGGCTGTCCTGGCGACGACGGTTGTTGTGACGACGCCTGCTGCGCCGGCACGCGCGTGGCTTTGTAGTAGGCAGCGGCCCCGCCTACCACGGCCAGTACCAGGACTGCGGCACCGATAATGACGCCGCGTCGACGTGGCCGAGCTAGCTGTGGCGGTTCGGGACTGGCAGGCGGTGCCGGCAGTACGACCGGCTGATCGACAGCCGGTTGGCTGACGATCGATTGTTCATTTTCGTTCATGCCTACAGCATAGCAAACTGGGTTGTCCCTAGTGTTTTTGCAGGAGTGGACGTACACTATTCCTATGACAACAAAGACGGCGCACCTCATTTTCGCCTTGTTGGTACTCGCCTCGTTCGGATTGGCAGCCTGGGCGTACCCGCAGTTGCCGTCGGTCATCGCCAGCCACTGGAACCTGGCGGGCCAGGTCGACGGGTATCTGCCCAAGGTCTGGGTGCTCGCGTTCGCGCCCGTTGCCACCGTGCTTATTTGGGGCCTGTGGGCGTTCATACCGCGGATCGATCCGCTGTCGGACAACCTCAGGCAGTTCGGGCGCGAGTACAATCTGCTTTTCCTTATGATCGCGCTCGTGCTGGTGGCGATCGACAAGGTGACGCTCATCTGGAACCTTGGCCTACGGTTCCCGATGACGGGTGCCATCGTCGCCCTGCTCGGGCTGCTGTTCCTGGGCATCGGCACGCTACTGCCCCGCATCCGGCGCAATTACTTCGTCGGGATCCGCACACCCTGGACGCTCGCGTCCGACGACGTATGGGCGTGGACGCATGCCCGTGCCGGCCGCTGGTTCTTGCTCGCTGGCTGCATCGCGATCCTGGCCGCGTTCCTGCCGCAGCCGTATGGGCCGTTGGTGGGCATCGCCGCGCCGGTGCTTGCCGCAGTCTGGTCAGTGGTCGACTCGTACCTTGGCTACCGCCGCGGACGGCACCTCGACAACCCCGGTCAAATCTGATACTATTCACCGTTACCTGCTGCGCACCACCCGTGCGCGATGGATGCCGAGCTAGATATCCCTATCTACCATCGCTGTTCATCGAACCAAGGTAGAAGGATTATCTATGGAATTCCAAGACAGCCGTTCCGCATTCGCACGACCGAAACCGCACGGTTCCGGATCGCGCCGTGACCAGCATGGCCGCGGCAACCGCCAGCGCCCGGACCGACCACATACCGACCGCCGCGACCGTCCGCCTCGGAGCGGTGGCCGTCGCCCGTCGTCGGGCGGCAAGCGCTTCCAGGGCCAGTACATCGCGCCGGAACGCTACGTCCGGCAGGCGGTCGAAGCCGCTGCCGAGGCACCGTTCACGCCGGTCCACGCCTTCGGCGATTTCGGCTTTTTGCCCCAGTTGACGGCGACGCTCGCCCGCCGCGGATTCACCGCGCCCACGCCGATCCAGGACGGCGTCATCCCGCTTGTGCTGCAAGGCCACGACGTGATCGGGCTGGCCAACACCGGCACCGGCAAGACGGCCGCGTTCCTGCTGCCGCTGCTCCATCGTCTCAAGACTAAGCAGCAAGCCGGGACCGCGCTTGTCATTACCCCGACCCGCGAGCTGGCAGTCCAGATCGAGCAGGAATTCCGCATGTTCAGCGAAGGCCTGGGGCTCCGGGCCGTGCTCTGTGTCGGCGGCATGAGCCTGCACAACCAGATCGCGAAGCTGCGCCAGTCGCCCCAGGTGGTGATCGGGACGCCGGGCCGCCTCAAGGACCTGCGCGACCGCGGCGCGCTCCGTTTCGACACGGTCGGCTTCTTCGTGCTCGACGAGGTCGACCGGATGCTCGACATGGGCTTCGTCCGCGACATCGAGGCGATCATGGCCCAGCTGCCGGCCGGTCGGCAGTCGGTCTGCTTGAGCGCCACCATCACGCCGGCGATCGAACAGCTGCTTGCCCGGTTGCTGAAGCAACCGAAAACGGTCTCGGTCCGCCGGGGCGACACCAGCCAGGCGATCGAGCAGGGGATCGTCGAGTACGGATCCGACCAAGAAAAGTTTGACCTGCTGCTCGGCCTGCTCGCCAAGCCGGAATTCGGCAAGGTCCTGGTGTTCGGCCAGACGAAGTACGGCGTCCAGAAGCTGGCCAACCACCTGGGCACCTACGGCCTCAAGGTCGAGGCGATCCACGGCAACAAATCCCAGTCGCAGCGCCAGCGCGCGCTCACGGCTTTCAAGGGCGGCCGGGTCTCGGCGCTCATCGCCACCGACGTCGCCGCCCGCGGCCTGGACATCCCCGACGTGAGCCACGTGATTAACTTCGACGAGCCGATGACGTACGATGAGTACGTACACCGGATCGGGCGTACCGGCAGGGCGGGCAAGCGCGGGTTCGCGCTCACCTTCGTCCCGGCCCGGCGCTAACGCACCCCAAGGAGGCGCATGCACGGTTATCTCGACAACATCGAAGCGGCGACGGTCGCCAATACCGACTACCGCCGGGTGGTCTACACGACCCCGAAATCACAGCTCGTGTTCATGCGTTTGAAACCGGGTGAGGAAATCGGCAACGAGGTCCACAACGGCGACCAGTTCATCCGCGTCGAGGCCGGTACGGGCACGGCGCTGCTTAATAACACCGACGCATCGCCAGTATCCGACGGTACGGCGATCGTGGTACCCGCGGGCGTCTGGCACAATATCACCAACACCGGCACCGAGGACCTTGCCCTGTACACGCTCTATTCGCCGCCGCAGCACCTGCGCGACACCGTCCAGGCCACCAAGGCCGACGAGGTCGAGGACGAGTTCGACGGCCGCGTGAGCGAGGAGGCCTGATGGCCGCCGACCCGAAACGGCTCTACCGTTCCGAATCCGACCGCGTGATCGGCGGCGTCGCCGGGGGGTTGGCCGAGTACTTCGGGATCGACGCGACGCTTGTCCGCCTCCTGTTTGTTCTGTTCGCGCTCCACGGCAGCGGCGTGTTCGTCTACCTGGTGCTCTGGGTGATTATCCCGACCGAGTCGTCGGTCCACCCGGCGGCGACCGAGCCGACGATCAAGGCCAACGTCAAGGAAGTCGAGCACAAGGTGAAGCATGCGGCCGGCGAGGCCGAGCACTGGGCCGGCACCACCGAGGCGCGGAACTGGCTCGGGATCGCCTTGCTGGCAGTCGGGCTCTGGTTTTTGTTCGTCAATTTCGGGCTCTTAAGCGTGCTCTTCGTCGGCAAGCTGTGGCCGGTACTGGTCATCCTGGTAGGCGTCGCCGTGCTCATGCGGTCGCAGCGGCGGGAGCGGTAGGATGGCCGGCCTCGTCCTGATCCTGATCGGCGGGCTGTTCCTGCTCCATAACTTCGGCTGGGTCGACTGGGCGGTGTTCGGGTTCCTCTGGCAGTTCTGGCCGGTGATCCTCATCCTGCTTGGCTTGAAGCTGCTGTCGGCGGGTTCGTACCTGGGCCGACAGCTGGTCGGCATCGCCGGGACGCTGCTCGTCGTCTACCTGTTCCTGTACGCGGTCTACGCAACGAGCCCAGTGAGCCGCGATATCTTGGCGCCGCTCGCGCCGTACTTCCCGCACAAGGAAGAGCAACGGCAGGAGCAACCTGCGCCAGGCATACCGGTACCGACCCGTTCGTACTACCGCCTGCCGCCGGCGCGGACCTTCTGATGGCGGTACTAGCCACCTTCCTGCAAGCGGTCGCAGCCTGGATCTTCGGGTTCGTACTTGTCTCTATGCTCGGCATCGGCAACGGGGCCGAGATCGTGGCGATCCCGCTTGCAATGGCCTTCGCGATCTGGGCGATTGGCGGCATGTTCGACCGGCGCCTGGCGACCGGGCCGGTGTTCTGGCGGATCACGCTGGCTGCCTTCGTGGGCGCGCTCATCATGGCTACGGGCTGGCTGCGTATTCTCGGCATCTTCCTGCCCATGATTTTCGGTATCGTCACCTACCGCGCCCTTGCCCGGCGCCGGTAAGCAAAGGAGGCCTATGGATCGCACATCGCTCAAGGACTTGGTGTCGCTCGCCGGGAGTACAGCGCTCGTGACCGGCGGGGCGATGGGGATCGGCGAGGGGATCGCCTACCGCTTGGCCGAAGCCGGCGCGAACGTGGTGATCGCTGACCTCGACGACGAGGCCGCTGCGGCAGCGGTGGCCGCGTACCAAGCCAAGGGTTGGTCGGCCGCAGCCGTGCATCTCGACGTCGCCGATCCGGAATCGGTCGGTGCTGCGATTGCGTTCGCGGTCGAGACGTACGGCAGCCTCGATATCCTGGTCAACAACGCCGGCATCTACCCGCAGAAGCTGGTCATGGAGATGACGCCCGACGACTTCGACCGCGTGATCGCGGTCAACCTGCGCGGGGTGTACCTGATGACCCACGTCGCGGCTGCCCAGATGATCAAGCAGGGCAAAGGCGGTCGGATCGTCAACGTCACCTCGGTCGACGCGCTCCACCCGTCGATGACCGGCCTTGCCCACTACGACGCAAGCAAGCACGGCGTCTGGGGGTTCACCAAGAACGTCGCGCTCGAGCTGGCCGAGCACAATATCCGCGTGAACGCGCTCGCGCCGGGCGGGATCAGTACGCCAGGCGTCGCGAAGTTGTCAGGCGGCGGCCAGGCGGACGAGTCCGTCATTAAAGCCTTCGAGGCCAAGATTCCCATGCACCGGTTCGGCGAGCCCGACGATATCGGCCGGGCAGCGCTGTTCCTCGCATCCGATTTGAGTTCGTACATGACCGGCGCCCAGGTGGTCGTCGACGGCGGCGTCCTGCTGCGCTAGTAGATCCAAGGAGGGGCTATGGCAACATCCAAGTACATTCCCGGCGTCTGCAATATCGGCCCGGGCCAAGTGCAGGTCCGCAGAGTCTTCGGCATGGTCGGGGCGCTGACTGCGATCGTCACCTGGGATCTGCTCATCCGCGTGGGTGCTAGTCCGGCATGGTACTGGCTACTCACCGTACCGACCGCCGCGGCGGCACTCGGTTTCCTGCAGGCGGCGAGCCGGTTCTGTGCGGACTTCGGTCTGCGCGGCGTATTCAATATGGACCCGGCTGTTACGGGCAGCGACTCACCGGTCCAAGCGAAATACCGTGCCCAGGATCGGCGCAAGGCAATCGGCCTGCTTTTCTACTCGGTCGTGATCGGGTCGCTCGTCGCAGCCGCTGCGTTCGCGTTGGCGGCCTAGGCCGTTACTGCGGCCGGAGTACGCGCATCGAGCGGACCTGGCTCGTGGCGTAACCGCGCCCGCCGCCCAAGGGATCTTCCATGAGGTAGTGGTCGCCGGACTTGCCCTCGACCACCACGAAGTGCGACGAGCCGTCGGCGTTCAGGGCGCCCACCTGCGGTAGGTACACGCTCAGGATTACCGGGTGGTTCTGCGCGAGTTCGGCATCCACTGTCCGCCAGTTGACCGGCCCTTGGTCGGTGACCACAAGTCCGAGGCCGCTCACGATCGTCGAGACGAAGGCGTTACCGTTGCGGTCGAACCAGCTGGCGTGGTTGGCGATATCCGGAGGCGTCACCCGGTGGCCGTAGAACGTCGAGACCATGGCGATCGAAGTGACCAGACAGCCGTAGTCATGGATCGTGAACGGGCTGTTGCCCAGGGTCGTCTGGTAGTTGAGCTGGTTGTAGGCCCAGCTGGCCGAGCTGCTGGTCGAGATGATGTCGGTGCCCCAGCGCGCGGTGGCGGTAAGCACGCTCAGCTTCGCCTCGATCGCGAGCACCTGGGCTTGCAGCGCCTTCGCCTCGGTCGAGGCGGACTGCTGTTCGGCTACGGCCTGGGCCTGTTCGGCGAGCGTCGTCGCTTTGGCGGCGGCGATCTGCGCCTTGGCGCTTTCCTGCTTCGCCTTGAGCGCGGTCAGCTCGTCCTGCTGTTCCTTGAGGGCGTCCTGCTCCTGCTTGAGCGCGGCCTGCTTGGTTTTGATCTCGCCGATCGCCAGTTCGAGCGACTCGCTGATCGAATTGAAGTACTGCTGGCGGTTAATGAGGTCGGATACGCTGTTGCTCGTGATGGCGGCCAGCGTCGGGTCGAACCCGCCTTCCTCGTACAGGTTGCGCAGGAGCTCGTCTTTGTTCCGGTTCTGGGTGTCGAGCGCGGCCTGCGCCTCGGCCATGGCGGCCTGCTTGTCGGCGATATTCTTGGTCACATCGCCTATCGTCTGCTCGGTTTGGGAAAGCTCGGCCTGGGTATCGGCCAGTTGGGCAGTCAGTGACTGCGCCTGGCTCTTGAACTGCGCCGCGTCCTTGGCCGCCTGCGCTGCTTCCTGCTGCTTGCGGGCGGCTTCTTCCTTCAGCTTCTTCTGTTGGTTCTGCAGTTGCTGCACCTGGCTCGAGGTCAATGCCTCGGCCGGCGCGCTCCCGAGCGCGAAAAACGACACTCCAAGGAGTGCCAGTACTACGTAGACCCGGAATCTGTGTCCCATCCCGCTCCTTTCGTGCGGAGGTACTATAGCACACTATCTCTCGCGGTACCGCTGGTTTGCCGGTGGCCGGCTGTGGAAATACGGGAGTTTGACATTTCCCACGTCCGGAGTTTGTATAGACATACTATATAGAGGGAAAGGAGCGGGGCATGAGGAACGTACTTGCGCGGATGCGCGGACTGGTTGCGGTCGGGGCTGTGGTGCTGTCTGGGGTGTTTCCGGTGCTGGGCGCTGCCCAGATCGCAACGGCCGCCACACCGCCGACTTGGGATGTCCGCGGGAACTACACGGTTAACTTCCACTGCCTGACCGGCTGTTCCGGCGATTGGCTGCACAGCATGCACGTGGCGAGCGAGAACTTCGGCAACGGCAACTTCGCCGGTACGGGTTACTATATCCCGGATACGAGCTACACCTGGAATATGACTGGCAACACGACCGGTGACGCCGTGGCGTTCACGATCGTGTACACCGGCACCGAGGCGGGCTCGACCTACAATCTTGTCGGCACGATCGACGAGGACGGCCGCATGGCTGGCACGGCGAGCGGCAACGGCGCAACGTTCACCTGGGACGCGCCGACCGGCATGGCGATCGAGGTCGTGGGCAACGGCGTGAAGCCGGCGGGCTGCACCGGCACCTATACGAGCGTGATCCAGGGCACGAACGGCAACGATACCTTGAAGGGCACGGCCCAGAACGACCTTATCTTCGGCTACGGCGGCAACGATAAGATCACCGGCGCGAGCGGCAACGACTGCATCGTCGGCGGGGCAGGCAAGGATACGATTGACGGCGGCTCGGGCAGCGACGTCATCTACGGCAAGGGCGGCGCGGACACAATCGACGGCGGTGCGGGCGATGATACGATCTACGGCAACGCCGGTGACGACAAGCTGTCGGGCGGTTCGGGCAACGACACGATCGTGGGTGGCAACGGCACCGACACTGCCGACGGCGGCACCGGCACGGATTCGTGCAGCGCCGAAACCACCAAGAAGTGCGAGTAATACGCTCCTAGTAATGGAACGCGGTGCCACCGGGCGCCGCGTTTTTGGTACTGTACCCCTATGAAGCTCCAGCTGACCAAGTCCGACTACATGATGTACCTCAAGCACCCGGCGTGGCTGTGGCTCAAAAAGCACGACAAGTCGAAGCTGCCCCCGGTCGACGACAACTTGCAGGCCGTATTCGACACCGGCCACAAGTTCGAGCCGTACGCCGAGGCACGGTTCCCCGGCGGCACCACGCTCGGGTTCAACGACTACGGCCAGTACCTGTCGTTGCCGAAGCGCACCCAGGCCGCGCTCGACGAGGGCGCCGCGACCCTGTTCCAGGGGCGGGTGGAGCACGGCCAGCTGACCTGCATCTTCGACGTGCTCGAACGTACGGAGGGCGGCTATAATCTGTACGAGATTAAGTCCGCTACCCGCGAAAAGCGCGAGCACCTGCTCGACCTGGCGTTCCAGAAGCACGTGCTCGAACTGGCCGGACTGCCGGTCAAGCGCTGTAGCGTCATCGTCGTCAACCCGCGCTACGTCCGCCGCGGCGACATCGAGGCGCGCAAGCTCACCCGTGTGATCGACGTGACCGCCGAGGTCGACGCGCTCGCCGAGCAGACCAAGACGGATATCGCCGCCGCGCTCGCGGTCATGGACTCTCCGACCCGACCGGACATCTCGCCCCGCTACGCCCAGGGCTATTACGTCAAAGATTGGATCGAGATCTTCCTGTCGCTGTCGGCTACGGATACCGACCCGTACAGCATATACCGGCTGTCGTCGCTCAAGGGTGATCTGCTCGGAGAACTCGAGGACCAGGGGATCCAAAAGATCAGCCAGATCCCGCCGGATTTCCCGCTGCAGCACGCCAAGTACCAGCGGGTGGTCGAGCTGTCGCGCCTGGGTGCGCCGGTCATCGACGCGGCCAAGGTGGCGGATTTTCTACGCACCTTTACGTTCCCGCTCTACTTCTTCGACTACGAAACCATGAGCAGCATCATCCCGCCGTTCGACGGCACGCGCCCGTTCCAGCAGCTGCCCACCCAGTACTCGCTCCACATCCTGCCCGCGCCCGGCGCCGAGCTCGTCCACAAGGAATTCCTCCACCGCGATTCGAGCGACCCGTGCCTGCCATTGCTCAAGCAGCTAGTGGAGGATATCGGGACGGAAGGGACCGTGCTCGCGTGGTACGACAAGTTCGAAAAGGGCGTCAACGAATCGCTCGGCGAGCTCCACCCCGACTACAAAGACCGAATGACGGCCCTGAACGACCGCATCCTCGACCTGATGACCCCGTTCTCGCAGGGTTGGTACGAGGACTACCGGTTTTTGGGCAGCGCCAGTATCAAGAAGGTGCTGCCAGTACTGGTGCCCGACCTGACCTATAAAACGCTTACCGTACAGAACGGCGAAGCCGCCCAGCGTCTTTGGATGGAAACCGTGCTCGAGGGCAAGAATCCCGACGGCAAGGAGCAGCTGTTCAAAGATCTCTTGGAATACTGTGGCCTGGACACCTACGCGATGGTGCGGATTTACCAAGCCCTACTTGAGCGGAGTGCAGGGGCGTAGCCGAAAAGTGATATATTCAAGGCATGGCTTCTGAATTGCAGGAACTAACACGGCGGATCACCGCGTTCCGTGACGCGCGGGACTGGAAACAGTTCCACAACCCCAAAGACCTAGCGTTATCGTTAGTGCTAGAAGCCGCCGAGGTGATGGAGCACTTCCAGTGGAAGTCACCGGACGAAATCGCAGACTACGTACAATCAAACAAAGAGGATATTGCCGAGGAGCTGGCTGACACGCTCTACTGGACGCTGCTGCTCGCACACGATCTGGATATCGACCTGGCCGACGCTTTTTCGCGCAAGATGGCGAAGAACGATGCAAAGTATCCTGCCGATCAAGCCAAGGGGCGGCACGATAAATATACGGCGTACCGTCGATCCAAGATTTGAGGAGTCTCAACATGCAGAACGATGAACTAGGGCATCTGAGCGGCGAGTCTTGGTTGCCACAGCATGAGCTTACTAAGGAGCTGAAAGAAAAATTCCCAGGAACGTTTTCGGAAAATAAGGTTGATTGCAAAAAGCTCAAGCAAGAGTTGGGTGAGGAGTTTGATGATGCCCCAGAGCGTTACGGTTTAAGTTGGGCAGGAAAGCAAAACGTTTTTAACGTTATCCAAGAACCAACGACGAAAACACTAAAGGTTGATCGCGATGAATCGGTTGACTTTGACACAAGTCAGAATCTGTTTATCGAGGGCGATAACCTAGAAGTGCTCAAAGTTTTGCAGCGCTCGTACTACGGCAAAATAAAAATGATTTATATTGATCCGCCGTACAATACGGGCAAGGATTTCATCTACTCAGATAAATGGCAACAATCACGTGGGGAGTACGAGCAGGAAGCTGGTATACGAAATGCGGACGGCAATGTGCATGAAGTAAGTGGCTTGCGGCAAAATACCCGCGACAGCGGTCATTTTCATAGCAACTGGCTCAATATGATGTATCCGCGTCTTTACCTTGCCCGCAATTTATTGCGACAAGATGGCGTGATCTTCGTCTCGATTGATGATAACGAAGTGCATAATTTGCGCATGATTATGAACGAGATTTTTGGAGAAGAGAATTTCATTGACTGTTTGGTTTGGAAGAAACGGTATGGAGGTGGTTCGAAGGAAAAATACTTTGTAACCGTTCATGAATATATTCTGGTTTACGCAAGGGACTTAAATAATATCCTTGATATTGAAGTGCCACTGAGCCAAGAGTCCATTGACCGTTATTACACCGAAAAAGACGATCAATTCGAAAAACGGGGCCCTTTTAGAACCCACCCCTTGGAAGCAACGAGAAGTATGGGAGATCGCCCTAATTTGATTTTTCCAATCAAGGCTCCAGATGGAACAAATATTCTTCCGGAGCGACAATGGCTTTGGTCTAAAGAAAGAGTCGCAGAAGCCCAAGATGGGGGTGAGATAAAATTTTATAAGGCTCAAGGTGTTTGGAAAGTTTCCACTAAACAATACCTGAAAGATGCTAATGGAAATCTCAGAAATGGGAAAATGCAATCATTAATAGACGGTATATATGGACAGTATGGCACAAATGAGATCATTGAATTAATGCAAAATGCACAAGTTTTTCCATTTTCAAAACCCACCAAACTAATAGAAGGCTTACTTTCTGCTAGCTCAAGTTCTAACGATATGATATTAGATTTCTTTGCTGGTTCAGGATCCGCAGCGCATGCTGCCGAGCAATTGAATGCCCGGGACGGCGGTAATCGAAAATGGATTGCAGTACAGTTGGCAGAAGAAGTCGATGATACGAGCGAAGCCAAGAAAGCCGGCTTCAAGAATATTGCCCAACTTTCACGCGAACGAATTCGTCGAGCTGGCAAGAAAATCAGGGGAAATTATAAAGACAATATCAAGAAACGAAAAACCCCAATTGATCTTGGATTCAAGGCTTTAAAGCTCGAAGAGACCAACTTTAAGATTTGGGATTCAAGCGTTCGCGACAAGAAACAACTTGAGCATCAAATGAAAGCGATGCTGAATGTTATTCGAGACGACGCAGATGAAGGGGATTTGCTGCTTGAATTGATGCTGAAAAGCGGCATTGAGCCAACAGAAAAACAAGAGAAAGTTGAAACCGAAAGCGGTGAATTTTACCGAATCGGATTGGGAGAGCTTATTATTTGCCTGGCTGACAAAGTCAGTGAAAAGTTATTTTCTGACATCGTCAACCAAAAACCATCTAAAGTCATATTCTTAGAAAGAGCTTTGCTCCAAAATGATGTGCTTAAATCCAACGTTTTACTTTCTGCTGAAAAGCTCAACCTAGAAATCAGGATTGTTTAGTGCCTGTAAATTATCAACAAAAATTTCTAGATAGTATGGGTGAGGTGGATAAATTGGCATCCACGCCCGATCTCATTAGGCAATTTGCCGTGGATGTACTTGTAAAATCTTTGGAGACGCCCGGAATCACCCATTCCGTAGCCAGTGCAATTCGGAACGCAAAAACTGCGTTGGAAAACATTAGAGATCAATCGATAGCAAATAGATATAGTGCCATCTATTCACAGATGTGCGTATTGGCGTCCTCCGCACTCGAGGTGACAGTAAAAGAATATTTTGAGAATTTAGCTTTTCATTCTGCCAACTTAAACAAATCTAATCTGAGCGACCTAAAAATTACCCTGAGGGAAGTTGTGGAAAACGATCTGAGATTTGGAGGCAAACTCGGAAAGTTAATTCTTGATAAAGACAACTCAATAAATTTTCAGGATCTCGGTTCAATTAAAAGAGTTTTTGAAAAATACTTCGAAAGAAAAATAGTTAGATTTGATAGCGAATTGGCGAAGAAGGCAAATTTTTATCTTCAAGCAAGGCATGTACTGGTTCATAAAGGCGGGGTAGTTGATCAGTCATTCCTGGACTCTAATTCTAAGTATCAATCAAATATCAAGAATTACGCTTTAGGGGAGCGCATTAAGTTAGACGTAACTGATTGGGTGGATATTCGGGCAAGTTTTCTTCACATCATAGAAAGTGTGGTGGCAAGATGAAGCTTCGATTTGATGCCAACCAGAACTATCAACTAGATGCTATTCAATCGGTTGTCGATTTATTTGAAGGCCAATTACTTCAGAGTGATAATCTTTCTGTAACAAAATCAAAGATATATCGTAGTGATTCGCGACAGACAGCGTTGGTTGAGGAGACTGCTGCAGCAAATAATCGATCAATCGATGTTGAACAGCTCTACCGAAATACACACAATATTCAAAAGCGGAATAACATTTCTCAGGACTATTGGTTGCCGGAATGGGATGAAGAGGGTTGGAATCAAGAAAAAATCTTTGAGGTAAAGCGATCATTTGAGAAGCACTTCACGGTCGAAATGGAAACGGGTACCGGAAAAACGTATGTGTATCTTCGTACAATCCACGAACTCTATAAAACGTATGGTTTCAAAAAATTTATTGTCGTTGTTCCGAGTGTTGCGATCAAAGAGGGGGTGCTAAAGAACTTAGAAATTACGCGGGAGCACTTTGCTCAACTGTACGGTAATCCTTCGCTCGATTGGTACGAGTGGAATTCAAAAAAGCGAGGCCAGGCCCGACAATTTGCAACCAACGATAGCTTGCAAATTATGGTTATCAATATCGATTCGTTTACGCGAGCGGAGAACATTATTAATCAGCAATCGGATTACGGCACGCCGATTCAGTTTATTACAGCCACCAATCCAATTGTGATTGTCGATGAACCGCAGAACATGGAGACCGATACGCGGAAGGCTGCAATTGAATCACTCAATCCGCTTTGTACACTTCGCTATTCGGCAACCCATAAAAATGAATATAACCTGCTGTATAAGCTCGATCCCGTGAAGGCGTACGATCTTGGCTTGGTGAAGAAGGTTGAGGTTGACTCAGTTGTTTCGGAGAATGCATACAATACTGCGTACATCAACGTAAAAAAGATTGCCAGGAAGGGTAAAAGTGCCTTGATTGCACATGTCGAGGTAGATAAAGATGACGCAGCTGGTTTGCAACGTAAAGAGCTGAAGCTCGAAGTCGAAGATGACTTAGCTGAGATTACCGGACGCCAGATTTACGAAGACTATGTTGTTACGAGGATTAGCTTGGAAGAAAAGTGCATCGAGTTTTCGAATGGTAAAGAATTTTGTATTGGCGAGATGCGAGAAGATCTGCGCGATGAAGTGGTGAAGTTCCAGATTGAACGAACGATAGAAAACCATTTTGAGAAAGAGAAGCGATTGCAACCGCTAGGAATTAAGGTGCTCTCCCTATTCTTTCTTGATCGAGTGGCAAATTACCGCATCCATTCAGCAGATGGCAACCAAAAAGGTAAGTTCGCAATGTGGTTTGAGGAAGCGTACGAGAGGATCAGAGCAAAACCGCAATTTGCAGGTGTGCTAGAGCACTCGGCTGATCAAGTGCACAATGGGTATTTCTCAAAGGATAGACGCGGAAATGTTAGTGACACATCTGGCACAGCCAGGGCTGATGACGATACTTATGGGCTCATTATGAAGGACAAGGAACGTTTGTTGAGTTTGAACGAGCCACTGCGATTCATTTTTAGTCATTCGGCGTTGCGCGAGGGTTGGGATAATCCAAACGTCTTTCAAATCTGTACGCTCAATGAGACGCACGAGGATATAAAAAAGCGTCAAGAAATCGGTCGAGGCATGCGTTTGCCAGTTAATGCTAATGGCGAGCGCGTGTTTGATGAAAACGTCAATATCCTGACCGTTATTGCAAATGAAAGCTATGAAGACTTTGCATGCCATCTTCAGGCTGAGATTCAGGATGAAACAGGTGTCGTTTTTGCGAGTAATCGAATTAAGGATAAGAGAAAGCGGCGGACTGCGGCATTGAAAAAGAACTATCAGCTTGATGAGAATTTTCAAGAACTATGGAGCCGAATCGACAAAAAAACTCGCTACCATGTGACGTTCGATTCTCAGGACTTAGTACGTAAAACGTGCGAAATGCTGAGCGACGTAATTATTCGAAAAGCAAAGGTAGTAAGTACGAAGGCATTGCTTAACATGGACGAAGGCGGCATTGCGACCGAGGTAAGATCAACTGCGGTACGGCGAGATGACGGTACGCAAAAACAACTTCCTATTCCGGATGTATTGGGGAAGATTCAGCAACATACAAAGTTAACGCGAGCGACGATATTTTCGATATTAGATCGGTCTGGAATGGTAGAAAAAATTTTGGTGAATCCTCAGCAAGTTATTGACGAAGTGACTAGAGTGATTAATCAAGTAATGAAAGCATTGATGGTCGACGGTATTAAATATGAGCGCTTAGATGGTGAAGTATGGGAGCTGCAACGCTTTAAGGATGAGGAACTAGAAAGTTATTTAGAAAATCTTGTTGAGGTGCAAAAACAAGAAAAGACGCTATATGACCATATCCTTGTAGATTCAGACGTCGAGCGCTCTTTCGCTCATGAGTGTGAAGCTCGTGATGATGTGAGGTTTTACTTCAAGTTGCCGAGTTGGTTCAAAATCGATACGCCACTTGGAAGCTACAACCCCGATTGGGCGCTAGTGTTTGAGAATGATGAACGAATATATTTTGTCGCCGAAACGAAGGGCACTAGTGATTCATCTCGTATTTCTGAGATTGAGCGATTGAAAATTAAGAGCGGTCGGAAGCACTTTGAAGTGCTGGACGGCGTTGAATTCAAGGCGCCAGTTGAGAATCTGTCTCAAGTAGTAGATTGAATCTTGCACATAATAATTGGAGATCTAGTAGAAGGATCCTCTGGATAAAGTTGTTCCTTTCTTTTACACTTCGCCCTCATGCACTACGGATTCTGGGAGAAGCTCCCGCGGCCATTTTTCGTGCTTGCGCCGATGGCGAACGTAACCGATACGGTCTTTCGCCAGATTATCGTGGCGCATAGTCGGCCGGACGTGCTCTTTACCGAATTCGTGTCGTGCGACGGGCTCATGTCGCGCGGGTATGACGCGCTCATCCGCGACTTGTCGTACGCGCCGGTGGAGCGCCCGATCGTGGCCCAGGTCTTCGGGGCGACGCCCAAGAATTTTTACGGTACCGGCAAGCTCGTGGCCGAGCTGGGGTTCGACGGCTTGGATATCAACATGGGGTGCCCGGACAAGGCGGTGGTAAAGCAGGGTGCGGGTGCGGGGCTGATCAAAACGCCGTCGCTGGCGCTCGAACTCATCGCTGCGGCGCGCGAAGGGACGAAGGCGGGCGGACGCGAGCTGCCAATTTCGGTCAAAACCCGCCTAGGCGGCAGTGTCGACGAGGCTGACCGCTGGATCCCGCAGTTGTTGTCGGCCACGATCCCGGCGCTCACCGTGCACTGTCGGACGCGCAAGGAAATGTCGAAGGTACCCGCGCACTGGGAGCGGATGAAGGACATCGTGGCGATGGCGGCTGGTATCGGCACAATCATTGTCGGCAACGGCGACGTGCTGTCGGTGGCCGACGGCCGCGCGAAAGCCGAGGCGAGCGGTGTCGACGGGCTCATGCTCGGGCGGGCAATCTTCGGCAACCCGTGGCTGTTCCGCGACGGCTACGCGCCGAGCGTCCGCGAACGGCTTACCGTGATGGTCGAGCACACGCGGCTCTTTGCCAGCACCTGGGGCGACACCAAAAACTTTGAAACCATGAAGAAGCACTACAAGGCGTATGCCAATGGCTTTCCCGGCGCGCACGAACTGCGGGCCGAGCTGATGACGCTCCACGACGCCGAGGCTGTTGCCACGACGGTCGAGCGGTTCCTTGCGGGCGTAGCGGCCTAGTAGTTGTAGATCGAGCCGCCGGCCCCGCCGACTGCGGCGCTCGGGGTGTCTCTGGTAGTCGGCGTGGCACTGTACGGATCGGCTGCCGGGTGTTTGGCCTTCCAGGCCGTGAAGCCGGCGTAGTACACGATGCCGCCGATCACCAGGTAGAGCAGTACCCAGGCCCAGACCGGCATGCCCGCCTTGCCGTAGCCGTACGCGCCGCCTGCCGGCTCGGGTTTCGTTGTGTCCGCCATACCCCTCCTTTTTGTTGCTTTCGGCCAGTATACGCCTTCGAGGCCGGGGTGCCAGGTAGGCAAGCGGCCGACGCTGCGCTATACTGTAAGCCACTTAGCAAATTCCCGATGAAAGGGGCACTCCGCATGCACGCGCTTCCCGCCGGCCGTAAATGGTCGATCCTCCTGGTATTGAGCCTTGCGCTCGCGATTATCATCCTGGATACGACGCTCTTGAACGTCTCGCTCGCGGCGATCATCCGCGACTTGAGCACCGACATCCAGGGCATCCAGTGGGTGATCACGGGCTACTCGCTGGTGCTGGCCGCACTCACGATCACGGGAGGCCGCCTGGGCGACTTGTTCGGCCGCCGCCGGATGTTCGTCGTGGGGGCGGTGCTGTTCGCGATCGGTTCGTTCGTGACGTCGGTCAGCACCACCGTGCCGCAGATGATTATCGGCGAGGCGTTGATCGAAGGCATGGGCGCGGCGCTCATGATGCCGGCCACGGCGTCGATCCTCGTGTCGATTTTCCACGGCCGCGAGCGTGCGATCGGGTTCGGGATCTGGGGCGCGGTCGCCGGTTCGTCGGCGGCGCTCGGCCCGATCGTGGGCGGGTACCTGGCCACCAACTACAGCTGGCGCTGGGGATTCCGGATCAACATCCTGGTCGCAGCCTTGCTCGTGCTCGGCAGCCTCATCATTCCCGAAGCCCGCGATACCGAAGAAAAGCCGCGTCTCGACGTGGTCGGGATCCTGACCTCGGGCCTGGGATTGCTGCTCTTCGTGTTCGGCGTCATCGAGTCGTCGACCTACGGCTGGTGGACCGCTAAGAAACTCTTTACGATCGGCGGCACCGTGATCGGGTTCGGCAACCTGTCGATCGTGCCCACGGCCATGCTCTTCGGCGTGGTGCTCCTGCTGCTCTTCGTACTGTGGGAACAGGAAGTCGAGCGGTCGGGCGGGACGCCGCTCGTGTCGATGCGGTTGTTCGGTAACCGCCAATTCACCTCGGGCGCGCTCGTGACCGCCATCCTGTCGCTCGGCATGTCGGGCATCATCTTTTCGATCCCGGTCTTTCTGCAGGCGGTCCGTAAGCTCGACGCGCTCCATACCGGCTACAGCCTGCTGCCGCTCTCGCTGACCTTGCTCGTGGTCTCGCCGCTCGGGGCCGCGCTGTCGGGCAAGCTGCGGCCGAAATTGCTTATCCAGCTTGGGCTGCTCGCCAACGTCGGGGCGGCACTGGTGCTCCGCCACGCGTTCCGGGTCGAGGCGGTCGCGGCCGATTTCGCACCGGGCCTGGCCCTGTTTGGGTTCGGGATGGGGCTCGTGATGTCACAGATCAACAACCTGACGCTGTCGGCGGTGTCGCCGCAGCAGGCCGGCGAGGCGTCGGGCGTCAACAACACGCTCCGCCAGATGGGGACGTCGTTCGGGTCGGCGATCATCGGGACAGTATTGCTGACCACCCTGTCGTCGCACCTGGTGAGCGGCGTCCAGGCGAGCCCGGTCATCCCGGACGCGTCCAAGGCGCAGATCGCGGCCGCGGTGTCGACCCAGAGCAGCAACGTCGAGTTCGGCGGCGGCGCCCAGTTGCCGGCCGGTACCCCGCCGGCGATCGGCCAGGAACTCGCGGCTATCGGCGCGGCGGCCACGGTCGCGGCCAACAAGCAGGCGATGCTCTACGGGATCTGGTTCGCCATCTTGGGATTCCTGGTGTCGTTCACGATCCCGAATACCAAAAAGATCGAAACGGAACAGTCGTTGGCCGGCGGCCACTAGTCCTTGAAGCGGAACGAGACGGCCGCGGCGTCAAAGACCGCCGGGCCGTCGACGGTAGCGGGATCGTAAGTGAGCGCCAGACGGTAGAACTTGCCTTGGTGGCTCAATTCGGTTTCGATCGTTTCCCTGGTGCCGTCGGCGTACCGTTGCCGGGTGCCACGTTCGCCGTCGACCGTGATATCGGCCTGGTCGAGCAGGTCGGCATGATCGGTTGCGGTTGCTGCGGCCGTGACCGTAACGAGGAACGTCGCGTTCGTGCGGCTCGCTTCGAGGCGGATGGGTTCGGTGCTGCCGGAATGCTGGTTGAGCTTCACGCTCCACGAGCCTGCGAGCGAGGCGGCGAAGTAATTGGTACTTAGCGACGCGGTGCCGGTGCCCAGCGATGATGACGGTTTCGTCGTGTCCGTGGCCGTGCTGTCATTGGCGTCCGCCGGATCGTCCGATGCAGCCGGAAGGCCCGATTGCCCGCCAATCGCCGCCTCGATCCGGTCGCCCAGGAAATCACCGATCACCGGCAGGTACTTCAGAGGTTGGATGACAAGCGAGAGGATCCAGAGCACGGCCGCCAGTCCGAGCGTCGAACCGACACCGGTGAGCAGGCCCTGCCAGACCGGCCGTTTCCACGAGGTAAGAATCCTGTTCTGCCGCTCGACGGCCCTGGTAAGCCGGGCAGTCTCGGATTCCGGCGGCATGATCACTCCCATCGCAGCGCCTTGATGGGATCCAGCTTAGCGGCCCGGTAGGCCGGCGCGATCCCGAACACGAGCCCTACGATCACGCCGACACTCGCGGCGAGCGCTACGGCTGCCGGCGTGACCGCAGGCGACAGGGTCGAGAAGCGGGTCACGAGCATGGCCGCGCCGTAGGCGAGCCCGACCGCGACGGCCGATCCCAGAAGCGACAAAATCACCGATTCCACCAGGAACTGGAGCAGGATCGCGCCAGTGGTGGCGCCGACCGCTTTGCGGATCCCGATCTCTTTCGTGCGTTCCGTGACCGACACCAGCATGATGTTCATGATCCCGACGCCGGCCACCAGGAGCGAGATGGCGGCGATGCCGGTGATGGCGGCCGTGAGCAGTGTCAGCACCGTGTCGACTACGCCCACCAGGTCGTCGGACGACAGCACGCTCACCTCGTCGTCGTGGTGGCGGGCAAGGAGCGCGGACGTCACCGTTTCTTTGTACGTCTTGGTATCTACGCCGTCTTTCAAGCGGACGATCATGCGGAAGATCCGGTCGCTGCCGGCCAGGTCGTTGCTCGTGCCGTGCGGGATAAGTGTCATGGCGGCCAGGTCGCCGCTCACGAGCGAGTTGCTTTCGCTCACCTTCGTGACGCCGATCACCGAGAAATCCTCCTTGCCGACGGTCACTTGTTTGCCGACCGGGTCGGCGTCGCCGAAGAGCGCGGTCGCGACCGTCGGCCCCAAGACGATTACCCGATCACGGCGCGTGTCCTCGGCGGGCGTGAAGAACCGCCCGCTGCCAAGCTCGATCACGCCATAGAGGTCAAGGAAATTCGGGGTGACGCCCAGAAGCAGGGCCGACGGGGCGGGCGTCGTACCGGCGCGGACCGTGCCGCCCACCAACGACATCTGGGCGACGTCGCGTACGCCCGGCAGAGCGGCGATATCGGCCGCGTCGGCCGGCTCGAGTACGTCGCCGGACAGCGCGCTGGTGTTGGGTGCGCCGCCCGACAGCTTGCCGGGAATGACGGTAAGCACGTTCGAGCCCAGGCTCGTGATCTCGTGGCTCACGTCGCGCCGCAGGCCCTCGCCCACGGCCATGAACATCACCACCGACCCGACACCGATGATAATGCCGAGCATCGTCAGGAACGACCGGGCCTTGCTGCCAAGGATCGAGCCCACGGCCATCCGTACGGTTTCGAAGATCATCGCAGCCTCCCGTCCTTCATCTCGAGCACTTGGTGGGCGAGCGCGGCCACGCCGTGGTCGTGGGTCACGATCACGATCGTCTGGCCGTCGCGGTTCAAGTCCTGCAAGAGCTTCAAGACCAATGCGCCGTTGTCCGAATCCAGGTTGCCAGTCGGTTCGTCGGCCAGCAGTACCTTCGGCGAGTTGATGAGTGATCGCGCGATCGCGACGCGTTGCTGTTCGCCGCCGGACAGCTGGTTGGGGCGGTGGTGGAGCCGGTGGGCGAGGCCGACGGTTTTCAACAGGTAGCGGGCCCGCTCGCGCCGGTTCGGCAGGCGGCTGTAGATGGCCGGCATCGCGACGTTGTCGAGCGCGCTCTGGCGCGGCAGCAAATTAAATTGCTGGAAGATGAACCCGAGCTTTTCGCGCCGCAGCCGCGCCCGGTCGTCGTCACTCTGCAAGTCCTCGGTGGGTGCGCCGTCGAGCTTGTACTGGCCGCTGCTTGGGCGGTCTAAGAGGCCGATCAGGTTAAGTACCGTACTCTTGCCCGACCCGCTCGGCCCGATGACCGCAGTGATCGAGCCCGCCGGGATCGCGAACGAGATCCCGCGCACGGCATGCGTTTTAGCGTTGCCCTCGCCGTAGGTCTTGCTCACGTCGTCGAACGTGATCACGGGCGGAGCCGGCGGCAGGGGGCGGGTCATCGCGCTACCGTCCGGTCGGCGCCGATCCGCCAACCCTCGGCCGTCAACAAGGCGATCTTGGCGTCGGTACCGCCGTTGAAGCCGCCCAGGCGTCGGCTGGCCGCGACCACCCGGTGGCACGGCACTGCGTCGGGATCGCCGGCAGCGGTCACAAAGGACTTGGGATTACCGCGCATGATCGCGCCGACTGCCCGGGCCGCCTTGGGGTTGCCGGCAGCAGCCGCCACCTCACCGTAGGTCATCACCTGGCCGCTCGGGATCGAACGGACCACGGCGTACACCTGTTCCTTAAACGCACTGTTCATGCTGCCTCCGGGACTGCGGCCGCGGCCGCTTTCGGTTCGGTTGATTTGAGTACCACGATCCGCTTGGGCGTTACTTTGACGATCTCGTCGCGGCTGATCACCCGTTCGGGCCCGAACAGCTTGTTGACGTGGAGCTTGGCGACCCGTTCCAAGTCGGTATCCACGACTACGTCGGCCACGGTGCCGAGCACGTCGCCGTCCTCGCTTTCCACCTTCTTGCCCTGCCACCGGTCGCGCTGCGCGTATACCGCTTTGAACGGTTGGACGTCGTCAGGAGACACGAGCACGTCGGCGGTGCGGATCACGATCCCGCGCTCTTCATACCCCACCACGTCGCGCGCCGATAGCGCCCGCCGCGCCGCGAACCAGCCGGCAGGTTTCACCCAAAAGCCCACGACCTCGCCGGTACGTGGGTGGATGAGTGTCCCGTCAATCATCCCGACGGCGGATTCGGTATCCAACGTCGCTACGGGAATGCCCTGTAAGTGGCTGGCTTCGATGAGCATGTATCCATGCTACCACCACCGGCCCGCTCGACATACTCCGGCAGGTGCTGCGATACTGGAGCCAACCAAGGAGGTACCGCTTCATGACGCACCGACGACTACTTGCGCTGGTATTGCTCGTATCCCTCCAAGCACTAGGTCTCCAGATCACAGCCCCGAGCCGTGACGACACTGCTACGGCCGCCGCCCAATCCGCCTTCGCCAACCTCCCCCTCGCCTTCGAACCCAACCTCGGCCAGGCCGAGGATTCGGTGGATTTTGTAGTCCATCACGGCCAAGCCGTGACCGCCTTCTCCAGTACCGGTACCACGACAAGTGTGGGCGGCACGCAGGTGACGATGTCGCTTACCGGTGCTGCGGAACAGCAATTCGCCGGTACCGACGAACTCCCGAGCAAGACGAACTACTTTCTGGGGAACGACCAGTCGAAGTGGCAATCGGATATCCCAAACTACGGCAAGCTGCTGGCCAAGGACGTGTATCCCGGCATCGACCTCGCTTACTACGGGACGAACTCACAGCTGGAACACGACTTCATCGTGGCCCCGGGCGTCGATTACAAGCAGATCGCCTTCGGCTTTGCCGGGCAGGACGATCTGTCGCTCGATGACAACGGGAACCTTGTCCTCAAAGCGGGCGACGAGATGCTGACCCTCAACGCCCCGGTCACGTACCAGACCGACACCAATTCGAAACACACCATCCCGAGCAGCTTCGAGCTCAACGGCGGCACCGTCACGGTCGCGGTGGCTGACGCGTATGATCCCGCGAAGCCACTGATCATCGACCCGGTGTTGTCGCTTGTGTATTCGACGTATTTGGGAGGGAACGGGGATGATCTTGGCAATGCTATCGCAGTCGATCCTTCTGGAAACACGTATGCGATTGGTCAGACCACCTCGGCCGACTTTCCGACCAGTTCACCATTTCAAGGTAGTAAGGGCGCGGGGATTGACGTTTATATTACAAAACTCAATCCGACCGGTTCTTCCCTCGTGTATGCAACATATTTGGGCGGGAGTGGGCATGACATTGGTCGTGGGATCGCGGTGGATATTTCAGGAAACGCCTACGTCACAGGGCAGACCGGCTCGACCAATTTCCCAACCAGTTCGCCGTTCCAGGCGGCAAATGCAGGCGCGACCAATGTCTTTGTTGCTAAGCTCAATGCGGCTGGTTCAGCGCTGACGTACTCAACCTATCTCGGCGGTAGTGCTAATGATCTTGGATACAGTATTGCTATCGATGCGGGTGGCAGCGCATATATAACTGGGTCTGCTGGGTCGGCCAACTTTCCAACTGCCTCGCCGTTTCAAGGAAGTAGGGTGGGTGGCCCAGATGCCTTCGTGACGAAATTGAACGCGGCTGGTTCAGCGCTTGTCTATTCGACATATTTAGGCGGGTCGTTAACTGATCAAGGAGAGAGGATCGCAGTAGATAGTGGCGGGAATGCTTATGTAGCCGGCTGGTCGGATAGTAGCAATTTCCCCACAGCGTCACCCATTCAGGCAAGCAAGGCGGGGAACGATGATGCGATTGTTTTCAAATTCAATCCGTCCGGCTCATCGCTCGTCTATTCAACGTATTTGGGCGGTACGGCGTTTGATCATGGGTATGGCTTGGCAATTGACAGCTCGGGCAGCGCATATGTAGTCGGCAGAACTGCGTCGACGAACTTCCCAACCGTATCGCCGTTTCAGAGCACGAATGCTGGCGGCGCAGATGACATTTTCATCACGAAGGTAAATGCTGCTGGCTCAGTCTGGGCATATTCAACGTACCTTGGTGGAAGTGGGGATGACTGGGGGCGTGGGGTCGACCTTGATACGTCAGGTAACTTCTATGTAACCGGCTGGACTTCGTCGACAAACTTCCCAACGGCGTCTGCGCTTCAGAATACGAATGGCGGCGGTAGCTATGATGTGTTCGTCGCGAAATTCAATGCGGCTGGTTCGTCGCTCGGCTACTCAACCTACCTCGGTGGCAGTGGAGATGAGCTTGGATATGGGATCGCGCTTGGTTTAAATGGCAACGCAAACGTCATCGGCCACACTGCGTCAACCAATTTTCCGACCAGCTTGCCGTATCAATCCACGAATAACGGTGGGGCATACGATGCCTTCGTGTTCCAACTCACCGAACACAATGTGGATCTTGAAGCCCGTGTGAACCCGACCCTCACCTTCACCGTCGGGAGTACGAGTTGCGCGCTCGGCGCACTCTCGACCACCCAGACCCGGCAGTGCACGTACACAATGTCGGCAGCCACGAACGGGCAATCCGGGTACGGTATTTCGTACCTGCCAGCTGCGACGTTAACCAGTGGCGGGAATACGATTACAGCGCTAGGTTCTCCGACTGCCAGTACGCTCAATACCGAACAGTTCGGGTTGAACTTGGCTGCGAACACCGCTGCTGGCTCGCATACGGCAACGGACTTCGGGGCGGCTCCGAGCGGCGGCGTTGGTGCTGCGGCAGCCAACTACGCTACGGCCAACTCGTTCAAGTTCGCCACTGCCGGTGAGCAAGTCGCCTCGTCGGCCGGTCCGTCGCTTGCGACCACGTACACCGTGTCGACCATTGCCAACATCGGGAACACGACGGAGGCCGGGGTATATAGCACGATGGTGACGTTCAATGTGGTGGCAGGGTACTAGCCGAAGGCTTGCCAACGCCGCGGGATCGCCTAGAGTCTAGGAACAAAGCGAGGGAACCATGCTCATCCAATCGGTTGTCGGACGGAAAATCCTGGATTCACGGGCGAACTGGACGTTGGAAGTCGAGGTGCACGGCGACGACGGCACCGTGGGGCGGGCTGCCGTCCCGTCGGGCGCGGCCGCCGGGACGTACGAGGCAGTGAAGCTCACTGACATCGACCAGGCGGTGGGGAACGTGCAGGGGATCGCGTCGTCGCTCGTGGGCAAGGCGCTCACCGCCCAGGCCGATATCGACCAGACCCTGATCGGCCTCGACGGCACGGCCGACAAGTCGAACCTGGGCGCGAACGTGCTCTACGGCATTTCGATGGCCGCGGCCGCAGCGGCCGCCTCGGCGCAGGGGATCGCGCTCTACCAGTGGATCCAGCAGCTGTCCGGTCACGCCAACCCCAGCCTGCCCGATCCGTTGTTCAACCTTATCAACGGCGGCAAACATGCCAACAACAACCTGCCGTTCCAGGAGTTCTGCATCGCGCCCAAACCCGGCGCGTCGTTCACCGACCAGCTGGCGATGGGGCTTGCGGTCGCCCGGTCGCTCAAGGAACTGCTGCACGAGCGCGGCCACAGCACCACCGTGGGCGACGAAGGCGGCTACGCGCCGTGGATCCACCGCAACGAAGAGGCGCTCGACCTGTTGGTGGAGGCGATCCAGGCCGCCGGCTACCAGCCGGGCACGGATATCGCGCTGGCGCTCGACGTGGCGGCGAGCAACATTCCCGACCTGACCGCCATCACGTACCCGATGCGCTCGGTCGACTACTACGCCAAGCTCACCGAGCAATATCCGATCACGGTGCTCGAAGATCCGCTCGACCAAGAGGACTGGGCCGGCTGGAGCGAGCTCACCAAGCAGTTGGGCGGCCGGCTGACCGTGGTCGGCGACGACCTGTTCGCGACCAACGCCGCGCGGCTTGGGCGTGGGATTACCGAGCGCGCCGCCAACGGGATCTTGGTGAAACCCGACGACGTCGGCACGCTCACCGAGGTGCTGGCGACGGTCAAGCTCGCCCAGACCAACAACTACAAGGTGCTCATTTCGCACCGTGCGGGCGAGACGGAGTCGACGCTCATCGCCGACTTGGCAGTGGGTATCGGCGCGGCGTTCTTGAAAGCCGGCGGCCTGTCGCGCAGCGAGCGCACGGCCAAGTACAACCAGCTGAAGCGGATTGCGGGTGTGTTGAGCGAAACCGGCGCCAAGAGCTGGGCGTAAGCGGGTACGCGGACGGGCTCCGATCGGAGCCCGTTGTTGTGCGATGGCGCAGCGTGCCGGTTAGCCGTTGACGCGTTCGACGTATTCGCCGGTAACGGTGCTGACGCGTACGGTTTCGCCCTGCTTGATGAAGAGCGGAACGTTCACTTCGAGCCCGGTTTCCAAGGTGGCCGGCTTCAATGTGCCGGACTGGGTGTCGCCCTTGAAGCCCGGTTCGGTGTAGGTGATCACGAGGTCGACCTTGGCGGGCAGTTCCACGGCCAGGATCTGGCTGTTGTAGAGCATGAGGTTGAGTTCCAAGCCTTCTTTGAGGTACTTCGCGTCGCTGCCGAGCTTCGCGAGGCCGATCTCATGCTGCTCGAACGACTCGGCTTCCATGAAGGTGGCGTTCGTGCCGTCGGCGTAGAGGAACTGGCCCTTGCGACGGGCGATGTCGGCTTCGTCGAACTGTTCGCTGCCCTTGAAGGTGCGTTCGTAGACGGCGCCGGTGAGCAGGTTGCGGATCTTGGTGCGCAGAACCGCGCCGGCCCGGCCGGTTTTGGAATGTTCGTAGGACAGTACCTGGTGCGGTACGGCGTCGAGCTCGAAGAACGTACCTGTTTTCAGGTCGGTGATCGAAAGCATCGGGAATTACCGGGTGGCGTAGGGGACGAGCGCCAGGAACCGGCCGCGCTTGACCGCTTCGGCCAGGAGTCGCTGGTGGCGGGCGCAGGTGCCGGTGTCCTTGGCCGTGCGGATCTTGCTCCACGTGCCCATGTGGCGGCGGAGCAGGCCGGCGTCCTTATAGTCGATCCATTCGACGTGCTTGCGGCAGAACTGGCAGGTCCGTTTGCGTTGCTGAGCCATAAAAGTCCTTCGTTAGAACGGGATGTCGTCGAGGTTGATTTCGTCCGGTACGGTGGCCGGGGCCTCGGCTGGGTTGGTAGCTCCCTCTTTCGCGGCGGTTTTCTTCGGTGCCATGCTCGGCATGGCCGGGGCGTCCATCGCGCCGCCCTCGCCAGACTGGTCGCCGTGCCGGCTCGGGCCGGTGGCGCTCAGCTGGTCGGCGATGACTTCGGTGGAGTAGCGCTTGATGCCGTCCTGGCCTTCCCACTGGCGGGTGCGCAGCCGGCCGACCACCAGCACCTTGCGGCCCTTGTACAGGATCTGGCCGCAGATTTCGGCCAACTTGCCCCAGGCGACGATGTTATGGAATTCGGTCTCTTCCTGTTGCTGGCCGTCTTTGTTGGTCCAGCGGCGGTTGGTGGCGATCGAGAACGAAGCGACGGTCGCGCCGCTCGTAGTCGAGCGCAGTTCCGGATCTTTCGTCAGGTTGCCGAGAATGATCGCCTGGTTGAAATCCGCCATACCGCCTCCTTGGTATTACTGCTCGAGCGGGGCGTCGGCCGGGCCGGCGTCGTCGCTCAAGAGCTTGTCGAGTTGTTCGTCGAGCTTCTTCGACCGTTCCTTGTCGTCGGCGGCCGGGGCTGCGGGAGCGGTTTCACCGCCGAGCTCCTTGGCTTCTTTGAGTTCCTCGCCTTCGTCGAGCGAGGCGGACAGCTTGGCGACCGGCAGCGAGACCAGCAGATGCCGCAACAGGTCGGACATCAGACGGAATTCCTTGGTGAGCTGGGCGGTGGCGGCGGGGTCGAGGGACAGCTGGTAGGCGGTGTAGAACCCGGCCGTTTCTTTGTTGATCGGGTATGCGAAACTGCGCCGCCCCAGGCTGTGCTGGGCAACAATCGTGCCGCCGGCGCGCGCAATCGCCTGCTCGACGGCAGGAAGCTGTTCGTCTCGGGTGATCGTGGTCAGTTCGTAGTCTCGTACGCTCACGGTGCTCCTTGGACTTGCATATCGCCGCACGCTCACAGGTGCAGTACCCGCGACTCTACCAGGTGGCGCCTCGGTTGGCAAGCTTACACGTTGAACTTGAACTCGATCACGTCGCCGTCGCGGACGACGTACTCCTTGCCTTCTTGGCGGAGCTTGCCGGCGGTGCGGGCGCCGGCCTCGCCGTTGCCAGCCACGTAGTCGCTGAACCCGATCACCTCGGCCTTGATGAAGCCGCGCTCGAAGTCGGTGTGGATGACGCCGGCCGCTTGGGGCGCACTCGCCTGGCGGGGGATCGTCCAGGCACGGACTTCTTTGACGCCGGCGGTGAAGTACGTGTGCAGGCCGAGTAGGGCGAAGGCCTCGCGGATCAGGCGGTTGAGTCCCGGTTCAGTCAGACCCAGCTCCCCCAAAAATTCGGTTTGCTCGGCAGGGGAGAGCTCGGCGACTTCCTGCTCGATCTTGGCCGAAATCGGGACGATCGTGGCGGTCGCGAGGTCGGGCCGGCCGGCACGCAGCGCGTCGACCCGCTCCCCTCCCCTGGCGGCGGCCGACTCGTCGACATTCAAGACAAACATGAGCGGCTTGGCGGTTAGGAGCTGCAGGCCATGGAGGAGCGGGCGTTCGGCGTCGGCAAGGGGAAGCGAGCGCACTCCCCTGCCTTGGTCGAGTTCGGCCTTGAGGCGGGCGAGCAGGTCGCGGAGCAGCACGGCGTCCTTGTTCCCCGCTTTCACTTGGCCGTCGATCCCCTGGAGCCGTTTGTCGACCGTTGCCAAATCCGCCAATGCCAGCTCGGTTTCGATCGTCTCGATGTCGCTTAGAGGATCGACCGCGCCGGCCACGTGGGTGACGTTCGGGTCGGTAAAGTCGCGCACGACCATGGCGCTCGCGTCGACCTCGCGGATGTGGGCCAGGAACTTGTTGCCCAGGGCGTCGCCCTTGGAGGCGCCGCGCACCAGGCCGGCGATGTCGACGAAGGTGACGGTCGCGGGGACTACCCGTTCCGGGTGGATGATCGCTGCCAGCTGATCGAGCCGCGGATCAGGCAGGTCGACGATCCCGATATTGGGTTCGATCGTGGTGAACGGGAAGTTCGACGCCTGCGCGCTCATTTTTTTGACGAGCGCGTTGAAGAGCGTCGATTTCCCGACGTTCGGCAGGCCGACGATACCGATTTTGAGCGATGACATGGCGGGAGTGTATCAGGTTTGCTGCCACCGGGCGACGAGGCCGGTCGAGAGGAGGCGGCCCGAACCGGATTCCTGGAGCGCCAGCTCGCCGGCGTCGACCGTGCCGCCGAGTTGCAAGTCGCCAAGCATGTTTTCGAGCATGATCGCCGAGGCCGAGATCGCGTAGGCGTTCACGAGCAGGCAGCGCGGCCGGTCGGTCAGGATTCGGGCGCAGGCGTCTAACAGTTCCGGGAACTGCTTGGCGAAGTCCCACGGCTCGCCATTGGGGCCGTGGCCGATGACCGGCGGATCCATAAGAATGGCGTCGTACCGGCCGCCGCGCCGTTCCTCGCGTGCCACGAATTTCAGGGCGTCGTCGAGGATCCAGCGGATCGGCTTGTCAGCTAAGCCCGAGGCGGCTTGGTTGTCTCGGGCCCAACCGACCGTGGGCCGCGAAGCGTCGACGTGTGTGACTGAGGCGCCGGCCTTGGCGGCCACGAGCGAGGCGCCGCCGGTGTAGCCGAACAGGTTGAGCACCTTGGTATCGGCCGTCGCGCCGGCGAGTTGTTTAGTGAGCCACTGCCAGTTGGACCGTTGTTCGGGAAAGATGCCGGTGTGCTTGAACGGCGTCAGTTTGGCGGCAAGGACGATGCCGTCGCTTGCGAGTGGCCAGGATTCGGGCACGGCCGTGCGCCGTTCCCACTGCCCGCGCCGGCCGTCGTCGACGAAGGTAGCGTCGGCACTATTCCAGGCATCGACGGGCCGGTGCGGCTGCCAGAGGGCCTGCGGGTCCGGCCGGTCGAGCACGAAGCGGCCGAACCGCTCTAACCGCCGGCCGAGGCCGGAGTCCAAGAGTTCGTAGTCGTCCCAGGAGTTTGCCACGATTGTCCGCATACCCCGTACTGTACCAGGTTGTCCACATAGCTGACAGGAGTGTTACTGCCTGTTCGCCGGTTGCATATTCAGGCGGTATACCCTATAAGTAGTCGCGCAATTAATAATCATAAACAAAGGAAGGAGGTGGCGCGCGTGACCGCGATGCCGGATTTGGAGTTCGTCGTTACGAACCGTGCATTCGTCGAATTGGCGGCGACGCAGGGATTCGAGATCGACGCGGTGAAAGCGGAGCTCGCACGGGATATCGAGCGCGAGCTCGGCAAGCTGGTTGAGACCGACGCGGCCTTGATCGCCCACCACCGGCGGCATATCACGCACCGCGTGGTAGCCGACTGGTTGGCCCACTTCTTCGACTACCGCAGCGCTGAAGAATGGCTGCGGACGTTGCCGGAGTGGACCGCGCGGGTCCGACAAGCACTGACGGGCATATCGGCCCGAAACACACCCTGCCCGTGGAGGGTTCAAGCGAACGGAATCCTCTATTACTTCGACGGCGACAAATTGACGCATGTCGCCAAACTAAAACCGAAACCGAAGCCCAAGGCAAAACGCCGACGGGTATCTGATCACTAAAAGGACAGTGTCATACAGGACACCGTCCTTTTTTCTTTGCCGAAACCTTAGCGGACGACGACGCCGCTGTTCCCGAACGCGCCCCAGTTGGCGCGGAGCTGGTTCGTAGTCCAAGTCAACTGTCCGGCGGCCGGGTCGTTGATGATGAAGCTGGTCGGATTCTCTTCCGATCCGGTAAAGCCGATCACGAGCCGGGTGTGCTCGCCGACCCACGCGTCGATCGTCGCGCCGTCGGGCGTCTGCCAGGTATCGCGCCGGGCACGGCCGATCGTGCCCCAGATCTCGACCGGGTTGCCGACGGCCAGTTCGTGCGCCAGATCGGCGACAGACCAGCCGCTGAAGGCTTCTGCTGGGCGGTAGCTACTTGCCACGCGGGCGATCGGCCTCCAGTGGACGCCGTAGCCGGTGCTATTTTGGCGTCCCATGATGTCACCCACGAACGCGGCGTTCGGGTCGCCCCAGACGCCGTCGGCGCGGACTAGCGGTTCGGCTACTCCCAGTGTGTCTATGAGCGCGTCTTCGCCGACCGCGACACCCTTGTAGACGAGCGCCATCTTGAGCGCTGCGACCTCGCAGCTCAACGGCTTGTCCTGGCGGTCGTTCGCGATCGCGAGCACGGTTTTGGGTTCGGGCGGCCGTGGCGCGGCCACGATTTTCTTCGGTACTGCTGTCGGTGCGGCTACCGGCGGCGGATCGGCCTTGACGGCGAACCTGATTTGGAAGCTCGTGGTAGCGGCGGTATCGGGCAGCGACGGCTCGGCCGTCAACACGTATGACAGGCCGGCCTCGAAGCAGTCGGCTGCCCGGACCGTGTACGCACTACCGTTCTCGGACAACTCGACCGCGAGCGGGCGTGCCGGTTCGGTGCTTACCGTGAACGTTCCTGCGGTGGCGACCGGCCGGTCGAGCGTCAGCGTGATCGGTTCGCACGCGGCGACGTCCGTAGCGCCGTCGGCCAGCGAGCTCGCCGTGACCGCCGGGAACGCGCCGGTATCGAATGAGACGACCTCGTTGCTCGGGTAGAGTGAGGTAAGTGACCGGGCATCACCTAGGCGCACCACGTAGCGGGTGTCGGGCAGGAGCGTCCCGGCGGGCGTAAAGACCATGCCGCGGTAGAGCGTGCTCCCCAGGATCGGATCGACGTACTCCCAAGTGCCGCCGGCCGACGGAAACAGTTCCGGTCGGACCGTATCCTTGAGTACCGGCTTGGTAAAGGCGATCCGGACGGATTCCTGGACGCCGTGCGGTTCGGCCGCGGCGAGCGGGGTGGGGGAGGGCGGGAGCAGGAGCGTGGTGGCGATGAGCGCGACGTTGACGACGAAGAGCAGCGTCCGGACCAGCCGTCGGTCGAAGGCTTGCAGCACGAGGTCGCGGTTGACCCGCCACCGTTTCGGATGTCCGTGCTTGCGCGCGTGGCGCCGTCGGTCGTGTGCGGCCATTCCCCTCCTTCGTGCCGTTCGGACGTACGTATCGCATCGTATCATGCCGGCCCGGCCAAGAAAAAAGGGACCCCATGCGGGGTCCGTCTGCTAGTCGGGAATGTTCATTCCCTTTCGTTTTCGTTTCGCGTTTGGCTGCGCGCCGGTGTCCGGCGCCACGCCGAAACGGCTATGGTCGTTGTCGGTCGTCAGGCGTTTCGCCGTTTCTTTCTTTCGTATCCGGCGGCACGACAAGCTCTCGCCTTCAAGAAGATCGGCCTGCGACGGTTGGCCGTCGGCGACCGGGGCAGGATCGGATTCGTCCACGAGGATCCGCCTCCGCGTTGCATGATTTGCGGGGCTACCGCAGCAACCGACATAGGATAGCCCTCCTGCGCTACTTCTTCAAGCGGCCGTGGAACGCCTTGTGGACTTCTTTTAAGTGCGTGTCGGTGAGATGGGTGTAGCGCTGGGTGGTTACCACCGACGAGTGTCCGAGCAGGGATTGGACGGCGCGCAGATCGGCGCCGGAGCGTAAAAGGTCGGTCGCGAACGAGTGGCGGAGCGTGTGCGGCGTGACGTGGTCGGCGATGCCGGCCGCTGCCGCGTAGTACTTGATGATGCGTTGGACGCTTCGGACAGTCAGGCGATTGTCCCCTTCCCTGTCCGCTCGCTCGCGGATGAACAGCGCCGGATCCTGGTCGGCGCGACGGCGCAGGTAGGCTGTGATGGCGGCTTGGGCGGATGCCGATAGGAACACCACGCGCCGTTTCTTGCCCTTGCCGAGCACGCTCACCTCTTCCCTGCCTTCGACGTCGGTCCGGTCGAGCCGCGTCAGCTCGGCTACCCGCAGGCCGGTGGAAAAGAGCGTTTCCAGCAAGGCGCGGTCGCGGATGCCGGCCGGGGTGCCGGGGTCCGGCGCGGCCAGCAGGCGTTCGAGCGCGTCGGCATGCAGGACGCTCACCTCGGGCTCGTCGACGCCGGGAAGGTCGACCGTGTCCGACGCCAGGCTCGGGATATTGCGCCGGGCCAGCCAGGCCAGGAACGCGCGGAGCGCGACTAAGTGGTAGTTCTGCGTCGCCTTACCGAGCGCTTCGTTCCGGTTCAAGTCGAGCCGCCAGCGGCGGACGAGCTCGCCGTCGATCCGTTCGACCGGCGTGCTGCCCGCGAAGAGCGCGAACCGTTCCAAGTAGTGCCGGTAGTTGGCGATTGTCCGTTCGGACAGCCCTTGGGCGAGCTCGCAGTCTTCCAGAAACCGTCGGACGGCGTCGGCAAGTTCCATGCCGCCAGTATACCAGGCGCGCCGGCTGCTCCTTTGGTATGATGCCCGCATGGAATCCCTGCTTGCCCTCGATACGCGCGTCAGCCTGTGGTTCCAAGCGGCAGCGCCAACGCTGCCCGAGCTCTGGAAGCTGCTCGCGATTTTCGGCGTCTACGCGGTGCCGGCGGCGTTGCTCTGGTCGTGGTTTCGCGGCGACAAGCTCACCGCCTTCCGGGCGGGTCTCACCGGTATCGCCGCCTGGTTCCTCTTGAACGGCCTCATTAGCCGGCTGTTGCCGCGCGACCGGCCGCCGCAACTGCCGTTCCTCAACTTTCCTGCGCATGAGTTCCTGTTCGACCGGCCCGGGCCGTCATTCCCGTCCGACCACGCGGCATTCATGACCACGGTTACGCTGGTGTTCGCGTTGGCCGGCCAGCACCGGATCGCTACGTTCCTTGCCTGGGTGACGGCGGCCACGTTGCTCGCGCGGGTCGTGACCGCCCAGCACTGGGCGGGGGATATCGCCGCTGGCGTCGCTGTCGGCGCCGTCGCGGCCTGGCTGTCGAACCTCGCACGCCCGGCCGTCGACCGGTACGTAGGGCAGCCGCTCGTAGCCGTCTGGCGTCGCCTGACTGGATCCGATGTTCGGCCTGACGCTTGACGAACTCGTCCGCGCATTGGGATATGCCGGCGTCGCCGGGATCCTCTTTGCCGAGTCCGGCCTGTTCGTCGGCTTTTTCCTGCCCGGCGACAGCTTGCTCTTCGCTGCCGGGCTCGTTGCCGCCCAAGGCCATCTCAACCTCGCGGCGCTCATCGTGGTCTCGAGCGTGGCCGCTATCCTGGGCGACAGTGTCGGGTACGCGTTCGGCCGCCGGGTCGGGACCGCCCTGCTCAAGCGTCCGGACAGCCGGCTGTTCCGCCGCGAACACCTAGTTCGCGCCTCGGCGTTTTACGAGCGCCATGGTAGCAAGACGATCGTCCTTGCCCGGTTCGTGCCGATCGTCCGCACGTTCGCCCCGATCCTTGCGGGCGTCGCCCGGATGTCCTACCCTACCTTCGTCATATACAACGTGGTCGGCGGCGTATTCTGGGCGGCCAGTCTGCCGCTGCTCGGCTACTTCCTGGGGAGCCGCATCCCCGACATCGACCGGTTCGTCCTGCCGGTGATCGGGCTGGTTATCGTTGTCTCCCTGCTCTCGCCGGCGCTCCAGTATCTTG
This sequence comes from uncultured Candidatus Saccharibacteria bacterium, assembly GCA_964423885.1. Classification (GTDB taxonomy): domain Bacteria; phylum Patescibacteriota; class UBA1384; order JACPKC01; family JACPKC01; genus JBBUCD01. Next base: position 61,787 of record CAYRGD010000002.1, read on the forward strand.
GCCGTGCACGAAAGGATTCTCAATGATCGACGCGACAAAAACCGTACTCGGCAACGGCTTGCGGCTGCTCACGGTACCGCAACATGAAACCAAAGCGGTGACGCTGCTCTTTTTGGTGGGCACGGGTTCACGGTTCGAGGTGCCGGAACAGAACGGCATCTCGCACTTTCTCGAGCACATCCTGTTCAAGGGTACCGAGAAGTACCCGAGCCCGCTCCTGTTGTCCGAGGCGCTCGACGGCATCGGCGCGAACTTCAACGCCTACACCTCGCAGGAATACACCGGGTTCTACATCCAGGCCGAGGCCAGCCACTTCCCGCTCCTTGCCGACGTGCTCCACGAGATGTTCTACCGCCCGCGGTACGCGCCCGAGGATATCGAGCGGGAAAAAGGCGTCATCGTCGAAGAGATCAACATGTACCGTGACCTGCCGCAGCGGCACGTGGGCGACCTGCTCTTTTCGCTCATGTACGGCGCAGAGACACCGCTCGGCCGCAACATCGCCGGCACGAAAGAGACAGTGACGAGTTTCACGAGCACGACCTTCGCCGACTACCAAGGGCAGTTTTATACGCCCGACAACATCATCGTGTCGGTGGCCGGCAATCCGGGCAGTCACGGCTGGGAACGCGAGCTGGCCGCACTCTTGGGAAACAAGACTGGAGCCAAGGCGCGCGGCTTCGAGTCGGCGGCGTACGTCCAGTCGGCGCCACGCGTGCTGACGGAGCGCCGCGAGACCGACCAGACCCATCTGGTGCTCGGCATCCCGATGCTCAAGGAAACCGACGAACGGTTGCCGGTGCTGACTGCACTCAACACGATCCTGGGCGGTTCGATGAGCTCTCGGCTGTTTTCGGAAATCCGCGAGAAGCGGGGACTCGCCTACTACGTCCGGTCGGGCGAGGACACGTTCCACGATACCGGCCTGCTCGGTATCGCGACCGGCGTCCGCAACGCCGAGGCGAAGGAAGCGGTATCGCTCATCCTTACCGAGGTCAAGCGCCTGAAAGACGAGCCCGTGACGGCGGCCGAGCTCGCGAAGGCGAAGGAACACTTCAAGGGCAAACTGGCGCTCGGGCTTGAGGGATCGTCGGAAGTGAGCTCGTACGTAGCGCAGCAGGAACTCTACCATGGGAAACTCATCCAACCCGAGACGCTCGCCGAGAAGGTCGAGCAGGTGACGGCCGCCCAGATCCAGGAGCTTGCGAACGAGCACTTCCGCCCCGACCGGCTCAACCTGGCCGCGGTCGGCCCGTTCGCCGAAGGCGATTTCCTGCCGATCCTCGAACGCTGGCAGTAACCCGACGCCGAGGAGGGCGCACGTGACGGAATTCCTAGTCGGTTTGCTCGCAACGGTCATCGTGGTGGCCGGCATCCTGCCGCCCGCGAACCGGCGGGCGCTGCTCAAGGCTTGCTACATCTACGGGATCGTGATGCTGCCCGGCCGGCGGTGGCACCTGCCGGCGTTCCTGTCGTCGCGGATCGAACGGCACGAACCGGTGCTCGCCATGCCAGGCCGGACGTTGACACCCGACCTGTACCGACCGGTTGGTCGCGCTCCGGCACGACGTCCGGCCGTGATCGTATACGCGCCGCTCGCGCCGGAAGGCAAGCGGAACAAGTACGTCGTCAACCTGCTCGAAGGTCTGGCTCGGTCCGGCCTGGTCGTGTTGGTACCGCACTGGCCAGCGCGCCCGCTGGGACTCATCGACGATGCCGACGTGCAGGAACTCGAGCAGTCGGTCGCGTTCCTGACCGAGCAGCCGTACGTCGACCCCGACCGGATCGGGATCGTGGCGGTGAGCTACGGGGCGGGCCCGGCGCTTATCGCCGCCTCACGGCCGAACATCGGGAAGCGGCTCCGCTACGTCTTGAGCTTCGGCGGCTACGTCGACCTATGGTCGGTCTTCCACTTCGCGGGGTCGGGGAAGACGCACGTCCACGGCGCGCCGGTCGATCTGTCGCCCCACCCGTACATGCACTACGTCATCCTGCGGACCCTGTCCCGCTGGCTGCCCGACAAAAAGGACCGGGCGGCCCTGACCGCCTTTTTGCAGAACATCGGCGACGTGAACGCGCCGGTCGATCTGGCCCGGGTCCAAGCCCTGGTCAGTCCGAAGAGCCGTGAGCTCATCGAATCAATCGAGCAGGCGAGCTCGCTTTCGACGCGCCAGCTCCGGGCCCAGTTCCCGCCCGAGGTCAGAAAGAAAGGCGATGCGCTCTCGATGCGCTCGTCGATGTTCGATCGGATCGATGCCAAAATCATGATCATCCATACCACGAACGACAATCTGGTGCCGTACGCCGAGGCGACCAAGCTTTGGCAGCACCTCCGCGCTGAGCAGCGGCTGAACTGGACGACGCTGTCGGGTTTCGACCACACGCTTCCGCCGTCGCTCACGCCTGTGAACCTCTTCACGGTCTACCTGCCGAACATGGTCCGGCTGCTCACCATGCTCTACCAGTTTTTCCTGCTGCAGGAGTAGCCGGCTTCTGCAGCGGCCGTCTTTCCGGTAGGATTGCACCCGAAGGAGCCATACTATGCACACAGAACAGACCTTGATGATCGTGAAACCGGACGCGGTGACGCGCGGCCTCGTCGGCGAGATCCTGCACCGGGTGGAGCGGAAAGGATTCAAGATCGTCGGAATGAAGTTCCTGCACTTGCCGACCGACCTGCTCGAAGAGCACTACGCGCACCTCAAAGACAAGCCGTTCTTCCCCGGTATCGTCGCGTTCATGCAGAGCGCGCCGTCGCTCGCGGTGGTGCTCGAAGGCAAGAATGTCGCGGGCGCGGTCCGGATGATGGCCGGCGTGACGAACGCGGCCGAGGCGTTGCCCGGCACGCTGCGGGGCGATTACGCCTTGTCGATCCAGCAAAACGTCGTCCACGTGAGCGAGAACGCCGAAATCGCCAAGGCGGAGGTCGAGCGGTTCTTTAAGCCGGCCGAGCTGTTCAAGTACGACCGGGCCGACGTCGCCGCGCTGTACGCCGCCGACGAACGCGGCTGACCGCGACGATGGACGTGGCGCCGCTCGCATTGCCGTTCGTCGCCGCGTTGGCACTGTCGGCCTGCCTGGTGCCGGCGGTGCGCCGGTTTGCGGTCCGCGTGGGAGCGGTGTCGCAACCGGGCGGACGGCATATCCATGCCACGCCGACGCCACGCCTCGGCGGCCTGGCGGTTGCCGGCAGCTTCTTTGCCGTCGTTGCCGCCATACTCCTGCTCGCACCCGAGCAGCTCCGCTTCGTGCCTGAGCAGGCACTCGGCATCGACCGCAACCTGTTCGGTGTCCTGTTCGGGGCGCTCATCCTGCTTGTCGCCGGGGTCATCGACGATCGGTTCGACCTGAATCCCTGGCTGAAACTCGGCCTGCAGGTGGCTGCAGCCGGTTGCGTTGTCGCGTCCGGAGTAACCATCCACTGGCTGTCGAACCCGTTCGGCGGCGATCCGTTCGTGCTCGGCGGTTTGTCCATTGTATTGGTACCGGCCTGGCTGCTGCTCATGATCAACGCGACGAATCTCATCGACGGCCTCGACGGCCTGGCCGCCGGCCTGTCGGCGATCGCGGCCGCGGCGCTGGTGTTCCTGTCGCTCCAGCCGGTCGTCGACCAGCCGGCCACCGCGCTGTTAGCCGCAATCCTTACTGGCGCGATCCTCGGTTTCCTGCCGTACAACTGGAATCCCGCCAAGATTTTTTTGGGCGACACCGGTTCGATGTTCCTGGGTTACATGGTGGGCGTCTTCGCGATCATCTCGGGCGCAAAATTGGCGACCGCCGCGCTCGTGCTGGCGTTGCCGATCCTGGATATCGGCTGGGTCTTTATGCGTCGGTTGCTGAACGGCCAGTCGCCGATGAAGGCTGACACGCTTCACCTGCACCACCGGTTCCTGCGGGCCGGTTTTTCTCCTCGGGCGACCGTGCTTGTCCTCTACGCCGTCGCCGCCGGGTCCGGTATGATCGCGCTCATGAACGGGACGCAAGGAAAAACCGCCGCGTTGCTCGCGCTCGCCGTCGCCGCCGTCTGCCTTGCGGCCGGTTTGGTCGCGGCCGGCAAGCGGAGGACGGCATGAAACGGACGAAGTTCGGGCGCTGGGCCGTGATCGTGTTCGTGGTCTGCACGATCGCGTCGATGATCCTGCTCTACTTCGTGCCGGCGATCCAGAGCACCCCGCAATGACGTACGACGTGAACGCCGACTACTTTTCCGGCTTGCGCGACGGTGAAACGATCCGCGCTGTGTGGCGCCGGAACCCGTGGACGATGATCAAGCCGTGGGCGGCCTCACTCGCGCTGACGCTCATCGTGTTCGCGGTGTTCGTCGCGTTCGGTGCGAGCCTGCCGACCTCGGTCGCGATCGGGCTGTGGCTCGTGATCGTGCCGAGCTTGCTCGGTTATGCGTGGTACGTTTGGCATCAGAACACGTACGTGCTCACGAGTGAGCGGCTCATTGATATCAACCAGCCGCACCCGTTGCGCCGCGCCGTCGCCGAAATCCCGATGGAGATCGTCCAGGACGTGACATACGAAGTCAGCGGCCCGATAGGGCTCGCGCTCAACTTCGGTTCGGTGATCGTGCAGACGGCGTCGTACACCGAGGTGACGATGACGATGATGACCGATCCGCAGGTCGTCCAACAAGCAGTGCTTACGGCCGCCAAGCAGTTCCGGAAAGAGAATACCGTTACGCCGTAAGCCGGACGGTGTCTCCTGCCGAGGTCGTGAAGCCTTCCTGCTCCAGCGCGTGCAGTAAACCGTAGAACCGTTCGCGCGGTACGTCGATCTTGCTCGCGATCCGGTCGAAGAGGTCGTCGTTCGTTGTGGGCGCAACACGGAGCGCGTCGAGGATCCGGCCGCGCAGATAGCGGTTCGAGCCGACGAACCGTTCGGTTTCCTTCTTCTTGCTCGGTCTTGGACGTTTCGAGCGCAGCTCGGCCGAGGCGTAATCCATCATCGCGTGCAACCAGACGTGCGGCATACCTCTCGGCATCACGGCCGAAGCCAGCTCGTAGTACGCGTTTTCGTTCCGTGGGTTCTTCGTCGGCAGCATGACGTCGAGAAACAGGCGGACGTTCGTGTCGACGGCCGGCGTATCGATGCCGAACGCGAAGTTCATGACCGCGCCGGCAGTGTAGCGGCCCACGCCGGGGAGCGCGCGAAGCCCGTCGACCGTGCTGGGAAATTGACCGTTTAGATCGGTGACGACCATTCGAATCGCCCGCTGCAGGTTGAGCGCGCGGCGGTTGTATCCTAGACCTTTCCACTCGCGGATCACGTCGGCCGGGCTCGCGTCCGCCAGCGACCGCATGGTCGGAAACCGCTCGAAAAACGCCAGGTATTTCGGGATCACGCGCGGCACCTGCGTCTGCTGGAGCATGATCTCGCTCACCAAAATCTTGTACGGGTCGTGCGTCTGCCGCCACGGCAAGTCTCGCCGGTTCGCTTCGTACCAGTCGAGCACGGTGCGCTGGATCTCGGCGATACGTTGTTTGCTCAGTCTCATCTTCGAAGCCTACCAAAGAAAAAGGCCCCGAAGGGCCTGGCTGTCGTAGTGTTATGCGGTCCGCTCAGCGGGTTCGTGGCTGTCGACGTGGGTACGCAACCAGGCAGCGAACTGCCCGTACCACCGTCCGTGCCGGGCCGAGCTTTCGGCCCGTTCCTGGTCGCAGAGTTCAGCCTCGACATTGCTGCACCCGACCGGAACAAAGATCCGGTCGAGCGATGACCAAGTTCGGGGATTGGCCCGCAAGCTGGCCTCTTCGGCAACCATGCCGTGGATCGTCCGCTCAAAGAGCTTTGGCTCGGTGAGGTATTGGTCGGCATACGCCAGCGCATGCCGGAACTCGCATCGTCGATCCCGTTTGTGGGCCATCAGGTCAAGGATGCCCTCGATACCAATCGTGTCGAGGACGAAGTTGACCTGCGTTTTCGGAAAACCGTTGAGTGCTGGAATGAAGAAGCCCGCATCGATGGCGATTACCGGCTGTCTGAAGCGTGCGAACGCTTCCAGGGCTTTTTCCTGTGCGATGATAGCTGGTTCCATCGAGCGTGATTCTATGAGCTCGACATGTTCGGTCACGACCGCCACGCCAAGTTCTTGGAGTCGGTTGACCAACGACTGCTTCTTGCCGCTGTTGGTCGTACAGAGCCGTACTGTTAACAAGTGTTCTCTACCTCCTATTTCGTCTATTGCTACTGTCCCACAGCGCGGCCTCGAGACAAGTGGAAAACCGGGGCGGACAGAGCGGCGGGCATGTGAGATGGTTCCGATATGCAAGAAAAAGCGCAGCAACAGATCGTGGTCGCGGGCGCAGTCGTGTTCGACGGCCAGGGCAACGTGCTGCTGACGCGGCGCAACCAGCCAGACCTGCCCGGTGCGCACGGGCGCTGGGAACTACCGGCCGGCAAGGTGGAGTTCGGGGAGCTGCCCCACGACACCGCAGCGCGCGAGGTGCTCGAAGAAACCGGCTACCAGGTGCGGATCGACCCGCGCCGGTCGTCGGTCAAGGCCATGATTTGGGAGGCCGACGCCAAGGATACGCACACGATTTTGCTCGCATTCCGCGCGGCCCTGGTCGGTGGCGAACGGAAGGTGCAAGGCGGCAAGGTCGCCGATGTTCGGTGGTGGCCTGTGTCGGCGCTGCCGCTCGACAATATCCTTCCGCTTGATGACGAGATGATCCTTGCGCTAGCGGACGAGCAGGACGCGCTCCTGGCCCAGCCGCTGGTTGAGATCGAACACCAGATTATTCGTCAGTGAGATTTTGAGGTTGGTGGCCAGGGACTTGGGTTCCGGCCCCTGCAGGATGCAGGTGACGGGAATGTCACCTGCCGACTTCGACAGCTCGTCTTTGACCGCATGCAAGATCGCGCGGTCGACCGTGCTGTCGATCAAGAGGTGAAGCATCTTTACGCCGTCGGTGTTGACGGGCGCTGCCGCCACCGGTTTCGGCGCTTCTTTGAGCTGGGTCGACCGCGACCGCACGGTGGTGTCGGCGAGGGATGCGGCGTGGTCGACGATGATCTTGCGTTCGTTGTCGCGGTCGTTGACCTTGCCTTTGACGATGAGTACGGCGTCGGGCACCCAGAGCGCCGGGTTTTCCTTGAGCGTTTTCGGAAACACCACGACCTCGATGGCGCCGGTCATGTCTTCGAGCTTCCCGAATGCCATTGCCTCGCCGTTCTTGGTCGTGATGGTTTTCAATTGCGTAATGATGCCGCCGATCGCCACTTTCGCCTCGGGCTTGGCTTGGTCGAGCGCACGGATCGGGTCGAGGTTGGCGAGCTTGTCTTTGTAGTCGCCGAGCGGATGTTCGCTCACGTACACCGACAGCAGCTCTTTCTCCCAGGCGAGCCGCTGCTGCTTGCTAGCCGGCGCGCCCGCAACCAGTTGCAGGTGGTGCTGCGGCGCGGCCTGTTCCATGCCGCCGAACAGGCTCGCTTGCTGGCTGTTCTTGGCTTTGTCGTAGCCCTGGATGAACTTCAGGATTAGATCGGCGTTGTCGAGCAGCTGCTGGCGCTCGGCCAGTTCGTCGAGCGCGCCGCACATCGCCAGGCTTTCCAAGACCTTGCGGTTGATGACGCTGCCGCCCAGGCGGGTGCAGAAGTCTTCCAAGCTCGTGTACGGGCCGTTCTTCCGTTCGTCGACGATCTTTTCGGCCACGGCCTCGCCGATGTTTTTGATGGCGGCCAGGCCGAACCGGATTTGCTTGCCGTCGCCGGCGACGCCGAACTCGCTGTAGGATTCTTTGACCGACGGCGGGAGCACGGTCAGGCCCATCTTTTCGGCCTCGGAGATCTCGATCGAGATACGGTCGAGGTTATGGATGTCCGACGTCATGAGTGCGGCCATGAATTCGGCCGGGTAGTGGGCTTTCAAGTACGCGGTTTGGTACGCGACCAGTGCGTAGCAGGCGGCGTGGCTCTTGTTGAACCCGTACTTGGCCCAGGCGAGCCATTCCTGCCAGACCTCGCGGGCCTGGTGCTCGGTGATCGAGCCGACCTTGGCGCACCCCTCGACGAACTGCGGCTCGATTTTGTCCAGGATCTTCTTGACCTTCTTGGCGACGCCCTTGCGGAGCGTGTCGGCCTCGCCGCGGGTGAAGCCGGCCAGGATGCGGGACAGCTGCATCATCTGTTCCTGGTAGACCATGATCCCGTAGGTAGGTTTCAAGACGCTTTCGGCGCTCGGATGGATGTAGTTGATCGCCTTCCGGCCGTGCTTGCGCGCGATGAAGTCGGGGATGAATTCCATCGGGCCCGGGCGGTAGAGCGCGCACATGGCGATGATGTCCTCGAACTCGGACGGTTTGAGTTCCTTGAGATACCGTTTCATGCCGTCGGATTCCAACTGGAACACCCCGGTCGTTTCGGCGCGCGACAGGAGCGCGTAGGCCGCTTTGTCGTCGAGCGGCAGGGCGCTGATATCGATATCGACGTCGTGGCGTTTCTTGATAATGCGGAGCGCGTTCTTGATGACGGTCAAGTTCGACAGGCCCAGGAAGTCCATTTTGAGGAGGCCGATCGTCTCGCAGTCCTTCATGCCGAACTGGGTGAGCGCGGTCATCGGGCCTTTTTGGTTGACCGTGAGCGGCAGGTATTCGGTTAGCGCCTGGTCGGCCACGATCACGCCGCAGGCATGGGTCGAGGCGTGGCGGGCGACGCCCTCGAGCTTCATGGCCATGTCGATGAGGCGCTTCATCTCGGGCTCGGTATCGTAGATCTGTTTGAGTTCGGCGACCTCGAGCGATTCCTTGAGCGTAGTGCCGGGTTTGGGCGGGATCAGTTTGGCGATGCGGTCACCGTCGGCAAAACTCATCCCGAGCGAACGGGCGACGTCGCGGATCGAGCCGCGGGCGGCCATCGTACCGAACGTGATGATCTGGCCGACCCGTTCCTCGCCGTACTTTTCCTGGACGTAGCGTAGTACTTCGTCGCGGCGGTTGTCAGCGAAGTCGATGTCGATATCCGGCATCGAGATGCGGTCGGGGTTCAGGAACCGCTCGAAAAGCAGGTCGTATTTCAAGGGGTCGAGGTCGGTGATACCGAGGCAGTAGGCCACGATCGAGCCGGCGGCCGAACCGCGGCCCGGCCCCACGACGACGCCGTTGTTCTTCGACCACTGCACGAAGTCGGACACGATCAGGAAGTAGTCGGCGAAGCCCATGTTCTTGATGACGTCGAGCTCGAACTTTAATCGTTCGTCGGCCTCAGGCGTACCCTCGCCGTAGCGGTTCCGGTACCCGGCCCACGACAACTCCTCGAAGTGCGTCTGGGCGTCGGCCTTGCCGGTAGGCAGCGGAAACTTCGGCAGGATGTTCTTGCCGAGCTCGAATTCCAGGTCGACCGACTCGGCGACACGGAGCGTGTTCTCGACCGCGCCTTCGTACCCGGCGAAGCGGGTCAGCATTTCGTCGGGCGTCGACAATGACAGGTCGACATCCTTGAGCGTCATGCGGTCGGCGTCGTCGACGTCCTTACCGGTCGCCACGGCCAACAGGACTTCGTGCGCTTCCTGGTCGTCGTGGCTCAAATAGTGGCTGTCGCCGGTCGCGATGAGCGGTACGTTGAATTCCTTACTGAACTGCTCAAGCGCCTGGTTGACGATGCCTTGGTCCTTGAGCGCCGGGTGATGCTGGACTTCCAGGTATACGAACTCGCGGCCGAAGGTGTCCAGGTAATACTTGATGAGCGCCTTGGCGTCGTCGAGTCGGTTGTCCAGGATGTCGCGCGACAGTTCGCTGTTCAAGCAGCCGGTCAGGATCGTGACGCCCTCGGCATGGTGCTTCATGAGGTCTTTGTCGACGCGTGGCCGGTAGTAGAAGCCCTCGAGGTGCGAGACCGATACCATCTTGACCAGGTTCTTATAGCCGGCAAGGTTCCGGGCCAGCATGGTCAGGTGGTAGGGCTTGGCGTCGAACCGCGCCTCGCGGTCGTGGAGCGTCCGGCGGGCGACGTAGCCTTCCACGCCGATAATCGGCTTGATTTCGGCCGCCTTCGCCTTCTGATAGAATTCGATCGCTCCGTACATGACGCCGTGGTCGGTGAGCGCCATCGCCGGCATCCCGAACTCCTTGGCGCGCGCGACCAGGCCGTCGATCTTCGACAGGCCGTCGAGGAGCGAGTAGTGGCTATGGGTATGCAGATGAACGAAACTCATGATTCCCCTCTCCTGGCCGTCGTCTTGGGCCGTTCCGAACAGCTCTCAACGTATGAGCTGCGAGCGGTCTTGGGCCGGCTCGGCTGCCATATTCGTGACCTTACCGTAACAAGCGGCGTCGCCCTCGTCAAAGCCGACCCTGCTCCTGATACCGGGTGGTTCCGGCAGCTGGGCGGCGCGGTCAAGGCGGGACGGGTGGAGGCGGATTCCCTTCCTGATCGTGCGTCGGTCGGCGACGCGCTTGCAGCCCTTGTCGACCAGCCGGTGGTCGGTATTTCCAGTGTCGCCAGCGGTATTGCCGCCGGGCCGTTGGCGGCCGCGCTCAAGTCGGCCCATGACGCGGTCAAACGCTATGCGGTGCCGGCGGACGGACCGTTCCTGTCGGCCGCGCAATCCAAAGGGATCCGGGATGCTGGCGGCTCCGAATGGCTGGTGCTCGGCGCTGCCGGTGCGTATTCGCTGGTACGGATCACGGACGTGCAAGATATCGACGATTACACCCGACGCGACCGCCAGCTGCCCGCCGTCGACATGAAGCGCGGCGTGTTACCCACCAAGCTGGCGCGGATGATGGCCAATATCGCCCTAGGGGAACAGCCGCTCGCGCCCGGCGCGGTCCTGCTCGATCCGTTCTGCGGTACCGGCAGGATCCTCTTGGAAGGCAGGCTGCTCGGCAATCCTATCCTTGGTTCGGATATCGACCCCGCCGCCGTAGACGCGACCCGGCGGAACCTAGTTTGGGCGGCCGGTACCTACGGCATGACTGCTCCTGATCCCGATTCGATCCTCACCGCGCCCATCGACAAGCTTGCCGGTCTCCTGTCGCCGCAGAGTATCGCGGCGATCGCGACTGAGCCGTTCCTCGGTCCGCCGGCTACCAGGGCGTTGACGCCGCCTGAGCGCGACGCGCTGTTCGACCGGCTGTTGCCGCAGTACGAGGCGTTGCTCCGTTCGGCCAAGGCCTTGCTGGTTCCCGGCGGGCGGTTAGCGGCCGTGTTTCCGCTCGTGGACGGCCAGTCGCTCTTCGCCAGGTTCGTTGACAGGCTACCCCGCTTCGGCTACCATCTCCTCGATTCAATACCGGTTACCCGATCCGACCAGTGGATCGCACGAGATATCGTCCTGCTCCGAGCGGAGTAGGCCACAAGAGGTTGTATGGCGCATAAGAAAGCTGCAGGTTCAACCCGATTAGGCCGCGATTCGCAGTCCAAGCGGCTGGGCGTCAAACGCTACGGCGGCCAGATCGTTGCCCAGGGTGAGGTGATCATCCGCCAGCGCGGTACCAAGTTCCACGCGGGCACGAACGTCGGCCGCGGAGCCGACGACACGCTCTTCGCCATGGTGCCCGGCACCGTGTCGTTCCAACGTAAAAAGCACCGCCGGTTCACGAACGCGCTCCGTTCCGTCCAGTTCGTCCACGTGACGCCAGCCGGCCAGCCGGTTCCGGTTACTCGGAAGGCGGCCCGATGAACGCCGCGCTGCTCGCCGCCGCCTCGGCTGCGTCGCTCAAGAAGAACGTCCCGACCCTTCGGGCCGGCGACATCGTCCGCGTCCACCAGAAGGTAAAGGAAGGTAACAAAGAACGCATCCAGGTCTTCGAAGGCGTCGTGCTCGTGGTCCGCGGCGGCCGCGGTACGGGCGGCACCTTCACCGTCCGGCGCGTGAGCGGCGGGATCGGCATCGAGCGCGTGTTTCCCCTGCATCTGCCGTCGATCACCAAGATCGAAAAGTTGCGCCGGCTCGATATCCGCCAGTCGCGGCCGTACTACCTGCGCGACCTGACGCCGCGCCAGATCGCCCGTAAGTCGAAGGGTGAGCTCAAGGAATTCGCGGTCTGGGAAGAGGCTGACGCCGAAGCGGAAGCCGAGGCGATCAAGGCATCCCAGGAAGCCGAAGCCCAGGCCCGCGACGATGCGGAAGCCAAAGCCGACGCGGATGCCGACGCGAAAGTCGAAGCCGCCAAGGCCAAGCACGAAGAAGCGGCCGAGAACGCGTAAATCTCCCAATCCCTCTGCACGCAGCGCCCGATGTCGGGCGCTGTTGCTTTTTACGGTGAGACGTGTACAGTCGGCCTGTAGTTGGAAGGGAGGCAGTCATGCCACGACCGGTATCGCACTCGCAGCAACTCGTACTCGCGCTCACTGCGCTCGTCGTCCTTGGCGGCGGAGTGGCAGCGGCAGCCAACCGTTCGGCGTTCAACGCAGCCGGCGTGCAGGCCGACAGCGACGACCAGGCTGCGACGCTTGAGCTCGCACCCGCCCTGGCGGTCGACGAGCCGCTCGCGTCCGTCGTCGCTGATCCTGACGCGGCCGCAGTATCTCCGGGTGCCGTTTCCCAGGGTAGCGGCGACACCCAAGAGACGGTCCGCGTTACGGTCGACGGTACGGCGGTCGAGCCGGATACGTTCGGTGACCATGCCGTGTCGGTCGACACCTCGAGCACCAATACGCTCGACGGCTCGAACAATGGCACCGACGTCGACGTCCGTCGTTCGGTCGACACCGACGTGAGCAACCGCCACTCCGAACGCAATAACCCGGATATCAAGGTCAATGTCGGCAAGAACGACGTCTCGGGCAATAAGAACCCGGTCACGGTGCGCCCTGGAAACGTCAGCATCAACTTCAGCCTGCCGCGCTAAGGCGGCCGTGCACGACACTAAGGTACTCGGCGACACCGGTGAAGACCGGGCCGCCGAGTACCTTTCGCGTTCGGGCTATACCGTTCTTGAACGGAATAAGCGGTATCGCTTGGGCGAGATCGATATCCTGGCGAGCGACGGCGAGGTGTTGGTGATCGTCGAGGTGAAAGCCGGCAAGACCGGCAAGTTCGGCTACGCGATCGAGCGGGTCGGCTATGAAAAGCAGCGGAAGTTGCGCCAGTTGGCTGCCCGGCTATCGCAGGACTATCCGAATGCACAGCTGCGCATCGATGTCGTGAACGTGGACGGCGACGAGATCATCCATATCCCGAACGCGATCGGACTGCAATGAAGAGGTTCCGGCCCATACCGGACGAAGCTCACGAACGGGGATTACGTACGGCCGGACATACGCACATCGTCGGGATCGACGAGGTCGGGCGTGGTGCCTGGGCCGGACCCCTGGTAGTGGGCGCCGTCATCCTGCCTCACGACCGTAGGATCTTGCAGTTGCGCGACTCGAAACTCCTCGGCCGCTTGGCCCGTGAGCAGCTGTCACGGCGGATTAAGCGGGTCGCGGTCAGTTGGGCAATCGGCATCGTCGATCTGCCCGAATTGGACGAGATCGGGTTAGCGGCAAGCTTGGCGCTGGCGGCCGAGCGGGCGATTGCGCGACTGGCAGTACGGCCGACCGTCGCGCTCGTCGACGGCAAGTACCCGTTCAAGGGACTCGCGATTGAACAAGCCGCTGTCGTGAAGGGCGATCAGCTCATCCGCTGCGTCGCGGCCGCGAGCGTCGTCGCCAAAGTCGAACGCGACCGCATGATGCGGACGCTGCACAGGAACGAGCGATCCGTCCGACCGTTCCGGTTCGATCGGAACAAGGGCTATCCGTCACCATCGCACCAAGAACAGTTACGCAGTATCGGTCCCTCTGCGCATCACCGCACGAGCTTCTCCCCAATCCGAACCATGGTTGCCAACCAAGTCACCTGATACAACTGTTCCAGCTAGCGAAAGGGGACATTAATCCTTGGAGAGCAATGGAAAGCTGAAAACGGCGTACATCGGCGGGGCGCTCACGGATATTCGTCTGACAATTCAGGAGACACTCGAGGTGCTTAATGCCCGCCATGAAATGAGTATGCAAGCGGCCTTGGAAGATCGACGCGATCAGAAGACTGATGACCTGAAGCGATTCTATGAGCAGCTCGCCTTAGCTTGGGAGCGCGTAATGGGTGTTTCAGCCTTCGTACCACATCACTACTACGATCCGAAACAGAACGTGGTTGCGACACCCGAGGAAGTGTACGCGTTCGAGCGAGCGCAGATCATGGAACGGACATCCGTCTTGATCGTGGTCGCGGACGAGCCGTCGTGGGGCGGTGGCATGGAAGTCGGATGGGCTGACGAGAAGCGTATTCCTATCATCATGCTGCGATCGGGAGGCGTGTCCCGGCTTTTGCGGGGCACACGTGCGCTTCACCGCGATCTCGTCTATACGACAATCGAGGACGCACTCCGGCAATTCGAATCGGTGATCCCGTCGCTCAATCTCGTGCGAGCATAACCAATCCTTTCAGGGCCCTTCGGGGCTCTTTCTCTTTTCAGACCCTGCTGGGTGTGACACCATATCCGCATATGGAACCTGCACCGAACCCTGTCCGCGTCCGTTTCGCACCGTCGCCGACCGGGGAACTGCATCTGGGCGGCGCACGGACCGCGCTCTATAACTACCTGCTCGCGAAGCAAACGGGCGGCACGATGGTGTTGCGGATCGAGGATACCGACCAAAAGCGCTATGTCGAAGGCAGCATGGACCGCTTTATGGACGATCTGGCCTGGCTCGGCATCAACGTCGACGAGGGTCCGGAGCAGGGCGGGCCGTATGCGCCGTACATCCAGTCCGAGCGCGCGGAGCGGCACCGTGAGGTCGCGCATGAGCTCGTCGCGCGCGGTGCGGCCTACTACGAGTTCGGCGGCAGTGCCGACGGCGGTGCGAGGACTGACGACGAGTACCGGTCTGGCCGGACGGCCTACCGCGGCAGCGCGCGCGACGCCGATCCTGCGGACGCCAAGCCGCGGATCGATGCCGGTGAGCCGTTCGTCGTCCGCCTCAAGGTGCCGCTCAAGGGATCGGTCACGGTCAGCGACCTGGTCCGCGGCGAGGTCTCGTTCGACCTTGCCTCCGTCGACGATGCCGTACTGCTCAAGTCCGATGGCATGGCCACCTACCACTTGGCGGCGATGGTCGACGACCACGATATGGCGATCACGCATGTACTCCGCTCGGAAGAATGGCTGCCGAGCACGCCCAAGCATCTGCTTGTCTTCCAAGCGATGGCGTGGGAGCCCCCGCAGTTCGCTCATCTGCCCTTGCTCCTGGCCGACGACCGCAAGAAGTTGAGCAAGCGTTTGCACGGCGCGGCAGTATGGATCCGTACCTATCGCGACGAGGGGTATTTGCCGGCTGCGCTCGTCAATTACCTGGCGCTGCTCGGCTGGAATCCGGGCGGCAACGACGAGCTGTTCGATCGTGCGGGTCTGGTCGAGCGGTTCTCGCTCGAACGCGTCCATAAGGCAGGTGCGGCGGTCGATCCCGTGAAGCTCGACGCGTTCCAGCGCCACTACGTCCAGGCGCTGCCGACCGAGGAGCTCATTGCCGTCGTCCGCCCGTTCGCGCCGGACGGCATCGACGACGCGCTGCTCGGGCGGCTGGCAGCGGTAGCGCAGGGGCGTCTGGGTAAGCTGTCCGGGTTCGCCGAGCAGGTAGGCTACTTCCTCGAGCTCCCTGCCCTCGACCCGTCGCTGCTCGTGTTTAAAAAGTCCACGCCCGAGGCGACCGCGCGCGGTCTGGCGGCGGCGCTCGAACGGTTGCGAGCGGCTGACAACAATACGTGGCAGGAAGAATCGCTCCTGGCCGAATTACTCGACCAGGTCGTCGCCGACCATAGGCTCGCGAACGGGGATGTCTTCTGGCCGGTGCGCGTTGCGCTGACCGGTCAGGAACGCAGCCCGTCGCCGGCCGAGTGCCTGTGGGTGCTCGGCAGGGCCGAGAGTCTGCGGCGGCTTGAGGCGGCTCACGTATGATCGAGCGGCTCAAACGGCTCGCTTCGCGTGAAAATTCGCTCACCGGCGCGACGGTGATCCTGGTGGGCACCTCGCTTCTGTCCAATATCCTGGGCCTTGTCCGCGACCGGTTCCTGGCCCAGAAAATCGCGACCGATGCGCTCGATACGTACTTCGCTGCGTTCCGCGTGCCGGATTTCCTGTTCAACTTCCTGATCTTGGGCACTGTGAGCGCCGCCTTCATCCCGGTGTTCGTCCAGTACCGCGCCAAGAGCGAACGGGCGGCCTGGGAGGTTGCCTCGGTCATGATCACGCTGTCGCTCGCGGTGTTGGTCGTGCTCTGCCTGATACTCGCGCTCGTGATGCCGACGCTCATCCCTCGGGTTGTTCCCGACTTTTCACCGGACAAGCAAGCGACCACCGTCATGCTCGCACGGATCATGCTCATCCAGCCGGTGTTCTTCGGCCTCTCATACCTGTTTTCGGGCGTCTTGAACGCCATGAAGCGGTTCACGATCTACGCGCTGGCGCCGCTCATCTACACGCTGTCGATCATCGTCGCCACCGTCGGGTTCGCTGACCGGTACGGCGTCTACGCCGTGGTCTGGGGTGTCGTCGCGGGCGCGTTCCTGCACATGCTCACCCAGTTCCTGACGCTCCGGCACCTGGGCGTCAAACTGGTACCCGAGTTCAATCTGCGTCACCCGGCGCTCGGCCGGATCTTGGCCATGATGTGGCCGCGCTCGATCGCATTGGGCGCCATGCAGACCATGCTCCTGACCTTCACCGCGATCGGATCGTCGCTCGGCGCCGGCTCGGTGGCGGTCTACAGCCTCGCCGACAACATCCAGACGATGCCCACGGCCGTGTTCGCGCTATCGTTCACGACCGCGCTCTTTCCCACCATCGCCGAGGCGGCCGCCGGCCGCCGGCGCACCCAGCTGGCGGCGCTCGTATGGCGAGGACTTCGCTACCTGGCCGTGATCATGGTGCCTTCGGGAATCGGTCTTATCCTTATACGCAGCCAGCTCGTGCGGCTCTTGCTCGGCACCGGCCACTTCGGCTGGGACGCGACCGTCGCTACCGCCACGGCGCTCGGCTACTTCGCGCTCTCGCTCGTCGCCCAGAGTATCGTCGTCCACCTGTCGCGGACCTTCTACGCGCTCCACGACACCAAGACGCCCACGCTGTTCAACGTGATCGGCTACGCGGTGTCGATTGCGGCCGCGTACCTGCTAGCGCCGGCAGCCGGGGCGGGTATGGGCGTCGCCGGCCTGGCGCTCGCCTTCACGATCGGCAGTTACGTGAACATGGCGCTCCTCTACTGGAAGATCCGACATGCCTTGCCTGAACTTACGCGGTACGAGGCTGGTGCGGAACGGCTGTTCGGTCAGATCGTGGTCGCCGCGCTCGCGCTCTGCCTTGCCGTGCAGCTTGCCAAGGCCGGCATCGGGGCTGTCGTCGATATGGACCGGTTCTGGGGCGTACTGGTCCAGACGACTACTGCCGTCGCGGCCGGGGCCGGCGCCTACTGGTTGGTGCTCCGCGCCTTCCGCGTACCTGAACTCAATGAGCTCACTGGCATCGTCGCCGCCCGGTTCCGTGCCGGTCCGGCGGCCACGCAAGCCCTTGCCGGGCAGGCCGATGAAGATTGACCGGACAGAGCCGTTCTACGCTGAACTGGACCGCCCGCGTGCGCGCGGTAAGGGTTCGTGCTGTACGCTGTGGAGCTTTTACCTGCTCTTCGCTACACTGGCAGTCATAGGGTTCGTGGCCATTCTCTGGCTGCGACGGGGGTAATCATGGCAATCACGCGCCGCGCAACCGGACATACGCCGCTGACCAAGCCGTCGGCGAAAGACGACCTGTTCGCCGACCTCGACGGTTCGGAACGCAGAAAGCCGGGCTGCATGAGCTGCCGGAATCTCGGCTGCCTGTTCCTGTTCGCCGGCATGCTCGTGGTCGTCGGTATCCTTGGCGTCGTTGCCGAGACCGGGCTCGTCAAGATCCCGGTGCTGTCGTCGGTGCTCTACGCCCAGGCGCCCCGGCCGATCCGGCCGGTGACGCCTGTCGGTGTGACCGATCCCCTGGCGCTCCTGAAAGGCAAGGCGGCGGAGAGCGGCGGCGCCCAGGTGTCGGTGACCGAGGGTGAGCTCACCCAGCTCGTGCAAGAGCCCCGCACTAACGGCCAGGTACCGGTGAAGCAGGCGCAGGTCGCGATCGAACCGCAGTTCGTCGAGCTGTACGGCCTGCTGTCGATCGACCAGGGCGCGTCGACCACGGTCATGCGCGTCCGGCTGGTGCCTAGTAGTGTGCCGGGCGAGTTCCGCCTGTCCGACATCCATATTGGCTACGTCCGCGTGCCGCTCGAACTCGCCAAATTTATCGTCAAAACCGCGACCGGGATCACGCCGCCGGATGCGGTATCGGCCGCCTCACTGGGCGTCCGGTCGGTCGTGCTCGGCCAGGGCGTGGCGACTGTCGATCTCGATACCTCGGCCTTTACGGGATCGAACTAGGTCCAGGCGTCAGAGCCCCGCCGTGGATTCCTGGATTTCGGCCGAGTAGCTGCGGACCAGTTTCGAGCGGACCACCAAGCGGTTGAGCGCAGTGCCGACCGGTACACAGGTCATGAGCGACAGCGTCGGCGTCGGTGTCGGATCGGTGACCGAGACATCGCTGGGACTCACGGTTTTCTTGTCGGTCATTTCGTAGAGATATACCCGGTTTTGATATTGGACGAACAGCTGGTCGCCAGGTACCAGTTCGCTGATCGTCGCGAACACGGTCTTGTACTTGCCCTTGTCCCACCAGTAGTAGCTCGAGTGGCCGGTGACGAACACGTTGCCGTTCTTGTCGTTCGGCAGCGACGTGAACCCGTAGTGTGCGACGCCTTTTTGCAAGTTCGCGAGCATCGTCGCTTCGTCGGCGCTCGAGTTCCAGACGATCGGGACGCGGATGTTCAACTTCGGAATGACCAACAGGTTGTCGGCAAGTCCGAGCGAGGTGCTCGCGAGCTTGGCGGTCGTGCGTTTCGCCGCGTTCGTATCCGTTGGTTGGTCGGCTGTGCTGTCAACCTGGGGCGGCGCCGGCAGATCGGTCAGGGCTGCCTCGATAGCTGCGCCTGACAGCGAACCCGCGTCACTCGCCGTGTCGATTACTACTTGCGGCTGCGAGCGGCTGCGCAAGTGGGTCAGGATGTACGACAGTTTGACGAACAGCGACGGGCCGACGATCACCAGGTAGACCGCCCCTGCGGCGCCCAGGAACACCGCGGCGTTCTTGAGCGCGCCGAACGCCGGACGGGTGCGTCGAACCGGCTGCTGTTGGGGTGGAAGCAGCGGCGGCAGCGGTGGAGCGCTGGGAGCCGGTACGGGCGCAGCCGGGGCCGGATTCGTCCAGCTTGGATCGATCGCCGCCACAGGCGCCTACTTTGCGTGCCCGGTACGTTTCGGGCGGTATGTCAGGATCGTTGCGGCCGCCAGGATCCACGCGGCGATGAGGCCGAGGACAAGCGGGTTTTCGCCGGTCGAGACCAGCGTCCGCGGCTGCTCGGTGACGCCGCTGCTCGGCGTGTCGGTACCGGCGATCGAGCCATTGACCAGGATCGGCGACGGATTCGGGTTGCTGCTCATACCCGACGAGACAAGTACGGTCTGCGTGGCGGCTTGGGTGCCGCTCCGGAGCGAGACCGTGTACGTGCCGGCGTTCGGGTAGATGTGGGTCACCTGCGACGGGCCGTGGTCGACCGACTGGACCGTGCCGTCGCCGAAGTCCCAGATGAGGTCGGTGAGGGTGCCCGTGTGCGACGCCGTGACGGTGAGCGGCGCCTGGCCTTCGCCCGGCGCTACCGTGAACGCGACCGGGTCGGCCGTCGAGCCGGCTGTCGCCGTTGCCGCTACGACGGTGAACGTAGCGTTCTTCGTGACCGGGGCCGATGTGCCGGTGACCGTGTAGCTCACTGTTACCACGTACGTGCCAGGGCTAACCGCTGCACCAGCGGCGGTCTTTTGGTCCCAATTCCAGGCACGGCTCTGGTTCGTGGCCAGCGAGTCGAACGAGCCTTGGGCGGGCGGATCGAAGATCGTCTGGCTATCGGCGCCGCTCGTGATCGGTGTCCGGATCACGTAGGGCTTGGCGTCGTCCATGGTGACCGTGGCTGGTCCCAGGTTCTGGAGCGTGAACGCGACCGGTTCGCCCACGGTAAACGTCGGTTTCGACGTGGTGAGTGTGGTCGTTGCCGTCGGCTGGGACGTGACCGTAATCGTCTGGGTCGAGGTCTGGCCGTTGCAGGTCATGGTGGCCGTGTAGGTCCCAGGGGTGCCGTACGCGTGGCTCAGGCTCTGGGCGGTTGACAATGACACGTCGGCCGTGCCGTCGCCGAAGTTTACCGTGCAGACCGTACCCAAGCTGTCGGTCCGGGTAGCGGTAACGGTGAGCGGCGCCTGACCGGCGGCGGGCGCAATCGCAAAGGTCGGTGCGCTCGTGCCGATCGCTTCGTAGTCGACGCTGAACCCTTCGAACGTCGGCGTGGCTGAACCGTTCGAGGTGAGCGTGCACAGGACGCGGACAAAGCGTGTCCCGTCGGGCAGGATCTGGGTCAAGTCGATGGAATCCGGGGCGCTGGCGCTTGCGTTGTACGTGAACGGCTGGGACGGTGCGCCGAAGGCCACCCCGTCGACCGAACCCGCGAACCGGACGGTCACCGACGTGCCTGCAGGCAGGTCTTTCGTCTTGACCGACTGGAACCGGTACAGCTGTTGGACCTGCGGGCTGCCGACGTCGAACTGGCAGGTGCCGGTGCTCGCGTAGCCGCCGGTGCTTGCCATCCAGGTATCCTGGAGCTTCTGCGTCGACGAGGTGGTGACCGTGCCGCCAGCGTGGCCGGAGTACACGATCAGCTTGCGGTCGGGCGCATCATAGCCGATACCGTGGGCATACCGGGCGTCGGGCGCGTTGGCGAGCTGGACAAGCTGCCAGGCATTAGTCGCCGGGTCGTACGACCACAGGTCGTTGCTCGCCGCGTAGGTCTGTGACGCCTGGGTCGTCACGCCGATCGTCGGGTCGCCCGGGGTGACGTTACTCAAGAGATTGGTCAGGCCGCCGAACATGTAGAACTTCTTGTTGACCGGGTCGTAGGTTAGGTTCGAGAACGCCCGGCCCGGCGGCTGGTTTGCGCCGATCCGTTGGGTCCAGCTACGCGTCTGCGTATTGAACGCCCAGAGCAGGCTGGCCGGCGTGTAGGTGTAGTGCGAAAAGACCTGGCCGTCGTTCGTTAGGAACGACCCGTTGAGGATCGGGTTGACCCCGACCCGGCTTTTGGCCGAATCGTATACCGGCGATGCGGTGAAGCCGCCGAACACCAGGATCTCGCTTTTGTCGGGATTGTAGGCGACCGATGCGCCCAAGCGGGCTTCCGGCCAGGCGCCGGTCGTCGCGTCGAACCGGTTATACTGGCCGTCGTACCATTCCACCACCCGCGGGTACGTGGCGGAGCAGTTTCCTTGGCCGTACGAAGCCGAGCAGCCGTACACCGTGCTCGCGTAGGCGTCGATCTGCTGGAATCCGACCAGCGTGCCAGTGCCCGGATCGAGGTACGTCGCTTCGCCCGAGCCGACGCCGGTAAAACGGGTATTGCCGGCCAGTACCTGGGCGATGCTGCCGTTCTGGTTGAACACCGACACGTTCGTGGGCGCCTGGAGGTTCCCGGTGCCTTGCAAGCCTACCAGCTGCCGCGACTTGTTCGACCAGAAGATCGAGGTGCCGCTCGCGTCGGGGGCCAGCTGCGACCATTGCTTGCTGTTGGGATCGAACGAAAAGAGGCGCGTGAAGATCGAGGCGTACAGTTTTTTACCCTCGGTATCGAAACTGGTATTGAGGGGCCAGCTGCGCGAGTCGTTGGTGGTGTTGGTCGCGTACTGGGTGTTGCCGAGGCCGAGCATGCCGACGAAGTCGGGCGTGTTCGTGGACACCCGCTCCCACGAGGAAAACTGGGTGCCCTGCTTGAGCTGCACCTTGCCGCCCACGAGCTCCACGTTGCCGTCGCCAGCCGATACGCCTTTTCGTAAGTCGGTGTCGTTGGTGACCTCGAGCTTCGACGGGGCGGTCGGCGTGGCGCCGAAGATCGTCAGTTTGCCGGTACGCTGGCCATACAAGAGGAGTGCTCCGCCCAATAGGACGACGGTGGCGATCAGGAACAGGACGATACGGCGGCGGAGCATGGTCCTCCTACGGTCAGCGCAAGTGCAAGAACGTCAGTAACTTGTTCCACAGATCCACGAAGAACCCGATGATGGGGATACCGGTGGTGGCTAAGACGGCGGGCGGGGCTTCGCTCACGGCGATGCTGACCGTGGCCGTGTTGCTCACGGCGCCGTCGGTGTCGCAAACGGTGTACGTAAACGTGTCCGTGCCGGCGAAGTCGGCGGCCGGCGTGTACGTGGCCCGTCCGGTTTGCGCGTCGACGGATACCGTGCCGTGGCCGGGCTGGTTCACGATCTTGACGCAGGTCGGGTCGAGGTTGCCGTCAGGGTCGGCGTCGTTAAGGAGAATGTCCACTGTAACGCTGGTGTCGTGGGGCGTAACTGCCGCGTCGTCGTTCGCCTGGGGCGGCTGGTTGTCCGGGCCCGGCGTCGGTGCCGGCGGCCGGACGGTAACCGTGACCGTCGCGGTGTCGGTCGCGCCCTTGTCGTCGCAGATCTCGTAGACGAAGGTGTCCGTGCCGTTGAAGCCGGTAGCGGGGGTGTAGGCGATGTTGCCGCTTGCGGTGTCGACTACGGCCGTACCGTGGGCCGGTGCTGTCACGACCTTGGTGCAGGCGACGACGACCGTACCGTCAGGGTCGGTGTCGTTGGCAAGGACCGGTATGACCACGAAGCTGTCCTGGTCGGTCGCGGCAGTATCGTCGTTCGCTTGGGGCGGCTGGTTCGGGGTGGCGGCCGGGGCGCAGTCGCTTGCGGTCAGGTTGGTAACGTTGCTGGCGGTGGTGCCGCCGTCGTTGATAGCAACCACCGTATACGCGTAGCTGGTACCGGCCACGACGGTCGTGTCCGTGAAGGTGGTGGCGGTCTGGCTGGCCACCAAGGTTTGGGTGCCGCGGCGGACGCTGTAGCTTGTCGCGCCTCCGGAAGCGCCCCAGGTGAGCACGTTCCGGCTGCTGGTACCAGCGCAGAGCGCGGTCGCCTGCAGGGTGAACTGGCCGGGAGCAGCCGGCTTCGGCGTGACGGTAATCGTCACCGTCGCGTCGTCGCAGAGGCCTAAGGTGTCGCAGACCTTGTACTTGAAGGTATCGGTACCGCTGAACCCTGCCGCCGGGGTGTAGACGGCCTTATGGTCGGGCAGGAACGTGACCGTACCGTGGCCGGGGTTCTGGGTGACTTCGACGGTCGCCGGATCCAAGTTGTTGTCCGGGTCAGAGTCGTTGGCTAGCACGTCGATGGTGACGCCTGCACCTTCTTGGGTCGTAGCCGCATCGTCGACGGCCACCGGAGGCTGGTTCGTTTCGTTAATGGTCACCGTTACCGTGGCATCGTCGCACAGACCGGCCGTGTCGCAGACCTTGTACTTGAACGTGTCCGTACCCACATACCCGGCAGCCGGCGTGTACACCGCCCGGTGGGCGCTATTAAACGTGACCGTACCGTGGCCGGGGTTCTGCGTGACTTCGACGGTGGCCGGGTCAAGGTTCCCGTCCGGATCCGAGTCGTTGGCCAATACGTCGATGGTGACCGCGGTTTCTTTCTTGGTCGCCGAGGTGTCGTCGACCGCCACCGGGGGCTGGTTGGCCGGGGCGCAGTCCTTGGCGACGACCGTGACCTGGTTACTTGCCGTGGCACCTACCTCGTTCGTGGCAGTGACGCGGTAGACGTAGCTGGTGCCGGTTGTGATTTGGGTGTCAGTATATGTAAGGGTTGTCCCAAGAAGCGTCATGGCGCCGCCGTTGGGAGTTCTTGCCAGCTGGTAGTTGCTGACGGTCCTGTTGGTGCCAGCACCCGATGTCCAGGTGGCGCGGTTGACCGGAGCGTTCCCGATGCACTCGGCGACAACGGTGAGTGTCGGGGCGTTAGGAGCGGACGGACAGGCTGCGACGGTTATGGTCTGAACAGCGCTTTCCGTGGTGCCCGAGGTGATCTTGTACGTGTGGGATCCTGGGGAGGCGGTTAGATCCGTAAAGAAGTACTCTGGGCCCGCTGCCGTCAAGGCGCTGTTCGTCACGTTGGTGCCAGCTTCCAGGCGTGTACCGTCGCGGAAGACCGTGAAGGACGTCAAACCCGAGCTGGAAGTCCACTTGAGCGCGACGTAGGGCGCCCCGTTGGTGCAGCCTTGGGTGGGTGTTTGCTGGGTGATGGTCGGCGTAGGGCTGCAATCCGGCATTGTCCCATTGACGGTTAGGGTACCATTGGCAACGCCCGTACTATTCGAGGCTCGTATGGCAAATTGCAACCCATGTTGGTCAAGCTGGTGCAATACATACGAATTTCCCGCGCTACTACCGATTGTCGCCAGCAGCGACAATCCACCAGCGGAGTTGTTGGCGTCATAGATCCGGTATGTGTCGGCATTGCTCGAGTTCGACCAGGTAAATGTACCGATCGGATCGGTGCCTTGGCAGCTTGGTACCAGTGTTGCAGTAAATGCACCAGGAACCGGTGCGCAGTCGGGCATCGACAGCGCCAAACGTACTCCGGCAGCACCAGATCCGGGGATAGAGGCGTCGGTAGTTCCGCTGCCAAGCGTCGCTTGCGTTGAACCACCGGGGCCGGTTGCGCGCACGGCGAAGTATTTCGTCGTCCAGGCGCCGACAGGCTCGTTGTTACTGAACGTGAGTTGGTCGGTGTTGCCGTACCATTCGGGGCCGACGTTGGTACCTTGCCAGGAAATTACAGTGTATGCCGCTGTAGCGCCTGGGTGATTGGCATTGCTCGTATATCCATTGGCAGCATTGGCCGATGCGGTCCAGTTCAGTGTGACGCGGACCGTTGTACTTGAAATGCAGGCAACGCTGGCCGTGAGGGTGAACGGCCCTGGTGCCGCCGGTGCCGGCGTGGACGGGCAATTGATCGAGAAAGTTTGCGTATTGCTACTACCTCCCTGAAAGATAAAGCGGACAGAGTACACATAGCCATTGTTCAGGCCGGGAATGTTGTAATTGAACAGATCCATCACCGCTGCGCCGGGATTTACAGGTATCGTAGTGCCGTTGCCGAAATCCAAATGCATCGTGTTCGGCGTACCGGTATTGCTCGTAATGGTGCCGCTCGCCGTCCAGGTGATCGTGACATGCGGGTGTGTTGGGTTGCCGCTGACACAAGTAATGTTCGTGATCGGATTGATGACGACGCTGCCCGCCTGCTGCACCGGAGCGCAGTTCCGGGCCGTGACCGTGACGCTGTTGCTGGCGGCGCGGCCCGTAGGGTAGATCGCTTCCACGCGGTAGGTGAAGCTGGCGCCTGCGGCAGCAGTGCCTGTAGTGCTCGACGTGACATTCGCGCCCACGGTGGCGTACTGGGTGCCATTCTGGAACAGGGCATACCCGGTGACCCCTGACGACGCACCGCTCCAGCTCAAGTTGAAGACGGAATTGGTACCGCTGCAGGTGTTGGTGACGTTAAGGTTAGGCGCACTTAGCACTGGCGCACTCGTGGGCGTAACGCTGGTAGCAACCTGCAGGTAGTACGTCTGCCCTGACCCCGTACCATTCGTGTTGTTGATCTCGTACCCCATCGTGTATTTGACGGTCGTCGTGGAGCTCGTGATCGTCGTGGGGTCGGCCTCCGCTACGTCGTGCCGGGACGATTGCTGCAAGAAGGCCGACTGGCATTCGCCGCCCAAGGAGCCGCTGGTTTGTGGATTACGGGTTGCAGAGATAGATAGCTGTAAGCGGTTACCGCTGTTGTCTTGCCAAAGGCCTCCGCCCCGGTAGGTCATACCGTTCGTGACGTCGAGTGGCCCGATGTCCCTGCGCTCGATGGGCGGGAAGCTTGACACATCGTTCCCGGGTCCTCCGGACGCAGTTTTGGTCGTCCCGAAGACGTTCGAGCTGCCTGACACTGTAGCAATGGCCGGATTACAGGCTTGCCTGGACGCGAGAGCTGTTTGAGGATTCTCTCCGACGATCCAGCCAAGGCCGACGAGTACCGCGAGCGATAAAAGAAAGGCGCGGAACCGCATGGCTAGTTCTCGTCCAGTATGTCGACGCGATCAATGAGCAGGCCGCTATTGGTTTCCTGGTAGAACACAGAAACGATCGCACCTACCTTGAGAAGATTTTTGTCAACTAGTTCAAACTTGCTGTCGGCATTGAGCGAACGGACTGCCACGGTGTCGCTTAGGGTGAAGGTGAACGAGTTGTCGTTGCTTTCGTCGACCGTGATTTTATCGCCGCTCACCTTGCTTACCGTGCCGTCACGGAAGGTCGCTTGTTGCGGCGCAGAGAAGGTAGCGCTGTCGTTACCGATCTCGGACGCTTGTGGGCGGAGCGGGCTCGACGGGCTGAAGAACAGGTAGCCCAGACCCACGGCCAACGCCACCAACGCCCCGAACACGATCCAGATTGTAGCCGTCCTGCGTGCCGGCTGCGGTTGCGACGATGCCATGGGAACCCTCCTACGATCCTTGTTGCGTAGCGCCAGTATACCGCAGGTTCGCTCCCCTGTTTTCCTGTGGAAAACCTGGAAGGAACGGGCGCTACAGGGTAGAATAGCCTCCTCACCAGGAAGGAACGCATGGACCAACGCCGCATCCGCAATTTTTGCATCATCGCCCATATCGACCACGGCAAATCGACGCTAGCCGACCGCTTGATCGAGCGCACCGGCACGCTCGAACAGCGGCAGATGAAAGACCAGCTGCTCGATTCCATGGACCTGGAACGTGAGCGTGGGATCACGATCAAGCTCCAGCCGGTGACGATGCACTGGGCCGCTGCCGGGCAGGACTACCAGCTCAACCTGATCGACACGCCCGGGCACGTGGATTTCGGCTACGAGGTATCGCGGTCGTTGGCAGCGGTCGAGGGCGCGCTGTTGCTCGTGGACGCGGCGCAGGGGATCCAGGCGCAGACGTTGACCACCCTTCACCAAGCCAGGCAGCAGGGGCTCGCGATCATTCCGGTCGTCAACAAGATCGACCTGCCCAACGCCGAGCCGGAACGGGTGGCGCAGGAGCTGACGACGCTCTTAGGCGTCGCCGACGACGCGGTACTGTTCGCGTCGGGCAAGACCGGCGACGGGGTGGAGGATATTCTCAACGCGGTCGTGGAACGCGTACCGGCTCCGGCCGGTGATCTTGATGCGCCGCTGCGGGCCCTTATTTTCGATTCGGTCTACGACAGCTACCGCGGGGTGGTCAGTTACGTGCGGATCGTGGACGGGTCGCTCGCTGCCCGCTCGCCGGTGCGGTTCATGGCGTCGGGCGTCGACGACCAAGCGCTTGAGATCGGCCGGTTCCGGCCGGCCATGGCGAAGGAATTGACGCTGGCAACCGGATCGATCGGCTACATCGTGTCGGGCGTGAAAGACGTATCGCAGGCCCGTGTCGGCGATACGGTCACGTCCGCTCAACGAATAGCTGCCGCGGTGCTGCCCGGATACCGCGAGGCGGTGCCGATGGTCTACGCCGGACTCTACGCCGCCGACGGCGAGGTGGCGGCGCTGCGCGACGGGCTCGAGAAGCTGCAACTCAATGACGCATCGCTCCGCTTCGAGCCGGATTCGTCGAAGGCGTTCGGTCTTGGGTTCCGCTGCGGGTTCCTTGGGTTGCTGCACATGGAAATCGTGACCGAGCGGCTCGAACGCGAGTACGGGCTCGAGCTTATCGTGACCACGCCGTCGGTCGCGTTCACCGAACGGTCCGACCACGGCACGGCGGTGTACAGCGAACCGTGGGTGCAGGTCGAGATCGTGGCGCCGCAGCGCTACATCGGCCCGATTATGGAGCTGGCACAGTCCCGGCGTGGCATCTACCGTGCGACCGACTACATCGACAACGGCGCCGAGGGCCAGCGGGTGATCGTCCGCTACGAACTGCCGCTCGCCCAAGTGATCGTCAATTTCTACGACGGCTTGAAAAGCGTGTCGTCGGGCTACGCCAGTATGAACTACGAACTCTTGGGCTACCGGGAGGATCCGGCACTCGTGAAGCTCGATATCCTGGTGGCCGGCGAACGGGTCGACGAACTGGCGCAGATCGTCCATCGCGACGAGGCGACGCGTCGCGGCCGTGAGCTGGTCGACAAACTGAAAGAACTTATCCCGCAGCAGAACTTCGAGGTGCGGCTGCAGGCGGCTATCGGGGGCAAGATCATCGCCAGCGAAAGCATCTCGGCGCTGCGCAAAGACGTGACCGCTAAGCTCTATGGCGGCGACAGGACCCGTAAGGACAAGCTGCTGCGCAAGCAGGCCGAGGGTAAGAAGCGTTTGAAGAAGCTCGGCAAAGTCGACATCCCGTCCGACGTCTTCATCAAGCTCTTACGGTCGTAACGTCAGTCCGGACTGGGGGCCGGAATACTACGACGACCGGTACCCGATTTCGTGGGGATTCTTCTTGTGCGGCCCGAAGAACACCTTCGTGTAGAGGCGCATGATGCCGGCACCTGCCAGGACGTACGAGCAGCAAAAGAGCAGGAGCTGGGCGCCACGGGCTTCAGGAATGAGGCGTACGAGCGCGTCTTGCGCCAAGAACGAAGGGCTTACCGGGAATGCCATAAAGACGAGCGCAACGACGAAGAACAGGTGGCCGGGCGTTTCGGAACCAGAGATCAAGCCGTGGTACTCGCGAAGCGCGAGCGATCCGTTCCGTGCTTCCAGATACCGGAGGTACGCATGGCCCGCAAGGAAGGCGAGCACGACGCCGAGGGCGTAGATGCCCACATACTGCCAATCTCCGGCGGATGCCGTGACCAGGAAGAGCACCCCGAACAGGTTGCCCAGCATGAGCAGGTTCCAGCAGGTCCTGGCGGCATGTTTCGTCGCATGCGCCCGGATGTAGAAGATCAGGCTCACGACGGCGAGCGCGGTTGAAAGCGCCAGGGTGCCGCGGGCTGACAACGGCACGGTCGCGGCGACGCCTGCAGCCAGGACGAAGAGTGCGAGGGAAGCGGCTTGTGCCGGGAGCCTGTCAAGGAATGCGACTGCCCGGCCGGCGGACTTGAGCGGCAGCCAGACGAAACGCGTCACCGCCGAGTTCATGCCCCATTCCTTGATACCGAGCACGTATGCGGTGGCCTGCAGTCTTCCCATGAGCGTTTGCTTGATATGCCGGGCAGGCGGGGCTGCGTGAAAGAACTGGTCGTGGACAAGGTAGCCTGCGATCGAGGGTGAGATGAGTAGCTGGTACGTCCGCAGCGAGGCGTTGCTGATAAAGTGCAGCAGCGCCAGCCAGGGCAGTCCGGCCGCGATTTCGACGAACATGATGCCGATCTGGGTGACGGACGCGTACGCGATCTGCGTCTTGCTCGACGATTGGACGCGTGCGATCGAGGTCGCGACAATGGCTGTCAAACACCCTGACGCGGCGATCACGATCCGGAGCCACCAGCTGCCTTCCCAGAGCGGGTAGGTCCGTATAAGAAGAAACAATCCTATGTGGACCGACAGTGCGCCGTAGAAAATCGCGCTCGAGGTCGTGGGGCCTTCCATGGCGCGCGGCAGCCAGTACGAGAACGGGAATTGCGCGGATTTCACGAGGGCGACGATACACAGCAGGAACCCCAGGACGCCGAACTGGTTCCCGTGGGCCGCGACCAGCGCCGGGAGTTCGGAAAAGTGCACGCCGCCTTCGAAGGTGTGGTGCGCATACCAGGCGGCAACCAACAAAAACGCGTCGGCGATGCGGTACATGGAAAATACCTTGAGCGCGTTCCGTACCGGCAGATACCGGTCGCGGTAAAACGCGATGAGCAGGACGGAACTGATCCCGATGAATTCCCAACCCGGAAGCAGTACATCGAAATTGCCGGCAAGCGTGACGAGCGACAACCCGAGAAAGAACAGTAGGACCGTCGCGTAAAACCGTTTGAAGCCCTGTTCGCGGTGCATGTAGTACCGGCTGAAGCTGGCAATGAGGCTGGTTGTCACGACAGCCATACCGACGAATACGGCCGACAGCGTGTCGACGAAGAAGTCGAGGGAGAACGAATAGCCCTGCGTCACATGCAACGTCCCGGCGTGGAGTGATGCTGCAGCCATGTCGGCACCCAGCCACTGGGCGCCGAGCGCGAGCAGCGCCACGAATTCCGACGCCATGGTCGCCATGACGAGCCGGTAGACGGCACGTTCCCAGCGCTTCGGCAGCACGAGGACGCCGAGCAGTCCGAGAACGGGAATGAGTACCAAAGAGGCAAGCAACTGCGTGGCCATGGCGCTAGAGTTGCTCCACGATATGGATCGGCAGGTTTTCCTGCGTCGCGTCGACGATGCGGTTCGTTTTCATCTTCGGTGTCGTTTCGAACATGCTCGGCAGGTCGCGCACGACCGGGACATGTGTCGCGAGCGGCTGGTAGGGCACGAATGCCCCCTGCTTGAAGACGTACGACGACCCGTCCGTCGGATCGAGCGCGACCAGGTGGATCCATTCATTGCCGAACCATTCGTACAGCGACGGGTCGGACCGGATGACGTTCGCGACCAACTCGGGACGATGTTCGACGATCATAAGTAGCCGTATCGGGTCGTGCACCTCGATCATTTGCAGGGGTAGTCCGGAACGAAGGTCGCCGTCGCTGCTATTGGCGACGCCCACCAGCCCCATGACGTTGTGGGGCAGCTTGGTGCCCGCACCCAGCTTATAATTGTCCATGCGTGAAAAATAATATTCCAGGTTGATGCCGCCACACACGGTGCCGAGCGGGCGCAGCACATCGAGCAGGACAGTCCCTTCCGGGTCGGTTCGGTAGTCGTAGGAGTTCAAGAACGCCCGCCGGTCAAGAAAGAGCCGTCTCGTGAGGCTTCGTCGTCCTACGACGCAGAGCGCATTGGTACCGTGTCCGAGTTCGGGGCGCGGTTCGTAGTAGGAAACAGACCGCTTTTTGATCTCGTTGCGGATGGCCTTGACCGGCCGCTTCGTATTGATCGACATGAACCGGCGCGACCGTTCTTTCGCATCCAGGTCGAGCGCGTGCTCGAACAGCCGCACGTTACTGCGATGCAGCCGACGATTGTGCTCCGAGAGCGTTTCTTCGTCATACAGCCTGATATCGTCCGATGCCGTGTCGTGCATACCGCCGACGAACTGCGTACCGTCGGGTATGGTCAGTCCGCGCTGCTTGAGCAGCGTCCGGACCGACAGGTCGTTCGCCATAGCGGCGAATACCCGGGCGTTTACCAGGCCGGGCCTCCCGCTGCAGGCGCCGCAATCGTGCGCGCCATGGTGCGGATTGTTGGCGCTGCTCGATCCGTGCCCGATGACGTACACAAGCGGGGCGAAGTCTGCGACAAGGCCGATCGAGCGGAGCAGTTTCTCGACGCGGTCGGCCATCTCTTCTGCCGTGAACCCGATCTGCAGGCCCCGTGCTTCGTCGCGGTTCCCGTCGTACGCGACAGTCAAGTCGGCCGTCGGATCCATATGGGAAAACGAGTTGGCGACCGCCGGCCCCATCGTAGGGTGAATAAGGTTCGCGACGAGTTTCCCGAGCGCCGGAATCCCCAAGACGTACGACAGGAGCAGGCCGCGGACGAGCTTGTGCGAGTCCTTGGAGTACATGATCTCCGTCGCGTGCGCGTGCGGGCCGTGCTTCGGGATTTCCCTGATAAGGTGTTTCGGAGTAACCGGTGCCGGACAGAGCTTGTCGTAGGCTGTCGCGCCTGTCGGTTGGAAATAGAACGCCACGCCGAAAAAGCCGGGCGCACCGAATGTTTCGCACCGGGCATCCAGCAGCTCCACGTAGGTCCGCAGGGAATATTCCCGTTCGTCGATGCAGAATACGGCTTGGAAGCGCTTCGGGCCGGCCGTCTTCGCCGTCTGGCTGGCAGACCGCGTCATACCAGCAAGTACCGTGTCGTAGTAGCTCCACTCGAACGCGTCCTGCCAGATCGTAAGGACCGTCTGCAGTTCGGTCGGCGGGCTGTCCGCGAACAGTTCGGTCGGCGGCCGGGTAATGCGCGTTCCCAACGGTTGCCAGGTTTCCCCTAGGCGGCTGGTCAGCTCGTCGATCTCGAGCAGTAATTCGAGGATGATCGCGTCGTTGAGCGATATCGGCTTCGGATGCAGCAGTGATTCCGGCTTGGCTTCAAGGGTCGCCACGATGCCCGACCAGCCCGGATGCGCGAACTGCTGGTCGTACAGGTACTGGGCGTAATACGCCTGGTTGCCTTTCCCCACCAGCACTTCCAAGAGCTCGGTGATCGTGGGCGAATGCCGCAACAGTTCGCGTGCCTTCGCCGTTTTGAAAAAGCTCACCAGGCTTCGTTCCTCCAACGCGCGCACGGCGGCCAGGAGTCCCGTATCTTCGAAGGGGAACGGGGAGATAGCGATGCCTTGGTCGATGTAGCTGCAGATAATCCGGAACAAGAGCGGTTGCACCGCATTGTCGAGGTCGATCGGGTACAGTCGGTTCCACTCGTTCCGCAGTCTGCCGATCCGCGGTTCGACTGTCTGGTCGTACTCCTTGTACAGCGCCCGCGAGCGCCACTCCTCGGCGTCTTCGTCGAGGCCGTGTTCGCGTATCGTCCGCATGAGGACGTCCGGCGTGATCCGCTTGATCGCGTACAGGTCCCGGTATTCCGCGAGCGACAGGGTCGTTTGGTAACCGAACGTCGCCGACGCGGTGCGGATCGCGTCGTAAAACTTCATGTGCTGGAACGCATGCAGCGTGTTGTGGTGGACGAAATCCTTGAGCGGGCCCTGCGCCGGCAGATATTCCTTGAGCGTGTCCAGCACGCGCTGTTCGTCGAATTGGTGGTTGGATTGCTGAGGCATTGCGCAGCGTGCACCCGTGTTATGACGGAACCAGTCAGGCGGACGACAAAGAATGCTCTCTGCCGTTCTGCGGTGCGCGCACGGTACCGCAACGATCGGTCCGGTCTCTTGTATATGGGGCATCGTACCGCAATCCCGGTGGTTTGCAATGATGCGATCGGGCGGCGTGTGTTCTCTTTCGCGGCAACTGTTGCGATACTGGATTCCATGACACGTACGCAGAAACTCGCTCTCAGCGCCCTTGTAGTGCTGGGCGCCGTGTTCGGGTTGCTTGGCCTGCTGCGCCATCGGGCTGACCGGCCGGCCGGCATCCGGGTGGTGGCCAGTTTTTACCCGCTCGGGTACTTTGCCGAGCGGATCGTGGGTGACCTAGGCACCGTACGGGTCGTGACGCCGGCCGGCGCCGAGCCGCACGACTACGAGCCGACTCCCGGCGATGTCGCCGCGATGCACGACGCGCAGCTGGTAATCCTGAATGGCGGCGGCCTTGAATCCTGGGGCTCGGCCGTGACGACCCAGCTAGCAGGCAGTGCGACTCGGGTGCTGGTAGCCGGTACCGACCTTGCGACGAAGCAGCTCGACGAGGATGGCATCGTCGGCGCCGACCCGCATGTCTGGCTCGACCCGGCACTCGCGAAGCGGCAGGCAGCAGCGATCACGGTCGCCCTTGCGGCCGCGGATCCGGTTCACGACCGCGAGTACCGCTTGAGCGGTGACCGGTTGGCGGCAGAGCTCGACGCGCTCGACACCGAGTACCGGCAGGGGCTGTCCGAATGCGCGTCACGCACGATCGTGACCGGCCACGAGGCGTTCGCGTACCTTGCCGCCCGGTACGGCTTGACGCAAGTCGGCATTGCCGGCCTGTCGCCCGACGAAGAGCCGTCGCCGCAGCAGCTTGCCACCGTCGCCGACTTCGTCCGTTCGCACGGTGTGACTACGGTATTTTTCGAGTCGCTCGCGAGTCCGAAATTTGCCGAGACGCTGGCCGCCGAAACCGGCGCCACGACCGACGAGCTGAACCCTATCGAAGGATTGACGGCCGACGAAGTAGCAGCCGGAGACACGTATGCCACCGTCATGCGCGCGAACCTCGGCCGGTTGCAGAAAGCCCTGGGATGCCAAAACCGCTGAAACCGATCATCGAACTCGACAAGCTGTCGTTCGCCTACGGTGAGACCAAAGTCCTCGAGGGTGCCTCGCTCACGATCCGCGAGGGCGAGTATTTGGGAATTGTCGGGCCCAACGGCGGCGGTAAGAGCACGATCGTGAAGCTTATGCTCGGATTGCTTGCGCCGCAGGCCGGTACGGTCCGGCTGTTCGGCCAGCAATTGAGCGAGTTTCGGGATTGGCACCGGATCGGGTACGTCCCGCAGAAGCCGAGCGAATCGGTCGCCACCTTCCCGGCGACCGTGCAAGAAGTAGTACTCATGGGACGGATCGCGACCAGAGGGCTGTTCGCGCGCTTTACTGCCCAAGACCGTGAGCATGCTGAGCGTGCCATGACCACGGTGGGTATCGAAGGGTTGGCTGGCCGGCAGATCGGCCAGCTGTCCGGCGGCCAGCAGCAGCGGGTGTTCATTGCCCGGGCATTGGCCGGTGATCCCGACCTTATCGTGCTCGACGAGCCGACGGTCGGCGTCGAAACCGCTGTCCGCGATTCGTTCTACGCGCTCTTGCGGAGCCTGCACCGTGACCACCACCATACGCTCGTGCTGGTGTCCCATGACCTTGATTGCGTCGAGCGCGAGGTAAGCCGGATGGTCGAGGTCGACGGCGCGGTCGGGGTGCACCGCCATGGCTGACCTGCTGTCGTTTTTCCAGTACGACTTTGTCGTCCGGGGGTTTGTCGCCGGCCTTATCATCGCCCTTGTGACGCCGCTTATCGGCATGTTTTTGGTGCTGCGCCGTTACTCGCTCATTGCTGACACGCTATCGCACGTCGCGTTCGCCGGTATCGCCGTGGGTGTGCTCTTTGGGCTCAATCCCATCGCCACTACGGTGACGACGACGCTCGCGTCGTCGGTCGTGATCGACCGCCTGCGCTCGACCCGACGGCTGTCCGGCGACGCCGCCCTTTCGCTGTTCCTGTCGGGCAGCCTGGCCGTCGCGATCGTGCTATTGAGCGCGCGCCGGGGTACCGGGGTCAATATCGCAAGCTATCTGTTCGGCAGTATCGTGACCGTGACGCAGTCGGACATCGCGCTTATCGCGGTACTCGGCCTCATGGTTGCCGGCCTAGTACTACTCCTGCTCAAGGAGCTGGTGGCGATTTCGTTCGACGAAGACGTCGCCAAGGTCGGCGGCATTCCCGTCGACCGCTTGAACGTGATCTTTGTCGCGCTCACCGCGCTCACGATCGCGCTCGCGTTGCCGATACTCGGAGTGCTGCTTATCTCGGCGCTTATCGTGATCCCGGTATTGGCGGCGCTGCAGTTCCGGAAAGGGTTCGGCGTGACGCTGCTCATTGCCGAAGGGGTATCAGTGTTGTCGGTCGTAATCGGGATGCTTGCCTCGTTCGTGTTCGATTTGTCGAGCGGCGGCAGTATCGTACTTGCCGCGCTCGCGCTGTTTTTCGTGAGTCTTTGGGTGAACCGGCAGCAATAAGAAAAGAACCCGCCGTAGGGCGGGTCGGTTTACCGGGCAGTTGTTATTAGCCTCGGTCCCAGATTTCTTTGAGACGCAGACGGTATAAGCGCTCTTTTTCAGGGGTGGTCAGTTTCGTATCTCCGTCGAGTGTTTTCCTAAAACGTTTTGCCGCAGCCACCTGAGGTCCGTCGCGGCGTAGTTCCTCCTCGATAATGTCTTGCTGGATCATGTCGAACGGGTTCACGCGTCTTCCTCCTTTAGTTTTCAATGAACGCGGGAGTATACGGCGAAACGGCCGGTTTGTCAATCCGGCGTTATTGCGTGAGCGGCCAAGGGTAGCCGTCGAAGGCGTCGTGTTTCAATTGGCTCCGCGGGATGCCGAGTTCCTGCTGCAACTGCTTGCTGACGCCCACTACCATCGGCTTCGGGCCGGACAGGTAGTAGGTTGGCGCCATAACGTCGGGGACATGCGTGCGGACCATGGTTGCGTCGATCCGTTCCGGATCTGTGAGGTACCGGACCGTAAACTGCGGGAAGCGTTTGGCCAAGCGGTCGAGCTCGCTCTTGAAGAGTATGTCGGCGGAGCGGTTGCTGTAAAACAACGTGATGCGCGGCATCGTGCCGCGAGCAGTCAAGTCGGCGAGGATCGCGCGGAAGGCCGTGATCCCGATGCCACCGGCAAGGAAGACGTATTCCTTGGAGGTATCGGTGAGCGTAAAGAATCCGTACGGGCCGCCGGCCAGCACGCGGGCGCCGGGCTGGATCTTCAAGAGTTGGCGCTTGAAGACGCTGGGTCTATCAATGATCCGGGTGGTGATCCGCACATACCCTTCGTCGGGCGAGGTCGAGATCGTAAACGGCCGCACGAACGGCAGCAGAAAATCGAACGCGGCGCCGGGCATGAAGTAGACCATGTACTGTCCGGCGTGCCACCGCAGGCCCGGCTGAGGCTTGAACTGAAAGCTCACGACGCCTGGCAATTCTTGCACCTGTTTATCGAACGTCAGAATGGTGCCGACAAGTTGGCTGGCAGCAAGATTCATGCGTGCTCCTTCCGCCGTGTGTCGTGAATGAACCAGGCGAACGCCGCCGCGAATCCTAGGTGGAGCGCCAAGACCGGTGGCAACCCCGGTGCACCCATGCCGGAAGCAGTCTCGATCAGGTCGATGACCGTAGCGAGCGCCAAGCTCATGAAATTGGCAGTCAGCGCGACGAGCGCGATGGCTGGCTTGTCCGCGAACCGGGCGCCGTACCAATTGAGGACGCTGAATCCGATGAGCGCAGTGCCAAGATAGTGGGTGAACCCGATGTCTTGGGCGGCCTGCCGGTCGAGGAACCAGAGCATGGTCTGCGGAAATAAGATGCAGGCTGTTCCGAGTACGAGTGTCACCAATCCGGCGAATCGGAAAAACCGCTTAAGCATCATACATCCAGTGTATCACGTGGGGGGGTCAGCGGGCCTGCGGGAGGCAGTCCGCACAGAGCCCTTCGAGTTCGATGCGGTGGTTACGGAGCACGTAACCGGTTTCCTGGGTAATCTGTTCGGCATGGAGCGTGAACGCGTGCTCGGTCACGTCGTGCACGCGTCCGCATGCCGAACAGGTGATGTGATGGTGATGCTCGCGCCCCTCGGTCCACTCGTACTTGCTGCCGCGTTCGCGCCAGTCGGTGCGTTCGACGCTGCCGTGCGCCTCGAGGTCGCGGACGATCCGGTAGACGGTGGAGAAAGCAGCTGACGGCAGTTGCCGCGCGACGAGCCCATGCAGTTCCCGCAGGTCGATGGGGAACGGGGCGCTATGCAGGATGGCGGCGACGAGCGTCCGCGTTTTGGTCGTGTTCGTGCGTTTCATGGGGCGAGTGTTGCAGAACGTGCATAAAATTGCAAGTAGTTTGCATATTTTCGAACCCTGCGCGATACTCGGCGACGAAAGGATTCCATGCGTATCGCGTTCGTAGGAAAGGGCGGATCAGGCAAGACGACGTTGTCGTCATTGTTTGCGCGGCATCTGGCGGCCGAAGGGTTGCCCGTGCTGGCGGTGGACGCCGATATCAACCAGCATCTGGCGGCGTCGCTCGGGATGGATCCCATCGAAGCCGGCCGTATCCCGGCGATGGGCCTTGAAATCGGCCGCTTGAAAACCTGGCTACGCGGCACGAATGCCAGAATTACGTCCAATGAACTCATGCTCAAGACCACGCCGCCGGGTACCGGGTCGCGGTTCGTGCGGTTCGGCGAGCCGAACCCGATCAACGGCTACTTCGAGCGTTCGGCCGGTACCGTCCCGATGATGGCGGTCGGCCCGTTCAGCGACGAAGACCTGGGTGTGCGCTGCTACCATGCCAAGACCGGGGCGCTCGAGCTCTACCTCAACCACTTGCTGGACAGCACGGGCGAGTACGTAGTGGTCGACATGACGGCCGGCGCCGATTCGTTCGCGTCGGGTATGTTCACGAAGTTCGACCTGACCGTGCTCGTGGTCGAGCCGACGGTGAAGTCCGTGGGCGTCTACGAGCAGTACCGCCGCTATGCGGCCGAGTACGGTATCAGGCTTGCGGTCGTGGGTAACAAGGTGGAAGACGAGGCCGACCGCGCCTACCTCTTGGACGCGGTCGGTGCGCCGCTCATTGGATTTTTCGAACGGTCGCAGTACGTCCGGTCGCTCGAGCGCGGCGACAGTCGGCCGTTCGATGAACTTGAGTCCGAGAACCGGGCGGTGCTGGCCGCGGTGCGTACGGCGCTCGACGCTGTCCTCAAGGATTGGCCGACCTTCTACCGGCATATGGTCGAGTTCCACATCAAGAATGCCGACGGGTGGGCGAGCGCCCAGTTGGGTGCCGACCTGGCGGCACAGGTCGATCCCGACTTCGCATGGCCTGTCTAGCGGGAAAGCGGTGGCAAGCTCCTAGCCTGTCCCCAGAAGGGATCGGCTGCGAGCTTGCCACGGCATCGTCGTGGCAGGATTAACATCTCGAGGAGGAATACTAAAATGTCATACCCATCCGTGGTTGAGACGATTCCCAACTTGGATACCGCAAGTGAGCAGGACTGCGAAGCAGGTCTGTGGGAAGCGTTCGGGCGGGATCTACCGCTCGGCATCGAATATTTGCAGCGGGCAGCAGCCGTCATTCATGCCGGCGAAGCGCGGACGCTAACGCGCGAGGATCCGAATTCCCCGCTCGGCAAGCAGCTTGTCCGTTTGCTGGGAACCGATATCGCCCGCCCGATCGTCGAACGCCGGCTCGGCGTGGCGTTCGGCCTGTACAACTGCTGCGGCGTTGTCGCGGCCAAGGACAACGATACGAAAAAAATGACGGCCAAAGAACAGGCAAGCCTGCAGCTGACGCCGGACTGCTAGCACACAGCGGAGCGCCTCGAACCACGAGGCGCTTTTTTCTTAGAGCCGTTCGGCCTCGGCCGGGCCCATCGACCCGGGCGCGTAGCCGTGCAGCCCGTCGTCGGTTTTCGCCCATTCCGCAAGGACGTGGTCGAGGATCCGCCAGGATTCGAGTACCTCGTCGCCGGTCGTGAAGAGCGTATGGTCACCGCGGACCGCGTCGACCAGGACGCGTTCGTAGGCGTCCGGCTGCGGCTGGCCGTTGAAGCTGCGTCCGTACGAGAATTCCATCCCGGCGGACTCCAGCGCGTTGTCGAACCCGGGTTTTTTGACGCGCAGGTCGAGCTCGATCCCTTCGTTGGGCTGGAGCCGGAACGTCAGGACGTTGTGATGGGGCTGCGATTCGGTCGGTCGGAAGACGACGTGGACGTGCGTGGTTTTGGCGGCGAGCGCTTTACCGGTGCGCACCACGACCGGAATACCGCTCCAGCGCTGGTTTGCGACTGACAGCCGGACGGCGGCGAAGGTTTCGGTCCGCGACCGTGGGGCGTCCGCCTCGTCGCGGTAGCCGTCGTACTGGCCGCGGACAGTCTGTGTGGCGACCTGGTCGGGTTCGATCGTGGCGATCGCGTTGAGCAGCCGGAGTTTCTGCGCGTGGATATCCGCACTCGCTATCGAGACCGGCTGTTCCATGGTGACGAGCGCAAGCACCTGCAGGAGGTGGCTCTGGATCAAATCCCGCAGCGCTCCGGTCATCTCGTAAAAATGCCCCCTCCCCTCGATGCCGATCCGCTCGGCCGCGACGATCTCGATCCGTTCGATGTGGCGGGCGTTCCAGATCGGTTCGAAGATCGGATTATTGAACCGGAACGCGAGGATGTTCTGGACGGTTTCCTTGGCAAGGTAGTGGTCGATACGGAAGAGCTGGGTTTCGTCGAAGTAGCCGCTCGTTTCGACGACGAGCTCTTGGGCGGACGCGAGGTCGAAGCCGAACGGTTTTTCAAGCAGTAGCCGGGTAGCGGCAGTGCCGTGCTGGCAACTGCGGTTATGGCCGTGCGATCCCAGCAGGCGGACGATCGGGAGCGCGACCTGGGGCGGGATCGACAAGTAGTAGAGCCGGTTCATGCAGACGCCGTATTCGCCTTCGAGGGCGTTGAGGCGTTCGAGTAGCGCGTCGTAGGCAGCGCCGTCGGTGACGTCCATCCGCTCGAGACGGATCATCCGGCGGAGACGGTCGAGCACCGCGCTGTCTGCCCCGTTACCGTCAGGCGGCAGGTAGCCGACCAGGAATTCGTCGAGCGTCATCGCTTTGCGGGTGACGCCGACGATTACGGTCTGTTCATGGAGCAGGCCTTGTGCGACCAGACGGTAGAGCGCCGGCAGAAGCTTGCGTTTCGCCAGGTCGCCGGTAATGCCGAAGATCACGAAGATCGTGGGTTCCAGGGCCGGTTGTACGGTCATGACTGCTTGTTCAGCGAATGGCCGCCGAACTTGGCCCGCATGGCGGCCAGGAGCTTTGTCGCGAAAGTCGTGGCTCCTTGCTGGCTGTCGAGGCGGACCTGGAACGCGGCTTCGATCGCCGGCAACGGCAGGTTGCGCTCCTTGGCGGTTTCAAGCGCCCACCGGGCCTCGCCGGATTCGGCGACGTAGCCGTCGATGCCATCGAGCGACGGGTTCTCGGTAAGGGCGTCGTGCGTGAGCTCGTTGAGCCACGACGTCACGACGCTCCGGTGCTGCCAGACGTCGCCGACCGCCGCCAGGTCGAGTCCGGGGTACGGCCCTTCCTTGAGTAACCGGTAGCCTTCGGCCAAGGATTCCATCATGCCGTACTCGACCGCGTTGTGCGTCATTTTGACGAAGTGGCCGGCACCGCTGGGGCCGAACCGATGGAAGGCGCCCCCTGGCTTGGCAAGCGCCTCGAACACCGGGGTAACCGTGGCGAACGCAGCGGCAGCGCCGCCGACCATGAGTGAAAAGCCGTTCGCGTAGCCCCAGATCCCGCCGCTCGTGCCGCTGTCGAGCAGTGTCGAACCGGCTGCGTCGACACGGGCCGCCCGCGCTGCGGTCAGTCGGTAGTCCGAATTGCCGCCGTCGACGAGGATGCTGCCTGCGGGCAGACGTTCCAACCATGCGTCGAGCTCGTGGTCGACGACATCGGCTGGCAGCATGAGCCAGAGGATACCGCGCTCGCCGCCGAACGCGTTGAGGACGTCGTCTTTCGTGTAGGCGGGTGTCGCGCCGTAGCCGGCCGCCTCGTCGATCGGGGCGCGGCTGCGGTTATGGGCAAGGACGGTGTGGCCGGCTTCCTGCAATTTGCGGGCGATCTGCATGCCCATCCTGCCTAAGCCGTGGATCGCGATCGTCATACTGCCTCCTTGGGTTGGTCGGTGATGATCGTACCACGCGGCAGGGTTTTCAGGAGTTGTGCCGGCTGTTCAGCCACGGAAAGCTCGTTGCTGCGCAGCCGTTCGAGCGCGGGCAGTTTCGCTGCACCGAACGCGCCCACGATCGTTATGGCCGCAGTGCCGAGCGCACGGGGCGTGAGCGTGATCCGGCGGAACCGGGGCGCATCGTAGCCCACGACCCATTCCTGGCTGTCGGCTGCGGGCGAATCGGGAAGGATGCCGGCGATATGGCCGTCGGCGCCCATACCCAGGAACGATACGACGGTGTCGGCGTCCGCGACCAGGGTCGCGACTCGTGCATCGGCATCCGCGACGGTGTCGGCGAACGGTTTGCCGGTAAGGATCGGCTCGAGGCGGGCGCTACCGAGCCGAAGGCCGGCTTGCTTGAGTGCATGGACATTGGAATCCGAATGTCCGACCGGGCCGTAGCGCTCGTCGCTCGGCAGGAGTGCCAGACGGTCGAGCCGTGCGTCCTGAAGCAGCTCCAGTACGCGGACGACCACGGGGACATTCGAGCCGCCCGGTACGATCCAGAGGACGCTGCCCTTGCCGAGGGCGGTGCGGAGCTCGCTCGTAAGC
The DNA here is from genome assembly GCA_964423885.1 of uncultured Candidatus Saccharibacteria bacterium. GTDB lineage: Bacteria > Patescibacteriota > UBA1384 > JACPKC01 > JACPKC01 > JBBUCD01. Next base: position 103,475 of record CAYRGD010000002.1, read on the forward strand.
CGTGCGGCGAGCAGTTCGGTCGTCGCTGTGTAGTCGATGGTCACACGTGCAATGATACTAGAAGCCGAGCGATGTTTTCACGAGGACGACGTGGATCCGCCCCGGCTGCTCTTTCCGTAGTACAAGGAGTTTATTGAACGAGGTGTGGATACCGTACGCCTGTTGGGCCCGTGCGTCTTCGAGCGGCACGACATGGTTTTCGATCCGCTTGATGCCGTCCGCCAGGTCGTCGACCAGCTTTTGGGCGCCGACGACGAACACGACATGGTCAGCGCCGTAGGCCTCGCCCGGGATTTGGCTGCCGCTTGCCGATGCGATCAGTAGCATACCGTCGCGGGTTACGGCGTGGACGCTGCCGACGGCGTACGAGGGAGCGGCCGTGACACGTTTCATCTCGGCTTTCTTGGTTGGATCTCCGGCAAGCGCCATCATCTGGCCACGGACCGATACGTAGTCGTCGCCGTTCAGGATGTCCGTGAGGCCGGTTTCCTGCAGGGTAGCTGACGTGTTCGTGAAGACGTCCGAACCCTTAGGAATGAGGGCGAGGACAGCGTTTTTGGCTGCGGAACCGTCTTCGACGACCTGCGTCGTGAACCCGTTCGCTTCGAGTGTAGCGGCGGTTGCCGTGAGTTGTTCGTCGCCGGCGATCCGGCCGTATTCGGTTGACATGCGGCTCCTTATACTTTACAAAATAAACGATTGATACGATTAACGTACCACTATACTTGATTTTGTAAAGTATAAGCGTATGACTTCCAGACAAATCAGCGATCTCAAGAAGGCGCTTGGTATCGTCGGCGACAAGTGGTCACTGACGATCCTCATGCAGCTGCACGAACACGGACCGCGCCGGTTCGGCGACTGCCAGAAGGCGGACGGCATCAACACCAAGACGCTGACCCAGCGGCTGCAGGCGCTTGAGCAGGCAGGACTCATCGAGCGGCACGAGTACCGCGAGTATCCGCCACGTACCGAATACAGCATTACCGGCAAGGGAGCGGCGCTCGTGCCGGTATTCGAACGGCTTGCCGAGTGGGGCAAGACGTATCTTTGAAACATACAAGCGCCCTCGTATCGAGGGCGCTTACGTTCAGTATTGCATGGAGGGCCTGATGGGGATCGAACCCATGACACGAAGCTTAAAAGGCTCCTGCTCTACCACTGAGCTACAGGCCCGTACCGATCGGTGACTATACCGTACGCGTGCCGGTCGGGGCAAGGTGTCAGGCGCGTAGGAACGGGTTGCGGTTCCACCCGAAAAAGATCAGGCAGGCCACCGGTGCCAACAGCCACCAGACGTGATGGCCCACCAGGAAGGCGGCCATGGTCGACTGGCTGACCATCGACGCGGCAGCGTCGGCCGGCATGAACGACATGATCGTGGTAGCGATGAGCGCGGTATTCAGGAAGCTGTACAGGAACACCTCGACGGGGGATAGCAGTCCGCGGCCGTCGCCGCCGCCGGACAAGCCGCTTTTGGTGATCATGAGGATGAGGACGAGCAGGAAGATGCCGGCTTTGATCGTGAAGGGGGATACCTGCGAGCTCACGAAGAACGAGTTGATCGTCCGTTCGCCGGCGAAGAATTTGCCGATTGGGTCGTTGAGCAGGTTCGTAAGCACGGTCGCGACGTAGATGCTCACGAGCGTGACGACCGTCCGTTCGCGTTGCAGCATCATGCCGTAGGCGATGCCCGCGATGAAGAAGACGATGAAGAACAGATTCCAGCTGGGTGCCACGACCATCCCCTCCTTACGCGTTACCAGTATAGCAGATGTTCAGAGCCCGGCATCGCGCAACTGCTCGATCGCCGCCCGCTGCTTGGCATTGAGGCGTTTCGGGTAGTCGATCCGCACGACGACGATAAGGTCGCCACGGCCGCCGCGGTACGGCATACCCATGCCGCCGAAACGGAACGCCTGGCCGTCTTGAGTGCCGGACGGGAGCGTGAGTTCGACCGGCTCGCCCTGGTTGGTCTGGATGTGGAGCGTGCCGCCGAGCAACGCCTGGCTCAGCTTGATGCGCACCTCGGCCTGGACCTGCGAGAACGCCTGGCCGAACATCGACTCGAAGATATCGGCGAAGCCGCCGAATCCGGCTTGGCTCCCGCCGCGGAAGATATCGTCGTAGCTGCCGCCGAAGCCGGGCCCGTTGCCGACGGTGCCGAACTGGTCGTACTGCGCCCGCTTCTGCTGGTCTGCCAAGACTTGGTAGGCCTCGCTCACTTCCTTGAACCGCTCGGAATCGCCGCCCTTGTCGGGGTGGTACTGCTGGGCAAGCTTGCGGTAGGCGCGTTTGATCTCGTCGGCCGAGGCACCGCGATCCACCCCCAGGATCTTGTAGTAGTCCTTTTGGGGCATAGGGTACTCGCTTACGGGGTTTGGGTGGTCGTGCTCGTACTGCCTGAGCCGGTCGACGTCGAGGTTGACGCGGCGCGGTCGGGTACCAGTTGCGTACCCTGCTCGTCGACGACGCCGCCCAGGAACGGGTTGATGAGCAACGACAGGCTTTGGCCGGCGGCGGTATCGTACTGGACTGTCCACCAGAGCCAGCCGCGCGGCGTCCGGTTTGACAGGTAGACTGTGATCTGCGGGTTCGGGTTCGCGGTTCGGAACGTGGCGCCGCCGTTCTGTTCGGCGAGTTGGAGCGCTTGGACGAAGTTCATCGACCAGTAGTCGACGTTGATGGGTGTGAGCTTGTCCCCCAAGTAGTCGGCCTTCGGGATGATCGCCCGGACGGATTTGTTCTTCGCCTCGGCGTACGAGTAGGTGAACCAGTTGTCGAGGTCACTGGCCGAGCCGAAGACGTAGACCTCGTTGCCGGTCTGAGGCGCCAGGCTCGTGCCGAGCGTAACCGAGACGTAACTGACGACCGCGTCGGCGTGCCAGGCCTTGGCAGCGGCCACGGCCAGGGCGTAATGCGCGTTCAGCTCACTGTCGAAGCCGCTCGGCGACAGCGATGTCAGGTCGGACACGGTCGGGGTGGTGCTGGTGCCGTCCGTCGCGGTGTTGCCGGTATCCGTGCCCGTCTGCGTATCCGTGTCCGTTGCCGCGTTCTGTTTCAAACAGCCGGTCAGGCTGACTGCCACAAGGAACAGGACGCCGATCCGTAATCCGAGCTGTGCCGCGCGTCCGCCCATAGTCCCCCTTGTGTCGCTGCTAGGCTGCCGGTTGGTCATCGGCGGGTGGAGCCGTATCAGTGTCCGGTGTGGTGCCGTTGTCCGATGCCGGGCCGGCCGGCGCCTCGCCTGCTGCCTCGTAGGCGTGGCTGCCTACTTCGGACAGCTTCTGCTCAAGCGCCGTTGCCGCCGCCTCGATCGCCGCCGCGTCGTCGTTCGCGATTACGCCGCGGACCGCCAGGACCGCATCCTCGACCCCCCGCTTGTCCTCGGGCTTGGTCTTGTCGCCCAGGTCTTTGAGCGTTTTCTCGGCCGAGTACACGAGGCTGTCGGCTCGGTTGCGGACCTCGATCAAGCTCTTGCGCGCCTTGTCGTCGGCCTCGTGCGCCTCGGCGTCCTTGCGCATCTGTTCGATCTCTTGCTCGGACAGTCCCGACGACGATTGGATCGTGATCTTCTGCTCTTTGCCGGTGGCCTTATCCTTGGCCGACACGTTGAGGATGCCGTTGGCGTCGATGTCGAAACTCACTTCGATCTGCGGGACGCCGCGCGGTGCCGGCGGCAGGCCGTCAAGCATGAACTTGCCGAGCGAGCGGTTGTCGGTCGCCATCGGCCGCTCACCTTGCAGCACGTGGACCTCGACTGAGGTCTGGCTGTCACCGGCGGTCGAGAACGTCTGCGCCTTCGACGTCGGAATCGTGGTGTTCCGCTCGATGAGCGGGGTCATGACGCCGCCGAGTGTTTCCAGGCCGAGCGTCAACGGCGTGACATCGAGCAGGAGCAGGTCCTGCACTTCGCCGCCCAGGACGCCGCCTTGGATGGCCGCGCCGAGCGCCACGACTTCGTCCGGGTTGACGCCTTTGTGCGGTTCGCGCCCGAAGATATCCGTGACCATCTTTTGGACCATCGGCATGCGGGTCTGGCCACCGACCAGGATCACTTCGTTGATATCGTTCTTGGTGAGCTTGGCGTCGGCGAGCGCCTGTTCGCAGGGCTTGCGTGTCCGTTCGACCAAATCGCCCACCAACTGCTCCAGGCGGGAGCGCGTCAGCTTCATCACCAAATGCTTCGGCCCCGAGGCGTCGGCGGTGATGAACGGCAGGTTAATTTCAGTTTCCATGTTCGAGGACAGCTCGACCTTGGCTTTTTCGGCCGCTTCTTTGATCCGTTGGAGCGCCATGGCGTCTTTGCTGAGTTCGATCCCCTCGTTCTTCTTAAATTCCGCCAGGATCGCATCCATGACCGCGTGGTCGAAATCGTCGCCGCCCAGGTGCGTGTCACCGGCGGTCGCCTTGACTTCGAACACGCCGTCGCCGATTTCGAGGATCGTTACGTCGAAGGTCCCGCCGCCCAAGTCGTAGACGGCGATCTTGCCTTCTTTCTGTTTGTCGAGGCCGTAGGCGAGTGCCGAAGCGGTCGGTTCGTTGATGATCCGTTTGACGTCGAGGCCGGCGATCTTGCCCGCGTCCTTCGTAGCCTGGCGCTGCGCGTCGTTGAAGTAGGCCGGAACGGTGATGACGGCATCGGCCACCGGTTCTCCCAGGTAGGCTTCGGCATCGGCCTTCAGTTTTTGCAGGATAAAGGCCGATACCTCTTGCGGTGAATATTCCTTGCCGCCCATGAGCACGCGGACCGAGCCGTCGGCCGCTGCCTGGAGCTTGTACGGGACAAGGCGCTTGGTCTGTTCGACCTCGGCCTCGTCGAACCGGCGGCCGATGAAGCGCTTGACGGAAAAGACGGTGTTTTCCGGATTCGTGATCGCTTGGCGTTTGGCGATCTGCCCGACCAGGCGTTCGCCGCTCTTGTTGACTGCCACGATCGACGGCGTGGTGTTGTTGCCTTCGGCAGACGGGATCACCTTGGGCTTACCGCCTTCCATGACCGCGACGACCGAGTTGGTGGTACCGAGATCGATACCGATGATTTTTGCCATAGTGTGCCTCTTTCTACCCTCCGCCGGTGTCAGGCCGCTGCAGGTTTGCCAGTGCTCACCACGACCTTGGCCGGTTTGACTATTGTATCACGATAGCGGTACCCCGCCTCGACTTCCTGGCTGACGTGGTCGGCGGGTACGGTGTCGTCCGGCAGCTGGCTCATCGCCTCGTGTTCGGCCGGGTTGAACGGTGCGCCGACTACCTCGATTCGCTCGAGCTGGTTCGTGCGGAGCAGGTCTTCGAGCTGTTTCTGGATCTGCTCGATCCCGGTCCGCCAGGCGGCGCTGTCATCGCTCTGCGCGAGCGCCCGCCGAAAGGTGTCGACGATCGGGGCGAGCTTCAAGAGCGTGTCCATCGTCGCGAGCTGCCAGAGATCGGCCCGCTCTTTGTCGCTCCGTTTCCGGTAGTTGTCGAAGTCGGCCTGGCAGCGTCGCAGCTGCTCGGTAAGCCGTTGCAGCTCGTCGGGCGTATCCTGCGGCGCGTCGGATGTGTCGTGCGGCGTGTCGGTCATGGCAACTCCATTCGAAGAGGACATGGTACACTCGGGGTACGGAAGGGGTCAAGTGGCCAAACCGGTTGCACCGCCGCTGTTCGGGATATCGCTCGTGCTGCTTGCGGGCATGACGCTCGGCAGTACCGGCCGGAGCGGGTTGCTGCCAGGGGCGCTGGCCGCCGTGAGCGTGATCGGCTGCGCCGGACTCGTCGCAGGATCATGGCTGCCGGCGTGGGCACGCCGTGGGGCGTTGCTTGCGGTCTGCGCTGCGCTCGGATGCGCCTATGCTGCGGTGCGAACCGATCGGATTCCTATGGTCGCAGCCGAGACCGAAGCATCGGCTGCGCGGGCCGTCGTCGTGTCGATCGCGAGCTTTTCGGGTGAGCAGCAACGCTTCTGGGCGGACCTGCCGGCGCTCGACCCGCCGATCCGGGTGCGCGTCACGGTCCGTTCAACCGAGACGTACCCGTACGGCAGCGTCCTACGGATCGACGGGACGTTGGTGCCGGCAGGTCCCAGTTCGGACGGCTTCAACGAAGCCGGGTTCCTGCGGGCTCATGACGCGGCGGGCAAGTTGCTGGCCGACAGTGTGAAACCGACCGGCGAGCGTGCCGGCAACCGGTTCCTGCGTGCGCTCCACGATATCCGCTCCTGGCTGCTCGACCGCTTGGATCCGATCGCCCAGGCCGAGCGGCAAGTGGCGGCCGGGGTGGTGCTGGGCGACACCGCGTCGCTGTCCGACCGGCTTGAGGCGATGTTTGTCCGGACCGGGACGACACACATGCTCGTGGCGAGCGGTGCCAACGTGGCGATCGTGGCCTGGATGATCGAGCGGCTACTTCGGCCGTTCGGGGTGCGTGTTGCCCTGGCTGCAACTGCCCTCGCGGTACTCGGTTTCGTCGTGCTTGCGGGCGGCGAGGCGTCGATCGTGCGGGCCGCGTTCGCGTATTTTGTGGTCGTGCTTGCCAAGCAGTCCGGCCGGCCGGTCCACCAGCCGACGCTGCTTGCAGCTGTCGCGTTCGTCATGGTCGCCTTGAATCCGTGGTCGGTGCTCTACAACGCCTCGTTCCAGCTGTCGTTCGCCGCCATCGTGGGCCTTGCGGTGCTGGGTAACTGGATCGCATCGTTCGCGCCAGTTTGGTGGTTCAAGGAATTCCTGGCACCGACGCTCGCCGCCGAGCTGGCGACGCTGCCGATCCTGCTCTATTCCTTCGGCCAGCTAAGCCCTATCTCGCCAGTAGCCAACTTGCTGGCCTTGCCGCTCATTCCGGCGATCATGGTCGGCGGGGTAGCGACACTCGCGGTGCCGTGGTTTCGTCCGATATCCTGGCTGACCGAAGGGATCGCGACAGTCCTTATTCGCATTATCGGGTTCTTCGCGGCGTTGCCGTGGGCGAGTGTGCCTGTCGACCGGTACCGGTCGGCGGTCGCCGCAGGCGCATTCCTGCTTTTTGCGATTGCGGTCTGGTGCCGGCACCGGTGGCCGCGGACCGCCAAGGAGGACGATGTCGGCTAAGCGTCAGGCCCAAGGCGGGGCGGGCCTGTTGGTCTTCTTCATTATCCTGCTAGGGTTCGCCGCCCAGCTCTTAAAGCAGCCGACACTCGCCGGCGGCCTGTTCCGCGTCTCGGTACTCGATATCGGGCAAGGCGACGCGATCCTGCTCGATACGCCCGGCGGGCAACACCTGCTGGTCGACAGCGGTCCGTCGGCCGCGACGCTGTCGGTACTGAATCGCTACTTCGTCGAGCCGCACCGGTTCCGCTTGTTGGTCGCGAGCCACAACCATGCCGACCATATCGGCGGCTTTCCCGCGGTTCTGGCCGAGTACCCGGCGGACGAGGTCTGGTTGAGCGGTTCGGTCACTACGACGAACATCTATACGAAGTGGCTCGAGGCGATCAAAAGCTCGGGCGCGGCGGTGCGCACCGTCAAGTACGGCGACGACGCGGAGATCGACGGACTCCACCTGGCCGTTTTGCACCCGATCGAGTCGGCCGTCGGTATCCGGCCGCAAGAGGAACACGATGCGACCGTGGTGGTGCGCGTCACCTACGGCGCAGTAAGCATCTTGCTCACCGGCGACCTGGAGGCCAAGCACGAGGCCGAGATCTTGGCCCAGGATCCGGCCGCGGTCGCCGCGACGATCCTCAAAGTGACGCACCACGGGTCGAAGTACGGTTCGTCGGATGCGTTCCTCGATGCCGTCCATCCGGCCGAGGCCGTTATCTCGGACGCCGCCGGAAATAAGTTCGGCCATCCGCATCCCGAGACGCTCGACCGCTTGAAGCGGCGGAATATCCCGGTCTACCGCACCGACGAGGACGGCACGGTCCAGTTCCTGTCCGACGGCGCCTCGCTCTGGGTTCAGACCGAACACGGCGAGCGCACCCAAGTGGACATCCTGGGCGCTTCGCGCTAGACTCGGTCCGCTATGTCGGGACACTCGAAATGGGCGCAGATCAAACGGGCGAAGGGCGCTGCCGACGTGAAGCGCGGCAAGTTGTTCGGCCAGCTCGCCAAAGCGATCACGATCGCGGCCCGTCTGGGTAAAAACCTAGACACGGTCGTGGCGACGGCGCGCGCCGCGAACATGCCCAAGGACAACATCGAGCGGGCGATCAAGCGCGGCACAGGCGAGTCGGGCGACGGTGTGCAGATCGACGAGGTCGTCTATGAAGCGTACGGCCCGGGCGGCGCGGCGCTGCTTATCACTGCTTTGACCGACAACCGTAATCGGACGATCGGTGAGCTCCGGGCGGTTGCGAACAAGCAGGGTCTGACCCTGGCCCAACCTGGCGCGGTCCGGTTCTTGTTCGCGGAACGGGGGATCATCGAGATCGGCTTGGGCGATGACCCTGACGCGGCCGAGCTGGCGCTCATCGACGCGGGTGCCGACGAGATCGAACGCGCCGACGACCGGTTCGTCGGCTTCGTGGCACCCGAGGTGTTGTCGCAAGCACTGGCCTCCTTGGGTGCGGCGGGTATGCCGGTCCTCGACAGCCGCCTTGTCTGGGTGCCGACGGGTGAGCACGAGGTAACGGCCGAACAGCAGGAACAGCTCCTTGGTGCAATGGAGAGGCTTGAAGAGCTCGACGACGTGAGCGCGGTCGAGACGAACGCGCGGTTCGCCGACTGATCTGCTAGGGTAGCAAGGCGCAAGGAGGGTTATGCGAATACTCGTTTCCGGCGGCGCCGGGTTCATCGGATCGCAGGTAGCGGCGCGATACCAAGCTGACGGGCATGCCGTCGCGATCGTCGACGACTTTTCGTCGGGCTTGCGGGACAACGTACCCGACGGCGTCACCGTATACGAGGCGAATATCCGCGATGACGCGGCCATGCGGCGGATCGCCGACGAGTTCGCGCCCGAGACAGTGAACCACCACGCCGCCCAGCTGTCGGTATCCCGTTCGGTCGCCGATCCGCGCCACGACGCCGAGGTCAATATCCTGGGATTTTTGACGCTCGTCGAAGCGGTGCGCGGTACGGCGACGCGGATCGTCGTCGCCTCGTCGGGCGGCGCGATGTACGGCGATACCGATCAGGTGCCAACTCCAGAAACCTTTCCTGCGGCACCGGTTTCGCCCTACGGCATCGCCAAGCGGACCATGGAGTACTACCTGCATTTCTACGAGGTCCAGTACGGCCTGTCATGGGCCGCGCTCCGTTATGCGAACGTCTACGGCCCGAAACAGAATCCCGCAGGGGAAACCGGCGTCATCGCTGTGTTCCTCGATGCGCTCGGGCGGGGCGTGCAGCCGCTGGTGCTCGGTGACGGCATGCAGACCCGCGACTACGTCTTCGTCGACGATGTGGTGGCCGCGAACGTTGCCGCGCTCGGCCGTGGCAGCGGCCCGTACAATATCGGTACCGGCCAGGAGACGACGGTTATCGACCTGTTCCATGCCGTCCAGAAGGCGATGGACACCTCGTTCCCGGTCACCTTCGGCCCGGTCCGGCCCGGCGAACAGCGTCGATCGGCGCTCGACGCGTCCCGTGCCCGTGCGGAGCTCGGTTGGGAGCCACGCACACCGCTTGCCGACGGCATTGCTGCGACCGTGGCTTGGTACCGCGGCCGATGACAATCCTGGGCATCGACCCTGGCATCGGGATTACCGGCTGGAGCATCCTGGCCGCCGGGCGTCCTGCCAAACCCGAGCTCATCGCGGCGGGGATCATCAGTACGACGCCCAATACCCCGACGCACGAGCGGCTGGTGACGCTCTACCGCCAGATCGGCCAGGTACTTGAGCAGTACAGTCCGTCCGTACTGTCGATCGAACGGCTCTTCTTTGCCAAGAATGTCACTACGGCGATGGCCGTTAGCCAGGCCCGCGGGGTGGTATTGCTTGCTGCCGCCCAAGCAGCCCTGACGGTGCACGAGTACACGCCGCTCCAGGTGAAGATGACGATCACCGGGTTCGGCCAAGCCAGTAAACGGCAGGTGGCCGCGATGCTCCCGCATCATGTCGCGGGCGCTCCTATCCCGAAGCAAGACGATGCCGCGGACGCGGTCGCGATCGCCGTCACCCACCTGTCGGCGCTCCGTCTCGAGCCCGTCCGTCGCTAGCGAAGGAGAAACTGTATGCCCCAGCTTCGACAAAACTTCATCACTGGCGAGTGGGTCGTGATCGCGCCGGAACGGGCCAAGCGGGCCCAAGACGTCCATGTGCCGACGGACGAGCATTCGGCCGACCAAGCGCCGTGCCGGTTCTGCGTGGGCAGCGAGGAATACGCGAAGCGCGTCGCGGGAACCGAGAACGACCATATCTATATCCTGCCCAACGCCTACCCGGCCTTCGTCGAGGATCCGGCGCTGTGCAGTCCGCGTTCGTTCGGCGTCGAGCAGGGATTCTATACGGCCCGCCCGAGCGTAGGCGGCCACGACGTGCTCGTAGTGAAAGATCATGACGTCAGCTTACCGACCTTCAACGAGCCGACCTGGTACGACCTGCTCGCCATCACCAAGGAACGGATCAACTACTTTTACGACGTCTGTAACGTGGAGTCAGTCATGCCGATCTACAACCACCGCCGTGCCGCCGGCGCATCAGTGGCTCATCCGCACGCCCAGCTCTTCGCCGCCAATGTCGTGCCGAACCTGCTCACCCGTGAACTCCATCACGGCGAACGCCACTACGAGCAACACGGCACCTGCAGCTTCTGCGACATGGTCGTGCACGAACGCGCCGCCGGCACCCGCGTGCTGTACGACGGGGACGGGTTCCTGGCCTGCACATTCTACGCGGCCCGCTTCCCGTACGAGATCTGGATCCTGCCGACCGACCACGCGTCCCACTTTGAGCGCTCAAACGCCGAGCAGCTACGTGCGCTTGTCAGGGCGATGCGCTACAGCATCGGTCGGCTTGACAGTGTGCTGCACGATCCGCCACTCAATTACTTCATTCATACCGCGCCGCGGACGGTCGACGGTGTCCCGTACTTCCACTGGCACGTCGAAATCGCGCCCCGCTTGGCTACCTACGGCGGGTTCGAGCTGGGCAGCGGGATGATTATCGACGTGACGAGCCCCGAGGTCGCAGCGCAGGAGTTACGGCGGGGAACCGGCCGCTAGTGATAGCGGTGGTAGGCGGTTTTTGCCCAGCGCAGCACGTCGTCGAACGGCATCGTGGCGACGCCGATCGTTTCGTCGGCCGCACCGTAGTACACGAACAACGTCCCGTCGAGCACGACCACGCCGCAGCTGAAGACGACGTTGTCGACCACGCCGTCGCGCTCGTACGCGGTTTTCGGTTGGAGCGCGGCTTCGTCGGTGCGCGCGAGCGTGCGGATCGGCTGGTGGGGATCAAGTAGCGCGAAGCCCAGGCTATACCGTTTCTTGCGAACGCCGTGGTAGAGCAGAACCCAACCGTACGGCGTCTCGATCGGGGGTGCGCCGGCACCGATGTAATCGCTGTCCCAGCCGGTACCGTCGGGGCGCATGACCACGCCGCGCTCCTTGAAGTCGGTCAGCTCGGCACCGACAGCCAGCCGTATGTCCGGAGGGACGCGATGCAGGAGCAGGAAGTTTCCCTCCACCTTTTTGGGGAACAGGACAGCATCTTTGCTGTCGATGTGGCTCAAAATCACGCCGTGCCGTGAAAAGGTCCGGAAGTCGTGCGTGTGGGCGATGCTTACACGCACCCGCCAGGGGAAGGGGTCGATCTCACCCGGCTGCTTTTCTTTAAACGCGCTCGGATATTCCGACGCGGCCGTGTAGGTGATGTAGTAGCTGCTGCCGATTTGGGTGATGCGCGGGTCTTCGACGCCCATCGTTTCGTATTCGGTATCAGGATCCGGCGCGAAAATGGGATCGGCCAAGCGCTCGCTGATATGGAAGCCGTCGTCCGAAAAGGCCAAGCCGAACCGCGAGATCCGGTCGTCGCCCTGGGCCCGGTACAGAAGCGCGACGCGGCCGTCGACGATCGTGGCCCCGCAATTGAAGACGGCGTAATTTTCCCACGTATTGTGCGTGGGCGCGAGGATCGGGTTGCCGGGGTGGCGCGCAAGGGAAAGCCGCATCGTTTGCTACTATACCACGTAAGGACGGAAGGGAACTGGAGGGGCGTGCGCATCTATCGGCCGGAACTCGTCGAGCAGCTGCTCGCGCTGGTGGGTCACGGGCCCGTCGCGGTCGCGACCGACCTCGACGGTACGATTATGCCGGTCGCGACGGATCCGAATGGGAACCGGATCCATCCGGACGCGCACTCAGCGCTCCGGCGGTTGGCGTCCCGGGGCGTGCCGATCGGCGTGTTCACCGGGCGGGACGGCGCCGATGCCGAACAGCTGCTCAGCATCGCCTCGGCGACCGTGGTCGGTACGAACGGCGCGGAGTGGCGGTCTGATAGCCGGTCGGTCTTGGTCCCTGTGTACGACGCGATGGCCACGGCATTGAGCGACCGGTTGGGCGACATCCAGCGCCACGCGTTGGCGTTTCTGGCACCGACGGCTGTCCGGTATTTGCCGAACAACAGCATCGAAGCAGTGTCCCGGGACGGCACCCTCGTCATCTTGCGGAAAGGACGGACGGCGAAAAGCCCGAACGGAATCTCGCACATGTACTACCTACCCGCAGCGATGGGTATCGCGCGCCGCGCCGGCCTCATCGAGCTCCTGGCACGATCGTACGCGCAGCATTTCGCCGGCCGCTTAGGCGAGCTCGTTTCGTTCGAGCGCGGCGGCGACAGTGCATCGTTCACGGTGCTGTCGGCCGCGCCCAAGTGGGAATCCTTGGCAGTGTTCGTCCGGAATCTCGCGTCGGGCGACGGGGCTCGCGTCCGGAGCTTCCTGTATATCGGCGACAGCGAACCCGACATACCGTCGTTGCGGCTCATGCGGGTCGTGCGGAGCCTGACACGGCTCTACGCCGTAGGCGCGAGCGTCCGCCACCGTGTCGACGAGGATACGGCCGTGGTCGAGGCGGCATCGTTCTCATGCGACAGTGTGGCGTCCGCCGCATCGATGCTGACCTTGCTTGCCGAGCTCGTTGAGGTAGCTGCTACGTCGCCTCCGCTTGATTGACAGTTCTCGGAGCGTACAGTAAGCTTGCCTATCTCCGAAAGGCAACGTATGGTCCGACCCCCAAGAATCCTCCATGTGTCGTCGAGCCTGCCGAAGATGTGCGGGATCGCTACCTATACGCACGCGCTCGACCAATCGTTGCTGCGCCTCGATCCGGCCCTCAAGACGGCAATGGTCGGTGTGCGGGAGACGGGCGCGACGTACACGTTCCCCGACAGCGTCTGCAGCGAAATCCGTCAAGGTGATCCCGAAAGCTACCAGGCGGCCGGCGCATGGGCGGATACCGCCCCGTTCGACGTTATCGACCTGCAGCATGAGTTCGGCTTGTATACCCCGGTGCGTGAGACCAAGTTGGCACTCGGCGAGGATGACGGCCAGGACATCTTGGCGTTCCTCGACGCTACGACGAAGCCGGTCGTGACGACGTTCCATATGGTGTTCCCCAATCCGCCGAAACACCACAAAGCGGTGGTCAAGGCGATCATCGACCGGTCGGCCTACGTGGTGACGATCGCGGCCCACGCCGCGTACCTGCTGCTCCGCGACTACGACGCCGACGAACGGAAAGTCCGCGTCATCCCGCACGGCGTGCCCAACATCGATCTCAAGCCGACGACCTCGTTCAAGCAGGCGCTCGGTATTCCGGAAGACCGGCTGGTCATCTCGACGTTCGGGCTCATCCGCGCCAAAAAAGGCATCGAGTACGCGATCCGCGCGATGCCGATGATCCTCAAGGAATTCCCGAACGCGCACTACTATGTCATCGGCGCGGCGCACCCGCAGCGGCCGAAGGAATATCTCGACGAGCTGCGCCATGAGGCCGCAGCACTCGGGGTGTCCGACCATGTCCACTTCGTGACGCGGTTCCTCGCGTACGACGAACTGCTCGAATGGCTCCAGGCGACGAACGTGTTTCTGGCGCCGTTCCTTGTGCTCGAGGCGATCTCGAGCGGGACGCTCATTTACGCGATGGGGGCCGGCCGCGCCTGCGTGGCGACGCCGTTCGTGTTCGCGAAGGAAGTGTTGGCCGACGGCCGCGGCATCCTCATTAATCCAAGGAGCAGGACGGCGATCGCCCAGGCGGTGACGCAGTATTTCAAGCACCCCCGGTTCCGGCATTCGGTCCAACGGAAGGCGTATGCCTATGCCCATGCCAGGATCTGGCCGAAAGTCGCCAAACAGTACCTGGACCTGTTCGCGAAAGCGGCAGCGGAGCGGTGATGGCGGCACGGCGTCCGCTCCGGTACGGCGTGGTCTCGACCTTTGTGCCGCGCGAATGCGGCATCGCGACGTATTCGGCCGACGTCATCGTGGGGATCCAGGCGGCCCACCCCGATGCCCGGCCGAGCGTACTGGCTCTGTCTGATGCATCCTATACCTATCCGCCGCTGGTGCAGCGCGAACTCGCGCAGTCCGACGAACCGGCCTACGCCGAGGCGGCCGACTGGCTCAACGCTTCCGACCTTGACGCGGTGCTCATCCAACACGAATTCGGGATTTTCGGTGGGTTCAACGGCCGATACCTGACTACACTGCTCCGCCGCCTCAAGAAGCCTGTCGTGTTATCGCTCCACACGGTCCCGATGCATCCCAAGGCGCGGAAGCTCCGGTCGCGGCTGTCGTTGCTGCGTCGGATTTTCGGTATGGTCGACGCGGTCGTCGTGAAAATCCCGAGCGCGGTCACATTTTTCCGCGAGGCCGGATTTCCCGACGAACTGCTGCGCAAGCTGACCGTGATCCCGCATGGTGCGCCGACGGTGCCTGCGGGGCTTGCCCAAACCCGGGCCGCGATCCGCGCGCGCCTCGGGATCGCGGACGACGCCATCCTCATCCTGACCTACGGCCTTATCACCAAGAAAAAGGGTATCCAGCACGCGCTCCGGGCAATGAAGCATGTGGCGAAACGCTATCCTAATGCCACGTATCTCATTGCCGGCCGCACCCACCCCTCGAAAACGACGCCGTTCTACGACGAGTTGCGGTCGTATGCCGCCAAGAACGGCCTGGCCGACACGGTCCGGTTCGACCACCGGTACATGACGACGGACGAAGTGCTCGAGCGGTTGGTCGCGGCTGACATCTACCTGGTGCCGTACCTTTCGAAAGAACAGGTGTCGAGCGGGACGCTGGCGTACGCGGTGGCGGCAGGAAAGCCAGTAGTCGCGACCCGCTTCGCCTATGCGGCCGACACGTTGGCCGACGGCCGCGGTCTGCTCGTCGACTTCGCTGCGCCCAAGCAGATCGCCCAGGCGCTCGAACAGTTGATCGCCGATCCCGCGCTGCGGGTATCAGTCGGGCGGAAGGCGGCTGCGTTCGGCCGGCAGTTGTCGTGGAAGAGGGTCGGCGGCTTGTACTACGACGCGCTGCAGCGCGCAGCCGGGCGCCGATGATCCGCACGCTCCGCGGGACTCTTACCGCGCATGCCGGTGACGGGGTCATCCTTGAGCTCGGCGGCATCGGCTACGGGATCCGTACGCCGTTGCGGTCACGCGGCCAACTGGGTGCCGAACGGCGGTTCTTCATCCATCACCATGTCCGCGAGGACGAGCAATTGCTCTTCGGGTTCGACACGATGGAAGAGCTCAACCTCTTCGAGTTGTTGATTACTGTGCCGAGTATCGGCCCCAAGCTCGCGATGGCGATCCTGTCGATCGCGGCACCGGCCGACATCATCGGTGCGGTCAACACGGATAACGCAGGGTTTTTCCAGGCGATTCCCGGTCTCGGCAAAAAGAGCGCGCTCAAGATTATCGTCGAACTGAAAGGTAAATTCGGCGGTGCCAGTAGTACGTCGGTGCCGTCGGGCGGTTTGGTGCTCGCCGACGCGCTCACCGGCCTGGGCTATGATGCGGCCGAGGTACAGTCCGTGGTCGCGCGGGTGCCTGCCGGCCTTACCGATACCGAACAGGTCGGCTGGGCGTTACGGGAGCTCGGCCAGGCGTAGTGTGGACAACCGCCTTGTCCTGGGCGGTATCCAGGTGGACAATCAGGCCGCTGCCAGCTAGCCAGGAGGAACCATGAAATCAACGATCCTTGCCGCGGTCACCGTGCTTATGGTGGTCAGTATCGGTGTGGTGCTCTGGGTGACCGGCGTCTTCGGCGGCGGATCGGCCGGTACCGCCGGGTTCGGTGGCAACTCCGAAAAAATCCAGGCGGTGTTTCTGACGAACGGCCAGGTCTATTTCGGTAAGTTTTCCCAAAACGCAGGGGTGGCGCGGCTCGAGAACATCTACTACCTGCAAGTCGACCAGACCAGCAGCCAGCAGCTGCAGTCGGCCAAGGACCAGGCTACGCAGCCGGATGTCCGGCTTATCAAACTCGGCAATGAGCTCCATGGGCCGCGCGACAGCATGAGAATTAATCCGGAGCACATCTTGTTCGTGGAAGATCTACAAGAAAACGGGAAGGTAGTCGAAGCCATCCGCCGCTACGAAACAGAAGGGCCCGATGCCCAGACGCCGAGCGTCCAATCAGGCAACAACGGCCAGTCCACAGGCCAAGGAACGGGTTCCACGGCCGGCCAGGGCAATTAGCCCGCCCGTCTACTCGCTGGAAACACCGGTCGTCGCGCTGCCGAAAGTCGGCCCGGCGATCGCGGCCAGACTGGGAAAGCTCGGGATCCGGACGGTCCGTGACCTGCTCATGCACTGGCCGCGCACATGGCTCGACCTGACAACGCCGACGCCGGTCGCGGCGCTGGTGGGCGGAACGGTCGCCGTGGTCGACGGCACGTTGTCCGACCTGCAGTTCGACCCGCCGATCGCGAAGCGGCGGGCACGTGTCACAGGAGTCGTGACCGACGCTGCCGGCGATTCGCTGCCGGTGGTGTGGCACAACCAGTCGTTTTTGCGCCGGGCCCTTGCTAACGGCCAGCATTGGCTGTTCGTCGGGCCCCTGCGCTGGAGCTTCCAGGACAAAGCCTGGATCCTGTCGAATCCTGCCCGCGCGACGGAACCGGCAGTGTTGCCGGTCTATCCGGAAACCGAAGGTATCTCATCGGCGTTCCTGCGCGGCCTTGTCGGGGCGGTGTTGCCGGTGTGCACGCTGCCGAGCGCCGTCGATGATGCCGGTGCCGATCCGGCGCTGTCCACGGTTGCGGCGGCGATCGAAGCCGTCCATCGGCCGGTATCGGTGGCCGCTGCCAGGCAGGCGAAGCAGCGGCTGGCACTCGACGAGCTGGCCTGTTTGCAGTTCGAGCTTATCCGCGAGCACGAGCGGTCGGGCGACTCTGTCGCGGTGCCAATCGTTCCTGATCTCGCCGGCGTCAAAACGTTGGTTGGCCGGTTGCCGTTCCCGCTTACTGCCGACCAACGCCGATCCGGGTGGGCGATCATGCGGCAATTCGAATCAGCAGTCCCGCAGCGACACCTCTTGCAAGGCGACGTGGGCACCGGTAAGACCGTGGTCGGGCTATTGGCAGCGTATTCCGCACTCGTTGCCGGACGCCCGGTGTTCTGGATGGCACCAACCCAGTTATTAGCCCGCCAACTCAAGGATCGCCTCGAGGCGTTGCTCGTTGGCACCGGCATCCCGGTCGAGCTGGTTCTCGGCCAGTCGCACGCGAACGCGCCGGACGGCGGCGTGTTGTTCGTAGGAACACAGGCACTACTAGGACTCAAGGTTCAGCCTGCGCTCGTGGTCGTCGATGAGCAGCATCGGTTCGGAGTGGCCCAGCAGCAAGCCTTGCTCGGTAGCGGCGCCCACCTCTTAGCCATGAGCGCGACGCCGATTCCGCGGGCGCTCCTGTTGGCGCTCTACGACCAACAGACATGTTCCCAGCTCCGGATCCGCCCGGCGATGCAGCAGCCTGTCCGAACACGCCTCATTTCCGAGATGGAACGCGCCGCTGCAGTCCAGGCGCTTCGTGAGGCGGTGGGGCGTGGCGAGCAGGGGTTCGTGATCGTGCCACGGATCGAGGGCGCTAGCGACGGTACCGATACCGGTCCGACGCTTGTTGAGATACTGGCGACGTACGAGGCGGCGCTTCCAAGCGTGCGGATCGCCGCTTATCATGGCCAACTGCCGCGGGCCGACCAGGAGCGGATCATGGAAGCGTTCGTCGGCCACTCAATCGATATCCTGGTCGCGACCTCGGTCGTCGAGGTCGGTCTCGACGTTCCGAATGCTACGGTAATGGTGATCGAACAGGCGGCGTGGTTCGGGTTGGCCCAACTCCACCAACTCCGTGGCCGGATCGGGCGCGGATCGGGCGCGGGCACGTGCATCGTCCTGGCCGCCGCCGATGATCCGAACGACCGTCTCAACGCCTTCTGCGCCTCGTCCGACGGGTTCGAGCTGGCAGCGATCGATCTGAAGCTCCGCGGGCCGGGCGACTTGTTGGGCGAGTTGCAGGCCGGCTGGGGTCGGATGAAACTCGCGGACGTGACTGATCTGCCGATGATTATCCGGTCGCGGGTGATCGCCCAAGAGATTGTCCGCGCTCGGCCGGCATCCCTCGAAGCCTGGCGATCAGCGTACCGCTATATCACGGGTGAGGACGACGATGCGGCTTGATCTGGATGCAATCCGGGCGTACCGCTGGCCGATCGGGATGGGCTTCCTTGCGCTGGCTGGCGTGAGCGCCTTCGTCCTTGTGCGGGAATTCGGCTACCTGCCGTCGGCGACCGCGGCCGGACGGCCCGATCAGGCGACGCTCCAGGCGCTCGAACAGCTGCAGCAGGATAAGAACGCGCTCCAAGCGAAAGTATCCGCTTTGGAAGCGTCCACGACGGGTGTGCCAACGGCCGCTGCGGCATCGGCCGGCGCCGAGGCGACATCGCTCGTCAACATTAATACGGCCGGGGAGAGCCAGCTCGAGACGTTGCCCGGCATCGGTCCGTCCAAAGCGAAAGCGATCATCGACTACCGGACCTCCCACGGCCCGTTCACGTCACCAAAATCTATTACGAACGTGAAAGGAATAGGCAAAAGCACCTACGAGAAATTAGCACCGCTCATTACCGTCGGTCCGTAACGGATATGGTATGCTTACAGGGCGTCGAGGTAGCGGCAGCACGTCGAAGTGGCGGAACTGGCAGACGCGCAGGGTTTAGGACCCTGTGTCCGCAAGGACGTGTGGGTTCGATTCCCACCTTCGGCACCATCCCTATGCAGCACATCGTTTTCGCGATCTCCGGCCCGACTGGCAGCGGTAAGACCGAGTGGGGGATCAAGCTCGCCGCGGAATGCAACGGCGCCGTGATCGCCGCCGATTCGCGCACCGTCTACCGCGGCCTCGACATCGGCACCAATAAGGCGACCTACGAACTGCCCCATACCGCCCGACAGACGCCGTTGGGGCCGGTCTACCGGATACAGGGCGTCGACCACTACGGCCTCGACCTGTGTGACCCGTCCATGCAATTCACTGCCGCTGATTTCCAGACGTTCGCGCTCCGTGCCATCGACGAAATCGGGCGGCAAGGCAAGCTCCCGATCCTGGTCGGTGGCACCGGTCTCTATATCCAATCCGTCCTTGACGGCTACCAGTTCCCTGCAAGAGCCGTGTTGCCCGACCGGTGGCGGCACCGGTCCACCGAAGAGCTGCTGCAGGAGCTTGTCTTATGGGACGCGGCGTCGGCGGAGCGCATCGATCCGAAGAACCGCGCCAGGGTTGAACGTGCGCTCGCCCATGCATTCCAGACCGGCCAGAGTTTTCGGGGCGCGCAACAGAAACGGCCACCGGCGTTCGCATGGCAACTCTTCGTGATCGATCCCGATCCGGCAGACCTTGCGCGCCGTCTTGCCGGCCGCATCGACCGCTGGCTCGACGACGGGCTGCTCGATGAGGTGCGCACCCTGCGCGCCGCCGGTATTCCGGACGAGCGGCTCCGTTCCTTCGGATTCATGTACAGCGCCAGCCTCGACCGTATCCTAGGCGCGATCGACGAATCGCTGTTTCGTCGACGGCTCGCAGCCGACCTGCGTAGCTTCACGAAACGACAGTTGACCTGGTGGCGGCGCCATCCGAAGGCGCAGTTCGTACGCCGCTATGCGGATATGGCGAAGGCCGTGAAGCAGAGCCTGAAGCGTCCATAAGAGGGTAGGAGGGAAATGCTTGCCACTGTCCGCTCCTTCGCCATCGTCGGTTTAAGTGCCGAGCCGGTGATCGTTGAGGTCGATCTTGCCCAAGGCTTGCCGGGCCTCGTGATCGTGGGCCTGCCCGACAAGGCGGTTGAGGAAGCGAAGGAACGGGTGCGCAGCGCGATTACCAATGCCGGGGCCCGTTTCCCGCTGCGCAGGATTACTGTCAATATGGCACCGGCCGATCTCAAGAAGACCGGCCCTGGGTTCGACGTAGCGATTGCGCTCGGGATCCTTGCGAGCGACGGGCAGATCCCGGTTGCGCAGGCGGATACGGCATTCGTCGGCGAGCTGGCATTGAACGGTGACCTTCGTCCTGTAACCGGCGTTCTTGCTATGGCCATGGCCGCAGCCGGGCGCGGCATCCGTACACTAGTCGTTCCCATAACGAACGTGGCCGAGGCGGCGGTGGTCGAGGGGCTGACGGTCTTGGGTGCTGCATCGCTCACGCAGCTCGCCGCCCATCTGGCCGGTACGGATACGTTGTCTCCGGCAACGCACATCGCTCCCGAGCCGGTCCGAGCCTTGGCCGGTGCCGATTTCGCTGACGTGAAGGGCCAGGTCCAGGCAAAGCGGGCGCTCGAGATCGCTGCGGCGGGCGGCCACAACCTGCTTATGAGCGGGCCGCCCGGATCGGGTAAGACGTTACTTGCCAAGGCCTTCGCGGGTATCCTGCCGCCGCTCACGCAAGACGAGATACTCGAAGTCACGAAGATCCATAGCGTCGCGGGTACGCTGCCGCCCGAGACGGGGCTTGTCACTGCCCGGCCGATCCGCATGCCCCACCACACCGCCAGCGCGATCGCCATGATCGGCGGCGGCGCTTGGCCTCGGCCCGGAGAAATTTCGCTCGCCCACCGCGGGGTCCTCTTCCTCGACGAGTTGCCCGAGTTTCCTCGGTCGGTACTCGAAGTGCTCCGCCAGCCGCTTGAAGACGGCGTTATCACGATTTCCCGCGCCCAGGGATCTCTGCAGTTTCCGGCCAAGTTCCTGTTGCTTGCCGCCCAGAACCCTTGCCCGTGCGGCCGGCTGGGGACGCCCCAGTGCACATGCACGCCGACCCAGGTGCTACGGTACGAGCGCCGGCTGTCCGGGCCGTTCCTCGACCGTATCGACCTGCGTGTCCACGTACCAGCCGTGGCATTCGACGAGCTCGTGGGAGCAGGGAGCGGCGAACGGTCGGATGCAGTTCGGGAGCGGGTGGTCCGGGCGCGTACGCGGCAACACCGCAGGGCCGGCGGCCCGGCCCGATCGAATGCCGAGCTTACGAACGCGCAGCTTGCAGCGGCCGTCGTTCTCGATCCCAATGCACAGGCATTACTGCGCCAGGCCGTGGCGCAGTACCAGCTGTCGGCACGGGTGTACCACCGCATCCTCAAAGTGGCGCGCACGATCGCCGATCTTGCCGACAGCGACGATGTGCATGTGCCGCACGTGGCCGAGGCGTTGCAGTACCGCGCGAAGCCGTCGGTTGCTTGACAGGAGTGGGGATGAGCGGTACCATGCAGCGTTCATATGATACACGGACGTTTCATGACTATCGCTACCGAAACCCGGATCATGCTTTCGATGCTGGCACTGTCGCTGGTAGTCGTCGCGTTGGCATACACGTACCGTATCACCGTGACGGATCACCGCTATGACCGACCGTTCACCGCAGCCGCCGCTACGTTCGATCCGGCTCAATAAGGTTATTGCCCAGGCGACGGGCATCGCCCGCCGGAAAGCGGACGGTCTCATCGAAGCTGGACGGATCGCGGTCAACGGCCGCGTTGTCCGCACCCTTGGAGCGAAAGCCGATCCGGCCCGCGATGAGATCCGGTTCGACGGCGAGTTACTCACTGCCCCGCCCGAACCGGTACTCTACCGGTTTTACAAGCCGTCCGGCGTAGTCAGTACACTGAGCGACGAGCTCGACCGGCCGTCGCTTGCACAGTACCTTCCCGCCAAGGCAGGCCTCTTCCCGATTGGCCGGCTGGACCGGCAGAGCGAGGGGCTACTCCTGCTCACCAACGACGGTGCCTTGGCGCTCCGTCTGGCCCATCCCAGGTACCGCCAACCCAAGGTCTACCGAGTCTGGCTGCACAAGCCTGCTGGGTATTCGGTACCGGCGCTCTTGGCCGCGCTCAAGCGTCGCTATATGGTGGCCGGCCGCCATCGGGCGTTCGATGCGGTCGAGTACCGGGGTGCGGAGGACGAGGCCCTTGTGATGGATGTCACTGTCCACGAAGGCGTGTTCCACGAGGTCAAGCGGCTTGTCGACCGCGCAGGCTATACTGTTGCCCGGCTCTTGCGCCTTTCCCATGGCCCCGTCGTGCTCGATGACATGAAGCCGGGCGAATTGCGCCAGCTCACTGCCGAGGAGCTGGGGTCAGTCCGCGCTCAGATTGAGCACGCGGCCTAACTGTTTGGCGACCATGGCGGCGTGCGTGCCGGTATGCATGTAGACCGACGCGCCCGCGAGCACGAGTCCGAGCAAGAGGATGATGAGTCCGACGCGCCGCAGGTCCGCAACCGGCAGCGGCGACACCGTGCGCAGGGCGTGGGCGGCAACCTGCTGTCCGGCTACGTGAGCCGGGGGCGTTGTGGTTGGGATTTGGTGGGCGTCAGTGCGCCACCGTCGACGTCGTGCCATAGATAGGCCGAGTATGCCAGCAGGAAAGAACCGTTGCAAGCGGTGTCCGCACTTGGTAGGATCAGCCGGCGCATCGGACAGTCGATGCGGGAGTAGTTCAGTAGTAGAACGCTTCCTTGCCAAGGAAGAGGTCGCGGGTGCGAATCCCGTCTCCCGCTCCAGACTTGATGTGAATCGCTACGGCGGCGTAGCCAAGTAGTAAGGCAGAGGTCTGCAAAACCTCTATACGCGGGTGCAATTCCCGCCGTCGCCTCCAGACTGCTCCGCTCCCGCACGTTCTTATGACCCGCACCCTGCTCATCACTATCATCCAAATCGCGAGCGCCATCGGGCTCATCGCGTTTATTCTCTTGCAGCACCGCGGCACCGGCCTCGGCGGAGCTTTCGGCGGCACGGGCAATATGTACCGCAGTAAGCGGGGTGTCGAGCGGATCCTGTTCCGGGGCACGATCGGGCTCGGCGTCTTATTTGTCGCCGTTTCGCTCTTGTCGGTCCTCCTCCAGTAGCCGCCTAGCAGGCGGGGCAGCAGGGAGCGTATGGTTCGTCAACTTGCCCGTCTTTTGACCCAGGCCGAACGGCGCCTGCTACTCCTGCTCGGCATCGCCGCGCTCGGGGCGGCGGCCAGCATCGGGCATGCGGCCTGGCTGCAATCAACTATCGCCGTTCCTGCCTATGGCGGACGGTATACCGAAGGGATCGTGGCCTCATCGGTCACCGACATCACGCCGTCGCTCAACGTACTGACGAACGTGGGGTTTACGGTGATCGGAACGGACGGGCAGTTGGCTCCGGCCGCAGCTGAGAGCTGGCAGGTCAGTGACGACGGCAAAACGTACACGTTCGTGATGCGTCCGGAGCTGTCCGACGACACGGTCAAAACGGCGCTGGCCGACAACCAACGGCTCTTTCCCGACATCACGATCGATACCTCGGGTGACCACCGGGTGGTATTCCAGCTGACACAAGCGTTCGCCCCGTTTCTGGCCACGACGGCCGAGCCGATCTTTCCTGTCGGACCGTTCGTGATCGCCAGCCAGGAAAAGGGAATCGTACGGCTGGAAGCCCGCTCTGACGCGCTCCTCGGCCGTCCGTTCCTTAATGAGATCAACCTGCGCGTATATACCGACAGCTTCAGCCTGACGAAGGCACTGGCCTCGGGCGATATCGACGGCGTCGCCGACGTGGCCTCGGTCGAAAACAAGCTGCTGCTCGACCGTCTGTCGGTCTTTTCCATGCCGCTCCCGCGCAAGCTCTACGTCTTTTTCAATACCGCCCGCGACGCGGTCAAGGACGCCGCAGTCCGTACGAAGTTGCGCGACGGCGAGGCGCTCGGGACGCCCGTCACGCTCAAGCTCGTGACGCTTGCGAGCCCCAAGAACGAACAATTGGCTGCCGAGCTCACTCGCCAGTGGGAGCCGCTCGGCGTGACGATCCAACTCGAGACGCGCACCGCGACCGAACTTGCCCAAACGGTTATTCCCACTCGCGACTACGACCTGCTCATCTACGGCCTCGACTTCGGCGGCGATCCCGACCCGTACCCGTTCTGGCACTCGTCCCAGATTTCCGAGAAGGGGCTCAACTTGTCGAACTACGCCCAGATCGATGCCGACCGGTTGTTGGAAAAAGCCCGCCAAGAAAGCGACGGCGCGAAGCGGGCCGACCTGTACGCGCAATTCCAGACCATTTTCGACCGTGACGTCCCGGCTATCGAGCTCGAACAGGTGACCGCCCAGTTCGCGACCGACGCGAAACTGAAGGGCGTTGCCGTCCATGCGGCGCTGTCTCTGGCCAACCGGTTCGATTCGGCCGCCAGTTGGTACCGGAAGGAGAAACGGGTTCGACAATCCGACCAGCAATAGGTAGGCTATCCAGTATCGTGGGCGAGTGGCGAAATGGCAGACGCGCTAGCTTCAGGAGCTAGTGAGAGCAATCTCGTGGAGGTTCGACTCCTCTCTCGCCCACCATAATAGAACTCGTATGAATAAACACGCCTTAAAACAAACTCTTCTCATTTACGCAGGTATCATGCTTGCGTGGACGTTGGCGTGGTGGCTCAAAGTTTCTATCATTGACGCGCAGTTTCCGTGGCTCACGACGAGCGCTGGCAGTTTCGTGTGGTGGACGATTGCAAAAGTATTGATTTGGATACTGCCCGCGATTTGGCTTATTCGCCTGTCTGGACGCACACTGAAAGAAACGTTCAACTTCGGCAACTGGAAAGGGGTTCTCGCGTGGGGTGGCGGTATCGGTCTGGCTATCGCACTGACTGGATTTATTCCCGCATACTTGAACGGAAGCCCGCTTCTGCCAACCTCGTGGAGTATTCCGCTTTTCAGTATTCTCTTTATCGCGCCTACTTTTGAGGAATTTTTGGCTCGCGGTGCTTTGCTTGGCAATCTGGAAAAGGGCGTATCATTTTGGATAGCCAATATCATTTCCGCGCTCATGTTCGTTGGCATGCATATACCCGGCTGGTATTTCATGGGAACATTCGCGGAGAATATGACGCGACCAGTCGGCGGCGCACTTTCCATTTTTGTGCTTGGTCTTGCATTTGGCTACGCGGCACACAAAAGCCGTTCAGTTATGGGTGGTATGCTCGCGCACTTCCTCAATAACGTTGCGCCGAACGCATAAGAAGGAACGCCCTTAGCATTATGAGTACTAAGACCACTGACAAATATGCAAACCGGAAGTACAACATCGAAGCCTATGATCCGGCATGGAAGGAACGTTTTGATGCCGAGGCTGGGCAGCTACGCCCGGTGTTCGGGGAATCCCTGCGTGCCATTGAACACGTTGGCAGTACGTCGGTTCCGGGTCTGGCGGGCAAGCCGACGATCGACATCCTTGTTACGATGAATAGTATTCATGAGGCTGACGCGCTTTCTCGACAGATTGAAGCACTCGGGTACACCGCACTTGGCGACTACATCAATCAAGGATCGCGTTTGTTTGCGAAAGAGCGGGACAATACCCGCTTCGTCAACCTGCACGTATTCGAAGCTGCCAGTCCAAAAGTCGCTGCGATGCTGAAGTTACGCGATTACTTCCGAAACCACCCCGCCGTAGTCGCAGAGTATAGCCAGCTGAAACTCGACTTATTTCATAGATATCCGAACGATTATGCCTCGTACCGCAAATACAAGGATGAATGGATGGAGGAGATAAAGAAGCAGATCGAATAGCAAAAAAAAAGACAACCATTGCGTTGTCTTTTTACTGGTGCCTGGGGTCAGAATCGAACTGACGACACGAGGCTCTTCAGGCCACTGCTCTACCACTGAGCTACCCAGGCGTACGGTGCTGGTGGATCCACTCCGATTCGAACGGAGGACCTTCTCGGTGTAAACGAGACGCTCTAGCCAGCTGAGCTATGGATCCGGGTCTTGGTGGGCAGGAGAGGACTTGAACCTCCACGGGATTGCTCCCACAGCCCCCTCAAGGCTGCGTGTCTGCCAGTTTCACCACCTGCCCAAGTATTCCGGACGGGTCGGAGTCTACCAGATCGCCGGGCGGGCTGCTAGCGCTTGCATGGGCCGCCGGCTCCTGATAGGATCCTTCCATTGCGTTTCCGGTTACCGGAAACCTCAAAGGAACTATCTATGGCAACCGTATCAATGGAAGATATCGCCAAAGAACTTGGCGACGCGCTCATTCCGATCAAGCACGGAATGACGATCAAGGGAACGGTCGTATCGGTGTCCCGAAGCCGGATCATCGTCGACCTCGACGGGATCGCACTGGGTCTTATTCCGGTGCGTGAGTTTTCGTCGACCGCCCAGGATCTGAAGTCAGGCGAGGAAGTATCGGCCTACGTCTTGGTGCAGGAAAACGACGACGGCTACGTTATTTTGTCGCTCCGCCGCGCCGACCGGGAACGGCACCTGGCCGCGCTCGAAGAAAGCTTCGACGCGAAGCAGCCGGTGACAGTCCGCGTCAAAGACATGAACCGAGGCGGGTTGGTGGTGCAGCACGGCAACATCGAAGGATTCCTGCCGATCTCCCAGCTGGCGTCACAGCACTACCCGCGCGGCGGCCGTGACCGGATCCAGGACGGGCTGCGGGTGCTTATCGGCAAGGAACTTCAGGTCAAGGTCATTACCTTCGAGCCGAAGGCGAACAAGATCATCTTTTCGGAAAAAGCTGCCGGCGATGCGCTGGCCGAGGAACGGGCACGTAAGCTCGCTATCGGTGAAGAGCTGCGCGGCACGGTGAGTGGCGTCGTCGATTTCGGCGTCTTCGTCAACTTGGGCGACATCGAAGGCCTGGTCCATATCTCGGAAATCTCGTGGGACCGCGTCCAAGACCTCGACCGCCTCTACAAGATCGGCGACGAGGTAAATGTCCAAGTCATTTCAGTTGAGGGCGGACGCGTGTCGCTGTCGATCAAGCGGCTGACGCCCGATCCGTGGCAGCAGGCGATCAACGCCTTCGAGCCCGGGCAAGCGGTACAGGGCCGGGTCGTACGCCTGTCGACCTTCGGCGCCTTCATCGAGATCGGCAAAGAGATTGTGGGACTCATGCATATTTCCGAGTTCGGGGTCTCGAGCCAAGAAGAATTGGAAGCGGCGATCCATGTCGGCGACACCGACCAGTTCCAGATCCTGTCGATCGACAAGGATAACCGCAAGGTTGCGCTGGCCTATCCGGCGGATCGCCGGCCGGAATCGGCCAAGCGGGCAGCCGAGAGCCGCGAACGTGAACGCGCCGAGCGCAAGTCGGCGGCAGCCGAGCCTGCAGCCGCGTAACCGGCCCGAGTCACTATAGTACCGATACGAAACGCGAGACCTGGAAAGGTCTCGCGTTTCTTTGTGATCGCAACTGGCGTGATGGCGTGGGTCGACAATCGAATCTCGTATTGATTGGAGATCCGCATCCGTACCATGGTCAAGTACGGATCGCCATCACGCCGCTTGCGGTCACGTTTGCCGTACGAGCGGCGTTCGGTGAGGAGGGGAACACCGGACGCCGCTCGTCATGCAAACAACGTTCGTTCGATGAATAAAAGAAACGAGCGTTACTGTAGCATGCGGTTTGCGCTGTGTCAATGGGTCGAAAGAAAAACCCGCCCTAGGGGCGGGTGCTGAACCAGATCGGTGCCGAGACGGCATGCTTGCCATTGCCTAGCAACGCTTTCGCATACACGCAGACGACGGGCCGCGCTTGCCAGTCTTTGTAGGACACCAGCATGCCCCAGTGCTCCGACGCGCCCTGTAGCCGATGGGAGGTCTGTTCGAAATCGGCAACTGTCGATTTGCCCACGAAGACAAGCGAGATAGTCCGTACCGTGCCTTGTGGCCATACGCACGCCGCGTGGAAACACACGTCGTCCGCCGTATTAGCAGTCGACACCGCGAGCGTTTCACCCATCCGTACGCTCCGGTCGCCGTGCGATGCAACGAAACGGATCGAAGCGCCGGGCTGTTCGGTTGCGAACGTCCGTCGGGCGGCCATCGCTTCGATGACAGCGCTCGGTGATCTGTTCGTGACGTAGCATCCGGTTACCGTTGGTACGCCGCCGAACGGCAGCAGGTGGCGGTCGCCGCCGTTGTACGGACTGACCCGCCAGCCCTTGCGGAGCAGCTCGCGGAAACAGGCTTCGTTACTCGAGCGCAGCTCACGGCCGTTACCGAGCCCCTTGTCGCCAAGGTCGAGGCCGTGGCTGTACAGCTCGCAGCCCACGATGTGGTCGATGTCGCGTTGGTTGCGTGGAGCGGCGAACCCGCCGAACGACTCTTCTTCCATGTAGAGGCTCGGGTGCGCAAAGACAGCCATCCCTCCCGCTTGGGCACCGAGCCAATCCAGGAATTCCCAATATGTTCGTACGAACGTGGGAGGATTGCCGTTTCCAAAACGTTTCCGTCCGCAAAACGTATCCGTATTGAGGACGATCAGGTGGCCCCAGCCGTGCTGGTAGGCAGGGTTCTTCGCAGTGAATTGGGTCAGGTCATCGGTGCCGGTGACTTCGAAGCCGCGCAGGCAGAGTTTGCCGCCCTGCGTCGAGCGGGTTGCGAGCAGCCTTTCGCCGGCCCATTCCTCTTCGGTGAGATGCTCGCCGTGGTCGGTGAGCACCAAGCCGTCGAGCGTCTTCTGGTTCGCCGCCACTACGTCGCCGGGTTCGCTGCCCGGCCCTGTGGCATCGGACAGTGAGGTGTGTGTATGGGTATTGAGGTAGATAGCGGTACAGTCCGCGAACGCGGTGTCCGGGTTCGGGGCCGAGAGCGGGTCGGCAGCGTGCAACGAGACGGCCACGACACACAGGAGCAGAGCGCAAAGCGCTTTTCTCATTCTTCCGTATTCCCTTCTGTTAAGTGCGCGCCATGAAACCAGAACGGCGGTACCGGGTCAAGCGCCCTTCATTTCGGGCCACGCATCGGCTACACTCAAAAACGCAATGACGATCACTGCCACAGCTACCGCCTGTACGGTCAAGACCAAGAGCTCGCAACTGTCGATCGCGATCGGCCGTGACGACGAACGGTCGTACGCCATCAATGACGTCGTGCTGCCCGGCCCTGGCGAGTACGAGGTTGGCGAGCTGTTCGCCGAGGTGAGCCCTGCGCTCGCCCACTTCCATATCGAAGATATCGTGCTGGTCGTCCGTCGCGACGACGGTAGTCCGATTACGAGCGCCGATTTCGAGCAGATCGAGCGCGCCGACGTGCTACTGCTTGTCCATGGCGGCGGTGCCGATACGGCGCCGCTCGCCGAGGCGCTCAAGCTGTCGGCGAAAATCGAGCCGAAAGAGATCCTGATCGTCGGTGCCAGCCCGGCCGAGCTCGAACAGGTGTTGGCCGGCCGTTCCAGTGAAACGGCAGATACGCTGAAAGTGACTGCGAAAGACCTGCCCGAGGAGGGGCAGCGGATCGTTTTGCTTTCCGGCAAATGACCGCCGACGCCGCAGCGATCCTCCGCGCCGCCGATACCCATGTGCTCGTGACGCACGTCGAGCCGGACGGTGACGCGGCCGGTACGGCGCTCGCCCTCGGCCATGCGCTGCGCTCGCTTGGAAAGCGCGTCACGCTCCTGTGTGTCGACCCGATCCCGCCCGCGTTCCGGTTTCTGCCTGGCTGGGATGCCTTCCAGCGGGACTGCATGTTCGGCGACGTCGACGTCGTGACCGTGATCGACTGCGGCGACCTCAAGCGGACAGGGATCGGCGAGCGCCTGCGGAGTGTCGGCCAGGGCCGCCGCCGGATCCTCAACATCGACCACCACCAGCGGAACGACCTGCACAAGGTCGCTCACCACAATTACGTCGATACCGCGGCTTCGTCCGCCGCCGAGCTCGTACTGCCGCTAATCAAAGCGCTTGGCGCGCCGATCACGAAGGATATCGCGACCTGCCTGCTGACGGGCCTGTACTACGATACCGGCGGATTCAAACACTCGAACACGAGCGAACGGGTGCTGCGCCAGGCGAGCGAGCTGCTCGCCGCCGGGGCGAGGCTCAAGCATATCCGTCACTTTGTCTCGTCGTACCGGTCGGTTCCGTCGCTGAGGCTCTGGGGACTGGCGCTGTCGCGGATCCATTACCACGAGCGGTTACGGATCGTCGCGTCGGTGCTCACTGCCGCCGATTTCGCGGCCTGCGATGCCTCGCCGGAAGATATGGCCGGCTGCGTCAACCTGCTCAACTGCGTGCCCGAAGCCGCCGCCGCGATCCTTGTCGCCGAGCTGCCTGACGGTACGCTCCGTGCCTCGCTCCGTACCGAGCGCGATGCGGTCGACGTCGGTGCGTTGGCCCAGCTGTTTGGGGGCGGCGGCATCCGGAAAGCGGCCGGGTTCGCGCTCAAGGGCCAGTTGCTCCGTAGTGGCAGCGGGGAATGGTCGGTTGCCTTACCTAGCCCCGGGCCGGTCGAGCTCGTCGCCCTTCCCGTGCCCGCCCGCGCACTCGCACATGTATCCGCCTAGTGGGCACGCATTCCGCCTGGTATACTTGCCTTCGGCTGACCACGTCGCTGGCGTGGCGGAACGGTAGACGCAGAGGACTTAAAATCCTCCGGGGGCGACCTCGTGCAGGTTCGAGTCCTGCCGCCAGCACCACGGGAAGGAACCCATGACGCAACGGGCATTGCTCCAACTGGCGCTCGCCGGCGTCGTCTGTACGGCGGCGCTTGTGACCGTGCTCGTCGGATTTCCAGCGATCTTTGCCGAAATCCGGTACCCGCTGGTGTACGAAGATATTATCATCAAGGAATCGGCCGACCATGACCTTGACCCGTTCCTGGTGGCGGCGGTCATTTACGCCGAGAGCCACTACAATCCCAAGGCGCAATCCCCGGTGGGCGCCCGCGGACTCATGCAGCTCATGCCGTTGACCGCGGCGGGTATCGCCCGCAAGCTCGGGGACGACAGCTTCACTATCAGCAAGCTCTTCGACCCTGCCACGAATATCGAGTACGGCACGTTCCACCTGCAGGGCCTCATGGGTAGGTACGATGGTGCTGTCGCCCCGGCGGTCGTCGCGTACAACGGTGGCGGCGGAGCCGGCGATCAGTACCGGGCCGGCAACCTCGGGCGGGTGCCGGCGGAAAGCCTTGCCTACGTGAAACGTGTTTTGGAGGTCAAAACCGCGTACGAACAGCTCTACCAGCTGCAACTGACCGGCGTCGATCCGTTCGCGCGCAAGGAAACGACCACGACGATCGCGACCCAAGTCTTGTCGGTGATCCAGCAGACCGTCACGACTCGCCTCGGCCAGTAATCCCAAAGGACCCGCTATGAACCACAAAGAACTCCGTGCTGCGTTTCTCTCGTTCTACGAGGACCGCGGGCACATCGAGATCCCCCAGGCGTCGCTCGTACCGCTACAGGACACCTCGGTGCTGTTCACGACCGCGGGCATGCATCCGCTCATACCGTACCTGCTGGGTGAGCAGCACCCAGACGGCACCCGCCTCGTCAACGTCCAGCGCAGCCTGCGCACGACCGACATCGACGAGGTCGGCGACGATACTCACGGCACCTTTTTCGAGATGCTCGGCCACTGGTCGCTCGGCGACTACTGGAAGCGCGAGGCGATTTCCTGGAGCTACGAATTCGTCACGAACGTGCTTGGTTTGCCGACCGAGCGGTTGGCCGCCACCGTTTTTGCCGGCGATCCGGCCAAGGGCGTGCCGCTCGATACCGAAGCGCAGGGGATCTGGCAGGAGCTCGGCGTGACCAGGATCGCCGCGCTCGGCGACGACAACTGGTGGGGCCCGGTGCACGCGACTGGCCCGTGCGGCCCGACGACCGAAATCTTCGTCCACGTCGGACCGGACGGTTGCCCCGACAGCTGTGTGCCAGGTTCGGCGACCGACAACCACTGGGTGGAAATCTGGAACAACGTCTTCATGGAATACAACCGGACGGCAGACGGCACGGTCGAACCGCTTGCCCAGCGCAACATCGATACCGGCGTCGGGCTTGAGCGGGTACTGATGACCGTCAACGGCCTGGGCAGTATCTACGAGACGGATCTCTACCGGCCGATCGTGGCAGCCGTCTCGTCAGACGCGCTCGCCCACGCCGACCGACATGTCCGCGTTGTTGCCGACCACGTCCGCGCCTCGGTGTTCCTGCTGGCCGACGGCGTTTTACCGGGCAACAAAGACCGCGGCTACATCCTGCGCCGGCTTATCCGCCGCGCGGTCCAGGCGGCCCGGGCGCTCGGCTTTAGCGACTGGCAGCTGGTGATCGAGGCGGTGATCGGCGCGTACGGCAGCGACTACCCGTACCTGCTCGAGGCCGATATCGTCTCCCCGTTCCTGGCTGAGCAGCAGCTCTTCGCTGCCCAGCTCGGTCGGGCGACCGAGTTCCTGGATAAGGCGCTGGCCCGGAGGGACGCACTGTCGCCGAGCGATGCGGCAGATCTTGCCTTCCTGGCTCACCAGAGCCATGCCTTGCCGCTCGAGCTGAGCTTGGAGCTCTTTACCGAGCGCGGTTTTGCCTTGGACGCTATAGCGTACACGGCCGCCCTCGACGCCTTGCAGTCCGAACACCGCGCTGTGTCGGCGGCCGGCCAAGAAAAGAAATTCGGCGGCCACGGCCTGCTGCTCGATACGGGCGAGCTCAAGGCTGGCAACGAAGCCGAGCTGTCCCAAGTACTGCGCCTGCACACCGCGACCCACCTGCTCCAGGCAGCACTCCGAGCCGTACTGGGCAACCATATTGAACAGCGCGGGTCGGACATCACCCCCGAGCGGCTGCGGTTCGACTTCAAGCATGGCGACAAGCTGACCGACGAGCAGCGCACGGCGGTCGAGGCTTGGGTGAACGACGCGGTCGCGCGCGACCTGCCGGTGCAGTTCGCCGAACTGCCGCTCGCCGAGGCGGAACGCAGCGGCGCGCTCCACTTTTTCGGCCACAAATACCCGCCGACGGTCAAGGTGTATTTCGTGGGTGACAGTCTCGACACGGCGATCTCCAGGGAGTTCTGCGGCGGGCCGCACGTGGCGCATACTGGCCTCATCGGTCATTTCCGTATCCAGAAGGAGCAGTCAGCATCCGCCGGCATCCGTCGGATCAAGGCGGTAGTCGAACCGGCCGCGTAAGGTCTGGTATACTGCTCGCACAAGCACGCAAGGAGGGCAAACACGTGTTCGGGTTCGGCAAACAGCAGCGGACGCAGGATCTCCAAGCCATCTCGCTCGACATCGGCACCGAGTTCGTCAAGGCGCTTATTTTCGAGGTGCGCGACGGCATCGCCCAGGTGATCGGCGTCGGCAAACAGCGGCAGCGCCTGTCGGACATGCAGGGCGGTACGGTCACCGATATCCACGGCGTGATCGGCAACTGCGAGAAGGCCCTCGAAATGGCAGCCGAGCAGGCCAAGATCTTGCCCGACCAAGTGATCCTCGGTATCGCGGGCGAACTCGTCAAAGGGACAACGACCACGATCAAGTATGTCCGGACCGAGCCCTTGCAGAAGGTGTCGGTCGAAGAGCTGCAGGATATCCTCGACCAAGTCCAGCGACGGGCGCACGAACGGGCCAAGTCCGTGCTCGCCTGGGAAACGGGCCAGGCCGAGATCGACGTGCGGCTCGTGAACGCGGCGATCGTCGACGTGCGGATCGACGGGTACAAAGTGACGAACCCGATCGGGTTCCAGGGCCGCGAAATCCAGGTCGGCATCTATTCCGCGTTCGCGCCGGTCGTCCATCTGGGGGCGCTCCAGACCATTGCCGAAGAATTAAGCCTCGACCTGTTATCCGTGGCCGCCGAGCCGTACGCGGTCGCCCGCATCATGGGGCCCGACGAGTCGAGCGAGTTCTCGGCGATCTTCATCGACGTCGGCGGCGGCACGACCGATATCGCCGTGGTCAACAACGGCGGTCTCATCGGCACCAAGATGTACGCGATCGGCGGCCGGGCGTTCACGAAGCGGCTGGTCAACGTCCTTGGGGCCGGGTTCGCCCAGGCCGAGGAACGGAAGCTGGCCTACTCGGCCCATGAGCTCGGGAAGACCGAGACGGCCGATATCCGCGCCGCGTTGCAAACAGATATCGAGGTCTGGCTGTCGGGCATCGAGCTGACGCTGTCGGAATTCACGAACGTCGATCTGTTGCCCTCGCGGATCCTGCTTTGCGGCGGCGGCAGCAACCTGCCGGACATCGCGGCTGCCCTCAAAAGCACGCACTGGGGCAAACGCCTCCCGTTCGCCCGCCGCCCGACCGTGCACTTCATGAAGCCGAGCGAGGTGCAGACGGTCAAGGATACGACCGGCCAGCTGACGACCGTGCAGGACATCACGCCGATGGCGCTCGCGAACCTGGCGATCGACCTGGTGGGCCATTCGACGCCCAGCCAGAGCGTGCTGCGGCGTCTCGTATCTTCGGTGGGGGCATGATGGACGAAATCCTCTATCTCGAGCCGGACGAGGAAATCACCTCGGTCATCGACAAGCTCAAGGATCTGCCGGGCGCGTCGGTTGCGTTGGTGCTGCCGAAACATGCCCAGCTCGCGTCGAGCGTAGTTAACCTGCGCCTGCTGCAAGCCGAGGCGAAAAAGCGCAAGAAGACGGTGGCGATCGTTACGCACGACAAAGTGGGCATGAAATTGGCCGCCCATGTCGGTATCCCTGTGTACAGATCCGTGACGGACGATACGCCGGTGACACCCGATGTCGGCCCCCGGCCGCCAGTCGACGACGTCGTGGAGCTGCACGAGGAGCCGCTCGTGCCGGTGGTTGCCGATGAGCCTGCCGAGAGTACCGACGATACTGACGATACGGCCGACGAGGTCGCGGATAGTCCGGTTCCCGTCAAGCGCTACGACCAGCCGGCACCGCGGCCGCGCCCTATCCCCGAGACTCCCGCCCCGGTTGTTCCAGCTCCTGACAGTGCGCCGGAGCCTGTGGTGCCTGCTGCTCCCGCCAAGCAACGCCCGGCTGCGTCGCGCGCCCGATTCATCGGCATCCTGTGCGCGGCGCTCGTCCTGCTCGGTGCCGGCTCGTGGTGGCTGCTCATTGGCAACTGGCACGCCGACGCCCGGATCGCGCTTGTGAGCGACCCGTACGAAGCCAAGACGACGCTCGTGGTCGACAATGCCGTGGCTGCCGTCGACGAGACATCGGGCATCCTGCCGGGCCAACGGATCGAAGCCACCGTCGAGAAAACCGCTTCGTTCCCGGCAACTGGCAAGAAAGACGTCGGCACGAAAGCGTCCGGGACGGTTACGGTGAGCAACCGCCTGGGCGAGCCGGTCAATCTGGCCGCTGGGACGCGCTTCGACCGCGACGGCTTGGCGTTCGTCTCGACCGAGGCTGCGACGGTGCCGGCTGCGACGGTGGCGCTCGATGCGGGCGGCAACGTGGTTGTCAAACCCGGTACGGCTACCGTCCGTGTCGAATCGACCGCTGCCGGCGACCAGTACAACGTGGCGCCCGGCGCGTTCACGATCACCAGCCTTTCGGCGTCGCAACGCGAGAAAGTAACCGCTTCGAACCAAGCAGTCTTCGCGGGCGGATCGAGCAAGACCATGCAGGTCGTGACCGACGCGGATATCGACCGTGCCAAGCAATCACTTGTCGACCAAACCAAGAGCGAGCTCGTCGACGCGCTCCGTCAGCAGTCGCCGCAGCTCACGGTGCTTGCGGACGGCACCGCTTTCGACATTGTCGCGTCATCAGCTGATAAAGAGTCGGGCAGCGAGGCCGATACGCTTTCGGTGACTGCCACTGTCCGCGGCCGGGCGGTCGGGTTCACGCCGGGCGACTACCAGCGGCTCGTGGTGACATTGGCTGGTCAAGGTGCGCCCGAAGGCAAGCAGGTAGTATCGAGCAGCGGCGATGCGATCGACACCGCTGTCGCGACGGCCGACGTGGCCCAAGGGAAACTGACGCTGACCGCGACGCTCCATACGAAGCTGGTCGCAACGTTCGATACCGCATCGCTCGCAGCCGAGATCGCCGGTAAGACGGTCGGACAGGCGCAACAGCTGCTCGGCGCGCATGAGGGCGTCGTCTCGGCGACGGTCACCGTATCCCCTGCGATCCGCTCGCGGCTGCCGAACGATGCTGCCAAGATCACGATCACGCCCGAGGGCCAGTAGCGAATGGCGACGCTCGCGCTTGATTTAGGGGAACGCCGTGTCGGCGTAGCGGTCAACGAGGTCGGCGGCATCGTCTTGCCGCTGCCGACCGTCGCGGTGGACACGGCCGAGTCGTTGGTTGCCGAGGTCGGCCTGATCGTAGCGGAACGGAATGTGGATACGATCGTGATCGGTTCGACCCGGCCCGGATCGGCGCTCGACGCACTGAAGATCTTGCTGGCTGACCGGATCGGGGTGCGGCTGGTGGAAATCGACGAGGCGCTTACCTCAAAAGAAGCCGAGCGGCAGTTGAGTGCGCAGGGACAGCGCGGCGATACCGACGCCGTGGCAGCGCAGTTGCTGCTCGAACAATACCTGGCCGAACGGGCGGCCGAATGATGAAGAAGGCCTTGATCCTCTTAGTGGTACTGGTCGTGGGCGGCATCCTGGCTCTTGCCGGTGCCTACACATGGTACCGCGCCCACCGCAGCCCGGTCGTCCACGAACTGCCGCCGGTGACCGAATACACGGTGACGTTCCCCGAAGGCTGGCGGACCGAGGAGATGGCGCTCCGCCTCAAGGAATCCGGTGTTCTGGCGACCGCTGCCAGTTACCTTACGGCCGCCGCCGGGCCAGTCCAAACGCTTGCCGCGCGCGGCATCACGGTTCTCACCGGCTCGAACCTGACCGGATTCCTGTTCCCGGACACGTACCGGTTCCTGCCCGACACCGATCCCGATACCGTGGTTGCGAAACAGGTGGCGACCTTCCTGACCCGTACTGATGGCCTCATGCTTACCTATGACGACGTGATCCTAGCCTCGATCGTGGAACGCGAGGCCAAGTTCGACGACGACCGGGCAGCGATCGCCGGCGTCTACGCGAACCGTCTCAAGATCGGCATGGGCTTGCAGGCCGATCCCACAGTGCAGTATGCGCTCGCCAATACGGTTGACGACTGTACGGCAGCGATCGATACCGCCGCCTGTGCCGGTAAAGCCTGGTGGCGCGAGCTCACCCGCGCCGATATCAACGACACCGTGTCGCCGTACAACACCTACAAGCAGGCCGGCCTGCCGCCCACGCCGATCTGTAACCCTGGGCTCGCTTCGCTCAAGGCGGCGGCCGAACCGGCTGCCCACGGCTATTATTATTTCGTGACGGACAAGGACGGCCACGCGCATTTCGCGGCGACCTTGGCCGAGCATAACCGGAACGTGGCCACGTACCGATAACCGATATAGGAGGGACGATGAACGCAGCGAAGGCATACGGTTTGTATCGGCGCAGCCTGGCCGTTGCACTGCTCCTACTGCTGCAGGTACTCGCGCTCGATCTGACCGCGCCGCGGGAATCCGGCAACAACGATACTGCCACTGCCCAAGCCGCCTACGCCACCCTCCCGCTCGCCTTCGAACCGAACGTAGGTCAGGCCGACGGCGCGGTCGACTTCCTTGTCCACCACGGCCAGGCCGTGACGGCGTTTTCTAGTACCGGTACGACCACGAGCGTCGGCGGGAAGCAGGTGACGATGGCGTTGAAGAATGCGGACGAACAAGATTTCAGTGGTACCGACGAACTCCAATCCAAAACCAATTACTTCCTTGGCAACGACGAAAGCCAGTGGCAATCGGATATCCCGAACTACGGCAAATTATTAGCCAAAGACATATATCCAGGTATCGATCTGGCCTACTACGGCACGAACTCGCAGCTGGAACATGATTTCATCGTTGCTCCGGGTGTCGATTACAAACAAATCGCGTTCGGCTTTACCGGGCAGGACGATCTGGCCTTAGACGATGACGGCAACCTCGTTTTGAAAGCCGGTGACGATACCCTGACCCTCAACGCCCCGGTCACCTACCAGACCGATACCAATTCGAAACACACCATCCCGAGCAGCTTCGAACTCAAGAACGGCACCGTCACGATTGCCGTAGCGGATACGTACGACCCGGCGAAGCCGCTGATCATCGATCCGGTGTTGTCGCTCGTGTATTCCACCTACTTAGGAGGAAGCGGGGGTGATCAGGGTAGTAGCATTGCTGTCGATGCAAGCGGCAATGTCTATGTCACCGGCACCACGAGCTCGGCCAATTTTCCGACCGCCTCACCGTTCCAGGGGAGTCGCAATGGCAGCGACGACATTTTTATCGCCAAGCTCAACCCGTTAGGCTCCGCGCTCGTCTACTCGACGTATTTGGGCGGGAGTACTGGCGGCGAAGCTCCGTACAGTATCGCCGTCGATGTTGACGGCAATGCATACGTGATTGGAATCACCAACTCCAGCAACTTCCCTACGATGTCGCCGTTCCAAGGAAGCTTGAGCGGCTCCCAAGACGCCTTCGTTACGAAGCTCAATCCAGGTGGTTCGGCGCTCGTGTATTCTACGTATTTGGGTGGGAGTGATGCCGAAACGGGATATGGGATCGCTGCCGATGCGAACGGTAACGCGTACGTGACGGGCAATACTTCCTCCGCTAACTTCCCGACTGTCTCGCCGTTCCAGGCAGTAAGATCGGGTGCCACCGATGCCTACGTCGCGAAGTTCAACTCGTCAGGCTCTGCGCTTGTGTACTCGACATACCTCGGGGGGAGCTCGACCGATGGTGGCGTAGCCATTGCTGTTGATGCAAGCAGTAGTGCGTACGTGACCGGTCTGACCAACTCCACCAACTTCCCGACCGCCTCTCCTTTCCAGGCGAGTTACGGTGGATCGGGGGACGTATTTCTTGCCAAATTCAATGCCACTGGTTCTGCCTTGACGTATGCCACATACCTCGGCGGGAGCGCCAGCGAATTACCATACTACGGCATGGCGGTCGACAGTGTCGGGAATGCGTATATCGCTGGTTCGACCAACTCGACCGATTTCCCGACTGAATCGCCGGTGCAGGCCAGTAAGAGTGCCGGCAACGATGCCTTCGTCACCAAGTTCGATCCTTCTGGTTCTGCACTCGTCTACTCGACATACTTAGGAGGGAGTGAGCCGCACGCAAGCTTTAGCGATACGGCTTCCGCCGTTGCCGCCGACTCAGCGGGCAATGCCTATGTCACCGGCTTTACATATTCGACCGATTTCCCGACCAGCAATCCTCTCCAAGGATCGGGGAGTGGTAACGGTGATGCTTTTGTCACGAAACTTAATCCGTCAGGCTCCGCACTTGTCTATTCGACATATATTGGGGGAAGCGATAATGATGGGGGTAGGGGTATCGCGGTCGGTTTGAACGGCGACGCGTACGTCACGGGTAGTACTTCCTCCACCAACTTCCCGACTATGTCACCGATGCAGGCGGTAAATGCGGGGAATGGCGACGTTTTCATTACCCGACTCACCGAACACAACGTCGACCTTGAGGCCCGCGTGAATCCCACCCTCACCTTTACCGTCGGCAGCACGAGTTGCGCTCTTGGCACGCTCTCGGCCACCCAGACCCAGCAGTGCACATATACGCTGTCCGCAGCCACGAACGGGGAATCCGGGTACGGCATTTCGTATCTGCCAGCGGCGACGTTAACCAGTGGCGGGAATACGATTACAGCGCTAGGTTCTCCGACTGCCAGTACGCTCAATACCGAACAGTTCGGGTTGAACTTGGCAGCCAATACCGCAGCGGGCTCGCATACAGCCACGGACTTCGGTGCTGCTCCGTCGGGCGGAAGTGGTGCTGCGGCAGCCAACTACGCCACGGCCAACTCGTTCAAGTTCACGACGGCCGGTGACCAAGTCGCGTCGTCGGCCGGTCCGTCGCTCGCGACCACGTACACTGTGTCGACGATCGCCAACATCGGGAACACGACGGAGGCCGGGGCGTACAGCACAGCGATTACCTTCAACATCGTAGCGGGGTATTAACCGCCCTCTTTACGCGGGCGGCGCGCGCCGGTAGTGTCAGGGCTCTGGAGGTTGGGCGTGCTGGGACGACTCTTCGGCTTCATGGCGCATGATATCGGGATCGACCTGGGCACGGCCAACACGCTCGTGTACGTGAAGGGTCGCGGGATCGTGATGAACGAGCCGTCCGTGGTGGCGATCAACCAACGGACACGTTCGATTTTGGCGATCGGCGACGAGGCGCGGAAAATGGTCGGGCGGACGCCGGCGCACATCGTGGCGATCCGGCCATTGGTCGACGGGGTCGTGTCGGATTTCGAGGTGACCGAACAGATGCTCAAGTACTTCGTGTCGCGCGTGCAGCCGGCGCGCCTGGGGCCGTTCTCGCGCCCGCGTGTGGTGGTGGGGATCCCCTACGGCGTCACCGAGGTGGAGCGCCGCGCGGTCGAGGAAGCGGCGATGAACGCCGGTGCGCGCGAGGTATACCTGATCGAAGAACCGGTGGCTGCAGCAATCGGCGCCCGGCTGCCGATCCAAGAACCCGGTGGCAGCTTTATCGTGGATATCGGGGGCGGTACGACCGAGGTCGCGGTCATTTCGCTGGGCGGGATCGTGGCGAGCCGGTCGCTGCGGATCGCGGGCGACGAGCTGACCGAAGACATCAAGCAGTTCGCGCGCGACGAATTGAATTTGCTCATCGGCGACCGGATGGCCGAGGACATCAAGCTCCAGCTCGGCTCGGCGATGCCGTTCTCGTCGAAGCCCGAAGCCGTGCCGATCCGCGGCCGCGACTTGGTGTCTGGCCTGCCGCGCGAACTCTTTATTACCGACGACCAGGTACGGGCCGCGCTGGCGCGCTCGATCGCCCAGATCGTGGCCGCGGTCAAGGCGACGATCGAGGAAACGCCGCCCGAGCTGGTAGCCGACCTCATGGTTCGTGGCATTACGATAGCCGGCGGTGGGGCGTTGCTCCGCGGCCTGGCGCAGTTGCTGCACCAACAAACCGGCACCAGTATCCACGTAGCCGAGGATCCGTTGACGACCGTGGTGCGCGGCACGGGCATCGTGCTCGAAGACCTGGACGCGCTCCGGCCGGTGCTGCTGCCGAGCGAGTGGGGGACGCGCTGAAGCCGCGGACGGTACTGGCGGCAGTCGCGATGGCGGTACTGCTGTGCGTGGCCGGGGCGACGCTTCCGCCGGTGCGGTCGGCTGCGAGGCGTCTTGCGTCGCTCGGTGCGCCGTTCTACCGGACGACGCTCGGACTCAAGCGGCTCGCAGCCAGTATCCGCGAGATCGGGCAGCTGCGCGCACGCGTCGCCGAACTGGAAGCCGAGAACCGCGAACTTGCGAGCGCCCGAATCGCGGCCGACGAACGCGGTGTCGAGGCGGGGTTGTCGGACAAGCAAGCGACGGCCGCCGCGACGGTTCTGCCTGGTGCGCAGCCGGTCGTTGCCCGGGTACTGTTCCGCGCGCCGAGCGGCCTCTTGGACGCGGTCACGATCGACAAAGGTGCGCGCGACGGCGTCCAGATCCATGACGCGGTGTTGGTCGACGGCTTCTTCGCCGGCAGCGTCACCAGCACCGGCGACGGGACAGCCCAGGTACTTCTGGCCACGAATCCGTCGCTGCTCACGCCCGTGCTGTTTGCCAAGGGCCGCGCCCAGGGCCTGCTCCGCGCCAACCTCGAAGGTTTGATCGTGTCCGATGTGCCCAGTAGTGCGGACATCGCCTCGGGCGAGGCGGTGCTGACGAACGGCATCGGCGGCACGGTGCCGCCGGGCATCCCGATCGGCACGGTCGACAGCATCCTATCCGACCGGTCGGACATCCTGAAGCGTGTCCGGATCGTCTCGCCGGTGCCGTTCCGCGCGCTTGCCTACGTCGCGGTGGTGCACATGGGGGCAACGCCGTGACACCCGCTGTGATCGTCGCCGTTGCGGTTGCCACGGTTGTCGTCCAGGTGACGGCGCTCGCGGCCTGGCCGATCTTCGGCGGCCAGCCGCACCTTATCGCAGTGGGGGCCGCGCTATTCCTGGCGTTCCGTCGCCCGGCCGACGGCCTGTGGTGGGTGTTGGCAGGCGGCGCTCTGTTCGACCTGCTGCTGCCGGCCCGGGTCGGGACGACGCTCGTGCCGCTGCTTGTCGCGTACCTGGCGCTGGCCGCTGCTGCGCGGTGGGTCGTGGAAACGTATCCGTGGCTCGGCGGGATCGCTGCCGCGCTCGTCTTGCTTGTTGCCACTGAACTGCCGCTGGCCGCCATGACCGGCGGGTGGCGCCAGTTCGGCCACGACCTGGCTGCCGGCGCAGCCATTGTCGCTGCAAGCACGCTGGTACTGGCATCGGCCGGCGTCCGGCCGGACAGGGGGCCGCATGTCGGTCTTTGAGCCGACCGGCTCGCTCGGCACCATGCCGGAGCGCGACGAGGAATTTTCCTGGACCGCGCCCGACGACGAGACGATCCCGATCGAACGGGATGCCCCGTTGCCGCTCGCGCGACTGTTCGCAGTCGTCGGCCTGGTCAGCCTACTGCTCGTCGGCCGGCTCGCGTTCCTGCAGGTGGCCGAAGGAAAAGACCACCAGCTGCTTGCCCAAGGCAACCGCATCCGCGTCAACGAGATCCTGCCGTCGCGCGGGCTTATTACCGACCGGTTCGGCACGGTCCTTGCCACGAACGTCGCTTCGTTCGCGCTCACGCTCGTGCCCGCCGACCTGTCAACCGACCGTGCGCAGCGCGATACGGTGTACGAGCTGGCCGCCCGCTTGGCCGACGCCGATCCGGCAGCGCTCAAGGAGCGGAGCGAGGCAGGCGGCGTCCGGTCGCTCCAGCCGATCATCCTGAAAGACCATTTGGCTCAGCCTGATGCGATCGCTGACAAG
This sequence comes from uncultured Candidatus Saccharibacteria bacterium, assembly GCA_964423885.1. Taxonomy (GTDB): domain Bacteria; phylum Patescibacteriota; class UBA1384; order JACPKC01; family JACPKC01; genus JBBUCD01. The sequence continues at coordinate 146,501 of CAYRGD010000002.1, forward strand.
GTCGCGGTCGGCGACACGCCCGGCCTGTCGGTAGTCGAGCAGCCGCAGCGTTCGTACGAACGGCTGCCCGGCCTGGCCCATATCCTTGGCTACACGGGCAAGGTGAACGAAGAACAGCTCGCCGCCACGCCGTACTATTCCTACCGGAGCGTGGTCGGCAAAACCGGCATCGAGCAGACGTACGACAGCCGTCTGTACGGCCGGCCGGGTATCGAGCAGGTCGAGGTGAATTCCAAGGGCTACTTCCAGCGGGTGGTCGGCGAGCAGCCGCCGGTGCCGGGCGAGACCGTCGCCTTGACGCTTGATGCCGGACTGCAGCGCGTGCTCGGCGAGACGCTGGCTGCCAAGGCGGCCGAGGTGCAGGCCGCGGCGGCCAGTGCGGTGGCGCTTGATCCGCGCGACGGGTCGGTGCTCGCGATGGTCAGCCTGCCCGACTACGACGGCAATCTCTTCGCGGGCGGCATCTCGGCCGACGATCTGGCCGCGCTGACTACCGATCCGAACCATCCGCTCAATAATCGGGCGATCGCGGGGCTCTATCCGTCGGGGTCGGTGGTGAAGCCGGTGGTTGCTGCCGCAGGATTGGCAGAAGGCGTCATCACCGAGCAGACCACGCTCGACGTGCCTGGTGAGATCCGGATCGGCGACTTCGTGTTTCCCGACTGGAAGGTGCACGGCCTGACCGATGTCCGCAAGGCATTGTCCGTGTCGTCGGACATTTTCTTCTACGCGGTCGGCGGCGGCTGGGACAAGGTGTCGGGGTTGGGCATCAGCCGGCTCGATCGGTACCTCATGCTGTTCGGGTTCGGCGAGCGCACCGGCATCGACCTGCCCGGCGAGGCGGCGGGCCTGGTGCCGACGCCGGAGTGGAAGCAGCGGGTCAAGCACGAGGGCTGGTTTACCGGCGACACGTACCACCTGGCGATCGGCCAAGGCGATTTCCTGTCGACGCCGCTGCAGGTCGTGCACTCGATCGCCATCGTCGCCAACCGTGGGGTTCCGGCTGCTCCGCACCTGGTCGCGTCCGACCCGGTTTCGGCTGCCGCGCCGGTGGTCGACGACCGCTGGCTCGAGATCGTCCGGCAGGGCATGAAGCAGTCGGTCGAGAGCGGCTCGTCGCGTCAGCTGCAGGCGCTGCCGGTCACGTCGGGCGGCAAGACCGGCACAGCCCAGTTCGGGACCGAGGACAAGACCCATGCCTGGTTCACCGCGTTCGCGCCGTACGACAACCCGGAAATCGCGATCGTGGTACTGGTTGAAGGTGGCGGCGAGGGAAACGAGATCGCCGAGCCGGTGGCGGTGGCAGCGCTCCAGTGGTTCTTCGGCGAGGCCCATGCGCGCTACGACGCGCCGCGTTGACCGCCGCGGCGGCAATCCGTATACTCCCAGCGTACGAACGACAGGAGAGACTATGCAGCACGTCCACCAAGTGACCGCCGAAGGCCTCGAGAAACTGAACGAGGAATTGAAGCAGCTCAAAACCGTCGACCGTCCGGCCACGGTCAAGCGGATGGCAGCGGCCCGCGAGCTGGGCGACCTGTCCGAAAACGCCGATTATCACGATGCGCGCGAGCAGCTCGCGTTCATCGAAGGCCGCATCCAGGAGCTGGAAGCGATGGTCAAGCACGCCAAGATTGTGAGCAATAAGGGCGGCGGCGATATCATCCAGATCGGGAGCAAAGTCGCGGTCAAGCATCCCAAGGGTACCGCGTCGTACGAGCTGGTAGGCGCGAACGAAGGTGATCCGGCCAACGGAAAATTGTCGATCGAGTCGCCGGTCGGGTCGGCGCTCATGGGCCGCAAGCGCGGCGAAACGGTATCGGTCGCGACGCCCGCCGGCACCGTCGAGTACGCGATCGAGTCGGTGGCGTAGGCTCTCGCGACAGTCATGACGGACGGTGCCGTACGGGCACCGTCTTTGCCGTTATGCGCCAGGTATGTGCATATGGTAGGCTACCAACGATGAGTACGTTTTGGACGCACGAACGGGCGGAGGCGGTCTTGCGGCGGCATGCCGGGCCGTACGTAGTATCCGATTGGAAAACGCCGTCGGGCCATATCCATGTCGGGTCGTTGCGCGGCGTGCTGGTGCACGACGCGGTCGCGCGGGCGATCGCTGCTGAAGGTACGGCTGTCACGTACTACTACGGGTTCGACGACGCCGACCCGTTCGACAAAGTGCCAAGCTATCTCGACGCTGCTGCCTACTCGCCCTATCTGGGCCTGCCGATGCGTGAGCTGCCGGTGCCTGATGCCACGGGCAAGCCCGACGGCCAGCCAATCACGCCCGAGCACAACTACGCCCGGTTTTATGCCGACGAGTTCGAGGCGGTTTACCGCCAATTGGGCGTCGGTTCCGAAACGCTGCGCAAGGGCGAGCTGTACGACCAAGGCAGGTTTAATGAGGCGATCCGTTTGGTGCTCGACCACGCGTCCGAGGTAACCGCTGCGTTCGAGGCTATCGTTGTCAACCGCACTGAGGACCGGGCGGGCAAGCGGCTCGTGGCCGAATTTCCGGTCAACGTCCGCTGCGAGCAGTGCGGCAAAGTCGCGACCACGGTAGTGGACGCATGGGACGGCACGCTGGTCCGGTACCGATGCGTATCCGGTACGGTTCCTTGGGCGGAAGGCTGCGGGCACGGCGGATCCGTGTCGCCGTTCGACGGCCGGGCGAAGCTACCCTGGAAACTCGATTGGCCGGCCAGCTGGTTCGTGCTCGGATCGGACATTGAAGGTGCCGGGAAAGACCATTACACCAAGGGCGGCGCGCGCGATGTGGGCGTCGAGATTTTCAAACGGATTTTTGCGCCTGCGGCGGAACCTGGCCATACGCTGCCGCCCGAAGACCTGTTCTACGAGTGGCTGTACGACGAGGGCGGGAAGAAAATGAGTACGTCGAAGGCCGTGGGCGCCAAGGCGAGCGATATGTTCCGCGAGTTGCCGGCTGAGCTGCTCCGGTTCCTGCTGGTGCGCACCCGCCCGGCGAGCGGCGTGGAATTCCGCCATACCGCCGACACCTTGCCCCAGCTATCCGACGAGTACGACCGTATCGTGGCGGCGGCGCTCGACGGCGACAGCCAGGCGGTGGCGCTTGTGGCAGCTGCCCGGATCGACCCGGCTGCGCCGCTTATCCGTCCGCCGCTCAAGTTTTCGACGGTCGGGTCGCTCGTGCAGCTGCCGCAGCTGTCTGTCGAGGCCTGGGCCGAGCAGGAACTTGGCCGCCCGCTGTCCGACGATGAACGGCCGGCGCTCGCCGCCCGGACCGCCGCCGCGACCGCCTGGCTGGCCCGGTTCCCAAGCGTGCGGCTCTACGAACTCCAAACCGGCACGCCGACGCTTGCGCTGACCGAACCCGAACGCGCGTTCGTCGAGGCGCTGGCCGTAGCGGTCGAGACGCAGGAGCCGTGGGCCGGCGCCGAATTGCAAGACGCGATCTATACGGCTGCCAACGGCGCAGGGTTGCCGACCAAGCAGGGATTCCAGGTGCTGTACCGGCTGTTCCTAGGCCAGGCGTCGGGGCCGAGGGCCGGGTTCCTGCTTGCACAGCTTGGCAAGGGCGCGGTACTCGAGCGGTTACGGGCGGTGCTATGAAGCCGATCCTGCTCGGTACGGGCAATGCGCGTAAAGCCGAGGAGATCAAAGCCGTATTCGCCGACCTATCGGCCGAGTGGCGGCTGCTCGGCGAGGTGCTGCCCGGGTTCGACGTGGACGAAGACGGCGAGACGTTCGAGGACAATGCGGCGAAGAAAGCCGTGGAAGCGGCCACGCTAGCCGGCATTCCGGCCCTGGCCGGTGACGGCGGACTCATGATCCCCGCGCTCAGCGGGTGGCCGGGCGTCCATAGCCGGCGTTTGAAGCCGGACGGCTCGCGTGCCACCGACGACGAGATCGTCACTATCGCGTCGGAGCGCATCCGGACCCTTGCGCCTGCCGACCGGACGTTCGTATTCGTGTCGGTGATGGCGTTCGCATTGCCCGACGGCACGGTTACGCTGGGCCGTGGCGAACTTACGGGCGAGCTCACGCTCGACCTGCATCCCGACCCGTCGGCCGGGTTCCCGTTCCGGCGGTTCTGGTGGTTGCCGCAATTCGGTACGTACTTCCTTGACCTGACGCCCGACCAAGAGGCGACGGTCAACCACAACCGTGAGGCGCTCGAACAGCTTCGCCCGGCGGTTGAGGCCTACCTCCGTTCTTGATACAACTTCCAGGAAGGATACCCGTCATGCTCGACATCGAGTTCATTCGGACACACAGGGACGCGGTCGCCACGGCGGCCGAACAGAAGCGCATGCGGTTCGACGTCGACGAGCTGTTGCGGGTCGACGACGAACGCCGGACGCTCATCACCAAGCGCGACGCGCTGTTGGCGGAACGGAACCGGTTGCCCGTCGAGCAGGCGAAAGAGCGCGGCCCGGCCCTGAAACGCGAGTTGCAGGAGATCGAGCCCGCGTTGACGGCGGCCGAACAGCGGTTCCGCGCGCTCATGCTGCTTGCGCCGCAGATCCCACACCCGCAGGCGCCGGTCGGCGACGAATCCGCGAACCGGGTCGTCAAGACGGCCGGTGACGCGCCGACGTTCGGGTTCGAGCCCAAGAGCCATATCGAGCTCGGCGAATCGCTCGACCTCATCGATTTCGACGCTGGCCGGGCCGTGGCCGGGTTCCGCGGGTACTATCTCAAGAACGAGGCCGTGCTCTTGGAATACGGCGTGCTCCAGCTCGGGTTGCAGCTGCTCAAGAAGCACGGGTTTTCGCTCCGCGTCCCGCCGACCATCGTGCGCAGCCTTGCCCTGGAGGGCAGCGGCCATTTCCCGTTCGGCGCCGAGGAGATTTACCAGATCGCGAATCCGGGCAAGCTTGAAAGCGGCGACGAACTCAAAGAGCCGCACTACCTGGCCGGCACAGCCGAATCGTCGTTGCTCGCGGAGTTCGCCGGCACGACGCTCGACCGGAGCAGGCTGCCGATCAAGGTCGGCGGCGTTTCGCCCTGCTACCGCAGCGAAATCGGCAGTTACAGCAAGGACGTCAAAGGTCTGTACCGGATCCACGAGTTCATGAAGGTCGAGCAAGTAGTGCTCTGCGAGGCCGACGACGCCGAACAGGAACGCCAGTTGCAGGCGCTGCTCATGGTAGCCGAAGAGCTCTTGCAGCTACTGGAGCTGCCGTACCGTGTCCTGGAAATCGCCACGGGCGACATGGGTGCGGGCAAGGTGCATATGTACGACATCGAAACCTGGATGCCGTCGCGCAACGCCTACGGTGAAACCCATTCCGATTCGTCGCTCGGCGACTGGCAGTCGCGCCGGTTGGGGATCAAGTACGTGGACGAGCATGGCGAGAAGCGGCATGCCTATGCCCTCAACTGCACGGTCGTGGCTACGCCGCGGATCCTCATTCCGCTTTTGGAAAACCACCAGCAGGCCGACGGTTCCATTCGTGTGCCAAAGCCGCTACAACCATTCGTAGGGAACGACGTTATCCAGCGTCCGTAGCAGGACAAGATCGGAGGCATATGCGCGTCGAGGTCCGTTCCAGGGACAGGGCACATAAACTGAACCGGTCGTTAGTGGTCTGGGCCGAGCAGCTGTTCCGTAAACTTGACCGGTACGCCGCCGATCCGGCGTACGTCGAGGTGACGATGGAGCACCTGCATAGCAAGAAGAAGGGCGGGACCCATTACGTCCACGGTACGGCTGTCATTCCGGGCGAGCCGACCACGTTCCATGTCCAGGTACTGGCGGAAGACTTCCGAACCGGTTGCGACAAGGTGTACGACAAGCTTGAGCGGCATCTGCGCACGCGCAGTTCGAGGCAGTTGCGGACACGATTAGGTGCTGCCAGGCGGGAAAAAATGGACCGTTGGCTCAAGCAGACGCTCGATGCGCCCCAGCGCCTCTTGCAGCGCATGCAGCCACGTCGTCGTCGCCGGCCTGGCAGCGCAGCCTGATATCAGGTACAGTCTACCGATTATTGCCCGGGAAGGCGGACTATGGCTTCGATCCTCAAAACCTTGTTCGGCGACCTGAATGCCCGGGAGCTCAAGAAGCTCCAGCCGCTCGTCGACGCGATCAACGCGAACGAGTCCGGGCTCGAACAATTGCCTGACAGCGAGCTGGCCGCACGGATCCGCACGATCCGTGAGCGCGTCAGCGCGATCGACGACGACCAGGCGGCGGACGACCAGCTCGACGTCGAGCTACCCGAGGTGTTCGCGATCGTCCGCGAAGCCGCCAAGCGTGCGCTCGGCCTGCGCCACTTCGATGTCCAGCTCGTGGGCGGGATCGTGCTGCACCAGGGCAAGATCGCCGAAATGAAGACCGGCGAAGGTAAGACCTTGGTCGCGACGCTGCCGCTGGTGCTCAATGCTCTGGCCGGTCGCGGCGCCCACTTGGTGACGCCGAACGACTATCTGGCCAAGGTCGGCGCCCACCAGATGGGCCAGGTGTATGCCCTGCTCGGTTTGTCCGTGGGCGTTGTCGGCCAGCAGCTACAAAGCTGGCGCTGGGGCGTGTCCGTGCCGCCCGAAGACGGCGAGGCACCGGCGCCGACCGACTGGCCGAACCTTATCCCGTGCACGCGACAGGAAGCGTACGCCTGCGATATCACCTACGGGACGAACAACGAGTTCGGGTTCGCCTACCTGCGCGACAACATGGTCGGCCATCCGGCGCAGCTTGCGCAGCGCGATCTCAATTACGCGATCGTCGACGAGGTCGACTCGATCCTCATCGACGAGGCGCGGACGCCGCTGATCATCTCCGGCCCCGCCGAGCAGTCGGCCGACCTCTACGGCCGGTTCGCGGCGATCGTCAAGACGTTGGCGCCGGGCGAGGATTACACGGTCGACGAGAAGGAGCGTTTCGTCGCGATCCTGGAATCCGGCACCAAGAAGCTCGAAGCGGCGCTCGGCATCGACAACGTCTATTCCGAGACCACGGTGGAGTACGTCCATCACCTGGAAGAGGCGTTGAAGGCCGAGGCACTCTACCAGCTCGACCGCGACTATGTGGTCAACGACGGCGAGGTCGTCATCGTCGACGAGTTCACTGGTCGCCTCATGCCTGGCCGCCGCTACTCCGAAGGCCTGCACCAGGCGATCGAGGCCAAGGAAGGCGTCGAGGTGAAGCAGGAATCCAAGACCCTGGCCACGATCACGTTCCAGAACTTGTTCCGCATGTACGGCAAGCTGGCCGGCATGACCGGTACGGCCGCGACCGAAGCCGAGGAGTTCGGCAAGATCTACGAACTCGACGTGGTCGAGATCCCGACCCACCGGCAGGTCGCCCGTTCCGACCGAGCGGACATCATTTACAAAACCGAGGCGGCCAAGTTCGACGCCATCGTCGAGGACGTGAAGGCACGTGTCGAGCGCGGCCAGCCGGTCTTGGTCGGTACGGTCTCGATCGAGAAGTCCGAACAGCTGGCGCGGCGGTTCAAGGAAGCCGGTATCGGCCACGACGTCTTGAACGCCAAGCAGCACGAACGCGAGGCCAAGATCATCGAGAACGCGGGCGAGCCGGGCCGCGTGACCGTTGCCACGAACATGGCCGGCCGCGGCGTCGACATTATCCTGGGTGGCAAGAAGCCCGAGCCGGACGCCGACACGGCAGCATTCACGGCGTGGGAAGTGCGCCATCAAGAGGTGCTCGCCGCCGGCGGGTTGGCGGTGATCGGTACCGAACGGCACGAGTCACGCCGGATCGACAACCAGCTCCGCGGCCGGTCCGGCCGCCAGGGCGACCCGGGCGAGTCGCAGTTCTTCGTGTCGATGGACGACGACCTTATGCGGATTTTCGGCGGTGAGCGGCTGAAGGGGCTTATGGACCGGCTCGGCCTGCCTGACAACGAACCGATCCAGCACGGCATGATCAGCGGCTCGATCGAGCAGGCGCAGCGGCGTGTCGAAGGGCACAACTTCGACATCCGCAAGCATTTGGTGGACTACGACGACGTCATGAACCAGCACCGCGAGGCGCTCTACCGCAAACGCCGCCGGATCCTCGAAATCAAACCCGACCAGGACGGCTGGCTGCACGACGAGGTCCGCGGGCTCATGCACGACGACGAACTGGCAGCGTTCGACGCCAAGGCCGCCGAGATCGGCTTGGTTCCGTTCCGGCAGCTGGAGCGGATCGTCTACTTGCGCACGATCGACACGCTCTGGATGGAACACATCATGACGATGCAGCACCTGCGCGAGGGCATCGGCCTCAAGGGCTACGCGCAACGTGACCCGCTCGTGGAATACAAAGAGGCGGCGTTCGGCCTGTTCCAGGCACTCAAGGACGAGATCGAAAACCAGGTCTGCGAAATCCTCTTGAAAGCCGAGCAGGCGCCGACGCCGCCGGCCGCCCCCGTCCCGGGGGCGCCCGGGGGTGTGGGGTGGTGGGTGTCTAAGAGGCGGCCCAGCCGGGCGCCGTGGGGGCTGCCGCCGCCGTTGAACGTCATCGTGCTGCAGCCCTTCCTGCCGCCGCCATCGCCCCCGCCCCCACCCCCGGCCGAGCCTGCGATCGCCGACGGGGGAGGGCGGCCTTCGGCGCCGTCGGTCGTGCGCCCCACGCCCAATCCGACGCGCCCGCCCGAGGTCGCCGCCCCGGCGCGCCCGGCGCCCGAGCCGTCGCCCTTGATCATCGGCGTCGCTCCGACCGAAAGTCCCACGCCCGGTCCAGGCCAGGGACAACAGGGAACCGGAACGGGCACAGGGCTTGGCGATGCAGACGGTCCCGGCGTCGGCGGCCGCGCCCAGTTCGTGCGTGGACCCAGCCTGCGCGAGATCATCGCCCGCTATCCCCCCGCCGCCCGCGCTGCCCGCATGGACGGCCAGGTCGAGTTGCGCTGCCGCGTCCGATTGGACCAGCGGCTGGAGAGCTGTCGCATCCTGCGTGAAACGCCGCCGGGGCAAGGGTTCGGCGCGGCCGGGGTTCAGGTCGCGGAAGCCGCCTTCCGGTTCCGCCCGCCCCGTCGCGACGGCCGCCCTGTCGCCGACGCCGAGGTGACGGTGGGCGTGGCCTTCGGCCGAGGCGCGCCCGGAGGCTGAGTCTGTTACGGTGACGAAACACGGCGGCAAGACCGCGTGGCGACACTGGACGGAGAACACACGAGGACCCGTATGCGCGCTCAAACCAGCCTGATTGCCCTGGCCTTGCTCTCCGTCGCCTCCGCCGCTCAAGCCGGGCCGCTATGTGACGCCGCCCGCGCGGCCGCGCCCGGCCGACCGTGTGCGGAGTCCGAACACGGCGTCGCCCTGGCCTTCACCCAGGCGCGAGCGGACGAACTGTTGGGTCATGCCCGCAGGGGCGAGGTCGAGTTCCAGGCCCGGTTCGGTGTCGAACCCGCGCGTTTCGTCGTCTCGGAGACCGGCGCCACGGGTCGCGAGGATCGTGCGGACGCCCTGAAGGCGGCCGGGTTCGTCGTGGTCACGCCCTGGCGGCTGCGCCAGGCCCAGATCAACGCCGAGATCGGCGCCCTTCGCAGCCGCTTTCAGGAAATCGCGGCGATGAACGGCCTGTCGGACGACCAGATCGCCTCGGCCATGGAGCAGCCCCTGGCGCGCATGCGTGAACGCCATACCCCCGAGGCCATGGCCGCCAATGAGGCGGGGACCATTCCGCGTCTGCTCGGGATCGGTTGGTACGCCCACGCCTTCTGGCCGGATACGGCGCCCGACCCCGAGGCGCGCCATGCTTCGCCCGGCCCGGATTGGATGGACGAAATCGCCGGCCAACTGCTCGAAACCCCGGCCATGGCCGACGACAAGCGCACCCAGTTCGCCGAGATCTATTCCGGCCGCCACCGCATGGCGCCGCCCGCTGACGCGGCCAAGCTCGTGGATCTGCCCGCCTTCCTGTCGGCCGAACATCCGATGCGGGCCATGGGCGGCGGTCCAGGCGGTCCGGGCGGTCCCGGCGGCGGACCCATGCGCGTCATGATGGGCGGACCCCCAGGCGGACCGGGCGGTCCGGGCGGCCGGTCCATGCCCGCGCCGCTGCTGTACGGTTTCCAGGCCCGGATGTTCGCCGACTATCTGGCCGACAAGACGGGCGATCCGGCCGTGTTCGGGCGTCTGGGCAAGGCCTTCGGGGCGGGAACGACCTTCGAGACCTGGCTGGCGGACGAGGGCGCGGGCCTGGGCCTGGCCACGACCGTCGAGACCCTGAACGCCGATTGGCGCGCCTGGCTGCAGGGTCGACTGGGAGCGCCGGCGTCCTGACGCCGCCGGGTCAGCCCCTTCGGAGGCGTTGACGTGCGGTGAATCCCCTGTATAAGGCGCGCTTCCGCGAAGGGCGCCCACGCTCCTGGT
>CAYRGD010000003.1:0-35386 GCA_964423885.1 uncultured Candidatus Saccharibacteria bacterium
CGCGGGGTCGAGTACCGCTCGCCGTCGGGCTCCTGCCGCTGGGCGGCTGGGTGCAGTTCGCGGAGGGCGACGATGATCCCTTCGTGGGTCGCGCCGGCTGGAAGCTGTCGGTCATCGCCGCGGCCGGCTGCGCCGCGCCGTCGGGGTTGCGGACCTTGTCGAGCACGAGTCCGCGCAGCTCGGCCATCTCGTCGGGATGGTTTTCGAGGTAGCTCCGAGCAGCGTCGCGTCCCTGGCCGAGCTTGGTCTCGCCGCGCTGGTACCATGAACCGGCTTTCTCGATGAACCCGTGCTGCACGGCCAGGTCAAGGATATCCCCGGCGACCGAAATGCCGCGCGGGAAGATGATCTCGAACTCGGCGCTCGTGAACGGGGGCGCGACCTTGTTCTTGACGACCTTGGCCCGGACGCGGTTGCCGATCACCTTGTCGCCCTGCTTGAGCTGCTCGGTGCGGCGGATTTCCATCCGGACCGAGGAGTAGAACTTCAGGGCCATGCCGCCGGTGGTGGTTTCGGGATTCCCGAACATGACGCCGATCTTCATACGGAGCTGGTTGATGAAGATGAGGCAGGTCTTCGACTTGCTGACCGTGGCGGTGAGCTTGCGGAGCGCCTGGCTCATGAGCCGCGCCTGCAACCCCATCTGGGCCTCGCCCATCTCGCCCTCGATTTCGGAGCGGGGCACGAGCGCGGCCACCGAGTCGACCACGATCACGTCGACCGCGTTCGAGCGCACCAGCGTCTCGGCGATTTCCAGGGCCTGTTCGCCCGAGTCCGGCTGGCTGATCAAAAGGTCGGCCAGGTTGAGGCCGATGTTCTTGGCGTAGTTGGGATCGAAGGCGTGCTCGGCGTCGATAAAGGCGGCCAGGCCGCCCAGCTTCTGCGCCTCGGCGGCGATGTGCATCGCGAGCGTCGTCTTGCCCGACGATTCCGGCCCGTAGATCTCGACGATCCGGCCGCGCGGCACGCCGCCGATCCCGAGCGCCAGGTCGAGCGACAGCGCCCCGGTCGGGATCGCCTTCACGTCCATCGAGCGGGCCTCGGACAGGGTCGTGATCGACCCCTTGCCGAACTGCTTTTCGATGGTGGACAGCGCGACCTCGAGCGCCTGGCGGCGCTGCACTGCCTCGTTCTCCTCGGTTGCGGCCGCTCGTTCCTTCGCCATGGGGCCTCCTTGGTGATTCATAGTTCGTGGCTGGCGACGGGCCCTCGGCGTCGGCAACCAGCAACCATCAATCGGCGGGCGGTACCTCGAGCGTAGCAGGCGCAGATAAATCTGCCATTAACTGGATCGTCTTGAGGGTCTGCTTCTCGGCCTTGTTGACGGCCGCGATCTCGAGCGTGTTCATACCCTCGACAAGCTGGACCCGCTGGCGGAAGTGGCCGTCGGCGTCGACCGTGACCGGCTGATTGTTGATCGTCAGCTGGGCGGTCGGGTCGGTCGAACCGGCAACCTCGACCTGTTCGACGCTGACGCGGACCGACGAGCCGGGCGTTACGATGTCGAGCGGGGGCGCGGCGGCGAAGCTCGCCACTTGGAACCACAGGTAGGTCATGATGCCTACCAGGAACACCCCGATCACGCCACCCCAGAGCACGCCCGGGGTGACAAACCACCGGTTCGGACGCTTGAGCCATTCGTCGGCGACGTTGAGTCGAAGCACCCCCTCCTGGGCCTGCTTCGACGCGCGGGCACGCGTGAGCGAACGGTAGCACATGAGCTCGTGGTCGAACTCAGCCGCGAGCTGCGCGGCATCGAGCCCCAGGAACGCGGCGTAGCGCGCCAGGAACCCGCGGGCGTAGATCGGCGCCGGTAACTCGCCGTACCGGCCCCGTTCGAGCGCCAGCAGGTACTTGAACGCGACCTTGGTCTCGCGCTCGACCGCGCGGAGCTCGAGCGACTTGCGCTTCCGCGCCCGCATGAGCTTCTCGCCAAGGGTCTGGGCGCACCCGATTTTCCGCTTCGTGAATGCGGCCATAGGGGTGAAAAGGCAATGGAATGGGGACGGCGGGCAACAACTGGGCGTCTGGCCGTCGGAGGCATTGTACCGCCCACCGCGCGGGCCGTCATTGTTGATAAGTCCTAGGCAGGACAGGGCGCGGCGGGTATGCTGCCCATACCTTTCAAACTCGGAACGGAGGTGGTTTTTTGCTTTTTATGGCCGACATCGACCTGGCGCTCCAGCACAGCCAGCTTCTGGAAATCCAGGAGCTGAACGCACGGGCCAACCAGCTGCTCCGCATCGTCCGGATCGACCGGTTCCTCACGCACGACTTCGGCCAGCGGCTGATCATGCGCAGCGAGATCTGCGAGGCGCTCGGTATACCGCTCCGCGCCTTTTCGGTACCCGACGAGGTATTGGCCGAGGCAGTCGCACAGTACCGCGCGCTGGGCGCATCGGCGGAGCATATCCGCACCCAGCTACAGAAACAGTCGCACCTGCTCCCGGCCTACCGGGACGCGGTCGCACGCCAACTACGCATACTCTCCGACGATCCCACCTGACGGTGGGATTTTTTTTGCAGTCCGGCGCTACAGGGTCGGCGGTCCTTGCGGCGGACGGGTATCGCCGCCGTAGGGTTGGATCGGGGTGCTGGCGACCGCGCCCAGGCTCGGATCGATGCCGCCGTACACCTCGCGCGGCTTGGCGCCGTCGGCCGGCCCGATCACGCCCTGTTCTTCCAAGAGATCGAGCAGGCGGGCCGCCCGCGCGTACCCGACGCTCAAGCGGCGTTGCAGCAGCGAGGCGCTCGCCTTGCCGTTCTGAATCACGAGCTGCTTCGCTTCCTCGTACTTGTCGTCGTCGACCTCGCCGTGGCCGCCGACGCCGCCCGCCGCGCCGCGCGGTGAGAAGTTGACCACCTCGTCGTCGTACTGCGGGCCGGCGTGGTCTTTCAGGAACTCGGTCACGCCCTTGATTTCCTTCTCGGTAATGAGGCAGCCCTGGATCCGTTTCGGCCGGCTCGCGAACTCGCTCGACACGAAGAGCATGTCGCCGCGGCCCAGGAGCTTGTCGGCACCCGCCACGTCGATGATCGTGCGCGAGTCGATCTGGCTCGCGACCGCGAAGGCGACGCGGGTGGTGATGTTGGCCTTGATGAGGCCGGTGATGACGTCGACCGACGGGCGCTGCGTGGCGACGATAAGGTGCATGCCGACCGCACGGGCCATCTGCGCCAATCGCACGATCGCGCCTTCCACCTCTTTGGCCGAGGTGGCCATGAGGTCGGCCAACTCGTCGATCACGATCACGATGTACGGGAGCTGGTCGTCCTTGAACTTCGTGTTGTACGAATCGATATCGCGGCTACCCACTTCCTGGAACCGCTTGTAGCGCCGTTCCATCTCGATGAGCGCCCACTTCAAGGTGTTGACGGTCTTGTCCGGCTCGGTGATGACTGGCGCCAGCAGGTGCGGGATATCGTTGAACTGGGTGAACTCGACCCGCTTCGGGTCGACGAGCAGCATCCGCAGCTGCGACGGCGTGTTCTGGTACAAGAGGCCGACGATGAGCGAGTTGATCGCGATCGACTTGCCCGAGCCCGTCGACCCGGCAATCAACAGGTGCGGCATCTTCTTGAGGTCGGCGATGACCGGCGCGCCGGCGGCGTCGCGCCCGAGCGGGATCGACAGGTTGCTTTTGAGGGCCTTGGCCTGTTCCGTTTCCAGGAGCTCGCGGAGCGTCACCATCGCGCCCGCCTTATTGGGCACCTCGATGCCGACCGCCGACTTACCCGGGATCGGCGCCTCGATCCGCAGCGACGGTGCCGCCAGCTGGAGCGCCAGGTCGTTGGCCCGGGCCGTGATCTTGGTGAGCTTGACGCCCTCGCTCGGCTTCAGCGTGTACTGGGTCACCGTCGGGCCGATATTGACGTCGCCCATGGTGACCGTGACGCCAAAGTCCTTCAGGGATTTCTCGATTGTCTCGACATTCTTCACGACGTTGCCGGGATTGGCTTTGCCGGTCGGGTAATTGAGGAGCTCAAGGGGCGGGAATTCCCAGTCGCCATTGGGTGCCGCCGTGTGCGGCTTGCTCGCCATCGGCAGCGACGCCACCTGGACCGTGGCCGCGCCCGGCTGGGGCTGCGGCATCGCACCCTGGATCTTCTGCTTGAACGCCTCGAAGACCGAGACGCGGGCCTCGCCGGTTTTCTCTTCGCCGCCCGAGGTGTCACGGATCGTCGGCTCGGTATGGGCCGCCGCGCCGCGCACGGCCGCGATGAGCGCGCCCAATGAGGTGTTCATGACGAGCAACGCCCCCACGGCCAGGAGCGCCACGAGCACGACCAGGCCGGCCGAGCCGAAAAGCGACACCATGAGGTCGGAGACAAGCTTCCCGGCCATCCCGCCGCCCGGGTCGACGATGGCTGCGAGCGACAGCAGAATGAGTACCGCGCCGCCGATCGCCGGGCCGCGGAGCGCGAACCGGCCCGGATTCCAGGCCGCGACCCCGATCCCGATCGCCACGACCGGAACGATAAGGCGGATCCCGCCGAAGAGCGCCGCCAGTACCCGGTCGACCGAGACGCCGACCTTCCCCGCCGCGCCCCCGAACGCGAGCAGAGACAGGACGCCGAACGCGACGAGCAGCACCGCCGCGACCTCGCGGACGGTGTCCGGGTGGATCGTCCAGTCGTAATGCGACAGGATCGACTTCGTGGATTGTCGGCGGCGACCTCGCGGCAACGGCCCTCCTTCTATATGCCGCTGCATTGTACCAGATGATGCGAACCTGGCGGTCGGATACCTTGACGGATGTCCGGGATTCAGGTATCCAAGCTAGTTGCGGTATGCCGTAACGAAACCGATGGAAGGGGACTTTTACAACGTGCTACACCTACTTGCCGCTGAGATCAGTGCCGTACTTGCGTTCCTGGTCTTTACCCACCGGAGCGCCTGCCGGCCCAGATACTTGGGGGATATCCTCTACTCACAGGGCTTGCCCTGGATCCGAACCGGCTTTCTTGCCATCACATTCTTGGTCTGTCACCAACTCACGTACGCCGCCTGGGGCATCCGGTTCCTTGGCCTTCAAGGCAACCTTGTCGCCCTTGATGCCATCGTCGAGTGCGGCAAGGCCTGCTGCGTGGCAGGCTTACTGGTCTACACGCTCGCCCGGAACACCATGGGCGTCCGAGTCCTCCCACCGATGTCGGTCGCTCCGACAGAGGAAGCCGAACTGGTGACGGCCGGCATCTACGCCTGTTCGCGTAACCCGATGTACTTGAGCTACCTGCTCACGTTCACGGGAGCGCAACTGGTCGCCTGCTCACCGCTCATCCTTGCGGCGCCGCTCCTCTTCCTGACGCTCGAGGGGTGGATCAAGGAAGAAGAGCTCGACCAACACAAGCTCGATCCCGAGCGCTTCCTGGCCTACGTAGCCCGGACACCCCGCTGGCTGTCGCTCCAAAGCCTCGCCAACCTCTTGCCCAGGAACTGACACATATCTACTACAAAGCCCCGCCTTACAAGCGGGGCTTCTCCATTCCCACAACGCAGTTGTGAGCGTGCCGGGAGGTGGGGTGGTAGGGGTAGGAGGGCGGGCTTCGCCACTCTGAGCCCTCCTACCCCTAGAAATGTGTTGTTTTAGACCTCAATAATGACTGGGATGACCATCGGGCGGCGCTGGGTGTAGTCGAAGAGGAACTGGCCCAGGTCGTCGCGGATAGCGCGCTTCACATATTCCCAATCCATCGGCGCCTTCTTGTTGTGGTGGTCGAACAGCCGGTTGATCTCGTGCCGGGCCTTTTGGATCAGGTCCTTGGCGTCGCGCATGTACACGAAACCGCGCGAGATGATGTCCGGGTTGCTCGTGAGCGTACCCGCCCGCTTGTTGACCGTCAGGATGATCATGAAGATCCCTTCCTCGGCCATGGCCTGGCGGTCACGGAGCACGATGTTGCCTACGTCGCCGACGCCCAGGCCGTCGATCATGACGTAGCTCGCCGGCACCTTCTCGGCCCAGCGCGCCTTGCCTTGGTCGACTTCGAAGACCGCGCCGTTCTCGCCGACGAAGATGTTCTCGGCCTTGACACCCATCTCGAGCGCCAGCTTGGCGTGGGCCTTGAGCATCCGGTACTCGCCGTGCAACGGCAGGAAGTACTTGGGCTTGAGCATCGCGATCATCATCTTCAATTCTTCTTGCTTGGCGTGACCCGAGGTGTGGATGTCGAGTTCGCCGCCGTAGATCACCTCGGCGCCCTGGCGGAACAGGTTGTCGATGGTTTCGTTGATGGCGTGCTCGTTGCCCGGGATCCGCGAGGCGGAAATGAGCACCGAGTCGCCCTGCTTGATCGTGACCTGCCGGTGCTCGCCCGAGGCCATACGGACCAAGGCCGAGTATTCCTCGCCCTGTGAGCCGGTGCAGATAATCGTCAGTTTGTCGTCGGGAATATTCGCGGTATTGCGGATATCGACCAGGATATCTTTGGGCGCATGGACGTAGCCGAGCTTGATGGCGGCGGTGACGTTGCGTTCCATCGAACGGCCCGAGACCGCAACCTTCCGGCCATACTTGGCCGAACAGTTGATCGCCATCTGCAAGCGGTTGATGTTGCTCGAGAACGAGCCGAAAATGATCCGGCCGACGCCCTGCTTCATCTTGAAGATCTTGTCGATGTCGGCCTGCACCACCTGTTCGCTGATCGTGTAGCCGGCGACGTCGGCGTTCGTGGAGTCGCTCATGAGCAGCAGTACGCCTTGCTGGCTCATCTGGATGAGCTTGGCGTAGTCGCACGGCTCGCCCCAGACCGGGGTGTGGTCGAACTTCCAGTCGGTGCAGTAGGCCACGATGCCTTCCGGCGTGTGGATGCACAGGCCGACCGTGTCCGGCACCGAGTGGGTGAGCGTGAACAGGTCGACCGTGAAGACGCCGAGCGTCAGCGAGTCGCGTGCCTTCACGACGTTGATTTTCTGGTCGATGTTGTGCTCGGCGAACTTGGATTCGATGAGCACGGCCGTGAGCGGCAGGGTGTAGAGCGGCACGTTGCCCAGGCGGGGGAGATGGTAGGGCAGGGCCGAGATGTGGTCTTCGTGGCCGTGGGTGAAAATGATGCCGCGGAGCTTGTGGCGGTTGTTGATGAGGTAGCTGATATCCTGCACCACCAGGTCGATGCCCGGCATCGATTCGGACGGGAACAAGCCGCCGGCGTCGACGACGATCATGTCGTTGCCGTACTCGAAGACGGTCATGTTCATACCGACCTCGCCCATGCCGCCGAGCGAGATGACGCGCAGCTTGTTCACCGGCGGCTGGTAGACGCGGGCCGGTTGGGCCGCGGCCTTGGGGTCGCGCAGGTGGATGCCCGGGGTGGCGTCGCGTTGGACCATCTTCTTCTTGGGCGGACGGAAGTCGCGCGGGCGGTCCGAGCGGCGGCGCGGCCTGTCGCCCTGCTGCTGCCCGGTGCCGTTGCGGTCGGGCCGGGGACCGCGACGGTTCCCCTGGCGGCTGCCAGATTGCGATTGCGGTTGCGGCGCGGTCTGCGCCACCGGCTGGTCGGCCGGTTTGGGTTCTTGGGCCGGCTTCTCTGGCTGCCTGGATGCGTGATACGCGGTGAGTCCCATAATGTGTTCGATTCCTCTCGGCACTGCCGAGTCTTGTAGTTAGTGGTTGATTGGTCGGGTGATCGGCGTGGCCGAGGCTGCCGCGACGGCTTGGGTGATCGCGTGGAAATCCCGCTCGATCACCGCTTTCAAGTCCGCTTGGTGCAACCCGGCTGCCGGATGGTAGAGCGTGACGTACCATTGCGATCCGTTGCCCGTCGCCGGGTTCGGCCGGACGAAGACCTGGCCGTGGACCCGGGAAATCGGGCCGGCGTCGGGAACGAATTTGGCTTTCGAGAACCGGCCGAGGGTGACGATCACCAAGGGCTTGACCAGTTCGATCTGCGCGGCAAGGTACGGCCAGCTGGCGTCGAGCTCCTGCGGTTCAGGATCGCGATTGCCGGGTGGCCGACTGTGGACCATGTTCGTAATGAAGACGTCGCTCCGGGTAAGCTTGATGCTCGCAAGCATCTCGTCGAGGAACTTCCCTGCGGCGCCCACGAACGGCACGCCTTCTTTATCTTCGTGAAATCCCGGCGCCTCGCCGACGAACAGTACCTGGGCATGAGGGTTGCCGGTGCCCATGACCGCCTTGGTCCGGGTCTTGCAGAGGGAGCACGTGCAGTGCTCGATCGCCTGGCGTACCTCGTCGAGCGACGCGTAGTCAGACATAGGAGATCACGTCGAAAACATGGGTACTCTAGCAGCGGGAGGCGAGGCTGTCAAGTTTGCCCTAGTTCTGGTTCTCCTTAAGAGCTCGTCTAGCAGCTTCCTCTCGCATAACGCGACGTTCCGTACTGTCTCCAACAACGAGGTAGTAAATTACACTAAAAAATCCAAAGACCATGCCTCCGACAAATCCCCATCCAGCACTTCTGCCTCTTGCGCTGGCAAGACTACTACAAGCAACACCCCAAAATATGCCCAAGGCAATCAAAAACAGCAAAACGTACTCCATGGAATCCACCCTTCAATAGCAAAGAATGACTCTACGTACCAAGGATACCCCCCCCTCGCAGCTGTTAACGATTAGAAGCTATGGCAAAGCAAGAAAAAGAGCCTCCGTGGAGGCTCTTTTTTCCTCTACCGGACGGACTTACTCCGCCTGCTTGATCGACAGGGCGATGCGGCCGCGTTCGGGGTCGACCGAGAGCACCTTGGCCCGCACCTTGTCGCCGACCGTGAGCACGCTCGAGACGGTCGGGATCCGGTCCTTGGAGATTTCCGAGATGTGGACCATGCCTTCTTTGTTCGGCAATACCTGGACGATCGCACCGATTTCCTGGCCGCTCATGCGGTTCTTCTGGATCGCGATCACGGTGCCGTCGTAGGTGGCGCCCACCTCGACGTCGGCGACCATCGCCTTGATCTTGTCCGCGACCACCTGGGCCTTGGCAGCATCGGTCGAGGCGATCGAGACAGTACTGGTGGCGTCGTCGATGTCGATCGAGGTGACGGTCTTACCGCCCGCCTCGTCGATGAGGCCGCGGATCACCTTACCGCCCGGCCCGATCACGTCGCCGATCTTCTCGTTCGGGATCTGGAAGGCGATGATGCGCGGCGCGAACGGCGACAGCTCGGCCCGCGGGGCGGCGAGCGCGGCAGCCATGTTGTCGAGCACCTTCAGGCGACCGAGGCGCGCCTGTTCCAAGGTTTCCTCGATGATCGAGATCGGCAGGCCTTTGACCTTCATGTCGAGCTGGATCGCGGTGATGCCCGTGGTGGTGCCGGTCACCTTGAAGTCCATGTCGCCGCCGAAATCTTCGATGCCCTGGATGTCGGTCAGGAGCTGGTAGGGCTTGGTCGGATCCTCGTCGAAGCCGTCGTCGGTAATGAGGCCGATGGCGATGCCGCCGACCGGAGCCAGGATCGGAACGCCGGCGTCCATGAGCGCCAGGATCGTACCGCAGGTCGAGGCCATCGACGACGAGCCGTTCGAGGATAGGGTCTCGGAGACGACGCGGATCGTGTAGGGGAAGTCGGCTTGCGACGGAATAACCGGCTCGACCGCCCGTTCGGCGAGCGCGCCGTGGCCGATCTCGCGCCGGCCGACCGACCGCATCGGTTTGACCTCGCCCACCGAGTAGGGCGGGAAGTTGTAGTGGTGCATGAAGCGCTTCTCGCCTTCCTGCTCCATGTTTTCGATCACCTGGCTCTCGCCGGGGCCTGCGAGCGTCACTACCGACAGCACCTGGGTCTGGCCGCGGCTGAAGAGCGCCGAGCCGTGGGTGCGGGGCAGGATCGCCACTTCGGACGTAAGCTCGCGGATCTCGTCGGTCTTGCGGCCGTCCGGACGGACGTGGTCGCGCAGGATAAGCTGGCGGACCTCGCGTTCGACGATCTCGTTGAACGCTTTTTTGATCTCGGTCTTCTTGTAGTCGCCTTCGAAGGTTTTGAGGAGTTCGGCCTCATGCGCTTTGAGCTGTTCCTTGCGCTTGTCGGCGTCGAGCTGCCGCACCGCGTCGATAACCCGTTCGCCGAGGTGGCCTTCGATCGCGACGTGGATCTCGCTCGCCTGGATGGCGACGTCCGCCTTGTCGGCGGTCCGGCATTCCGCGGCGATCCGCTCCTGCAGATCGAACAGCGGCGCCAACGACTCGTGGCCGAACTTGATCGCGTCGGCGACCACCTGCTCGGGCAGCTGCGACATGCCGGCCTCCAGCATCATGACGCGGTCGCGCCGGCTGGCGATCACGATGTCGAGGTCGCTCTGTTCCTGCTGGGGAATGGTCGGGTTCAGGATGAACTGGCCGTCGATCCGGCCGACGCGGACACCGGCGATCGGCCCCTGGAAGGGAGCGGGAGTGAGCATAAGCGCGGCCGAGGCGCCGAGCATGGCCGGCATGTCCGGATCGTTCTCGCCGACCGACAACACCGTGACGATCACCTGGACGTCGTTACGGTAGCCCTTGGGGAAGAGCGGGCGGATCGGGCGGTCGATGAGGCGGGCGTTCAAAATGGCGTTGTCGCTCGGCCGGCCCTCGCGCTTGATGAACCGCGAGCCGCTGATCTTGCCAGCGGCGTACAGCCGTTCTTCGTAGTCGACCATGAGGGGGAAGAACTCGACGCCGTCGCGCGGTTCGTCGCCGACCACGGCGGTCACGAGCACCACCGTGTCGCCGTATTCCACCTTGACCGCGCCGTCGGCCAAGGTGGCCATCTGGCCCACCGTGAGCACCACCGGCGTGCCGGCGTACTCGAGTTCGTAGCGCTTTACCTCTGCCATCGTTGCCTTTCTGGCCGCGACGCTAGGGTACGGGGGTCAGCCCGAAGAATCCCTTCGAGACAACCCTCGTACGCGAGCTTCGTCGCGCGCCGATGTGAATGAGTTACTTGCGGAGCTTCAGCTCTTTGACGAACGCCTGGTACGCGGTTTCGTTCGTGCGCGCCAGGTAGTTGAGCAAACGGCGGCGCTTGCCGACCATCACGAGCAGGCCGCGGCGAGCGTCGTGATCCTTCGGGTGGAGCTTCAAGTGCGAGCTGACCTCGGCCATCTGTTCGGTCATGAGCGCGATCTGGACTTCGGTCGAGCCGGTGTCGTCCTTATGGGTACGGAACTTAGCGACAAGCGCGCCGGCTTTCGGGGCGGCCGGGGCGAGCGCTTTCGTGGCCTTGGGCGCCTTGGCGATCGCGGTCGGCTTTTTGTCGGCTTTCACGACCGCTTTGCTGGCGGCCGGGGTCTTGGCGAGTGCGTTCATGGTGGGTTTCTTGGTAGCCATAGTGCGGGAAGTGTACCAGATGCCAGCCTGTTACGCAACGACAGCCGGGTCGGGGGCCGTGGCCGCTTCCGCGTCGAGCTTGGCTTGCTGCTCCTTGAGGCTGGCAACGCTCGGGATCGCGGGGACGGCGGCAGGATCGGCCGGGGTTGCGAAGGCCTGCTGGGTGAGCCGGGCCGCCTGGAACGCGCGGATCTTGTCGAGGATGCCGGTTTCGTGCTCGGCGAGCGAGCCGTTCGGGATCCGGAACGCCGCCGCCATCTCGTGCCCGCCGCCGCCGAACAGCTCGGCGATCTGGGCGACCGAGACGAGCTTGTTGACGCCGCGCAGGCTGGCGTAGAGCCCTTGGTGCTTTTCCGACAAGAGCAATGCGAAGTCGATCGTCGGTACGGCTTTCAAGAGTTCGTCGACGACGCCCGAGGTTTCGGTCTCGCTCGCGCCGAAGCTCGTGAAATCGTTGGCCGACACGGTCGACCACAGGAACCGGTGGGTCGGGTCGTGCTGGACGCCCGACAGGATCTTGCCCCAGAGCTTCAAGGTCGACAGCGACTTGGTCTTGTAGATATGCTGGACGATTTCCTGCTGGCGGGCACCGGCGGCCACGAGCTGCGCCGCCACGGTGAACGACTTGGGCGTCGTGTTCGTGTTCTGGAACGAACCCGTGTCGGTGGTGATGCCGGTCAGGAGCAAGGTCGCCACGTCGGCGTCGATAAGCGAGGGCGTCTTGGCGCCCGGCTCGCCGGACTTCGCGAGCGTGGCCAGCGATTCCAGGAGCGATACCAGGATCTCGGCCGTGCTCGTGGCGGTGAGGTCGATCCAGTTCACCTTGCCGAAGTAGTCGTTGCCCGGATGGTGGTCGATGTTCACGATCGGGGTTTCGTAAAAGAGGCTGGTGTAGCGGTCGTAGATGGGCCCCAAGCGGTCGACGTCGTTGGTGTCGAGCACGAAAATGAGGTCGGCGCTCGCGCCGGTCGACTTGAACGACAGCAGGTCCTGGTTGAGCATCCCCTTGTTCGTCTTGATGACGATGTTGAGCTTCTGCTCGTCGGGGACGCTCTTGTAGCCCAGCTTGTCGATCTCGACCGAACTCGTGTCGACCGAGATCACGAACTCGCCGTTGGTCGCGAGCTCGCTCACGATCTGGTCGTGGGCCGGCAGGAACGTGAAGGTCTGCGGCACCGGATCGGAGTTGGCCACGACCACTTCCTTGCCGAGCTTGCGGAGGGCGAGCGCCAAAGCGAGCGACGACCCGAGCGCGTCGCCGTCGGGGTTCTGGTGGGCGAAGACGACGATCCGCTTCGCGTTACGGACGAGCTCGACGGTCTGCTGCTTGGGCGTTTGTTCCATAGGAAGAGGAATCCTGCATCCCTCCACCTGGTTAGTGGATGATCGTAGCCGGGTTGGGGGTCGACTGTCAACGCCAACCGCCAACCCTTACCTGGCGGGCTTTTTTATTTCGCGTGCTTCTTGTGGTGGCGCGGATGCGCGGTGTGTTCGGCGGTTTGCCGGTGTTTGCGGCGCTTCGTAGCCGCGAGCCACAGGTAGAGCGCGGCGGCGATCAGGATGCCGAGCAGGACAAGGTCGGGCGGCATCGTGAACGCGCCCGCGCTCACTGCCGTGTCGGGCTGTTGGTCGCCGTGGGCGGGGGCGGGCGGGGGGCGGGGCCCCCGGGGGGGCCGCGGGCGGGGGCGATCAGGTGGCCGAGCAGGACACGGCCGGGGGGAAAGGTTACCGCGCCCGCGCTCACTGCCGTGTCGGGCTGTTGGTCGCCGTCGGCCGTTCCGGCCGTATCACTGTCACCCGTGTCGGACGGCGTGGCGGGCAAACCGTCGCCCGGCACCACGACCGGCGCGCTGTCGCCGGTACCGGTATCGTCGCCCGACGATTCGGCCGCGGTGGGCGTAACGGCGAGCACCACCGACGTGAACGGCGACGTGACCATGTTCGCAAGAGTGTATGACCCGTAGCCGGCTGCCGTTGCCCGGAACGTGAGCGGGTTATGGCCGCCGGCCGTTGCCACATAGGGCCCGCCGGCGGAGACAACCGTCACCAGTACCGGATCGCAGAACGGCGTCAGGCCGTCGGTGCCGGAGGTTTGGGTGCACGCGGTTGCGCCAACAGCGTCGGTAACCGTGACCGTGGCACCGGCCACCCGCGATCCGCCCGCTCGGACATCGGCCCGCACGGAATACGAGATCTGGATCGAGCCGGAACCGCCTTGCAGGAGCGATGCCACCGCGAACGTGCTGTCGACGAGCGACGTTACGCCGTCCGCCGCCGACTCGACGGCCGCACCGGCCGAAGTGAGCGTTGAGCGTCGGAAGGTGTTGCCCGTGCTCGTGGCGTCGAGCACCGCGCCCCGGCTGTTGTCGGCAAGCGCCAGGCGGTCGAAGACGTTGTCCTGGGCGTCGGTCAGGAACAGGCCGGCGAAGGTACCCGTGTCGGCAGCGGTGTCGATGCGGGGCGGGTCGGTTATGCCGGCGCGCACGGTGATACCGGCCCCGGCAACCGCTCCCGCGTCATAGGTGAACAGGTGGTCGGCGGCCGTAAAAAAGCTCGGCACGAACGCGTCGACTGTGACCCCCGGCGCGCCGCACTGGGTGTCGAGGTAGCTCACGAGCGCCGGGCCCGAGGCGATCGCGTTGTTCGGCGCGACGATGGTGATCTTGTTCCCGAACACGTCCACCAGGCCGAGGTTCCAGTCGCTCGACGGATCGGTCACCGCCGAAGTCACGTCCGTACCGTCGGCGGTATACGGATAGACGGTGCAGCCCGGACCCGGCGCGATGAGCAGCGTCGCGTCGGCGGGCAGGGACAACGGGGCCGTGTCGTCGTAGTCGTTCCCGGCGTAGATGAAGAGCATCCGGGTCGCGTCGTACGCGTACGGCGATGCCTGGCTCGCGTTCCGGACCGCAAGGTCGGATACCGTGCTGCCGCTCATGCCGGTGAGCGCGATCCCGTTGCCGGTGCCAGCGGCATCCACGACCGTACCGTCGCCCTGGCCGGTGATCGTGACACCGGTCACGGGCCGGTCGACCGCGAACCGGTCGTACGTCCCGTCGGCCACATGAACCGTGTCACCCGACCGGACGACCTTGCCGATCGTCGCGGACAAGTGGGAGTGGCAGGACACGTAGTCCACGGCACAGTCGTCGTCGATCGTGTAGTCGCTCACGCGGGCCGCACCGTAGGCGCCGATGTCCTGCGCGCCGTTCACATCGAGGAACCGGCTCATCGGTACCAGCTCCCAATCGTCGGCTGGGTTGGTGTCCTCGGTCCGGAACAGGGCGTCGCCGTAGACCGTCGTCGCGGCCAGGTCATCCGCGCTGAGCAGGCTGTTGTTATCGGTGACCGGGTGGGCGATGTTCGACATCCCCAGGTAGTCGTTCCCGAGCGTCAACGTCACGAGCGCGGGCATGTACTGCAGGTTGAACCCGATGCTGCTGTCGCTGTTGTCGAGGCTGGCGCACAGGTTATACGTAAGGTCGAGGTCGAGCACCGACGGATCGGTCGGGCTCGAGTGGTAGGCGCCGATACAGGTCGCCTCGGGGCCGCGCATGCGGAAGGTATTGTGGTCGGCCGCCACGAGCAGGTCGTCGTCCCCGAACCGCAAGTTGAGTCCCCAGGTCGCGTTGCTGGCCGGCGCTACCTTGGACGGAAACTCGAAAGTGTTACGGTCGAGCGAAAACCGGCCTTTCTCGAGCGTCATCATGACCAGGTAGCTGTTGTCGAGCGTGACGTACGACTGGAGCAGGTTATCCGAAAAGTCGATGTCGAGGCCGGCGTTGAAGATTACCCAGTCGCCGCCCGTGCTCGGATTGTAGTTGATGAAGCCGTTGTGGTGGATATTGATGGTGCTCGGCACGAGCGTCGGGTCGAAGTAGTCGCCCGGGTCGCCGCCGGCCGGCGAGAGGCTCAAGCAGTTGTTCCCGAACCGGCACTCGAAGCCGTTGTGGTGGATCTCACCGTTGAAGGCCGTCTGCACCTGCAAGTGCTGGAGCCCTTTGTTGTCGGTCACCGTGAACCCGTCGACGACGGTCAGCGTGATCGACGACGGGGCTGCCGGCGAGAAGGTGTTGTTGATGAACGAGACGTTGTCACGGAAGCTCGCATCGAAGGTGACGTTTTCGAACGTGCAGTGTTCGATCGCGACGTTCTGGGCCACCCCGACGTTGACCGTCGCCTCGCTGGCGTTGCCGTAGGTGCCGGCGCCGGGATCGCAGTCGATCGTCCGGTCGTGGTCGAACCAGGGATTGGTCGCCTCGAGCGAGGCGTCGAAGACGTAGGCGTCGGTCAGCAGGACGATGCCGTTTTCCGTGCTGGGGTCGGCAGCGGCGTCACTCACCGTCGTGAAGTCGCACCCGGTCGGGCAGACGGTGTAGACGCCCGCAGCAGCGGCGTACAGATCGCGACCCTGGAAGCGGACAGCGACGGCGATCCCGAGCACTGCGACGGCCACGGCGAGCACGGCCCCCTTGCTGCGTATGGACATTCCCGAACCCCCTCGATGCGCCGGCTGGCCATGTTGCACGATGGGTGCATCGTACCACGGATCCGCGGTCCGTTTACAACCCCGGCCCCTTCTGGTAGTGTGCACGCATGCCAAACACCTCATCCGCAACGAAAGCGCACCGCCAGGCCGTCAAGCGGACCAAGGCGAACGTCGCGTTCAAGGTCCAGCTCAAGAAGGCGCTCAAGGCCGTGTCGAACGACACCATGGCCCAGACCACCTCGCTTATCGACAAGGCGGTCAAGCGCAACCTGCTGCACCGCCACAAGGCCGCCCGCCTGAAGTCGCAGCTCGCCAAGGCCCACGGCATCGCCAAGGCCAAGCGCCCGGGCGCCGGCGCCTCGGCCAAAAAGGTTGCGAAGACGACCAAGAAAGCCTAAGCGTTTTTTCTCGTATCTTCCCTAAGAACGCTCTCCTCTGAGAGCGTTCTTTCATTTCCCACAATGCAGTTGTGAGCGTGCCAGGGGGATGGGGTTGTAGGAGCAAGGTGGGGCGCTTCGCCAGTAGGTCCCCCTTGCCCCTACAAAAAATCCCGTATACTACATGTATGCTAAACGAGGGGATGCCCGCCACACCTGCTCCGACTCAGCCATGGACCGGCCGGCGCCTTGTCGGCTCCGAACGCCTGTTCCGCGGCTTGAGCTACGGGTTTGAGCTCCTGCGCGGGATCCTCGTAGTCATCATACTACTCGTCCTGTTCAACACCTTCGTGGCAACCGTCTTCCGCATCAGCGGCGAAAGCATGATGCCGACGTTCGAGGACGGGGAGTTCATCCTGGTCGACCGGTTGAGCTACGTCGTAAGCACGCCCCAGCGCGGCGACGTGGTGATCCTGCGCTTTCCCGGCGACCCCGACCGGCGCAAGTTCATCAAGCGGGTGATCGGGCTGCCGGGCGAGACGGTGACGGTCACGGACAATGTCGTGGCAGTGAACGGCGTGCCGCTCGACGAAGCCTACCTGCCGAGACTCACGCCCACGGCGCCGAACGTCAGCCGGGTGTTGCGGCGCGACGAGGTGTTCGTGATGGGCGACAACCGGCCTAACTCCGACGACTCGCGGTTCTTCGGGCCGGTACCCGTACGGAACCTCATCGGTGTCTCACGCGCCGTTCTCTCCGGCCCAGCCTTCGGCTTCGTCGCCCAGCCCGCGTTCTAGCGGTTCTGCGGTACAATGGCATCATGAAACCGACACCGCGCGTGAGCGTCGTTATCCCGGCGTACAACGAAGAACTGTACATCACGCCCACGCTCGAGGCGCTCGGGCGGCAGTCTGGCGTCGCACCGCAGGATTACGAGGTCATCGTCGTCGACAACAACTGCACCGACCGGACAGCCGCCATCGCCCGGCTGTTCGGGGCCCGGGTAGTCGCGGAACGACGGGCCGGGGTCGGGTACGCCCGCTCGGCCGGGTTCGCCGCCGCCACGGCGCCGCTCATCGCCACGACCGATGCGGATACGGTCGTGCCGAAGAACTGGCTCAAAGCAATCCTCGCCGCGTTCGACGACCAGCAGGTGGTCGCCGTCGGCGGGCCCGGGACCTACGACATCGAGCATGACGTGGTCAATGCCGTGGTCAACCGCTCGCTGCCGTACCTGCACGAACTCGACCGACTGATCGCCGGCACCCATCACTTGGTGGGCTTTAACATGGCGGTCCGCGCCTCGGCGTTCGTCGCGGTGGGCGGCTGGAACGAAGCGCTCGCGATCGGCGAGGATCTCGACCTGTCGCAGCGGCTCGCGGCAGCGGGGAAGGTCACGCTCCTGCCCGACCTGCGCGTCACGACATCCGACCGGCGGTTCCAACGCGTGGGGCCGCAGCAGCTCATGACCTACTTCGCCAACTACCTAGAGGTAACCCGGCCCGGCGATGCCCTGCGTAAGCAGCTCGAAGCCGCCATCGCCCGACTCCAGGAAAGCAGCCGACTCACCGATAAATCATGACCGCGCGCCCTGCCTCGGTGAGCATCATTGTTCCGACGCTCAACGAAGCCGTGGCCTTGCCCCAACTGCTCCGCTCGATCGGCCGCCAGACCGTCCCGCCGCTCGAAGTGATCGTCGCCGACGCCGGATCGACCGACGGGACACGGCGGCTCGCCACACGCGCCGGCTGCATCGTAACCGCCGGCGGCTGGCCGAGCGTGGCCCGGAACGTGGGTGCCCGGGCCGCGCACGGCACGTACCTGCTCTTCCTTGACGCCGACAGCCAGCTCCCCGCCCGGTTCTTGGAACAGGCGGTGCCCGAGTTCGAGACACGGCACCTGGATGTCGCCGCGCTCCTCATGCGCCCGCGCAGCCGATTGCGGATCGACGCGCTGCTCTTCGGCACCATCGAACGGATCATGCGCACGATGGATACGCGCTACCCCTCGCTCCACGGCGCCGGGATGTTCATCCGCCGCAGCCTGCACGAGACGATCCGCGGCTTCGACGAGACGCTCCGCGTCGACGAGGACACGGACTACGGCGAGCGCGCCCGCAAACGCGGCCGGTTCGGCGTGGTCCGCTCGACCTGGTACACGTTCAGCATGCGCCGGTTCGACCACGAGGGCCGGATCCGTCTCGGCTGGAAATACTTCGTCCAGAACGTCCTGCGGACGCTCCGGCCGCTCGGGATCACCTACCAGATGCCCTACGAGTTCGCCAATTTCAGCGGCCGCAAATTGAACCGCGCGGAACGGTGTATCGAACGGATCCTCGAAACAATCTGGCCGCGGCGCTAGATCGCGTTCGGCTCGCGGGCGCGGGCCAGGTCGTAGGCGACCGTCCCGATGAACGGGAAGAGGGAGTTGGCGAACTGGTCGATGACGTGGATGTCGGCCGTACTCACGTACCAGTCCGGGGCCGTGAACGGCAGGCCGAGGAACCGCTCGGTCCACTCGACCTCGACGCCGAAGACGATCGCGTAGGGGAGGTAGCGTTCGTACAGGCCCTGGGCGTTCACGCCGCTCAAGGCAGCCGGATCAAGCGGCTGGCGCTTCTTCAAAAAGTTCTTGAACGCGATCCAGTCCTGGTACGCCCGCTGGCCGGCAGCGGTGCGGCGGGGCAGGAAGGGGATGATCCGCTGCATCACGATCCCGACGAAGAATAGGCCGACCCAGCCGAGCAGATAGAAGTACGGGTCGGGGCCGACGAGCAGGCCGGCGACGAATCCCGTCAGCGCCGCGCCGATCACGGCGTAGGACAGCAGCCGGAACCGGCGGTAGCCCGCCTGCGGGTTCTCGGCGAACCAGCCCTTCGTCACGGCCGCCTGGTACATGCCTAAGTAGACTTCGGCGATCTTGCGCGAAAAGACGTGCCGGCCGATCCGCAGCTGTACGTCCTCGGCCGTGGTGCGGATCGAGTCGGCGTTCAAGAGCTTGTCGAGGAGCGTCGTCTCGAACGGCGCCAGCGCTGCGGCAGCGGTACCGGCGGGCAGGTCGAGTTGGCGTTTACGGCCGAAGCTGAAGCCGTCGGCCCGGCTGCTTACCTGCAGGTACCCGCGCTCGGCCAAGTGCAGGAGCGTCGCGGCGAGCGAGCGGGGCGAAACCTTGCCTTCTACGAGCACGCCGGCGAGTGCGGGCGCAACGCCGTCGTCGGGCAGCGTCGCCCGCTCGGCGGTACTGGTTGTACCTGCCCACGACCGGCGGGCCAGCGCGAACATGCCGAGCAGGATGAGCGTCGCGAGCAGCGGCAACGCCACGGCGACGGCGAGCCAGGTCGCGGCCGGCAGGGTCCGCAGGCCGTCGGCCAGCCGGAGGTAGAGCGTCGGCGTGATACTGCCGCGCGGCAGCACGAGCTCGAGCCGGTACTCGGCCTTGGGCGTCAGGTTGTAGGCGGTGTAGGTGACGAGCGTCGGCGACAGGACAGTCGGTTCGGGCGCCTGGACGCCGTAGCTGGCCGCGTGGCGGGCCACAAGCGCGTCGGCCGCGACCGCACGGGGCAGGTGGACGTTCGTCGTCAACTGGGTGATGAACGCGCCGTCCTGCTGGTAGGCCTGGTAATCGAAGCGGATGCCGTCCGGCTCGAAGCGGACCAGGCCGCCGAAGGTCTTCCCATTCACCGTCGCGGTACCGCCGTCGTTCAAGGTGACGTCGATGGTCACGACCGACGAGGTGGCCAGCGGTTCTCGCTGTACGGTCGAGGCCTCGCTCACCTGCGAACGCGTGTACCAGATACCGCCGCCCGCCACGAGTGCCAGCGCCACGAAGGCGATGAGCTGCTTCCAATAGATGCCGACCGACATGCACTCCCTCCTCGCGGACCTGTCAGGCCAACGCCTCGGCCGTCCGGATCACGGCAAGCTCGAGACTTGTTCCACTCTGCATTGTACCATCTTTGAGTCCCGCATCGAGGCGGAGCAGCGCCTGGTAGAGCCCGGCCAGACGGGCGATCGTCACCCGCTTGGCCGTCGCGAGCTGCTTGCCGACCACGAACGGCTTCAAGCCGGTCGCGGCGGCGAGCGCCGCTTGGGTCGCGTGGCCCTGGTCGAGCCCGCTGCGGACGAGCGTCAGCGAACGGAGCGCGCTGGCTACCATGGCCACAAGGTACTGTTCGTTCTCCCCTTGCTCGGTCAGGCTCCGGAGCTGGCCGACCGCGCGGGCCGGTTTGCCGGCCAGGAGCGCGTCGGTGAGCCCGAAGATGTTGATGGCCGCCGTGCCGACGACGAGATCGGCCACGAGGCCGGCCGTAATCGTACGGGTGCCGGCCGGCTGGTCGAGCAGGCTGGTCGCGAGCTTCGTGAGTTCGGTGGCAATGCGCCACGAGTCGTCGCCGGTCATACCAAGGAGCGCCTCGCGGGCCGCCGGCTCGATGGTCGCGCCGTGGGGCGCAAGCAGGCTGTCGATCCACCGGTTCCGCGGCGGGCCCATGAGCGGCTCGAACGTCTGCACCGTGGCGGACTTCGCCAGCTGCTTGAACACCAGTGTCCGCCGGTCGGGCACGCCCGGTTCGTACACGACCGCGACCGTGGTCTCGGGGATCTTCGGGATAAGCGCCTCGAACCGCTCCTGCACCGCCTTGGGCGCGGCCGACAGGAGCTGCGGCAGGATTACCAGACGGGTCTTGGCAAGGAACGGCAGGGCCAACAGCTGCGGCGCCAGATCGTCGGGCTTCACTGCCGCCGCATCGAGCGTCGTCAAGTTGGTATCGCCCAAGCTCGCGTCGACGTACTTGGCTTTGAGTGCCTGGAGCGTCTGGAAGCTCCGGTACCCGTCCTGGCCGTAGAAGAAGAGCAACATGCTACGAGCGTACTACAAAACAAACGGCCCGCGGGTGCGGGCCGGACAGGTCACTGGAGATTGAGGAGGGTGGCTTGGTACCGTCGCGCGTCAAGGCACCGCCTCACGGCGGCGACGGCATCGTACATAGTCGGGCAGATCGTAAAGCCCGGCACAAGGTCCTCGTAGTTGCGCCGGATCATGTCGAGCCCCGGAAACGACGGGTCGCCTCCGATCACGACGCGGTAGTCCTTCCGGTAGTGCAGATGGCCGCGCCACTCGCCTAATTCACCGAGCGTATCCCGGGCATACGGCGAGCCGTCCTCGCGCGGCGCTACCTGTTCGGCAAGCCAGAAGAGGACGCAGCCCCGGGCCGCCGCCTCGCGCAAGTAGTACCGCTCCCAGGCAAGCTGCCGGTCGAATTTCCCTTCGGCTCCCCCGAGACAGTGGTCCGCGAGCGGTGCCAGTTCAGGCAGTCGCAACGGCACGGCGATGAGCAGGTCGGGTAC
The DNA here is from genome assembly GCA_964423885.1 of uncultured Candidatus Saccharibacteria bacterium. GTDB lineage: Bacteria > Patescibacteriota > UBA1384 > JACPKC01 > JACPKC01 > JBBUCD01. The sequence continues at coordinate 21,474 of CAYRGD010000003.1, forward strand.
CGCCTCGTCGAGCAGCCGGCACATCGCGAGCTGCCAGTTGCCGCCGCCTAGGATCGGGCCGGCCAGAAACACGAGCGGCGTGGTCGGATAGAGGCCAGGATCGACGAACCGCTTCGGCGTGATCAATCGCATGAGTTTGTTCCTCGGATTCTAAAAGATGGACTAGCCGGAGCTAGCCCATCAGTCGTACCAGAAAGGACGAATCCTACTCAATCGCCGCGAGCTCGGCCCAGTTCGCACCGGCCTCGGCCTCGGACCTGATCGGCACCGCAAGCTCGATCACTGATTCCATCAAGCGTTGGAGCTTCGGCGCGACCGTGGCGGCCGTGCCGTCGGGAATCTCGAACAGGAGCTCGTCGTGGACCTGCAGGAGCATCGCCGCCTCGGCCTCGGGGATTTCGTCGTGGATCCGTATCATCGCGAGCGCCACGATCTCGGCCTCGGTGCCTTGGATCGGGTGGTTGATCGCGACCCGCTCGGCGAAAGCGCGCAAGTTGCTATTGAAACCCTTGAGCTCGGCCAGAAACCGCTTCCGGCCCAGCAGGGTCTCGGCATAGCCGCGCTCATGGGCAAGGGCCTGGACGGACTGCATCCACTCGCCGAGCTTCGGGAACGTCAGGAAGTACTGGTCGATGAAGGCTTGGGCATCCTCGAACGGGATCGCGAGCGCCTCGGATAGGCCGTAGGTTCCCTGGCCGAAGAGCAGCCCGAAGTTGATCGCCTTGGCCACCCGCCGGTCGACGTGCATCTGCTCGGCCGTGGCGGTGTGGATGTCGCGGCCCTCGGCGAAGGCGGCGACGAGCCCCGGGTCGCCCGAGAAGTGGGCGGCGATGCGTAGTTCGATCTGCGAGTAGTCCACGGACAACAGCTGGTAGCCGGGCCGGGCCACGAAGGCACGTCGGATCTTCTTCCCCTCGTCACTGCGGACCGGGATGTTCTGCAGGTTCGGGTTCTTGCTCGACAGCCGGCCGGCGGCCGTGTCGATCGAGTAGGTGGTATGGACCCGGCCGTCCTCGGCAACGAGTTCGGGCAGCGGCTCGATGTAGGTCGACAGCAGTTTCGTTTGCTCGCGAAACTGGAGGATGAGCGGCACGACCGGGTGGGCGTGCATGAGCTTGGCCAGTTCCGAGGCCGCCGTCGAGCGATGCGACTTGGTCTTCTTGATCCGCACCTCGCCGTCGCCCAACTTCAGTTCGTCGTAGAGCACGGCCGACAGCTGGCTCGGCGAACTGATCGTAAACTCGTGCCCGACCGCGCGGTAGATCTCGGCTTTCGTCACCGCGATGGCCGCCTCGAACTCGGTCGCCAAACGCTTGAGGTACGGTACGTCGAGCGTGATGCCGCGCGCTTCCATGGCACGCAACACCGGGGCGAGCTGTGTATCCAGCTGCTCGATCGTCGGCAGCTTTGGTGCCTTTTTGGTCATGAAAAGAGGCTTTCCTGCCGCGAACTCGGCATCGCCTTCGGCAAGCGCTTCAAGAGCGACTTGAAGTTCAATGACTCGAACAACGTGGTCGCCGCCACCTCGTCGTAGTCGGTGACGACGCAGTCCTTGAGCGACAGCGTCGCCGGCGCGTCGGTCACGATCGTAGCCAGCCGCTTGGACAGCCGCGCTTGGTCGGCGTTGGCACAGATCTTGTCCTTGACCTTCGAGCTGATCGCACTCCCCGCATCGGCGCAGACTGCCAGGATCGCATCCAACCCGCTGAACTCGGCGACCAACTGTTTGGCCGTCTTCGGCCCGATGCCAGCCACACCCGGGATATTGTCCGAAGTGTCGCCACGTAGCGCCTTGTAGTCGGGCAGCAGCGCGGGCGCGAATCCGTAGTGCTCGCGGAACACGGCCTCGTCGACGAGCTCGGCGGCCTTGAGACCCCGGCTCACGTTGTACATCGCCACGTGGTCGGTAATGAGCTGGTACAAGTCATGGTCGCCGCTCACGATGATTGTCCGCACCGCCTGCGCCTCGGCCTGGCGTGCCAGCGTGCCGATGAGGTCGTCGGCCTCGTAGCCCTGGGCAGCGAAGATCGGGATCCCGAGCGTGGCCACCAGCTCGCGGACCATCGGGAACTGCGACTTCAGCTCGTCGGGCGTGGCAGCGCGGGTCGCCTTGTACGCGGCGTACTCCTTGTCGCGAAAGGTCTCGCCCGGCTCGTCGAAGGCGACCGCCAGGTACGTGGGATGGAACACGTCGAGTACGGACAGCACCGTCGCCGCGAACCCGTAGACGGCGTTCACCGGCCGGCCGTCGGGCGCGTTCAAAGCCGGGATCGCATGGAAGCTCCGGTGGATGAGCGCATGCGCGTCGAGCAGGAGTAGGATCGGTCGCTCGTCAGGCATCGGGCGCCTTCGGCCAGCTGGCCTGCGCCAGGAGCTCGGCATCTTTCGTGCCATCGGGCAACCGCTGCCAGATTGCCTCAGTCACGAACGGCATGATCGGGTGCAAGAGCTTCAGGCTGGTTGCCAGGCAGTGGAGCAGGATCGCCTTCGTGCTGGCCGCAAGCGCCGGATCTTCAAGCTGCGCTTTGCTTGCTTCGAGATACGTAGCGGCAAGATCGTCCCACACGAAGCTATAGAGCCGCTGTGACGCCTCGTGGAACCGAAACGTCTCGATATCGTGCGTCGCGCCCGCGACCGCCGCGTCGAGCCGTGCAAGGATCGTACGGTCGGCCTCGGTCTGCGGCGTGGGCTCGCCCGCCCCATCGGCGTGCAGGAGGATGAACCGCGAAATGTTCCACAGTTTATTGGCGAAGTTGCGCATGCCGCGGACCTTGTCGTCGCTCATCGGCATGTCGTTGCCGGCGCTCGTGTTAAAGACCAGCGCGAGACGCAGCGCGTCGGTGCCGTACTGGTCGATCACGGCCAGCGGGTCGGTGACGTTGCCCTTCGACTTGCTCATCTTCTGGCGATCCTTGTCGCGGACCATGCCATGGAAGTACACCTGCCGGAACGGCACCTCTTGGGTGCGGTAGAGCCCGAACATGAGCATGCGGGCGACCCAGAAGAAGATGATGTCCCAGCCGGTTTCCATGACGCTCGTGGGATAAAACCGCTCGGCGTCGTCGGCATGCCCGGTGGTCTCGGGCAGGATCACCGGCAGCTGGCCGGAGCTGAACCAGGTGTCGAAGACATCGGTGTCGCGGCCGGCCGTCAACTGGCCGCAGTGTGTACAGATGGCCAGCTCGCCGAGCGCGGCGGTCCGCGTCTCGCCGTTGCCGACCCGCTCCTGCCGCGCCTCGTCGGCCGAGAGCGTGGGATCAAGGATACGCCGCAGCGCCCAGAACTCGATTTCGGACGTCACCACCAGGATCCGTTCAGGTTGGGCTGCGTCCTGCAACCGGTCGGCAAGGAACGCCGTCAGCCGGTCGACGACTTGGTCGAAGGTCTCGCTGCCGTCGGCACCGTTGGTATGCCAGCCGGTCGCAGCGTGGATCGCGTCGAGCGGCTGTCCCTCGAATCCGCCGAGGCCGACATCGTTCAACCGGCCGTCGGTCTCGACCGTGCCGCCCAGCTCCGCGGCGACCAGCGCGGCCGTCTCCTGGACGCGCGGCATCGCCGACGCGTAGATGGCGTCGAAGGCCAGTCCTTGCTCCTTGAAGCGGGCGATCGCCTCGGCCGCCTGCCGCCGGCCCGTCTCGGTTATGGGATACGGCTTCGACGGATCGCCGTTGCCGACCCCGCGGACGTTGTGCTCGGCCTCGCCGTGGCGCAGCAGCACGACTTCGGTGCGGCTCGGGGCGCGCACCGTCGTGCCGCCGCAAGCGCAGTACCAGACCGGCAAGCGGATGCCCCAGACGATCTGGCGGCTGACGTTCCAGTCGCGGATATTGCCCATCCAGTGGTCGAAGAGCTTGCGGAACCGCTCGGTCACGAAAGTGACCCGGCCGTCCTCAACCGCCTTCACTGCATCGGGCGCCAGGGCCTTGCCGCTCGCGCCGGCCTTGCTGACAGCGACGAACCACTGCGGCAGAATCCGCGGCTCGATCGTGCGGCCGCATTTGTAGCAGACCTTGACCGCGTGCTGGTACGACGCGTCGACGCGGTCGACCAAACCCTTCGATTGTAAGAGCTCGACCACCTTCGGGCGTGCCTCGTCGAGCTTCATGCCCGCGAATGGGCCGGCGAGCGCGGTCAGCTTGCCGTACTGGTCGATCGCGACCTGGTCGATCGGTAAGCCGTGCCGCTTGGCCACCTCGAAGTCGTTGGCGTCGTGCGCCGGCGTGATCTTGACGGCACCCGTCCCGAACGCGCGGTCGACCATTTCGTCGGCCACCACCGGGATACGCCGCGTCTCGGTGCCCAGGTCGATCTCGATCTCCGTCCCCACCAACGCCTGGTAGCGCTCGTCGTCGGGATGCACGGCCACGGCCACGTCGCCGAAGATCGTCTCGGGACGGCCAGTGGCCACCACGAGCGGCCCATACTTGAGGTAATAGAGCGGGTCGGTGCGCAACTCGTCCTTCACCTCGAGGTCGGACAGCGTCGTCTGGTGCTTCGTGCACCAGTGGACGGGGCGGGCGGCGCGGTACGCCAAGCCGTCGTCGTGGAGCGCGACGAAGGTGTCGCAGACCCGCTCGACCACGTCCGGATCAAGGGTGAACTTCAACCGCGACCAGTCGGCCGAGGCGCCCAGACGGCGGAACTGGTTGACGATCGTCGAGGAATGTTCCTTCACGAACGCCATCGTCGCGCGGTAGAACTCGTCGCGCGGCATGCCGAACCGGCTCTTGCCCTGCTTTTCGAGGTATTTTTCGAACACGACTTGCGTCTCGAACCCCGCATGGTCGAGACCCGGGAACCAGACCGTCGCGTCACCCTTCATGCGGTGGTACCGCACCATAAGGTCTTGGAGCGTCACGAACACCGCGTGGCCCACGTGGAGCGCGCCGTTGGCGTTGGGCGGCGGCATCAGGATCGAGAACGGGGTCTCGCCGTCGCGCTTGGCTGGCGGCGCGAACACGCCAGCCGTTTCCCAGCGGCGGTAGAGCTCGGCTTCGTGGTCGTGCGGCTGGTACTGCGGCGGGAGTGCGTCCGGCATCGTTCCACCAGTCTACCGCTGGCGCGCACTCCTGTAAACGACGTTAGGAACGGAGCGCGAAGGCCTGGGCTTTCGCCGCGGCGTCGGCAGCGAGCGTCGGCTCGCCCAAGGTGCCGTAGGCGGCCGCGAGCAGTTCGTAGGTGCGGGCATGGATCGGGTCGATCGCCCGGGCCGCTTCCAGGAATGTGCGGGCGGTCTCGGCATGCCGGCGGGCAGCAGCCGGATCGACTGCCCCAAGCGGCCCGGCCACGGCCAGTTCGGCGAAGCCGGCCCCGAGCGCGGCGTCGCGGTACTGCGGATCGCGGTGCGCGGCGGCCGTCAGGAGCGCGCTCGCCAGCCGCGGGTTGGCGGCGGCGCGGGCCAAGCCCGCAACCGTCAGATCGGGCGCCGGCAGCGACGATGCGCTCAATGCGGCGGTGAAATCCGCCTGGTAGGCGTCGTCCGCGGCAGCCGCGTCACGTGCAGCGTCGTCGACGATCCGGCGCGATTGGGCGCGCGACCACGACAACAACCACAGAAGGATCACCGCGAGCAGCGCGTACACGGCCGGCCGGATCCAGCGGGCCTGCGGCCGCCGGCCGAGCGGCGACAGCCGGGGCAGGTCGGGAAACGACGGGGCGGCCACGTTGAGACGCATCACAGGCTCCGCCGGACGCGCCGGGCCAGCCGGTAGAGCCGGTACCGCAGGGGATCAAGGACCAGTTCGAAGGAATCCGGGTAGCGCACGCGCTCGCCGCCGAAACCCAGCTTGAACCGGGTCACGCCCGCCCATGGGTGGCTGTCCGGCGCATCTTCAGGCGCGATGCCCCAGAAGTCATACGCGGTGCAACCCAATGCCACTGCCCGCTGCATCGCCGTGAATTGCAGCAGGTGCGGCCCCATAAGCGCCCGGTGCGCGTAGCTCGAGGCGCCATGTAGATAGATCGCAGTCTCGGCGGTCCAGAGAGCGATGAGCGCGGCCACCGGCGTCCCATCCTGCCAGGCCGTCAACGTGGAGGCGGTAATCCGCTCGTCGTTGCCGGGCCCCATTGTTTCGATGAGCTTCCTATAGTAGTCGCCGCTATGGTAGTTGAACGCCTGCCGCTCACTCGTGCCGGCTGTGAGCGTCAAGAATGCCATGAGCTCCTTCGAGGCAGGATCAGCCGACTCGGTCACGGTCACGCCTTTGCGTTCGGCCAGGCGGATGTTGTACCGGGTCTTCTCGTGGAAGGTGGCCAGGAGCTGGTCGGCAGGCTGGAGCGACAGGATCAGCGAGTCCTGCGGCTGGGTCGGTGCAGCGGCATGCAATGACGACCGGTCGAACCCGTCGGGAACGGATTCAGGGTCGACGCGGACGAACAGCGCGCCCTGGGCTGCCGACCGGGCCGCAGCAAGGAACCTGTCGTCAATAACCGGCCGCGGTGCGTACCAGTACGGCCCAAGCGGCGTCCGCGCCTCAACGAGCAAGCTATTGTCGGCCCGGGCCGTCCGTTTGCCGGCCGCCTGCTGGAACCGCTCCCAGATCCGGGACTGCAGAAACGATATCGACGCTGCCATACGATAAGGGTAGCATGATCGCACCCATGGAGCACGCCGGCACGACAACCAGGATCCTGGCGATCGAATCGAGCTGCGACGAAACCGCCGCCGCGGTGGTCGAGGGCAACGGTACCGGCTCGGCGACCGCCCGCTCGAACGTGATCGCGAGCCAAGCCGCCCTGCATGCCCGGTTCGGTGGCGTCTACCCCGACCTGGCCGCCCAGGAACATACGATAAACATCATCCCCGTCATCGCACTGGCGCTCCACGAGGCGGGATTGCTCGACAGCCCCGAGGCAAACGGCCAGGCAGTCCGCGACGCGCTCGACCATGTCGACGCCCTCGCCGTCACCGTAGGACCCGGCCTCATCGGGTCGCTGCTCGTGGGCACGACCGCCGCCGCCCAGCTGGCGCTGCTCGCCGGCAAGCCGATCCTGCCAATGAACCACTGGGAAGGCCACCTCTACTCGGCCTTCTTGGGTACCGAGCCGCCCGCCTTCCCGATCCTGTTCCTGACGGTGTCCGGCGGCCACACGAGCCTTATCCTTATGCGCGACCACTTCCAGTACGAACTCTTAGGATCCACCGTCGACGACGCGGCCGGCGAGGCCTTCGACAAGTGTGCCCGGATCCTGGGCCTCGGGTACCCCGGCGGGCCGGCGATATCGGCAGCGGCGAACGACGCGCGCGCGGCGGGCACGCAGCTCAAACGCAAACTTCCCCGCCCGATGCTCGGCAGCGGCACGCTCGACATGAGCTTTTCCGGCCTGAAGACCGCGGTGCTCTACGCCGTGGAGCGCGGCGACATCCGCCTGCCCGGCGACCAAGCCGCGGCCGCCCGCGAAACCGAGGACGCGATCGTCGACACCCTGGCCGGCAAGCTCATGGACGCGGCGGCGCAGTACCAACCGGCCTCGCTCGCGCTCGTGGGCGGGGTAGCGGCCAACGCCCGCTTGCGCGACGAGCTCGCAACCAGAGCCGCCGCGGCCGGGTTACCGCTCCACGTCGCCCCCATGCCGTTCACCACCGACAACGCCGCCATGATCGGCGCGGCTGCAGTATTCCGCTACGCGCTCGACCAACACTTCGCCGTGCCGCCGCTTACGATCGAGGCCAACGCGAGTCTGCGGCTGTAGTGGTATAGTGGAACTATGTTTGGAGGGGAATGAGACGGACTCTTGTTCTATTTGCGACTGCAATCGAAGTCTTGGGGGTGATATTACCGCCGCGGCTCACCAGTGCAGCTGACTGCGGTACCGTTTTTCACTCCACTACCGCATCCGACCAAGAATCGGAAAAACAGCGCAATGAGTGCCTGGGACCTCTGCTCAATGAAATTGGCGCATCCGATGTGCAAGGAAATCAGCAATCCACGCAAGTCGGTGTCCGATGGTCCGTTCCTCAAGCTGGCCAAACAGTAACAGTCGTAACTCGCACGGGCGGCTTTTTACTAGGTTCCTCTGTGACATTTAAATTCAAGCAATATGATATCAGTCGGGATGGCGCAGTTATCAAAACCATAGCTGACCTCAACGCGACATCCCTTACCGATACTGTTCCTACCCCATCAAGTGGCCAAACTGTTTCTCACACATACAACGTACGCGCAACGTATGAACAAGATGGTGCCCCTTATCCCCAAGCGACAAATATCTCTGGAATACAGACTTCCCGCTCAGTCACTATCACCGATCAGGCCACTGCCGACACGACACACCCGATCACCAGCACAGTCACGGATTTAGCACCATTCCTGAGCAGTCCGCAGTATACGTTCTCGGAAAAAAATCTTTCGCTCAATTTGGCATGGACGCAGCCAAAGGCGGGTATGCCAAACGGCGCAGCGGAACATCCACCCTACGAAATCCGATTCCTTGAAACCGGCACGATCAACACGGCCACAAGCAACACGATCGGCTCGTCGAGCTCGACTGCGAAACAGATCAGTCAAAGCGCCACAGTGGGCATTGTAATCGAACCCGGACAAACCAAAAGCTACACCGTCTACATTCAGGCGAATTGGCGCACCGGCTTTGCTGGATTACCATTGAATTACGCACCCGAAGACGGCCAATCCAACAGCTACGTCATCTCGCTGACCGCAGATAAGGACGGCAAGATTAAGGAGGGAAGCACTCCAACGCCCGGCAAAGCCCCCGATCGAACGAGCGTTGAGAGGGGCGATGCGACCCCGGCAGTATTTGCTCAATGTGATTCTGGTACGAACGCCTGCAACAAAATCGAGGCTCCGGTCCTTATCAAGCAAATGATCCAATCCCTCTGCTGCCTGCTCAGCCAATTCGTAGCCTCATTGGAAGACGCATTGGGAAGGATTGGCGAGACTGTCGGCAAGAATCTAATGAACAATACGTGATGAAACGCCGCAGGATTCCTTTCAGCTCGCTATTCCTTATCGCGACCACGGCGATTATTGTCGTATCTCCAGATACAGGCCACGCCGCCCCGCTTCGGGAGACGATCTTCTCGACAGCGGCCAATATCCAGCTCTGGGGCTTTTTTCGGTCACTCATTAACTGGGGGCTGGTTGCCTTCCTTATCTTTATCGCCTTCTCGAACGTTACACGGTTCAAAATCGATTCCTACGCCGTCAAAAAGACCCTCCCGGGGCTCATTGTCGGTTTCATTTTGGCGAATGCCAGCTTGCAAATCTGCCGCCTCGTGATCGACATAGGCGACTCGCTCGCGGTCACTGCGATCGAGGTCGGCTACCAGGCAATCGGGCAAAGCATTTTCAATGCCATGTTCGGCAACTTTTGGACAGGAGGGATCACTGCGCTAATCGGGGTCGTACTCGCAGTTGGCATTTTCAGCCAGGGCTTCGGCATCATACCTGGCCTTGTTGCAATCTTCTTCGTCATGCTATTCCCACTCGTAATCCTGCTACTGCTCAATCTCATGTTCATCATTCGGGGATACGTTATCACCTTGCTCGTGGTCATCTCTCCGCTTGCCTTCATCGCAATGGGGACGCCGTTCACGCAAAAGTGGTTTTCCAAATGGTGGGGATACCTGACGCTCTGGGTATTCATGAAGCCGATCGGGTTCTTCTTGTTGTCGTTCGGCGCGATCATCATGAACGCTGGCGTTCCTAACACCGCCGTGGCGTACATGCTCGGACTCGCCTCGATGGTCGGAGCGATCACAATTCCCTGGAAGTCGGGCGGGTGGATCAACCAGGCAGTAGCGAAATACGGCAAGCAGTTCGGCACTAGAGGAGCAACCGCCACAGGAGGCCTGCTGAACACGGCCGGCGAAAAGCTTGGAGCTGGTGCTGCACTAGGAAGCTGGCAGGAACGATGGGGAAACCGGCTCAAAGCGGCCGGCAAAGCCAGCAAGGCTGCGCCTTATCTCAAAGGCCAAGTCGAGGAACGTCTCGAGAAGGATGCCAAGCGGAGGGAGCACGAGGGTAAGGCGGCGGCGGCCAGCGTGCTTGGCGACAACAAGAAGGTGCAAGCCCTCTTCCAAGAAAGCGTCGAGGAGGAAAAGAAAAAGATCGGCGACGACGAAAACGAGGTGCTGCTCGTTGACCGGCTCGAAAAAGCGAAGAGCGTCGAGGAGAAAACGGCGATCCTGGCGAAAGCCCACGATAGCAAGTTGAACCATAAATTTTATAAAGAAATCTATAAGCGCGGCAACTTGGTGGCCAAGCTGGGCCTGACGGCCGAAGCGGCCGAGGGCGACACGGACGAAAACCGATCCCGCTCGAATGTGAAAATCATGGGAGGCAGCGTCGATGCCGACGGCACAGTCGCCGATGGTCTCGCTAAGCGGCAAAACCGGCTCTTCGCCCAGAAGGCGAAGTCGAACGGGTTTAGTGGACAAGCAAACTCGCTCGACAGCGAGGGCAACATCCGGCGCCAAAGCACCGCGGTCGGCACGCCGGGAACACCTGGCCACAGGGAGAGTATCGACGAAGTCGCGTCGGAATCGTTCGGTGGGACGGCAACCGATATCGGATCCAAGGCGAGCGCCGACACCTGGAAGGGCCGCGTCGGCAATACCGATCCCAATGCCGGCTTCAGCCGGGCATGGCAAATCGCGGCGTCGAAAGGAAAGTTCAATGCATTTATCGACAATACTCGTGCACTTGAGAACCTTGACGGTTTCACCGCCGGACCTCTTGCCGAAGTAGACCGAGGTCAATTGCAAGCGCAATTGGATGCACTGACTCGACAGACTCCAGTATTGACTACTGCGGAGACAAACGACCCGACGACGGGAGCGATCATTCCCGCAGGCACGCCGATCCATCCGATGGGCACCCAGCAAGATCCGTACGGCACGCTTCGCAAGAACAGATTGCTCGACCAGATTTATAAATCTAAATAACACCCATGGACACGATACCCGTACAAGTCGGAACGCTCGACGCTTACCTGGAAGGTAGGCAGCCGATCCCTTCGTTTCTTGACGCGGCTTTGGTAGAGAGAATCGCTGCACAAGCCGCAAGTGCGCCGCAAGACGCGTTGCGGAACGCCCGGAGTGAATTGACCAATGCCCTTGGCTTGGTAGCAGGCACCGCAAAACCGGAGACGATCAGCATTTCATCCGGCAGCGATACGCTGACCGGCTTTTCAGCCGCGCTTCAACCAAAGCTTATCGCCACGTCGACGATCAGCGGCGGCGATCCCGATGAGATCCGCGGCAGCATGACACTCCTTATCCAACAATTACTCGATGCAATTGGTGCACTGGAATTACAACTTGCACTCAATCCCGTAAAACCGCTGGACACCAAGGAAGCGATACGGCGCTACAATCGCCGGTGCGCAGTCCACCAATTCCTGTTGTTCTGGACGGATTACCTGGTCAACGCGCGCATTGTGAAGCTATCTACTAAGAACGATCCGGAACCCGAGCGCTGGAGCCCTATCGGATCGATCCAGCGCCCTTCCCCGGGCGAACTGATACGCATGCTGATCCGAGCTACCGTGGTCGACGAACAGATCGACGACGACTTGAATTCCCTGTTATTCCAACTCGCGAGAGGCGTCCATCTCGACTTAGGACAAACAATCGACCCGGTGCGACTCCTATGGCGACAAGAAAACGAAAATACGCTGCTGGATTGGGTCACCAACCAAGAAACACGTGACCGGGTCGGCGGTTCGGTCGCACCGTATATTGCCCATTTGCTCACAATGCAAGCCGAGCCGTATGACCCCGAATTCCACGCCGCCTTCGACGCGATGTTGCAGGCCGTGCAGCTGTACTACCAGTCCCAACCCGTCCAGGCTACTGCTACTCCTCTGCCAGCCACTCCTGCGTCCGTGGAACCGGGGCAACCTGTCCGCATCCCGGTCACGGTAGCGCCGGAACCAGCCGCAGCCCCTGCACCGGCTCCCGCCTCCGCTCCCACGACGCCTATTCCTGAACCGGTAACCGGCACAGGAGCGACCGTGGACTTCCGCCATCCCGACCAGCCAGCGCAACCGTCAGCGGATCAGCAAGACGGCCAATCCACCATCAAACCGCTTGGCATTCAGTAAGGCCGGTCTGGTATAGTGGGTGCTACACGGAACGAGGGAGGGGATATGGCACCAGAAGCACTCGGACTGACGCCCGAAAACCAGCAGTCTACCGGTCCGGATGCAGTACGTCAGGCCGAAGCAGCTGGTGCTGCCAAAGCGGCGGAACTGATCGCCCAAGAAGCCGCAGCGAAGGCGGAGCTTGGCGCCGTCCCAGGCAAGGCGTTCATCACGAACCAAGAGCTCCAACAGGTCACGGCACCCGAAGCAACGCCGGCTACACCTGCAATTTCGACCGAGCAGATGGTAGATACGCTACACACCGTGTCCGAGCAGGTCGTGGCGCTTCAGAAGGAAGTAGCCGCCTCGACCGGAGACACGAAAACCCGACTCGAAGGCGAACTGGCCGACGCCCAAAAACGGCAATCTATGCTCAAAATCACGCTCGACGACCGACGGAACGCTACTGCCGCCGAATCCGCGCAGGCCAGTACCGTGGCACAACGCACGGCCGCCCCTCGCACCTCGCCGCTCATCAAAGCAGGCGCTCCAGGGCCGGAGATCAAACCCGTAGTGCTGCCGGACTTGGGCGGATCAGCACCCGCCAAGCCCGAGCCGACGACACGAGCAGACGGTATCCCCGCCGCCGCCCGCGCGGCGCAAGACGAAGCGATCGCCAATGTCCGCCGCGCACAAGAACAGTTCGCCGCCGCACGGGCGCAAACTACAGAAACCGCGCCGGTGCCGGCAGTGATACCACCAAAAGCCGAAGCTGGGCCAAGCGAGGAGCCACCGACGAGTAGCGCCGAGACGCCCTCGGCTGCCAGCCTGGCCCGCACAGGCGCTACAACCGCGGAAATGACTGTACGACGAGCCTCCGAAACGATCCCGAACACCCCGCGCGAGGTGACCGATCCGAACGTCATTACCGTCTCACCGGAGGCGAGTGCAGTGTCTGAGCAACCGGTCCAAAACTCCCCGGAGCAGTTCGACACGCTCCAACAGGATCTCATTACCATGATGGCCGAGCAGGGAGTAACGGTCGCCATGTACCGCCAGGGCGACAAAATCCGAGCCGACTACACTGACGAGAACGGTAAACGCATCGGCCTGGAAACCATCCAGACGCTATTCGGCGATGAAATGCCCAAAGTCGCCGAAACGGTCGGCAAGTTGGAGGCACTCGCCTATACGAATCCCGAGCTGTTCGCCACCCGCGAATCGGCACGCGAACGCACGGCGCGACTTGCTTCCGGCACGGTTGACCGCCTTGGCGGTTATCTGCGCTCGAAGGCGCCAGATCTGAAGGGCAAGGGGCTGTGGGCCACCGCCCGCCAGTGGTTCAATCGCGGCAAGGCGCGGGCTGCGGCAGCCATAACCGGCTTCCAGGCAAAGGCGGACGAGCTGCAACGCCAGCGCTCCGAAAAGCGCGTCGCAGCCAATTTCCAGAAGTTCGCAAGTACCTTCAACCTGATGACGCCGGACATGATCCGCGCCAACAAGACCGCCGTGAAGCTTGCCCGTGAGATCGATGCCGGCATCGACAGCCAGGAGTACGACGAAGCAACCGGGGTGGCAACCGAACTTGCCAAAAAAATCGACCGCCTAAAGATTATGGATGCTCGCCTTGGCCGGATAAAGGAAATCCGCAGCTTGGAAAAGCGCCGAGACAACTTCCAGAAGCAGGTCAACATGCTCCGTGGCCAGCTCGCTAAGCTGAGCACCAGTTTCAATGCCGTTGATCAAGAGCTGAAGCAGCAACAAGCATTGGAGCATCAGAGTCTGGCTGACCAGCTTCGGGCAAAGAATCCTGCCAAACCCAACTATGTAGGCCCCGAAATCCCCGACCGCGCCCCTGCTACGGCATC
>CAYRGD010000003.1:35396-140578 GCA_964423885.1 uncultured Candidatus Saccharibacteria bacterium
AACGCCCTACGTCGGGCCCGAGATCGACGAGCCGTCGTCGACGAACGCACCCGACGACCGGACGACGCCGATGGGCACGCGCCAGCCGTACTACAGCCAAGAACAAGAGATGAGCGACACGCTCAACCAGGCCGCGGCCGAGAATTCTACCACGACCGACGTCGACCGCGCGGCGGCAGATACCGTCGATACGTCCGTAGCGCCACGGACGATCCCGCTTGGTCCACCAGCCGCCAAGCCGGAACCCGTGCCGGACGCCGCCCCAACGCCACCACCAACGCCTGAAGCGCAGACCGGGGAGGGGCAATGACCACCGATGAACTGACCATGATCGTCGAGGAACTGGGACTCGAGCCGGGCAAAAAGTTCGACCTACTCGACCGGATCGGCACCCAGGGCGTAACCGACGCGTTGCGCGACGAGGTCGAGAAGCTGGTACAGCAGAAGATCGAACTCACCCAGCAGCAGCATGATCTGATCGAACAGGCGATCGCCGAGGTGGCCAAAACCGACGCCGAGGTGGCCAAGCTGGCCGCCGACACCGAACACGAGCTCATGGCCTACGAAAAGCAGGCGATGCACGACCTGGATACGCTTCTGGAGCACGGAAAGTTGCCTGCGGCCGAACCCGACAAGGCAGCTCCCGCGCCAGCACCAGCCGAACCTGTAACCCCACCAGTTGAGCCCGCAGCGCCCGCTGGCGCACCATCAACTGAAGGTGGCGACCAAGTAGCGCTCCTTGAGTTCGATGCTGCGGCCGACACCGGCCGGGATACCGCCTTCGAGCAGTGGAACGCCTGGCTCAACGAGGCCCAACGCCTCTGGTTCGAACTCCAAGACGCCACGCCGGAACAGGGTGCCACGATCGAAGCGCAGTGGAAGCACGCCCAAACCCAAGAAACCGCCTGGTTCAAGGCGTTCAAGGGCGCGCAGGAATAGACACCGTTCTGGGTTCAACCGCCGCCGTTCCTGATTGACAGGACGGCGGTGCTTTGGTATGGTGCTGCGTTACTTCCCTAACCGGAAGGAACAAATCCTTAAAAACTAATCAAATAAAGGAGGTGGCTTGCCATGCGCAACGCCAAATTGGTCATCAACGACATTTTCTTGGTGGTGGCCATGCTGGCCGCCACCTTCGTGAGTCATCCTGCCTTCGGACAGGATTTGCCGCCCGGTAGCGGGCAAGGTCGGGAGCTTCAGGCCGAATGGCCCAGTTCCCCGACCCGGCAAGAGCAGTCGGCGCCTCCGCAAGGAACGCCGCTGCAGGCTGAGCAACCGCCCGCCGTGGAGCCCGATACGTCGTGCTCCGAGAACGAACCCAAGGGCACCACGCCCAGCTACACGGATAAGGACGTGGATGCCTGGCGCCGCTACCAAGCGGCCCGCCCGGCACCGGTCACTGTCCGGGAGACGCAGGTGATCAAGCAATTCATCACGAACGGCTTGGATCCCGACAGCGTCGTGGCGCGGTTCGAGGCCCGGTTTATCAAGCCGGTCCGGATCATCCGCGAAGGCGGCCGGTTAGTGTCGCTCGAACCCGTGGCGCGCAACGCCAAGGATCGGCGGCTAAACCGCAAACTGGTGTATGACCTCGCCGTACGGCGAGGGTTCGTCACCTGGAAGGCCACCGGTAGCGCCCAGGCGCCCTACGCCGCCTTGTTCCGCAAGGACAAGACCGACGAAATCGCGACCTGGATCGTGGCAGAATGCGCGATCGATGCGGTGACCAGCCTCCAAATCACCTTGCGGAACTTCATCGTCGATGAGTTCCAACCGGTGAAAGAGGAGGTGACCAAACACCGACAGGTGCTTGCCGACCACGACCAGCGCCTCCAGCAATTGGAGGCGAACGTCACGGCGCTCCAGCAAAATACTGGGACGCCGCCGGTAGCGGCCGAGCCGACGCCGAACCCGCTCCTGCAAGGAAGCGTGTCGACGAACGCCACTACCAACGAAACGACACCGGACATCAGTGCGACGCCGGAGGAAACTCCGGCACCCGGAGCAGCCGAGACACCCCAAGTCCCGGCTACGCCGAAGGAGGCCGTGGCGCCCAGCCAGACGGCACCGCCGGAAGCTACGGAAACCCCAGAGCCGCCGGTGATCGTCGAGGTAGCCCCGCCGCCCGCCCCTCCTACCCCCCAGAAGACCCCCCAAGGCCTCCCGGACGAGGTCTGGTGGATTGCTACGGCGATCGCCGTAGCAATCGCGGCCATCTTCCTAGGACGCAAGGCGGCCAGGTTTTGGGCACGCAGGCAGGGTCCCCAGTGGATCCCGCCTTCGCCCACAACCGGTAATCCGGAGCGTGTGATTATCATCGAAAACGATGACAACCCGCCTCCGCCCCAAGTATAAACAGGGCCCGCAAGGGCATCCCGCCCGTACCACCAGGTACGGGCGTTTTCTTTGTCCCGATACACCATAAAACGTATTTTAATGCTTGACAAATACGGTATTTATGGTATTATCTCAGCGTCGCTCAGGAACACCGCAGAGAAGCCATCCCGACGGGCGGCACCCTTGAAAACCAGCAACGCCTTACACTTCCCACCCTGACGGGTACGACGCAGAAGCGTTCCCGCTAGCGCGGGAAGCGTAAGGCAAACGACAGGGCTCATGCCCGCAAAGCCAGCGCTTTCCTCCAAAGAATGAAATGGAGGAAATAAAAAGCGATGAACGCTTTTTTCAGCCGAGTCTTCACCTGGGCCACCGCATGGTGGCTCGTTCAACGCCTGGCTGCGGTGGTGGCCATCTATATGGTCTGCTGCTTTGCCTGGCCGCTCCTGAACCGAGCGGCCGACACGACCGGCTACGCTGTCTTCCAGTTGCCGGCTGACGCCGGGAACTGGGTGGCCGACAAGATCGGCCTCAAGCCGGGAGCCGCGGCCAAACCGCCCGCACCGGCGGATCCGGCCAAACGCGCCTTCGGCGGCCCGCCCGCCGAAGAGCTCCCCTCGGTGGAGCACGCCCGCCGCCAGCGCGAGCGCCTACTGCAGAGCCAAGAATTGGCTCTGCAAAGCGACATCGAAGGGGTGTCGGCCGACGCGGCGGCACGCCGCGAGGCTGGCATCCGCCAGCTGTACACCAAACTGGCCCAACCTGGGGATTGCCTCCAGGTTGGGGTACTCGACCGCAAGACCGGGAAACCGGTCGAGGTCGACACCAACCTCTATCTCGAGACGAGCACCAACACGCTCGTTGAGACGGTCCGGGCCGGGCTGGGCAAGGAGCTGCCCGCGGTGCGGGGCGTCAGCTACCGGCTGTACGCCCGGATACCCGGCGGCAAGACGAGCACCCGCGCCGAGGTGCCTTACAGCACCTCGGACACCGGTCCCAAGCCGGTTATACTGTACATCGACTAACCAGGGGCTCCCGTAAGGGAGTCCCTCTTTCTTTCTGGAAAATCTTAGAAAGAAGAGGAAGAGAAGCGTGGAAGAAGCAACGAAACCGCCCGAGCCCAAACGGGCCCGGTTTATCGAGGACTGCAACCAGGCGCAGGAGCGGGACCTGTACCAGTTCCTGCGGCATCTGACGCAGGGGTTCCGTTGGGACAGCAGCGAGTGGTGCAGAACGTGCCTGCTCGACGCCTGGGCCTGGCGGAAGCTGGCAATGGTCGCTAATAACGAAGATCCGGAACTCTACCACCGATTTCTCGACGAAAGCGGGCCGGAAGTGGTAGCGTTCCTTGCCCGCTCGAAGGAAATCCGCGAGCGGCACGAGGCGAAACGGCAGCAGAAACGGCAGCAGAAACAGCCGCCGAAACCCCAGGATCCGCCCAAAAAAGAACCGGTCACGCCTCCCACGGCCACAGTGCCGACGGAAACCCGGCCGACAAAGAACAAGGAGCGGGAGCAAGAGCGGGCAGCAAAAACTCCGCCCGCACAGCCGACGGAGCAGACAAAAGCTAACGAACCGAGTACGCTGGCCGCCGGTAAAACGGCAGCCAGCGACTTACTGCGATGGTTCTTCACCGGTCCACCGCAATAACCGAGGACAGTCCATGGACTGTCCTCTTTTTTATGCCTGCGGTATGCTGGTGGTACGTATGGAGGGATGATGGCCGAAAATCCAACCGGGCCTAACCCGGAACAACAGCCGCCAGAAGACCACGCAGAGACGCCCTCGGCTGCCAACCTCGCTCACACGGGCTTTGAAACCGCATTCACCGCTGGGTGGCACGCCGCCGGAGTGAAGCCGAACGCCGAACCCGTCCCCGAGCCAGCCGCAGCGACAGAGGGCCCGATACCCGATCCCGAAACGACCGAGCCGGCGACGGAACCTGCGGCAGAATCCCCCGAGACCGACGACAGCGCCAAGACCGCCGAGACGTTCGCCAGACAGGTCGAGCTGTACAAAGCAAACTTACAGCGCAAGTTCGGCCAGAAGGCGTTGGAAACCAGCGTCTCGACGATGGCGTTCGCCGCTAATATTCCAGGACTCAAGGATATCGGCGGATTCTTGCGGGGCGCCCGGACCGTGCTCGGCACGGTCAGCATGGGCATGCTCGGCGGCGACCTAGGGCGGCAACTGGGATTGAGCAAGTTTTCGGCAGAACAAGGGCGGAAAACGGCCGAATTCCTGGAGCGGACCAAACAGTTCTACAATCCCGACGGCACACTCCGCGAGCTCACGGCCGACGAACAGTTGGCCATCGAGGGACTGCGCACCGAACTCACGAAACAGCTCGAACTGTCCGCCGCAGTCGCCAAAACCACCGAGCACCACAAGCTGTTCGGGCGGCTCATCGAGGACGATATCGACAAGACCGCGCCGGAATCGAAGGGCTGGCTCAAAGAAATGGCATCGGGTATCCGGTCGATCTTCACGAAAGACACCGCCAAAAAGGCGCTGGGGTTGGCCGGCAAGGTAACGCCGCGCGCTGTCGCCTCAGCGTCATGGAGCATCGCCAAGGCCGGCGCACGGAACTGGAAGGCGCTCGCTTGGGCCGGCGCTCCGTTCGGCGCCATGTGGCTCGCCCCGGCAGCCGCACCGTTTATCCTGGGCGGCTCGGTGGGCGTCAACCTATACCGCAAGGGAGCACAGCTGCGCGAGCTCTACAAGGCCCACGGCGAGGCCGAAGAGCGGGTGCGGTCGTACCAAACCTTTTCATTCAAGGGCGTCGAGAGCGTCAACAACCTGGCCGACCAACTCATTAAACTCGACGCGGCGCTCGGTCGCGGCGAGGCCGGCGTAACCACGGAACAGCTACTCCAACAACTGAACGGATCAATCAACGAGGATACCTACCGCGATATCGCCAAAGCCGTCCGACAGGCGGCGGCCGCTGGTGCCGGAGCCGGCTTCGCAGCCGGGGCTGCGATGTACACGCTGTTCGGCCACCGGCACGAAGAAGCGAGTTCAACGGATGCAGCGGCGTCAGCGGGAACAGAGCGCGACATTGCGTCACCAGGCCAACACGGCATCGAGGCGCCGCACGATCCGCATACCATCGCAGCACCACATGACCCGAGCGACATCACGGCGCCGGGCCCCAAAGACATTCCCGCCCCCTTGCCGCAGGACATCGCGCCGCCGACCGAGCATGGGAATATCCCAGCGCCGAAGCCGTTCGGGGTCGATATCCCTGCCCCGATGCCGCATGACGCGGAGCTGCCATCCGGCATCCCCGAGCACCTCCACCAAGGCGATCACCTCAAGCTCGACCTGCACGGCGACGGCAGGCTGACGGACTTCCAGGTCGAGAAAGATGACGCCGGGCGACTGTTCATCAAATTAAACGAGATGGACCACGGCGACGGGATCAACCACCACATTAAGCTGACGCCCGACGAGCTCAAACGGGGCGTTGCGGGCAAGCACGTCAAGGTCTTCATCGACCGACCGACACCCAACGGCGGATATATGGGCTTGGAAATGGAAGTGCTCAAGAACGGCAAGGAACAGGCCGGACAGGTCATGTGGGTGGGCGATAAAGACGATTGGATGCGCCACCAGGTCGGAGAGCAGAACTGGAACCAAGTACGCGAGCATGCCAAAAACAGCATCGGTGCCGACCATCACGACACGAAGGGTTGGGGTTTCGTCGCCCGGCACGCGCCGCCTGCCTCGATCGACGACGGCCGGAGCCTGGACGGCCTGCAGGGCAAGGAGCTCGAGCAGGCAGTGGCTGACAAGGTTCCCGAGGCCCAGATCTCAGGCTACGACAAGGCTACCGACACGTTTTCGGGCACCTGGCTGGGCAAACACGGCTTCGCGGTCGAGTTCACAAACGGCAACAAGCTTGGGCAGGAGGAGATCGACAAATTCCTCGAAGGCTGGCCGCCCGACCAGCGATTGACCGTGGAACAGGAGCTGCAACAGTTCCTGCACAACGACGGCTCGTACGCGTTCGCGCGGTTCACGATTCCTGCCGACCGGCTCGATTCCTTCTCAAAGGCGCTGGTCTACCATCCCGCAGGCTTGCCCGGAGCGCTCAAGCGCGCCTTACGCGAGATCCATAGCCAGCGGCCGGTCGCGAGCGAGGCGCTGCTCAATGCCCTGAAAGGCAAAAAACAATTCACGCTGGAACAGCTGCTGCAGGCAGCCAGGCAAGCCAGACAAGCTGCGGCAGCACGGAAAGGATGACCATGGCCACCGACTGGACGACCGCCACCGACGAACAGATCCTGGCCGCCGACCTGATCATTGAACAGGGATTGGACGAACTCTCGCCCGACGACCAACGGCGCATGCTGGAATCCATGAATGCGGCGATCGAGGAGGCGGTGCTTATGCAGGCGCTGGCGAAGCTGGGCGAAACGGACCAGTCCGAGATCCAAACTGCCGTGGATACCGGCGAGGCCGGCCTGGTGCGCAGGCTGCTCGCCGCCAAAATCCCCGACTACGACCGGCTCTATCAGGAAACGGTACTCCGCTACAAGCGCGTCATCCTGACCGGCGAACCCGCCTGACCGGTTGACAACAACCGGTTCGAACAGGTATAGTTCCTGGTTCCTGCCCCGCAGTAATTGTCCACGACTGTAGCACAGCCCGTCTATGCTACAGTCAACCAGCCGCCCTGCACGTCCGTGCGGGCAAAAACCTTTACAGTTTTAAAAAGGAAGGGGGACACCATCAGGTGTTCAAATACTGTCTTACCCTAGTACTGCTGCTCGGGATCGCCGGAGCAGCCCCTGCGGAACCGGAGTTCCGCAAAACCCCGGCCGGACTACAGGCACTGGTCAAAGCCAACGCCGACGTGGTCCATGCCGAGAAGCTCGAGAACGAACAGACCGGGAAGCCGGAGTGGGTCGTCACCACGGAAGAGACTGCGCCCCAAGCGGTCAAACTGGCCGCGCCCGCGCTCAGTTTCTACCTGAATTCGGTCGACGACGCCGGCAACCCGCTGGCGTGGATCAATGCGAACGGCATGGTGGTGGTCAACACCGCGATGGATCCGTACGTCTTCGACGAGGGCTTCAACGGTGCGCGCGATCTCCGCAAGGAGGTCGTCCGTGGCCGCGACGCGAACGTAGGGTTCAGCCAAAAGCTGGATCCGCTCCCCGACCAGGTCGCAGGCCTGGATCACAAGCTCTTCGTGGGCTTCGCGATCCTGACCGTCGCAATCGTCGGCTTGGCCGGCGGTTGCATGTACGAGTTAGGATACATCAAGCGAGGCAAAGCCTCGGGTAAGTTCGAGAAGCGGCGGGAAGAGGAATCCGCCCAGCGGCTGACCAACAAAATCAATGGCCTCGTCAAGGCGAATATGGACAACGTCCAGAAAGTCGTCGACGGCAAAGCCGACAAAACCAAGGTCACCGAACTGGAACACAAGCTCAACGCCCTCCTGGGCATGAGCTCGAAGCCGGGCACCAACGGAACCGGGCACAAGCCGGAACCCGCGCCCGACCCCAAGTCGATCCCGAAATGGAACGACGCGACCCAACCGCCGGCGCCGCATACGAACGGCGCCACGATAAAGGAACTGCTCCCGCCACTTCCGGTGCCTAACACGGAAGAGGAGCCTGGCAACATCGACACCGAACAACTGTCTGCACCAGTCCAGAGCATTCTGGACCAGATGCAGGCGAAGCAACCGACGGAAGTGCCCGATGAAGGCGAACCGACGGTCGTCAAAAAAAACGGAGGAGCACAGAAGATACTCCTCTAAATATTACGATCAAAAATCACACGCCCCGGAGCAATCCGGGGCGTTTTTCGTTGTGCACAGCGACTCGGCCGGCAGGAGCGTTGTATAGTGGACGGACACGGGAGGGGAATGGTCGACGACGCGCGTGACAACCAGAGCGGACCACCGGTGGTGGCAGCTATACCCAAGGAAGCACCCGCGGATACGGCACGGCCTGTGCCAGACGACCAGGCCGAGCGGCTCGCCCGGGTGCGGGGATTGGCTGCAACGCTCGGCGAGCTGGTCGCGACCGTGCGCGAAGTCGACGAACGCAGCCGGGCTTTGGAACGCGACCGGCGCGCCGCCAAACAGGAGCATGACGGCGCCGAGGCGCCGGCCACCGCCCGCATTTGGCAGAGCGCGCTCGAACCGCTCGCCCAGTACCTGGCCCAGGCGGTCCAGCTCGCGCCCGGCGACCGGCCCGTGCCGCTCGTGGACGCGGTCAGCCGCTTAGAGCCGCTCGCCCGCACCTTCGCCGACAACGCGCTTGGGCCCGACGGCACCGGCTTGCACGACGATCCCGCCCGCCTGGCCACCTTCGAAGCCAAATTGCTGGCGATCGACCCCGCCCCCCAGTGGCTCGACCAGGAAGGCCAACGCCTGCTCGCCCGCCCCGAACTCGATCCCGACGTCGTCCGCCGCAGCGTGGCCGCGTCCGAACAGGCCTTGGCCGACGACCGCGAGCGGCTCCGGGCGATCGACGATACGATGGCCAGCCTCGACGCCGAGTGGGACGCGAGCGTGAGCCCGCTCGACGGCCGGCTGCGCGCACTTGCCGCCGACCTGACCGCGCTGTCGCTCGACCAAACCCGCTCCGCGAGTGTGCGCGAGGAAGCGGCCCACGGCCTGACGGCACTCAAACAGATCGACCTGGGCGCACTGGTGTCGCGCCGGGTCAACGTGGGCGCCTGGACCGACAAATACCGCGTCGACCGCGAGTTTACCGCCGACCAGCTGCGCGAACGGATCAACACCGAACTGCGGCCGCTCCTGCGTGGGACCCAAGCCGCAGTCGAACGGCTCGAACGCGAGTATGCGCCCGGCAGGATCGAGGCGGCCGACAAAGCGCGGACGGCTGCCGTCGAGGAACAACGGACCGCGGCCGTCCGCGGCCTCATCACCGATGTCCGCGGCCGCTACGAAGCGTTGGTTTCGCTCCGCCGTCACAAGCTCGGCCAGGAACCGGACGACCGGTTCTTCGGCGACATCGCCAAACAGGTCAACACCGCTATCACCGACTTGGGGGCGCTCGAGGCCGAACTCCTGGCTGTCCGCGACACGCCGGCCGACCACGCCCGCGAGCAGGGGTTGCGCGAACGGACCTCCGCGCTGCTTGCGCGCACCGCGCCCTACGCG
Source organism: uncultured Candidatus Saccharibacteria bacterium (assembly GCA_964423885.1). Taxonomy (GTDB): domain Bacteria; phylum Patescibacteriota; class UBA1384; order JACPKC01; family JACPKC01; genus JBBUCD01. Next base: position 44,881 of record CAYRGD010000003.1, read on the forward strand.
GATCCGGCTGAACTTGAGGCGCTGCTCACAAAGCAAGCCGAGGCGGCACGGGCCGAGGAAGCCAAGCTGGCTGCCAAAGCGCGACGCGACGACATCCTGCGGCGCGGCCGCGAACTCCAGGCCGAGCGGCAGCGTGCCAAGCGCGAACGGCACGAGGCAGAACGGGCCGCCGTTGCCCACGCCAAAGCCGCAGCTGCCGAACAGGCGGCACGGGCCCACGCCGAGGCCCGCAGGCAAGCGGACGCCGTAGCGGCAGCACATACCCGGCGCCTGGCCGGCCAAGCCGAGCTTGCAGGGCAGGTGCGCGGCTACCTCGACGACCTGCGGCAGGCCCAGGCGGACAGCCGGCAGCGCGCCGAGCGGCTGCGGCGGCTCGTCGACGACGAGCAACGGTTCCTTGCCCAAGACGAGGAACGGCTGGCCGCCCAAAAAACCGAACGGCGGACGATGACCGCGACCGAGGCCGCCACCTGGCTCGCGACGCTTGCTGCCACCGAGCAGGCCGTTACCGCACGGCGCGGCCACGTCGCGGCCCTAGCAGCCGAGCTCGCAGGGCTTCAAGCAGCGCACGGCCAGGAGCAACGGATCGCAGCCCTCGAGCGGCAGCTCATCGCACTGGAAACGCCGGAGCCGGCCCCGATTACCCCGCCTATCCCGGCTGTATCGGTCAATCCCGCGCCGGCACCCACTCCCACCGAGGCGACGGCCGACGTCGTCCCGATCGCGGTTCGCCGCCGGGCCTAGGTACGCTATACTAGGAGCGATCAAGGGAGGGACGTGCGCTACAAGGTACCCCAGAATATCGACATGGAAGACCGGATCGTCGGGCCGCTCACAATGGTCCAGTTCGTGATCGTCATGGCCGGCGGGATGCTCGTCTACTTGTGCTACACCCTGTTCACCCCGACCACGTTCTGGATCGCCGCGCTCCCGATCGCGCTCGTGACACTCACCTTCGCGTTCGTGAAAGTGAACGACCAGCCGTTCCCCAAGTTCGCGGCGGCGACGCTGCTGTTCCTGACGCGCCCCAAGAGCCGGGTCTGGCAGAAGGAAACCGGTGCCGAGGCGTTGAAAATCACCCATAAGGTCACGCCGACGGCCGCGAACACTGCGGTCCATTCCACGGTCGAACGCAGCCAGCTCGAATCGTTGTCGGCGGCGCTCGACGCCGGCGGCGCGGCGCCCGTACCGCCTGCTCCGGAGCTGGCCAGCGAGGCGAAGGGTTCCTGATGGCTGCCGCCCAGGCGAAACACCCGCGTAAGAGCACCCAGGCGTATCTCGATATCGCCGCCATTAAGGACGGGATTGTGGTACTCAAAAACGGCGGGCTGCGGGCCGTACTCCTCGCCAGCTCATTGAACTTTGCTCTGAAATCTCCCCAGGAACAGGAAGACATCGTACTCCGGTACCAAGGGTTCCTGAACTCCTTGAATTTCCCGCTCCAGATCGTGATGCAGTCGCGCAAGCTCGACCTCACTGACTACCTGGTGCGATTGCGGCAGCGGTCGGAACAAGAAACGAACGAACGGATCCGGGCCCAGACCGCGGCCTATGTGGAATTCATGGAACGGCTGATCGGCGTGGCCAACATCATGGATAAGCGCTTCTACGTGGTGGTCTCGTACGACCCGGTGGGCCTCAAGCAGCGGAGCTTCTTCGACAAACTCTTCAACCCGGCCAAGCAGGTGACGCTCACCATGACCGACAAGGAGTTCAGCGACTTCACGGTCGAGCTGCAGGAACGGGTCAGCCTGATCGCCTCGGGATTGGCCGGCTTCGGAGTGAAATCCGCGCAATTGAATACCCAGCAACTCATCGAACTCTTCTACGTGACGTACAACCCCGAGGTCGCGGTCAAGGAACGCCTGACCGGGATCGAGGAATTGAGCAGCAGCTACCTGCACACCGACCCGCAAGTCGCAGCCGACGCGAAGGAGCCGAGCAATGGTTAACCTCCCGTTCTTCGGCCGCAAACCGGCAACGCCGCCGGCACCCGCCGATCCGAACGCCGTACCGGCGACACCGGCTACCGGACAACCGGCCGAGCAACCGCCGGCAACCGCCGCGCCAGCAGCTACACCGGCCGAACCCGCCAAACCGGCCTCGTTCTTCGAGCGGCGCAAACAGGTCGCCGCCGAGCAGGCGGTGTACGACCGCGGCTTGGTCAACGTCCTCGACTACATCGCCCCGGCCGCCTTCGGCGTCACGCCCCGGTTCATCCAGCTCGAGAACCTGTATGCCAAGACGCTGTTCGTCTTTTCGTACGCGCGGTACTTGAACACCAACTGGCTGTCCCGCGTCGTCAACCTGGACATCCAGGCCGACATCTCGATGTTCATCTACCCGCTGGCGAGCGCCGATGTCATGAACGACCTGCGGCGCAAGATCACCCAGCTTGAGTCGACCGAGACGATCGAACAGGAGAAGGGTCTGGTCCGCGACCCGCAACTGCAGACCGCGATCGAGGACATCGAGGGGCTACGCGACGCACTGGCACGGGGCGAGGACCGGCTGTTCCAGTCCGGCCTGTACTTCACGGTCTACGCCAAGACCCACGAGGAGCTCGAGACGATCGTGAAGCAGCTCGAGGCGCTCCTGGGCGGCCTGCTCATCTACACCAAACAGGCGCTCATGCAGCAGGAACAGGGTTTCACCTCGGCCCTACCCTTGAACAGCGACGAGCTGCTGGTCAACCGCAACTTGGACACGGCGGCGCTGTCGACATCGTTCCCGTTCGCAAGCTCGACGCTCACGAGTAACGACGGCATCCTCTACGGGGTCAATCTGCACAACTCCTCGCTCATCCTGTTCGACCGGTTCGAGAGCCTCGAAAACGCCAACGCGGTGGTCTTCGCCACCTCGGGCGCGGGCAAGAGCTTCGCGGTCAAGCTTGAGGCGCTGCGCAGCCTCATGCTCGGCACCGACGTGATCGTCATCGACCCGGAAAACGAGTACGAACGCCTGGCCGGCGCGGTCGGCGGCACCTACCTGTCACTGTCACTCAACTCGCCGGAACGGGTCAACCCGTTCGACCTGCCCAAGGTGGGCGCCGACGAGAAGGGCGAGGATATCCTGCGCTCGGCGGTGGTGAGCATCAAGAACCTCGTGGGCATCATGGTGGGCGGCCTGACACCCGAAGAAGACGCCTTGCTCGACCGCGCCGTGTACGAAACCTATGCCTTGAAGGACATCACCGCCGACGCGGCCAGCCACGGCAACGAGCCGCCGCTCATGCGCGACCTGCAGAACATCCTCACCAACATGACCGGCGCCGAAAACTTGGTCCGGCGGCTGTCGAAGTTCACCGAAGGCACCTTCGCGGGCCTCTTCAACCAGCCTACGAACATCAACTTGAACAACGGCTTCGTCGTCTTCTCGATCCGCGACCTGGAAGACCAGCTCCGCCCGATCGGGATGTTCCTGCTGCTGACCTTCATCTGGAACCAGGCGCGCTACCAGATGCGCAAGCGGTTCGTGATCATCGACGAGGCCTGGATCCTCATGCGCTACAAGGACTCGAGCGACTTCCTGTACTCGCTCGCCAAACGGGCCCGCAAGTACTTCTTGGGGCTCACGATCATCACCCAGGACGTCGAGGACTTCATCGCCTCGCAGCAGGGCCGCACGATCGTCAACAACTCGGCGATGCGCCTGCTGTTGCGCCAGTCGCCGTCGGCCGTCGACAAGCTGGCCGAGGTCTTCAAGCTGACCGAGGGCGAAAAACTGATCCTGCGCGAGGCCAAGGTCGGGCAGGGGATCTTCTTCGCGGGCGCCAACCACGTGGCGGTCGAGGTGATCGCGAGCTACGAGGAAGAGCAGCTTATCACCACCAACCCGGCCGAACTCTTAAAGATGAAGCAGGCCGAAGAGGAACGGGCCGGGGGATCGATCGGAGGCGCGGTGAGCCAGATCGGCCAGGCGGCAGCCGGTACGGGCCCCGAACAACCGGGCAGTACGCCCACCGTACCGCCGGCAGCACCGGCCGTGGCCGCCGGCGCACCGAACATGGTCACACCACCCATTACCGCCGCACCGCCCCAGCAAGACGCCACCTTCAACCAGCCGTTGCCCGACCAGAACCTGCCGCCGGCGCAGCCGTAACCGGCCATGACCGCGCGCCGGCTCTTCATCGTCGGAGGGTTCATCGTCTTGGGGATCGCGCCGGCCGGGGCCGCGACGTTGTTCTCGGCCGTCACGTACTTCGGGAATATCGGGGACCAAGGACTCGGGATCAGTACCGGCGGTACAGCAAGCACGCTTGATGCAGGAAAGTGCAGCCAGCTGAATACCAAGTACCGCGACGGCAAAACAGCCGGCCAGATCATTAACGCCGCCTCGGCGTACACCGGCGTCTCCGCTGCCCGCATCGCCGCCATGATCGCGATCGAGAGCAGCTTCGACCAGGATGCGACCAGTAAAGGCGAGGGCGACCACCCGATCGCCTACGGCCTGATGCAGACCATTCCGGGTACCTACAACAACAATAAGCGCAGCACCGACCCGGCCGCGCAGTTTACGACCACGACCTACGGCTCCGGCAAGAAGGCCTACGACAGCTACGCCGTCACGACCGACCCGAATCCTATCCTGAACAATCCCGAGGCGGCGGTGTTCGCAGGTGCGAAGTACTTCCGGATGCTCATCGACCGGTACGACAAGAAGATCGACCCCGCCGTAGCCGCCTACAACGCCGGCGAAGGCTATATCGACGGCATCTACGTGAAAGGAGCACAGTTCCCGCCGGCCGGCAAGAAGATCTACGAAGAATCCGAAAACCACATCAAAAAATTCAAGGACCAGCTCAAGACGTTCGAGGCTTGCGAGACGAAAACTGCAGAGACCGCGTCGACCCTGGGGCCAGGCGCAAACACGAACGCTGCGGCAACAAAGCTGAAGCAGTGGGTCGCCGACCACCCAGTCATGTCTTGCCAGAGAACGAACGGAACCGGTGATGCGGGCTGTGCAAACACCGATTTCCAGGTTGTACTACCAGGCGCATTCCCATCTGGCCACGCCTCACCGGCTGACGAGTGGATTCCTACGAGCTCGACTGCGGGCAACGCCCCTGATACGAGCGACCTTGCCCAAGCGCAACAGATTCTGGCAGCGGGCAACCTGCCGGTCTGGCATGTCCGTGGAGATGCAAGTGGGCAGCACTGGATCGTCGTCACAGCGGTCAAGGGAACCGATGTCGAATTCTTCGACCCGGCAACCGGCACCACTGACACGCGCTCCTTCTCAACGAAATCCGCCTCGTCGAAATATCCGAATGATTACTATTTCGGCATTTCCGACCAGGGCGGTAGGGGTGATAATAGTCAGAACAAACGCGGCCAGGTCTACTACACCAACGTGAAGCCATGACCTGGAATTGGCGTCTAGTAGCATTTATGTTGGCAGCGGTTGTCGTTGGCGGCATCGGAATTATTATCGCTACCAGCAGCCGTCGGAGCGCTACATCCGTAGTGCCGACTTTATTGCTCGACAATGCGAGCGCAGCCACGCTGATCGGGAGCCAACTATTCGCGTACCAGGCAGCGAGCTTGTCGTTCGTCGAAGCCGATGTCACAACCGGCGCCGTTGCGCGGACGACGCCCGTAACATTGCCAGCCGGCAGCAGCGTAAGCTGGTCGCCCAGCGGCACGAAGGCGGCAATCTTCCGGCTCGGCCAAACACCGGCCGCGGCAGTGATCGATCTTGGAACCGGGGCACAGACGCTACTTAAACCGAATATCGACCTACCCACCTGGAATTACGACGGCACCCGGATGCTATACCAGTTCACCCGAACCGATCCCGTCCGGACAAGTCTTGTAACCGCAGATCCCGACGGGAGTAACTTCGTCGAGATCATGGACCTCCCGCACCCGTTCGACTCGCTCTGGTGGGGACCGTCGGCACCCTACGCCATTGCTCTAGATAGCACACAGTCCCCGCCGACATACGTCCGTATACTGATCAGTAGCAAGAAAATCGAACCGCTTGCGACAGGGTACGGTACTGTCCGCTTTTCCCCAAGCGGTAGCTTGGTGCTCCTTGACCGGTCGGAGGATGTGTTGGGTATCGCCAACCTGGAAACGGGAGCAGTGAAGGATATTCCCATTGACTCATCGGCCACGCACTGTGCCTGGCAATCCGACAACGACCTGCTCTGCGTGACAGGCACGGCGGGCAACTTGTCGCTAAGCGCGGTAGCTGCTGGAAACGGCACTGTACACAAACAGGCCGATTTCTCTCAGGACATATCCGTTGACGAGTTGCTGGGTATCAACGGGCAGACGATCGTCTTCCAAGATGGCTCGTCGGTGTTATCGCTGCCGGTCAACAAATAAAAAGAGTCCGGTGTTATCCGGACTCATGCCTTGCGCCTTTATAGGCTGCCCCACTTGATGCCGTACTCCGACATCTTCTTATTCTTACACACTGCCAAACCCTCTTTCACAGCTGCTTCGTCGACCTCATGTGGGCTAGCCCAATCAGAGATAAGAAGCCGCTGCATATCGACTTGGAAATCATAGTACATGATTACACCGCGATTACGTTCGAACAAGCCGATCGTAGCCATGTCGTGCCAAGGATACTGTGGACCTAATCGAACCCTGTATCGACGATACGTCGTCACGTAGTAGTTACCGGTCATCTCCTTGACCATCGGTAGTAGTCCGAGGTCCGACCGTTCAACCGGACGGATCGAGATGATCTCGTTCGGCGGAACGCAGTAGATGCGCGCGTCGCCTTGTCGCGCCGCGTCGAGCGCACGACGGATCAGATCCCGCGCCTTCGTTTCGCCGGACGATTGCGCCACCGCAGTATTGCCGAGCGCATCGACCCGCAATCTATTTGCCGACGGCAGCGAACAGACCAGCGTCGAGCGCTGCGATTTTGTCGGGAAACTCACCTCGATCCGACCGTCGGTACGGCTGGTGGCCGTGATGTCGGCGAGCTTCAGCTGTTCGGCGGCGAGCTGGAAGCCCGGCCACCATTGGTTGCGCGTCGTGGCGGCCACCTGATCGCTCAGATAACTCAACACCTCGTCGCGATTGTTGAGCTTGCCCGACTTGAACAGCCGGATCAGTAGTTGTTTGGTCGGGCCGTCGGCCAGATCGTTGAGCGGCACCTGCGTGCCTGCGCCGCCGGTAGCACGGCGCAAAGGCGGGGCCGCACTTACCGTGCACACGCGGCCTTCTGCTTTCTGGTTCTCGCGGACAGCCACACCGGAATACCAGTCCGTTATCCGCACTGTCTTGCCGGTGCCGTCGAACCGGAAGAGCGAACACAGTACCCCGTCGCTCACCCACAGCACCCGCTGCTCGGGCGTTACGTAGGTAATGCCGAGCGATAGGCCTGGAACGTCTTTGTATGGACGGACGACATCGCGGTACGCCTCGAGCGTCCTCGGTTCGTCGCGGGCCATCACGGTATCGAACTTCATCGACGGCTTCGGCCGGACGCGCGAGGCGTCCGTGAGGCCGGCGAGCAAGACGCGGAACAACTGGCGCGCCTCGGCCGCGTCGGTCACGGGCGGAAAGGCGGTCGGGCCGTCCCAGAAATCAAGCTGTTTCGACACGTAGTCGTTGTTCTTGAACGCGATGTTGTTGGTCGTAGCGTTATCGCTGTTGAGCTGCAGGTACCAGCGCCCGTTCCGTTCAACGAACCGGTCGTACGAGAGCCACATATTGGCTCCGCTCGGAAGCAGTTCGACGAGTACGATCCTATTGGGCTCGTCATAATAGGCGTTGACGCGGTAGCGCGGCGGCATGGGTTGCGCCGACACCTTCCGTGCCTCGCAGGCTGCCCGCCAGGCGATTTCGGTGAGATCCTGGGGATTCGGGTGGCCCTTCAAGACAGTGACCGGACGCCATTCCGTTTCCGCCGCTACCTGCAGCGCAAGCAGCAGGTAGAGCAGGACAGTACGCATGATGGTTCGCACGTAATATGATCCTCCTTTTGAGTTGTTGAGGTACAAGAATCTGCCATCCGCTATACCAGAACCGCCGTGAAAAAGACAGGGGCGGATGGTATAGTACCAGCAAGCAAAAGGAGGGCCGTGGCCGACGAAGAACTCGACGGGGAACTTGAGGATGTAGGCGAGGAGCCGGTTCCGGACGACGAACCGGCGCAGCCTGGCGCTGCCCGTAAGGCATTCGATGCGTTCAGTTCGCAGGCCCGGCAGAGTCCTACGGTGCGGTCGGTGCTCCGCTCTCCACGTGCTACCGGTGCAGTCACGAAGGGCGTTACGCAAGCAGGAGCAGCGCTCGGCGAACAAACCGCCGCCCGGCTTGCGATTGCCGGCTTTCTACCCGAGATCATCGCGGGATTGTTGGCGCTCCTTGCGATCGGTATCGCGTTCTTCGCGATCTTCGGCGCCATCGCCGCCTTCAGCTGCCTCAATGGTACCTGCGCCGGCGACGTCAAACTCGACCCGGCCAAGAGCCAGGCCGACTCGCTCGAGCTCCAGACGGTCAAGTGCCTGCAGGAAGCCGCTAAGAGCAACGGCGGCGACGGTTCGAACGACAAGCTGTCCGCCGACTGCATCAAGCCGATCCAAGGCTGGGGCAAGGAATTGGTCGCGAAGGCGACCGCGATCAAGGCCAAGATTTCTGACAAGGACAAAGGCGGCCCCGAAGCGATCAAGATCCTGGACAAGCTGGTCGAAGACGGCAACAAGGCGGTCGATATCACGGCCGGGATGGCGTTGAAACAGGCCCGCGAGATCGCCGATGAGCTCAGCACGCAGTACAAGCTCGCCACCCAGAACGAGCTGATCGCGAAGAACCTGGGGTTTTCAGCGAACGCCCAAAAGCTCGTCGATTACATCAGGCAGCAAGGACCAGCAGTCTGCAAGCAAAGCGATCCAACGGGTTGCTCGCGTAAAGTATCGGCCGTCTTAGAAGCAGTGTTTCCGGGTCGAGATGTCCGAGCAGGCGCATCGTTGCCAATAACGAACCAATCCGGACCGCCGAATGCCGGCGAACTTGAAGACGTGAAGAACGCACTGGCAGCCGGCAATGTCCCGATCTGGCTAATCCGAGGTAATGGCTCGGGCAACCACTGGATCATTCCACTCAACGTCGACGAAGCGAACATGATCACGTATTTCGATCCTGCCGACGGCGAGATTCACACCGACCCGAGCGACAGGTCGTCAGTTCATTCCTGGTATTTTGGCACTCCGACGAAGTTCGTAGGAAACAGACCCGAACGAGGTTACATCTTCGTACCGTAAATTTATCAGGAGCAAAAAAAGACCCGCAAGGGGTCTTTAGGCATCAGGTGCTACGATACTTACCGTACCGGTATCGTGCATCGCGCAACATCGGCCTTCGGCAGCCCCTCTGGGGCGTTGATATTCACCAGGCCGTCCACTGGCAGCCAGCGGTCGCCTCCGATGCTGCGGAACTTCACAGTATATAGGCCCAACCGGCCGGACATGCTTGCTGGATCCGTTAACATCCACAACGTCGCGGTTTGGCCGGTTCGCGCGACGCCAAGTTTTTTTACAAGAATCTCGCCACGACTTGGATCCGCGATGATATGTAGCCACTCTCCGTGCTTGCAATTTTTAAGGTAGTCGGGATGCTTCGGGAGCTGCAAGAATTCCTTGAACAAAGTGTACGCCAACTTCTCCGATTGTGTCTCCGAGAAACCTACGCCCACACAAGCAGCTACGAGCAGACTGATAAGAACACGTCGCATGTTATTAACTATCCCTTCCTATTCTGAGCAGAGATAGGGTACTGCACGCCGGGGATAAAGGCAATCGGCAGTATGCTATGATGCAAGCTATGTAGGAGGGGATTCGTTGATGGACGCGTTCCGAGAGACTGGATACCGTACAACCGTAATACGGCGCCGATGGATTTCGGTTGTTTTGTTCTATCCGGCTTTGCTCCTGCCTCTCCTGCCTCTCCTGCAAGCGACAGCCGCCATCGCCCAGACCGAGTCGGCGACGGAACGACTCCACGAGCCCGACGAAGCCAAGGAACAGACAGTCAGCAGCGCAGTCGATCCGGCTACCATTACTGGCGGCAACGGGCTCGATGCTATGGGCAAAGCCGTCGGCAGATTGAGCGCAACCATGTCAGGCTACCAGCGGCTCAAAGTGAACGAGGTCGACAAGGCCCAGTTCGAAGCCTACCTGGGTATCCGCGACCAGGGTGCCGTGGCATCCTTGGCGCAGAATGCGGCGGCGGGCCTTAAGGACACGGACGGCGGTGTCGACGCCTCGAAATTGCCGGATTCCTACCGGCAAAACCTGGGCCTCGACAACCTGTCGCAGTACAGCAAGAAACTCATCGAGTCGATCCTCAACGAGGTGACGCCCCAAAAAACGAACGGTGCCGGCCATGAATTCCTGAACGTCTTCCGGATCACCAAGGACTTCCGCACGAAGGAAAACCCGGTGTCCGACGAGTCGATCCCGCCGTTAGGCGAGGAACCGCGCGAGTCGCTCCACAGCAAGGACAACGGCAAGGCCGTGGACGTGACGCAGCTCGACTACCTGCGCGGCACCAAGTTTACGATCGAGACGACGGTGGACGCCAAAACCGGCAAGCCGGTGATCGGGCCGGACGGCAAGCCGGTCGAAGAGGTGAAGAAGATCGAACACCAGGATCTGGCCCCGATCGACTTTTCGAACCAAGACGAACGGACGGCCGGCGCCTTCCCCGGCTCCGTACCGAACATTCCTGAATTCACGAGCAACTCAGCCAACGGCACGGCCCAGAACGCGGCCGGTGGCAAGCTGGGCGCCACGCTCGCCGCCGGCGCAGCCAAGCGCGGCAGCAGTGATCTGCCCTTCGAGAAGATAGACTTCTCGGGAGCCCAGAACCTGCCCGAGGTACTGCAGAGCATCGGCCGGGCCTCGATCGCCCAGGTCTTCGGCGCGGCCGGGATGCAGACCGGCCCGAACGCACCGCTCTGGACCGGCCAGCAGTCACTCGCCCAGGCGACCGGCCTGCCGAGTTTCGGCTTCTACGGCGCGACCCTCGACGGGGCAAGCAACGGCCAGCCGGGCATGCTCATCAACATGGGCCGCGAGGTGGTCGGGCAGCAGCTGGGCTTGCCGCAAGGCGCGCTTATCGGGAACACGTCCGACGAATTGTTTACGAACGTGGGCGAACGGACGATGGAGACGGTCCTCGGCCAGCTGCCGCTCGGCACGCTCGACGGGGTCGTTGGCGGTGACCGCCGCTCGCTCGAAACCCATGTCGGCCGCGGCGTACTCGCCGACCGGCTCAACTTGTTCGTGAGCCAAATCCCGCTGGGGAGCAGCAGCGCCGACTTCGCCCGAGGCCTTGGTGCCGGATACCTGTCGCTGCAAAGCGAACCGCTCGCCTACGACACGAGCTTCAATATCCGCGACAGCGGCTCGACCGCCGGCCTGGTTGCCGGCAGCGTAGATCCCGACGATTACTTGCGGCGGATCGGCGCCGAGCGCTTGAAGCTGCTCGACACGTACCAGCCCGACCGTGCCGACGCCGGACTCAACCTTGAAGAACGGCCCGACCTGGTCCGCGGGCTCGAGGGCCTGCCGTTCACGACCGACCCGACCGCCAGCGGCACGGCGCCGCTCTCGGTTACGGAAACAGCTGCGGCAGGCAGCCGCGCGACGTTCCTGCTCGACAAGTTCGCCTTCCCGACGGCAGCCGCGCAGCTGCTCGACCGAGCCCGCGGCGGGAACACGGACGGGGAGCTGCGGTTCCTCTTGAATGACAACGAGCTGACCGGTTGGCTCATGGTGTCGGCTTACCCGAAGGGCGTCGACCCCAACCAAGCGTCGAAGGTGAGCCGGTTCCAGGCCGCTGACACCGGGGTGTTCTACGACATCGGCACCGACCAAGTCGCCAAGGGGCTCACCCAGCAGAACGACCAGCGCTCCGCGCTCCGGAGCTACTTCCGTACCGGCACCATGCCGACGCTCGACGGGGCGACCCCGGTGGTACGGATCGACGACCTGCTCGGCAAGGCCGGCCTGCGATCGCGCGCCGACTTCGAGGCGGTGTTCCGCACCGACGCACCGTTGACCGCCTTCGAAATGGCCGGGCGGCGGGCGCTCCTGCTCGGCTTCGGCCAGGATCCTGCCGACCGGGCGAACCAACTTGCCGCACCTGCCGCCACCCCGCAGCAACTGTCCGCCCGGCTCGACACGCTTGGGACCGCCGTCAGCAACTTGGCAGGCGTAACGAACGGCGCCGTCCGCGACGGCCTCGTCCAGGCCGGCACTGTCGTCGACCAGCTGAAGGGGCTCGTCGATACCGCCCGTCTGTCAGCCACCCAGGCCACCCCGCAGGCATGGGTCGGCAGCCTGACCAACCTCTACCAGGCAGCCCAGTCGGCAGCCGGTGTTGCCGATACGCACGCTACCGAGTACCGGAACTTTGCGCTCGCGCTCGCGAGCTTCGCCGACGGCGACAATACCCAGGGCCTCTACGCACTGACCGCCGCGACCGCGTCGATCAACAGCCCGTACGCCTACCCGGCGATGAGCAGCCTGACCGGCATGATCACCGGTACGGTGCCGCCCACCCAGGCGATCGGGCAGTTCGGCACGAGCGTCCTGGGGCAGTTTGGCGGCCTGGGTACCTCGGAAAGCCAGCTGCTCTACGACGTCCTGGGTGCCGCAGGTTCCCAACGGCAGGCCACGCCCGAGGATATCCGCACCCAATTGAAGAGCTTCGCCCACGACCACGCGGCATCGCTCGCCGAGGCTGCGAGCGAGCTGCAACTGCAAACCTACGGTTACGACCTCGACGGTCGGCCGCTCTCGCTCGGCGACTCGGCGCTTGCGCGGCAAGACGCGATGGCCGAGGCATTGGTCGCGCTCTACGTCCAGGGCGACGGCTCACCGGCCGGCATGAAGCTCGGTGCCAAGGAATTCGACGCTGCCATGGGGATCAAGGGCTACCAGGTAAGCGAGGACGGGGGCGAGGGCGCCTGGGGAATCGTGAGCCGCGACGTCGGCGGCGCGATCGATCAAGTCATGGAACGCGCCTTGGGCGACCAACGTATGCTCGAGCTCCTGACAGGCCAGACCAACGCCGACCTGTCGCGCGCCGAACAGCAGAACCTGTACCTGACCGCGATGACGCGCTACGCCGCCGCCAAGACCGGTATCCCGTTCAACCCGAAGATGTTCTCGGATCCCGACTACGTGCCGACCTTCGGCGAGATCAACGGTGTCGTCGGTGCGCTGACCGGCAGGTCGATCGACGAAGTCCTGCGCACGGCGAACGTCCCGATCGTCGGCGACTTCCTGTCCGACCAGAAGGCGATCCAGGCGCTGTGGACGGGTGAGATCTTCAACACCGATTCCTCGTTCTGGCAAAACCAGGACTACCTGGGGAGTATCAGCCGGCTTGCCGGCCAGGCGGACGTCCCGCCGTCGCTCGTCCAGGCGCTCTTCAATAAGAACCTCACGGCCGATCAGCGGACGGCCGCGTTCCAAGACACCTACCTGCAGTTCGCCCAGCAGCAGCTGACGCCCGACCGCATCAACGGCCTGTTCGGCCTGGATGGTACCGCCGCTATTGGGGGTTCGGCGGTGAGCGGCGCGATCGGCATCCTGTTCGACCGCACGATCACTGACAAGGGTACGGCGCTCGGCACCCTTGGCGCCTCGATCGGCGACAGCCTGGCGGCGTCGACGATCGGCGGCTCGATCAGCTGGGCGTGGGATCCGACCACCTCGTCGCAACGGAAGATCGAGTCGGGCCTGACCCAGTTGTCGGCCATGACCGGCCTCGACCCTTCGATCACGAATCTTGCCCAAACCGCCTACCATACGTTCTTCATCGACGGCCTCAATACGAACACTCCCGAGGGACGGCAGCAGCTCGGCTCGCTCGTGGGCGCACTCGGCAGCGCCGCGAACGTACCCGGCCAGTTCGTCTCGCTGGCCGCCTCGGCGCTCCAGGGTGACGTCGCGACCAGCCTTGTCACGTTCGCCGGCCAGTCGTACATCGACAACCAGTTAGCCTCGGCCGGCATCGGCGGCGTCAGTTTCTCGAACGTGTATGAGGCGTTCATCTCGCCCCTGCCGGGCACCGAACGGTTGGCCCAGACCACGGCCTGGAACGAGGTCATCGTGCCGTCCGGCCTGTCACCGGAACAGACGGACGTCGGCAGCTTGACCCGATTGACGAATCCTACGACCGGCGAGACGGTGCTCGTCGACGGACAGATGGCCGACGCGTACCGTGACCGGACGCAGCAACTGCTCACCACCCAACGGACAAGTGCGCAGACGAACCTCCAGTACGCCGCGAGCGACGCGCTGTTGAGCCAAGCGCTCGGCTCGCAGGCAGGCGGCGCGCTCAGCCTGGGCGGGTTTACCCGGACGATGATCGAAGGCTCGATGACCCAGCGGCTGGACGGCGCGATCGGGCTTATGTCCCAGTTCGCGGGCAGCGAGAACGCCGAACTTATCTACGGCGCCCAGGTGGCCAGCGACCTGGCAACATACTTCAGCTCGAACGATCCGAACGCGGTCCCAAGCGCGAGCCTCAATGCGCTCGACGGCTGGATGGCCGGCGCCACCGGCGTCCCGATCCCGGCCGGCACGACCTCGGCCCTGTTCCAGTACGCCAATACCGGCAGCACCGCCGCGCTTGAGGCGATCGGGAACCCGGCAAACCTGGCAGCTTCGTTCGGCGGCTTCGTAGACCAGGGCTTGGGCCTGCCGTCGGGCACGACCCAGTTCGCCGCCCAGGCGTTCCAGTCACTGAGCGAGGCGCAGGCCGCCGTCGACGGACTCTCGGGCTTCGTCGGTACAGGAGAACTCCAAGCCGCCCAAGCTAATCTCGCCCTTACCCAAGCCAATCTCGTCGCCGCGGCCGTCAATATCGTCTTCGCGGAACAGTTCGCCCAATTGGACAGCGCACTCGGCCTACCGTCTGGCATGACCTCGCTGCTTGCCACCACGGGTATCACCGCGCTCATGGTGCCGGGGATCGCCTTCGCGACGCTCGCAAGCAGTATCCTCTTGCCCGGTATCGGCTTCATGCTGCTCGGCGGCCTGCTGGGCGGCGGCGGACTCTTCGGCGGAGGCACCAAGAAGATCACCCGCTACGAGATTCTCTGGAGCTACCGGATGTCCGACCCGGCCGAACGGCCCGATCCGAACAACCTGCGCAAGGCCGAGATGACCGACGCCGACAAACAAGCCTTGGCGCAAGTGGATGGCAAGGAGCTGCCGCTTAAAGAAGACAAGAGCAATAAGAACCTGATCGGCGCCTACCTGAAACCGTCGACGGAACTCGACCGGGGCGACTGGCCGGAAGAGGCCTGGTTCGTCGACCAGTTGAAGCCGGGATCAAAGGCGGATCCGAACGTGATCGCTCCGGGCAAGAATATCGCCCTGCTGACCGATAAGGAATTGCCGGTGGATATCTTCCGGGGTAATACCAAGCAGCAGTTCCTGGCCGGTGCCAAGCAAGCATCGAAGACGAAAATCGGCCAGCTGCTCGGCGACCTGTTGACGATCGACGAGCGCCTCGGTGCGAAGGATCCTATCACCCGTGCGCCGGTCTACGACCGCACCATCTGGCCGGCCGAGATCTGGACCCATGACAAGGCCGACCTCGACAAACTCGCCTGCCAGATCAACAAGGCGTACGGCGAAGGACAAGACGGCACGGCGACGAGCGGCGAATGTGGCGTCTACAACGATCTCGTCAAGAATTACAAAGGCGGCGTTGGCTACGACAGCAATATCTCGCTGCTCGTCCGTTGGGTACACTGGCAGTACTAGCTATGGCCGACACGCCGCTCCCCAATCTGGACAATATCCCCGACACGCCGCCTGCTCCCGAGGCGGCCAATCCGGCGAGCCCGTCGCGGCTGCCGAAAGTACCCGGATTCAAACCGCCGAAGCTGCCGACGATTGAACGGCCGGTCGTAAAACTTGCGACGATCCCGTGGCGGGCAGTCGGTTTGGTTGCTGGCGGGATCGCGGCCGTCGGTATCGTGGTATTCTTCCTCTTCTTCTGGCGGGCGCACATCACGATCACCGCAGTGCCCGCCGATGCCCAAGTGAGCGCCGGCGGGCAGGCTGCTACCGGATCGCTGGCGGTCGTCCTCAAGCCGGGCACGTATGATCTTTCGGTCGAGCGCCAGGATTTCATCCCGTACCATGCCCGCCTGACGTTCCGCGTCAACGAACGCCGGACCGTACCGGTCACGCTCCGTGCTCTGCCCGAACCAAGGCAGCTGTCCGACAAGATCGTCCAGTTCATGGCGCTCGATGCCGAGCGGACGTCGCTGCTGTTCCTGGCGCCGGGGGAGCGGACCGCCTACCGGCTTTTTCTGAAAGACCTCGCCAACCCGACGGTCGACGAGATCACCCCGGCCGCGCTCGAGGGTATTACCGACCTTGTCTGGTCGCCGAACCGGCAGCTGGCCTTCGTGAAACTCGGGGACGCGACGAAGCAGTACGATTTCAAGCGCTACGACCTCGTGAACCAGGAAACGCACGACTGGCCCGAGGGCGTCGGCTCGATCGACTGGCGGCCCGACGGCGAGAAAGTGGCGTACGATTACGAGCCGGCGGGCGGGGAACGGACGATCATCCGGGCGACAAAGGACAACGGCGACCAGGAACGCATATTCAACCTGGTCGGAACCAACGTGAGCCGGCCGACAGTCGCCTGGTCGCCTGATGCCAAGTATTTGTCCCTCACGACCACGCAGCTCTACCTGCTCGACGCTTTCACGAAGACGCTGAAAACGATCGATGCGGCCGGTGCGGTCAAACGTAGCCTCTGGCTACCCACGAGTACCGGACTTATCGTCCAGGGAGCCGACGACCAACTGTCATTAGTGACGCTCGACGGCCAGGTCACGAAGCTCGGCGTCACCGGTTCCATCGGGCAGGTCGTGCCGTTCGCCGACGGCACTGCAGCCGTCTACACCCGGGAACGGAATAGCAAGACCGAGCTCTACCGACTCGACTTCGCGACGCAGGCATTGACGCCGTACCTGTTCAAGGCCCAGGCGCCCCTTGCGCCGACAAACCTCGTCCTCAGTAAAGACGAGCAAACGTTGTTCTTCGTGAGCGCGGGCCGTCCGACCGCCCTGACGCTCGACGCCGGCGCTTACTGACCGGGTTCTCCGCGAGCGGCGAGCCGGAACGTTACCCCGTAGATCCTGCGTCGGCCGAGCGCCGCGTTCAAGGCGTCGATAAATGCCGGGATGTCGGGCTGCACCAAGTGCCTGGCCTCGGCGTCGGGGATTTCGACGACCAGCCGGCCTTGGTGGATGCTCACCGCCGTGAACCGGCCGTCGGCCAACCGGTTGGCCGTCTCGACGACCGCAGTCGCGGTCAGCCGGTCGGTCAGGCCGTGCCGGGCGGCGAAGGAGTTGAGCTCGTGCGACAGCGGTTCAAGCGGCATAGGCACCTGCCGGTACGTGCGTAAGATCAAGGATCGTGGCGCTGTCGAGCAACCGCTTGTCGAGCGCGGTCGCGTCGGTCGTCGTGACGATCGTCGGGTAGTCGCCAAGCAGCGCAGCCAACTCCGTGCCGCGGCGGCGGTCGAGTTCCGAAAAGAGATCGTCGAGCAACAGGTACGGGGGTACGGCTGTCGGTCGGCGCGCGTACCGCGACAGCTCCGCATGCTTAAGCGCGATGAGGAGGCTACGCTGTTCTCCGCGCGAGGCGAATCCCATAGGGCGGCCGCCGAGCGCCATACCGACGTCGTCGCGGTGCGGGCCGACGCCGGTCGCGCCGCTGCGCCGGTCGCGGTCTCGTCCGGCTGCCAACAAGTCGCCATGGCGCTCGGGCGGATCGGCCGACGGCAGGTAGGTGAGGGCGATCCGGCGAGCGTTTGCATCGCCCTCGAACACCGCGTACGGCGCCTGGACGGCCGTTTCGAGCGACGACACAGCCTCGGACCGCTTCGCCATGATTTCGGCGCCGGTAGCGACGAGCAGCGCCTCCCACGCATCGAACGACGCCGGCAAGGCAGCGTGGTCGCCGAGCAACGCGTTCCGCTGTTTGAGGGCGTGGTGGTAACGCAGCAGCGCGTGGGCGTAGGTCACGTCGGTGGCCGATAGGAGCATATCCAGGTACCGTCGCCGGGCCTTGGGCGGTCCGGCGACGAGCTCGATGAGTTCGGGCGCGAACAGGACGACGCACAGGTGGCCCAGCGAGCCCAATGGCGTCACCGGCACTCCGTTGACGAGCTGCTGCTTACGGACCGCAGCGCCGGCCGAGGCGAGTGCCCGGGTGATCGTCAGCTCGCCGAAGCTCGCCTCGATCCGCGCCGTATCCGTACCCCAGCCGATGAGATCCCTGTCCGTGCTTGTGCGGTACGACCGGCCGAGGCCGGCATAGTAGAGCGCTTCAAGGAGTGTGGTCTTGCCGGCCCCGTTCGGGCCGACGATCACCGTCGGCGACGTGAGGTCGAACGACGCCTCGGCGAACCGGCGGAAGCCTGTCAGCCGGAGCGTCACGCCGTCAGGCATCAGTGCGCAGCGGCATGACCAGGCTCAGGTACCGGTCGTCTCCCTCGGCACGGAACACGCCCGCCCGGTCGGTACCGGACAGCGTCAGGACGACCGTCTCGCCGCCTAGGGCGTTCAAGGCGTCCAGGACGAACTTGGCATTAAAGGCGATCTCGATCGGTTCGCCGGACGCCGTCGCCGCGACCGTGGCCGTGTTCTGGCCGACCGCGCTCGACACCGCCGAGATCGTGCAGCCGGTCGGCGGCGCAACCGCGAGGCGGATGTTGTGCGACGCGTCGCGGGCGAAGAGGCTCGCCATACGCACTGCCGCGATAAGCTCGGCCTTATCCATACTGACCGTCGTCGACGACGCCACCGGAATGATCTGGGTGTAATCGGGGAACGTGCCATCGATAAGGCGCGAGACGATCTGGGTGTTCTCGACCTCAACCGAAATCTGGTTCGCGTTGAAGTGGAGCGTTACCGGCGCCTCGCCGTCGGGCAGGATACGGGCCAGTTCGGCCGCAGCCCGCACCGGCAGGAGCAGCGACGCCTCGGCCGCCGGCGTGGCGGTCAACGGGATTTTCCGCTCGGCCAGACGGTACGAGTCGGTCGCGGCCAGGATAAGCTGCTTGTCCCGCAATAGGACGCAGATGCCGTTCAATACCGGGCGGGCGTCGTCGACCGCGGCGGCAAAGAGGACGTCGCGCAGACCGCTCCGCAGGGCTGCCGCGGGCACCGTCACCGCCTGCGCGTCGTTGACCGACGGGATAAGCGGGAAGTCACCTGCGTCCATGCCTTTGACGGTGGCGGCGTGCCGGTCGGAGTGGATCGTGGCCTCGCCCTGCGCGACACCGATCTGCAGCGTCCGGTCGGTGTTATTGGTGACGAAGTCCACGAGCAGGCGGGCGGGGAGCGTGATGGCGCCCTCGGCCGCCACCTTAGCCCCGATCACCGTCACGACGCCAATCTCAAGGTCGGTCGCGGCCAACCGTAGCTGGCCGTCCTTCGTTTGAATGAGAATGTTGGCCAGAATGGGGAGCGACGAACGTGTCGTCGCCACCCGGCTGACGAGTTGGAGGCCTTTGGCGAAATTTTCCTGGGTGCAGGTGACGTCCATATGGGTATATCTATCTTGTATGAATGGTAATGATAATAAGCCCTGTGGATTTGGGGATTACCAGGCGTCAGCGGTGTGGACGGGCTGTGGGTGCGGTGTGGAGGAATTGGGTATAATTCCGCTCCCTTGTTCTACCGCAGGTTTTGTCCACACGGTATCCCCAGGTGATTGGGGATAACTCAGCCGGCCACATAGAGTCGCTCTTTGATGAGCGCCACGTCCCGTTGCAGCCCGTCGTCGTGCCCCAGTTCCTTCGTGATCTTCTCGACGCCGTGCATGACCGTGGTGTGGTCCTTGCCGCCCAATGCCTTGCCGATCTTGGGGAACGAGAACTCGAGTTCCTCGCGGATAAGGTACATCGCGATCTGGCGCGGGTAGACCAGTTCCTTGTTCCGGCGCTTGCCCAAGAGGTCGTCCATCTCGAGCGAGAAGTAGTCGGCGATCGTCTGGCAGATGTTTTCCACTGTCACGTGGGTGATGCGCCGGTCGAGTCCGGTCTGTTCAAGTACGCGTTCCACCAGATCAAGCGACGGTTGGACATTGTACAGTTCGCAATGGGTCACGATCGCGTTCAGTGCGCCCTCGAGCTCGCGGATGTTGCTTTGGACGTGTTCGGCGACGTACGCGAGTGTTTTCTGGTCGAGCGCGAAGCCCCGCTCCTCGCACTTGTGCTGCAGGATCGCTTGGCGGGTTTCCGGGTCGGGCGTCTGCATGTCGGTCACCATCCCCCAGCTGAACCGGGAGCTCAGGCGGGGTTCGAGTTGCGCGATCGCCCGCGGCCGTTTGTCCGAGGTCATGACGATCTGGCGGTTCGTCTGATGGAGCGCGTTGAAGGTGTGGAAAAACTCCTCCATCATGCCGTCCTTGCCTGCCAAGAACTGGATATCGTCGATCAGCAGGACGTCGGCGTTCCGGTAGCGCTTCTTGAAGCCGTCGACCTGGCGGCTTTGGATCGACTGGACGTACTCGGTCACGAACCGTTCGCAGGGCGCGTAGATGATCACCTTCTTGGGCGACTGCCGGTGGATTTCGTTGCCGATCGCGTGTAGCAGGTGGGTTTTCCCCAAGCCCACGCCGCCGTGGATGAATAAAGGGTAGTACTGCCCGATACCCGGCTTTTTCGCGACGCCCAACGAGGCGGCGTGGGCCAAGCGGTTGGCGCTGCCCACGATGAACGTGTCGAAGGTGTAGCGCTCGTTGAGCGTCTGGACAGCCGGGGCGGTTGACCTGGCTGATGCCGGTATGCCGGCCTGGGCGAACGGCGCTGCCGCAGGGGCCGCCGCGCTGCCAGGCGTAGCCGGTACCGGCGGGTCGGGCTTGGCGGCACCGGTGACGACCAGATAGTCGACGCGCTGCAGGTCGGGATAGAACTGCTTGAGCGAGGCGACGATTTCGCGGTGGTACTTGGTTTGGAGCCAGTCGCGGGCGAAGGTGTGGGGCACCCCGATCGTTACCAGGCCGTCGACGACGCTGACGATCCGGGTGTTCCGGAACCAGGTCGTGAAATTCGCTTTCGAGATCGACACTTCGAACTCGCCCAATGTCGTCTGCCAGACCTGCGTTGCGCTCGGCATGGATCGCCCTCCACGTGTCGTTCGTACTGCGATCGCATGCCCCGCAATCGCCCGTATCCTACCACGTCCGCTGTGGTGGCATGTTATCCACACGTTTGTCCCACGACTAGGGCAATATAGGGCCGTATCAGGAGTAACAGGGTGTGGAAAAGTCTGGGGATTGGTTGTGGACGCAGCTTAGCGGCGGACGCGGACCGAGACGTGCGGGGTCGCGATCGCCGGGCTGCGGAACAGCCACCACTGCTGGACGATCGAGAAGAGCGTCGTGACGGTCCAGTAGATCGCCAAGCCGGCCGGGAGCCGGACGCCGACTGCCACCGTGACGAGCGGCATGAGGTACATGGTGAAGCGGTTCATCTGCTGGCTGCCGTCCCCGCCCGCCGGAGCGGTGCCCGGCTGCCGCCGCATGAGCTGCCAGGTCTGGACGAACTGGAGCAGGCCGCTCATGACCGCTAGGACGATGCTCGGCGAGTGGAGATCGATTCCCAGTAATGACGCGTGGATCTGGTCGGGAACGTGGATAAACCCGTACAAGAGGTCGTGGTTGACGGTCTGGATGCCCGAGACGAAGACGCGGTAGAGGACGAACAGGATCGGCAATTGGACAAGCAAGGGCAGACAGGAGCCGAACGGGTTGACGCTGTGTTCCTGGTAGAGCGCCATCATCCGCTTGTTGAGCTCCTCGGGATTGTCTTTGTGCTCGGCCCGGAGCCGGTCCATTTCCGGCTGCAACGCTTGCAGCTCGCGTTGGGCGCGGACGCCCTGGGCTGACAACGGCAGCAAGAGGAGGCGGACCACGATCGTGACCGCGACGATCCCCGCCCCCAGGCTGGCGCCGGGCAACACCGACACGAAAAAGAACAGCAGGTTGTAGAGCGGCTGGTAGAAGATACTCGTGAGAAACGCGTTCATAGGTGTCCTTTCGGTTTACGCCGGGTCGTAGCCGCCTGGGTTCCACGGCGCGCAGCGGCCGATGCGCCGGATCCCTAGCGCGATCCCCTGCCATGGCCCGTACTTGCGGATCGCGTCGACGGTATAGGCCGAGCACGACGGGGAAAAGCGGCAGTAGCCGTGCGGGTAGAACACCTTGACCCAGGAATGGTCGGGCGACAGTGTCAGCTGGTAGAGCCGGATCGCGCCGACGGCCAGTTCGGTCATGCCGGCTCCTTGAGGAGCCCTGCGCGGCGGAGCAGGTCGGCGAGTTCGTCCATGAGCGCCTGGTACGTCGTGCCGACCGCTGCCGGCTGGATTTGAAGGATAAGGTCGGCCGGTGCGAGGTTCGGATACAGCGCCGCCGCCGCGGCCTGTGTTTGGCGCTTCAAGCGGTTCCGCGTGACCGCCTTGGTCGAGACTTTCCGCCCGATCACGACCGCGACACGCGGCTTGGTGCCGGCGATCCAGGCAAGACGAAACAGCCGGCTCCGGGCCGACTGCCCCTTGCGGTAGACCTTCGCGAAGTCGCGGCTAGCGTGAAGCCGAGCTGCGCGCGCGAACAACGAGCCTCTTCCTGCCTTTCAGGCGGCGTCGCTTGAGTACGGTGCTCTCACCGAGCTTACCGGCGTCGTTCATGGCCCGTTTGCGGGCGATGAACCCGTGCGTCTTGGCGCGTTTCCGTCGTTTGATCTTTTGTCCAGGGATCATATGGGTGGAGTATAGGGGAAAACCTGTGGGAACGCTAGCGGGTTCCAGGCGTTGATCACGGCTAGCTTTTCGGCGCGCGCGAGCCGCTTCAATCGGGCCTCGGCGCGCAGGGCGTCGGAGCGGTTTGCGGCCGCCTCTGCGTACACGAGTGCCACTGGCCGCCGGCTCCGGGTATAGCGGGCACCGCGGGCCGAGCCGTTGTGCTCGCGCACCCGTCGCGGAAGGTCGGTGGTGATGCCGCTGTAGAGCGTGCCATCGGCGCACTCAAGGATGTAGATAACATACATATGGATGGCGGTGAGGGTGGGATTCGAACCCACGGAACCCTTTCGGGCTCAACGGTTTTCGAGACCGCCCGATTCAACCACTCTCGCACCTCACCGTCGGTGTCAGAGTCTAGCAGGCGGCGGCGTGGGCGTCGAGGGAACAGTGTCGTCGAGCGCATCCTGGGCGGCGACGCGCCGCAGTTCTTCGGGCGTCGTGATTCCGGCCTTCACCTTGGCTTCGCCGTCTTCGAACAGCGTCGTCATGCCGGCCTGCCGGGCAGCCGTCTCGAACTGGTCGATCGTCCCCTTCTGTTGGACGAGCGTCTCGATGTCGTGGTCGGGCACGAGCAGCTCGGCGATCGCGATCCGGCCTTCGTAGCGGGCGTCGCCTGCTTTGTCGGGGTGGGCAAGGCGTCGGAGCAGGCGCTGGGCGATGATGAGGTTGATGACCCCGCTCAAGAGGTAGGTTTTGACGCCCATATCCAACAGGCGCGGGATCGCGCCGCTGGCCGAGTTCGTATGCAGGGTCGAGAGCACCAGGTGGCCGGTCAGCGCCGCCTGGACCGCCGTGGTGGCGGTTTCAGCGTCACGGATCTCGCCGACCATGATGATGTCAGGGTCCTGGCGGACGACGCTTTTCAGCGCCTCGGCGAAGCCGTAGCCCCGCTCGGGATCGATCTGCGTCTGCTGGACGCCTTTGATCCGGTACTCGATCGGGTCTTCGATCGTGATGATCTTGACGCCCGGTTTGTTGAGTTCGGACAGGATCGCGTAGAGCGTCGTCGACTTGCCCGAACCGGTCGGGCCGGTGTTGAGGATCAGTCCGTTCGGTTTGCTCGTGGCGGCGCGGATGGTGGCGATCTGTTCCGGCAGGAACCCGAGGTCCTCGAGCTTGATCATCGTGCCGCCAGTCAGGAGGCGGAGCACGAACGTCTCGCCGAACGGCGTGGGCAGGGCCGAGACGCGGATGTCGAGCTTGTGGTCGAGCGAGCGGACCTCGAACCGGCCGTCCTGGGCTGCGGTCACGACGTCGAGCTTCATGCCGGCCAGGTACTTGATCCGGCTCCGGAGCGAGCGGTAGAGCGCCTGGGATTCCTCGGCGATGAGCTGCAACACCCCGTCGATGCGGAAGCGGATCGTCAATGCCTGCTCGGTGGGTTCGATGTGGATATCGGTGGCGCGCAGGGCGAGCGCGCCGGCAAAGAGGATATCGAGCGCCTCGCTCGTGGACACGCGCTGCAGCCGTTCGGCGAGCGCCGCCCGGTCGGCGAAGGCCTGCAGGTTCGGCGCTACGGCCGCGGGTTGGACTGGCGCCGGCGCTTGGTCGGCCAGTTCGAGGGCGCGCAGGGCGAACCGGAACGAGCTGTACGAGCAGGCGGCGAGGGTTACGGTGAGGCCGTTGGCCTTGGCGAACTCGGCAAGGAACGTCTGGGCGGCCACGTCGTCCGGCCGGGGTGAGGCGACGGTAAGCGCGTTGTCGGTACGCAGGTACGGCATCACCCAGAACTTGGTAACCGACTCTTTGGGGAGCGCGTGCAGCACCGCCGGGGCGAACGGGTAGTCGGCCAGGTTGACGTAGGGCAACTTCAGCCGCTCGGCCAGCTCTTGGGCGGTCCGTTCCTCTTCTTCCCGGTTCACGAATTGGACCATCGTCCGGACATCGGCCATACGCCCTCCGCTACCCGCTATGCTACCACGTTTCCGGCCGTTCCGAACCTTGACGGGAGCGGGATTATCAGGTATAGTGGCGCGTCTCTCATCTATGGGGACGATTCTGTTTTTTTTTGGAGGGTTTTTACATGAAAGGTTTTTTGTTTGCACTGCTGGTCGCGGCGTCGTTCGCCGTTCCGGTTGCAGCGCAGGAGAAGATCCCAGTGATCCTTGACTCCTACGTGAGTCAGACGGGCAGCAACTATGCCAACATCCGGCCGGAGCAGTTATACGTCGCCGCCCTGTCCGGGCTGCAGAAGTACGAAGATGATCTCGGCATTCGTGTGTACGACGGCCGGGAACCGGATACCCAGAACCTGCCGTACCCGCGCTTCAAGTTGTCGTACGAGGCAACACAGGGCATCGGCTACCGTCATAGCAACTTCTCATTGATCTTGCCGTACATCGGACAGCTCGGTACCGGTTCGGGCAACGACGTGCTTGGGACGGAACTGAGCCTGAACGGCTCGATTGTGTTCCACGGCCGTACGCTCTGCTCGGAGAACACCGCACCGGCAGGCCAGGCGATGACCGTGCCACGTGACTCGTACACGTCATGGGTTACCGCCTACGTAGGCGGGAGCTCGTATTCGTACGAGAACCAGCAGCAACTGGCAGAGGCCAAGATCCGGCGGTTCGTCATCGCCTGTTCGGTGGCCAACCTCATCGACCAATTACGCGGCTGCCGGGCTACGATGGCGGCTCGCTACCGCGAGGAAGGTGGCCAGCTGGCGACACCGCGAGGTGCCGCACCGGTTGAGGCGATACCGAACGGTACGCCTGCGTTCGGCGGGCCGCCGCAGGCGGCTGCACCGGCCGGCGAGTACCGCTACCGTACCCGCCTTACCAACGAGCAGCTCAAGGGTGCACGGAAGGCTACCAGCTTGGCCGTGGTCGGCAGCGCACAGGTGCGCGCCAAGGGCATCCGCTTCCGCCTCGTGGGCAACGAGGCGGTCTACACTCTACCGTTCCAATGCGGGGCGGACGATGAGATCTGGTTCCAGCGTTAACCAAACCCCTCCCGGGCAACCGGGCGGGGTTCTTTTTTTGTTACTGTCTGGTCGGCTCGAAGCCCTGGATTTGGTTGCCGAGTCCCGCGCGGACCTTATCGTCTTGGATCATGTTGTACAGCTCGGCGCCGCTGTTCGCGTCGACGATCCGGATCTGCTCTCCCACGGGCAAGCGCAGCACTGCGTGCCCCGTGCTGTCGAGCGTCACGTTTCCGTACAGCAGTTCTTCGCCCAGGGCGGCTTTACGCCAGACATGCACGGTTGCCCCGGGCACCACGGTGCCGACGCCGCTGTTCCCGCGCGACAGGATCACGATGTCTGTCGGTGCGTAGGTATATGCCGGATCAAGCGTAAGGTTCTCGGTTTCGCCCTGGTTGTCGGTAGTTACCGTCTGGTCCGCACCCGTACCAGGCACGTACTTGAACGTGCTGTTCGGTGCCGCCTTGGCCTTGGCGGTCGTGGTCTGCACCGGCACTTGCACCGGCGTGCCTTGCGGGTTGTTCGTGGTGCTGGTCTGGACAGTACCGGTCGGCGTCGTGGC
The DNA here is from genome assembly GCA_964423885.1 of uncultured Candidatus Saccharibacteria bacterium. Lineage (GTDB taxonomy): Bacteria > Patescibacteriota > UBA1384 > JACPKC01 > JACPKC01 > JBBUCD01. The sequence goes on from CAYRGD010000003.1 coordinate 71,184, forward strand.
CGTGCCACCCGATGTGTCGCCGCTGGAGCCCTGGGCAGGATTTAAGGGGGTCGTGCCGGTGGCCGACGGTGTCGGTGTCTTGCTGGCGCCGATAATCCCCTGCGCGCCAAGGATCGAGAGGACGAAGATGCCGATCGGCCATGCCAGGATTACGAGGACGATCCCGATGCTCGCATCGCGGAGCGTGTGGCGGGCGCGTTGGGCGATGCTGTCGTCGCCGCCCGATGTCAGGTAGAGGAAGCCGCCGTAGAGCAGGTAGCCCATAAAGGTAACCCCTGCGACGCCGACCACGCTGTTCCAGACGACGCCGAGCGCGCTATCCAACGTTTTGAAGTTGCTCGGTATGAGGCCGCCTAGGTCAGGAAGCGCGAGCGCTTGCGCATGCGCAGCGTACGGCAACGCAACCAGCGCCGCTCCGATGAGCGGCGCGTATGCGGACACCCTGTTCCCGCGCAGTCCGGGCCGGGCCATGTCCGCCGGATTACTGGATGGTCGTCGGCAGCTGCCCGTTACCGGCTCCCGGAACCTGCAGGAGCTGCAGCACGTACGTGCCGACGCCCCACGAGGTGAGCACGATCACCAGGCCGATGATCGCGTCGAGCATCAGCTGGCGGGCTTTCTTGGTGTTGTCGTCGCTGCCGGCCGAGGTCAGGTACTGGACGCCGCCGAACAAGAAGAGGGCGACGAACAGAATCCCCGAGACGACGATGACGATGTTGAAGATGCTGCGGAACGTGCTCTGGAACGTGCCGAAGATCGGCGGGACGCCCGATGGCCGGTCGATCACTTGGGCGCTCGCGATTGCCGGCGCGAGCAGGCTGACCGCCAACGACCCTACCAGGTACCGTTCCCGAAACGCAATGAACCGACGAAGCATCGAACCCTCCTTTGTACCGACTTGGTTGTTTGCAATCATACCACGTTTCCGCACGAGCGGCTTACAGCAGATTCACCTGGACGCCGAGCAGGCGCAGGACGTAGTTGCCGATCGCCCATGAGGTGACCACGATCGCAAGCCCGACCCCGGCGTTGAGCATGGTTTTCCGCGCCTTGGTCACGATCGCGTCGTCGCCGACCGAGGTCAGATATTGGACGCCGCCGTAAAGCAGCAACCCCACGAACAGGACTCCCGAGATGCCGATGGCAATGTTGAAGATGCGTGGGAACAGCTCGGCGAGCGTGCCGATCTTGCTGACACTGCTCGGCGTGGTCAGGTTAAGTTGGGCGGCCGCGGTGGTCGGCAACGCTGCCAGGCCGGCAACTGCTACGCGGCCGATCGCACGGAAACCTGCTGCGCGCGTCCGGGTCATTGGATAGGCCGTGTGTTGAGCGTACCGCTTTGGCCGAGGCCGAGCAGGCTCAAGACATAGGTGCCGATGGCGAACGCGCTCAGCACGATCACCAGCCCGACGGCCGCGTTGATCATGATCCGCCGTGCTTTGCCGGTCAGGTCGTCGTCGCCGACTGACGTCAGGTAGAGTACGCCGCCGTACAAGAGCAGCGCCACGAACAGGATCCCCGAGACAAGGATCGTGATATTGAACGCGGTCTTGATGATCGTATCGAAATCCCGGAACCCGGTAGGAATACCGGTAATGGCGCCCGCGTTGATCTGCGCCAGTGCGCTCGCCGGCAATAAGGAAGCCAAGCTCACGGATCCTGCTAAGACTGTTCGTTGCAACCGTGTCATTGTCACCCTCCTCAAGGTGCTTCTATTCTACGCCGGCCGCCGCTCCTGGCAACCGGCTGTCCACAGGCGCGTCGCTACCTCGACAGCTGCGCCAAGAGCGTGTTCACGGCCAGGTACGCGCCGAGCACGACCAGGACGCCGATCACCACAAAGAGCAGCGAGTTCTTGGCCTGGGTGAGTTTGCCTTGGTTCCCGAACGACGTCATGAACTGGTACCCGGCCAAAATGAGGAAGATCGCGGCGACCACGAGTACGAACCGGAGTGCCAAGCTCGCGATTCCCAAGAGGAACTTCTCGATACTTTGCCGGGTAAGTTCGTCGGCTGCCCACGCGGTACCGGCCGGCAGTAGTGCGCCGAGCGGGATAAGGGTGGCGAGGCGGCGTGCGAAGCGTGACATAGGCTACTTATACACGTTGCTGATGAGCGTCACGATCATGTAGGCCGCGATCACGATCACGAAGCCGATGCCGGTATTGAGCATCCCCGCCTTGGCCTCGGCGACCCCGCTCTGGTTGCCCGCGTTGAACAGGAACTTGATCGCGTTCACGAAGAACATGACCATCATGACGAGGCCCGCCAGGCTGATAAGCAGTCGCGGCACCCCGATCGACAAGATAGCTTCCAGTGTCGCGAAGTTGCCACCGAGGCGGCTTGTGATGTTGACCGGATCGACGGTGTTAATAGTACCCGTCGTACCGGTTGCGCCGCTGGTGTTATTTGCAGCCGAACCGGTTTGAACTGGTGATCCGTTCGCGTTGGTAATGGCTCCTGTCGCTTCCGTGCCTGTCGCGGTAGTTCCCGTCGAAGAAAAATCGAACCCAGTTATTTCGTCGGCCTGGCTTACGAAGCTTCCGGTGACATAAGCGGTGAATCCTACGCCCAAGACGAACACGCTCAGGGCGCCAGTAGCGATCCCGACGCGTTTCCAGTTCATTGCGACTGCTCGTGCTGGAGGATCGCCGATACCTGCTGGGCCGCGGCCTCGATCGCGATCTGGGCCGGCTGCTGCCTGGTACCCACGCGCTGGATGAGATCGTTGAAGATCGTGTCGACCTTGTCCGGGCGCTTGCTCTTGTACCAGTCGTCCGCGGTCTGCTGCTGGTAGGTGAACGGATTGCCGGCGTTCTTGCGTTCGGTCGTGGTCGGGGTTTCGAGCGCCGGCTTCGGCGTCGGTCGGCTGTCGGCCGAACGGTACATATCCCCGCGTTGGATCGCCAGGTTCGCGAGTACCTGCCAGGCGAGTACGGGATCCTTGGCGTTCTTGGTGACCGTTTCGATGTAGTACGACGGGTAGTCGACCGGCACATCGGTATCTCGGACCTGCGGGAACGGCATGACGCTGTACTGCATCGTCGGCGCCTGCTGCTTGAAGGTCAGCTCGTAGTACTGGTACCCGAAGATCATGGCGGCCTTGCCGCTCATGAAGGCTTGGACATCGTTCGGCATCGAGGCGTTCCAGGTGTAGTACGGCTGGCTCGGGTCGGCGAAACTCGTGAACCGCTGGAGCGCTTCGGTGCCGGGGAAGGTGGTGTTGCCGACCGCGTCTTTGACTCCCAAGTGGAAACTGGCGTTCGTGTGCTGGGCCGAGACCATCTCGGTGCGGTTCTGGAGCATCATGGCGTACACGATGTCGGCCGCCCGCGACACGTTGTTGGCCGTTCCGGCGGCGAGGCCGGCGACCCGGATCGTGTCGCCGTCGCGTTCGGTCAGGAGTTGGACCGCCCGCTGGAGTTTGTCGTAGGTGTTGAACGGATCCTGCAGGAAGATCGCGTCGGCGTCGCGGCCGTTACGGTTCAATTCCGCGATCTTGGCGCTGAAGAGCGCGGTGTTGCGGTAGACCACCAGCGTGTCGACCGAATACGGTAATCCGTAGACCTTGCCGTCGAGGAACACGTCCTTGTCGACGATCGGTGCGAAGAGCGTCTTCAGGCGTTCTTCGTCGTTGGCCTTGTTCTGGACGAAGGCGGCCAGCAGGTTGTCCTGCATCGGGATAAGCTTGTCCTTGTGCCGCGGCATCCAGTCGTTGCGGATCGACCAGATATCCGGCCCCTGTCCTGCGGCGAGCGCCTCGGACACGGTCAGCTCGTACTCGTCGGCCGGGATCTGCTTGTAGACGATCGTCACGTTCGGGTTGTCGAGCTGGAACTCGTTGATGATCGGCTTGAAGACTTCGTCGGAATCGAACGGACGCCAGATCGTGATCGTTTTCGGCGCTGCGGTGCCGCCGCTGCCGTTCGTACCGCCGGTATTGCCGTTATTCCGCGAGCAGGCGGTCAACGCCAAACCGACCAGGCACAAGATGCCGATCCGTACCGCCGTGCGTGCCCGTAGTCGCATTGCCGCCCTCCTTGGTTGCCCCGAGTATACCATGCTAGCCGAGCGTGCCGCGCAGGAACTCGCGGAAGGCCGGGCCGACGTCGTCGCGCGCAAGGGCGAACTCGACGACCGTTTTCAGGTACTCGAGCTTGTTGCCGGTGTCATAGTAGCGGCCGTTCTTGACCTCGGCCGCCAGTACGCGGTGGCCGTCGGCGAGCATGAGCTTCAGGGCGTCGTTGTAGTAGAGCTCGGCCGAGTCGCCGAGGCCCTCGAGCGCCTTGTCGAGATAGGTGAAGATCTCGGGCGTGAGCAGGAAACCCGAGACGGTCGCCAGATCGGACGGTGCGCCGGCCTTGCCCGGTTTTTCGACGAGCGTCTCGACGTCGACCAGGCCGGGCGCGATCTCGGCACCGCCCGCGAAGCCGTAGCGGGCGTAGTCGTCGTCGGACGCCGCGCGGATGCTCGCGAGCACCGAACAGCCGTGCTCGGCGTAGACGTCGACCAGCTGCCGGAAGCGCGACGGGCTGGCCACGATAAAGTCGTCGCTCCAGGTGTAGATGAACGGTTCGTCGCCGATAAGGTGGCGGACATTCAGGAGCGGCGTACCGTTGCCGTACGGCCCTTTCTGGCGCACGTAGGTAAAGTTGGCCATCGCGCTGATCGCCTCGATCTCGTCGAGCAGGTGCGCCTTCGATTCGCCGCCCATACGCAGATTCTCGACGAGCGACAGGTTGGGCGCGTCGAAGTGGTCTTCGATCGCGCGTTTCTGGTAGCCCGTCACCAAAATGATTTCGGTGATGCCGGCCTCGACCAACTCTTCGACGACGTACTGGATAACCGGTTTATCCACAACCGGCAGCATCTCTTTCGGCAAGGCTTTCGTCGCGGGCAGGAACCGTGTCCCGAACCCGGCCGCTGGAATGACGGCTTTGCGGATCGTACGCGCCATGGCGCTCCTTCGTGTTTCGGTCAGCTACGGGTTTTGACCGTCAGCCGGCGGGATTTCGAGCGGCTCAACTTGGGGATCGTGATCGTGAGGATGCCGTTCGCCAGCTGCGCGTCCGCGTTGTCGGCGTCGACCGCGGTCGGCAGGGCGTAGGTGCGGCTGAACGAGCCCCAGTAGCATTCCTGGATGAAGTAATGGTCGCGGTCGACCACGTCGTTGCCACGCCGTTCCCCTTTGATCGTGACGGCCTCGTCGGTGATCGCCACATCGAGATCCTCGGGATTCACGCCCGCGATCGGGGCCTTCAAGACGACCGTGTCGTCGGTCTGGTACGCGTCGATCGCCAGCTGTCCGCCGGCGTCTTCTTCGAGCCAGTCGTGTTCCAGTACGTCCCGAGCCTGCTTGTCCGTCGCGGTCGCCATGCGCCCTCCTTGCTTTCAGCCCATACTACTTGCTTGGCGCCGCTGGGGCAACTGCGGCATGCGGCGGTTCGTAGGCCAGGGTACAGCCCCACACCGACGGCGCTCCGGCCACGCGGAGTGCCTGGGCTGCGGCCGCGAGCGTCGCGCCGGTCGTGACCACGTCGTCGACAAGCACGACGGGTCCGGTGAGCGCCCGGCCATGCCACCGGAACGCCCCGTCCATGTTGCGCCGCCGGTCAAGCTTGCTCAAGCCGACCTGCTGTTCGGTGGCCCGTGTCCGTCGCAAGCCGTCGCGGACAGGTGCGCCGAGTTGGCGGGACAGCTCGCGGGCAAGGTGGAGGGATTGGTTGTAGCCGCGCTCCCGTTCCCGCCGCCGGTCGAGCGCCAACGGGACGACCGCCTGCCAAGTCCGGCCGGCCAGGATATGCCAGCGTTCCTGCCACGCGTACCGGGCGAGCGGGGGCAACGCTGCCCAGAGGCCGCGGTACTTGGCGGCTTGGACGGCTGTCCGGATCGGCTCGGCGGTGTAGTCGGCGTAGCTCACGAGCCCGTCGAGGCGGGTGTCCGCCGTGTCAAAGGCGCAGAGTGCACCGGGCTCGCCGACCGCGCGGCCGCAGCGTTGGCAGTACCCCATTGGTACGGCAAGGACGCTGGCGGTACGGCAGGCGCCGCAGAACCAGTCCCCTGCGCTGCCGCAGCCCAGGCAGCGTACCGGGAACAGTAGCGACAGCAGTTCGTCCCGCGCGACCTCGGCGAGCGGCCTCATCGCGAGCGGGACAGCCTGCTTGACAGCCGACGGTCGATCCACGAGTACTATTGTATACTTCGTATCGACGTGAGCGAACGAGGGAGACTATGCGCTATCTTGTCACCGGCGTCGCCGGGTTCATCGGATCGTTCGTCGCCGAATCCTTGCTCAGCCGGGGCGACCAGGTGGTCGGCCTCGACAACGTGAACGACTACTACGACGTCCGGCTGAAGCGCGACCGGCTCGGCCGCTTGCTTGCGCACAAGACGTTCGAGTTCCGCGAGCTCGATATCGCCGACCGCCCGGCGATGGCGGCACTCTTCGCCGAGGAGCCGTTCGACGCCGTGATCCACCTTGCCGCCCAAGCCGGCGTCCGCTACTCGATCGAACGCCCGGACGCGTATATCGACAGCAATTTGGTCGGGTTCGGCACTATCCTTGAAGGCTGCCGCCATGGCAAGGTCAAGCACTTGGTGTACGCCTCATCGAGTTCGGTCTACGGCGCCAACACCAAGTTGCCGTTTTCGGAACACGATCCGGTCAACCATCCGCTCTCGCTCTACGCGGCGACGAAGAAGGCGAACGAGCTCATGGCGCACTCGTACTCGCACCTCTACGGCCTGCCCACGACCGGGTTGCGGTTCTTCACGGTCTACGGGCCGTGGGGGCGGCCGGACATGGCCTTGTTCCTGTTCACGAAACGGATCCTGGCTGGCGAGCCGATCCAGGTGTTCAACGAAGGCAAGATGGTGAGAGATTTCACGTTCGTGGACGATATAGTAGAAGGGATCATTCGGGTCGCTGATCGGCCGGCCGAAGGCGCTGGCCACTGGGACGGTGCTGCGCCGGATCCGGCCACAAGTAGCGCACCCTTCCGGGTGTTCAATATTGGGAACAGCACGCCGGTTGAACTCATGCGCTACATCCGAGCACTCGAGTCGTCGTTGGGTGTCGAGGCGAAACTCGAACTCCTGCCGATGCAGCCCGGCGATGTCCCCGCGACTGCTGCCGACGTGAGCGAACTCGCCGCCTGGACCGGCTTCATTCCTACGACGTCGGTCGAGGACGGTATCGCGCGGTTCGTGTCGTGGTACACGCCGTACTTCGAGGCGCGGGCAGCCGAAGAGCGGCAAGCGGTATCGGCATGACGCCGACCGCAAGCGCGCCAGTACGGGAAACGGAACAGGCGACGGCTGTCGCCCGGATCGCGGTCGTCGGATTGGGCTACGTCGGCTTGCCGTTGGCAGTCCGGTTCGCCCAGGCCGGGTTGCCTGTGGTCGGGTTCGATGTCAACGCGACCCGGATCGGCGCGCTCAAAGGCGGCGTCGACGCGACGAACGAGGTCGATGCCGCCGCGCTCGCGCAGCCGACGCTCACCTACTCAGACGATCCGTCGGTACTCCGTGACGCCGATTTCATCATCATCGCCGTGCCGACGCCGGTCACCGCCGCGAAGCAGCCCGACCTCGAGCCGGTCCGCAGCGCTGCCCGCGTCGTCGGCAAGTACCTGTCGAAGGGCACGGTCGTCGTCTTGGAATCGACCGTGTACCCCGGTGTCACCGAAGACGTACTCGCGCCGATCCTGGCCGAGGAATCGGGGCTTGCGCTTGGTGCCGGCTTTTCGGTCGGTTACTCGCCCGAGCGGGCCAATCCCGGCGATACCGAGCACACCGTCGACAAGATCGTGAAGATCGTGTCCGGCATGGACGAGGCTACCCTCGACCGTGTCGACGCCGTGTACCGGTCTGTCTGCCTGGCCGGCACCCACCGGGCGCCGAGTATCAAGACGGCGGAAGCCGCCAAGGTGATCGAGAACATCCAGCGCGACATCAACATCGCGCTCATGAACGAGCTGTCGGTCATCTTCGGGAAACTTGGTCTCAATACCCAGGATGTCCTCGCTGCCGCTGGCACGAAGTGGAACTTCCACAAGTATGGCCCGGGGCTGGTGGGCGGCCACTGTATTCCTGTCGACCCGTACTACCTGACCTATCTCTCTGAGACGATCGGCTACCATCCCGAAGTGATCCTAGCTGGCCGGCGGATCAACGACGCGATGGCCGGCACGGTCGCCGACCGGTGTATCCAGGCGCTCATCCAAACGGGACGCCCGGTCAAGGGTGCCCGGATCCTGGTTGCTGGCCTGACGTTCAAAGAAAACGTCAACGACACCCGGAACTCGAAAGTGGCCGACTTGATCGCGCGCCTCGAAACGTACGGCGTGACGGTGCTGCTCCATGACCCGCTCCTGTCGGACGACGAGATCAAGCGTCGGTTCCATGGCGAGATCGTGCCCTCGGTTGCCGCCGCAGGCCCGATCGAAGCGCTTATCCTGGCCGTGCCGCACCAGGCGATCGTCACACAATCCCTCCCGTCGCTCTTGAAGCAGGTGCAGCGGCCCGGCGTCTTCATCGATCTGCGCGGCATGTATCGCGGGGGCGCGATACCGGATGATATCGCCTATCTGACACTGTAGGCCGCATGGCGTCCGGAGCTATCCGCCGCTCATTGGCACGGTTCATTGTATTAAACGGCGTGATGCTCTGCGCGTTCGGGGTCTCTCGACTCTTGCCGTTCACGGCCCCGGTGTTGGGAGTGCCGCTTGTACTATTTCCCGGCTTCCTACTGGCGCTGTTCCTCGAGCAACTCACCGGCCGACGCGAATCGCCGGCTGCGCTAGGACTCTGGTCGGTCGTGTTCGGGGTCAGCGTCGTGCCGGCCGGCGTCTACGCGGCCGAAACGTTCTTAGCTGTTACGCCGATGGTCGCGTTCGCTATGGCGTGGGCGGTCTCAGCCGGGTTGGCGGTTGCCGCGCTCGCGTGGTACAAGCTCGTGCCTGGGTACGAAGCTGCCGCATGGTCGTCTTGGCGCGGGTTCGTTGGGCCATGCGCGTTGGCGCTTGCCCTTGTGGCCGTCAATCTCCTGCTGTACCGGTTTATTCCTGAGGCCGACGGGTACTCGTACCTCATATCGCTCCGCGCCATGGCGCAGGACCCGGTCGCGGTCGCCCGCGACACGCGGCCGGTGTTCCTGGCCGCGATGCAGCTGTGGTCGGCCATGCTCCGGCTCGATCCGTACTGGCTGTTCAAAGCGGTCATGCCGTTGTTCGGTGCGGCTGTCACCGCCGCCGCGGTGTGGTCGGTGGCTGCGCGGTCGGGCCTGACGCGTCGCGCGGCGTTGCTCGCGGTCCTGCTGCCGTTTTCATTGCCCGTCTTTTTGCAGGAGTTGCTCATTACCCGGCCGCAGACCCTGGTGATTCTGGCGTTGCTGCCAGCGCTGTACCTGCTTGGCCGATCGGACCGCGAGCCGCGCGTACCCGACGCCTATCAGGGATTAGCCCTCATGGTCGCGGGGATCGCGGGATTACGGATCCATACGCTGTCCGCGGTGCTGGTCGTCCTGGGCACGATCGGTACGGTGCGATCGCTCTGGCCATTGATCCGCCGCCGTCCGTTCGATGCTGCGTGCGCCACGGCGGGACTCTGCCTGGTGGCGCTGGGTTCCCCCTGGTTCTCCCGGATTGCCGCCGATGCCGGGCATGTCCTGTCCCAGCTCGGCCACACGTTCGCTGCTGCCCGGTTCGATCCCTGGTTCATCGACCGGTACACGAACGTCGATGGCAATGAAGTCGGATGGCCGGGATGGAGCGCAGCCCTCTATTACGGCTACAATCTCGGATTACTCCTGCCGGCCCTGCTCGCATACCGCATCTGGTCCCGCCGTACGGCGCAATCCCGCGCACCGGTATGGCCGGCTGCCGTCCTTGCAGGCGGATTCCTGTGCGTCGCCGAGGTATTACCCCGCTTCGGGTACGCGTACTTGCCGGATCGGGCCTGGCTGTTCGTCGGCGTCGCCGTCGCCGTCCTGGCGCCGTCCTGGCTGGCAGCGATCGATTCGTCGGTGTCCCGCCCGCTGTGGCGGATCGCAGGCGTTCTTGCGGTGGCCTCGCTCGTGGCCGCCTCAGGTGTCACGTATGCTAAGCAGGGATGGGTGAGCGACGCGGAATACCGCGCAGTGCCGTTCCTACGCGATACCCCGTCGGACGCCCAGTTTGTCGGGCAGGGCAGCGCCAGGATCGCGGTGCGGTATTTTGCCGACCGAACCTTTCTTGGTCTGCCATCGAACGTATGGACAAGCGATGATCCGAATGCGGTTGCGGCGTACCTCGACCAGTCCGCAGCGGACGAGCAATCTGTTGCCGCCGAGCAGGTGCGACGCCGTGCAGAAGCCGCCGCTACCGTCGCGGCGCTCTTCGACCGATACGCGGCGGCTCCGCTGCCCGATACCCGCGCGGCCGTGTTGCGGGACGCGCAGCGCCTTCTCGAGGCGGCAGCTTCGAGTGAAGCCGCCGATGTCCGGTACGAGGCTTCGGACCGATACGATCCGGCCGCTCCGGTCTATCTGCTTTATGACACGGGTAAGTTCCGGTCGCTCTATGGCCAGCGTGCTTGGTGGCGGGCCAGCAACGGCTATGGGGCTGACTTGGCGGCGTTCGATGCCCGGTACCAGATCGTCTATCGGCAGGACGGTTTGACCGTCTGGAAGGTGCGCTGATGTGCGGGATCGCGGGCAAGTGGTTGGCCGGGGGGCGGTCGGTCGCGACAAGCGACCTCGAACGGATGGGAACGGCGATCGCGCACCGCGGCCCCGATGACGCGGGCAGCTACCGTGCGCCCGACTGCTCGCTCGGGCTGGCGTTCCGGCGGCTCGCGATCGTCGACCTGTCGGAGCGCGGCCACCAGCCGATGCGCTACCGTGACCGGTTCACGATCGTGTTCAACGGGGAGATCTACAATTACCGCGAGGAACGCACGCGGCTCGAACGGCTCGGCCACCGTTTCGTCTCCGATACCGATACCGAGGTGATTCTGGCGCTCTACGCCGAGCACGGGCCAGCGTGCTTGCGGTATCTGCGCGGAATGTTCGCGTTCGCGATCTACGACGAACGGGAGCGGATCCTGTTCTGCGCCCGCGACCGGGTCGGGAAAAAGCCGTTCAAGTACTACTACGAGCGCGGCGTCTTCCTGTTCGCCTCGGAGTTGAAGGCGATCCTGACCCAGTCCGAGGTCGCGCGCGAGCCCGACGAGGCGGCGATCCACGATTACCTGACGTACCAGTACGTACCGGCACCGCAGACCGGTTTCGTCGGTATCAAAAAGCTGAAGCCGGGCCATTCGCTGACGCTCGATTGCCGTCGGGGCACGATCCACATCGACCGCTACTGGCAACTCGATTACACGAAGAAACTACGCTTGCCGGAGCTTGAATGGCAGGAGCGGATCCTTCGTACGCTCGACGAGGCGGTCAAGATCCGGATGGAGGCCGACGTGCCGCTCGGCGCGTTCCTGTCCGGAGGCATCGACTCGAGCGCGGTCGTAGGGCTCATGAGCCGCCATGCGGCTCGGCCGGTCAAGACGTTTTCGATCGGCTTCGCCGAAGCCAAGTTCAACGAGCTTGCCTATGCCAGGCAGATTGCCGAACGCTTCGCGACCGACCATACGGAATTCGTGGTTCGGCCTGAAGCGATCGAAACGCTGCCCCTGCTGGTGCGCCACTACGAAGAGCCGTACGCCGACTCGAGCGCCCTACCTACCTACTACGTGAGCAAGCTGACCCGCGAGCATGTGACGGTCGCCTTGAACGGGGACGGCGGCGACGAAAATTTCGCCGGCTACTCGCGCTACAGCGTCCAGCAGTTCTCGCTGCTGTACGATCGGTTCCGGCTCTTGAATAGCAGTCTGGCCGTACCGGCCGCGCGGCTGCTCTACCGTCGCATGCAGACCACGTTCGCCGAGCGGGCGCAGCGGTTCGCCGAGACGATGGCCAAGGATTATGCCCGGCGGTATGCCAATTACGTCTGCTACTTCACGAACGAGGCGAAAGACGAGCTCTATACGCACGCCTTCAAGGAGCGGCTCCAGGCGGCCAACAGCGAAGATCTCATGGCCGACTTGTTCGTCGAGTCGGGAGCGCCCGACCGTATGGACCAGATGCTGTACGCCGATATCGCTGGCTACCTGCCCGACGACCTGCTTGCCAAGGTGGATATCGCGAGCATGGCCGTCTCGCTCGAAGGCCGGTCGCCGTTCCTCGACCACACGCTGCTCGAGCTGACCGCCCAGATTCCCTTCGACTTGAAGCTGCGGCCGTGGGACAAGAAGAAATATATCTTGAAGCAAGCGCTTCGCGGCCTTGTGCCCGACGAGATCCTGTTCCGTCCGAAAATGGGCTTCGGCATTCCGGTCGAGGCATGGTTCCGCGGGGATCTGGCCGGCTACGTGGAATCCGTATTGCTGTCGCCCCGTGCGACCGCCCGGGGGTTGTTCAACGAGGCGGCGGTCAGGCGGTTGTTGCGCGCCCATCGCGAGACCAAGGTCAACTTCGGCCACCGCATCTGGGCGTTGCTCACACTCGAACTCTGGTTCCGCGAATACCTTGATTGATCGGCTGGCTCACTTGCCCTGGCGCCGGTCGCGGGTGCGGTACCACTCGATCGCCTGGTCGAGCTCCGCTTCGTTGAAATCCGGCCATAAAACGGGGGTGAAGTACAGTTCGCTGTAGGTCGATTGCCACGTCAGGAAGTTCGATAAACGTTGTTCGCCGCTTGTGCGGATAATGAGATCGGGGTCGGGGAGACCGGCGGAATCGAGATGATCAGCAATTGCCTGTTCGGTTACCGCTGCTCCGGCGTCCGTGATCCTATGGACGGCGCGAACGATCTCGTCACGGCCGCCATACGACAGGCATAACGTGAGCACGAGGCGTCGATTATCCTTCGTGACGGCGCGCAGCTCGCTAAGCGCCGCCTGAAGCGAATCGGGCAGCCGCGAAAGATCGCCCATTGTCCGAACCTGGACGCCTTGCTGGTAGAGTTCCGTCCGCTTGTCCCGCGCGTACCGCTCGAACAGTTGCATCAGGTGGCCGACCTCTTGGGTCCGCTGCCAGTTTTCGAGCGAAAAACCGTAGACCGTCAGGCAGGCGACGCCCCGACTGATCGCATGTTCGATGACGCGTGTCAGGTTATCCATGCCCTGGGTGTGGCCGAGCGCGATATCGAGCGCATGAGCGCGTGCCCAGCGCCGGTTGCCGTCAAGGATAATGCCGATGTGCCTTGGAATGTCGCCCACAGTACTCCTGACACCCTCGCAACGATCAAGTCTACCCTATGTTCCCAAGAAAGTCTGCTAGAATCCGGCCATGCGCACGGAACACCTCAGCTATCTTGTCGATCCCGAACGGCACGGTCCGTTGTCGCTCACGGAGTTTGCCCGGGAGGGCGGGCACGTGACGGCCGGCATCCTGCGTGCCGACACAGCCTGGTATCCGATCATCGGTGGAATTCCCCGCCTTCTCGTCGGCGAACTTAGGACGACACTGCTCCAGACGCATGCCGATTTCTTCAAGGCATGGCGCGCCAAGTTGCCGGCCCAAGCGATCGCCGAGTGGCAGCAGGCGCTCGCCGTGATCCCCGATCTCGACCGGTTCCTTGCCCATCAGCGGCGGACGGCGGAAAGCTTCGCGTTCGAGTGGCGGCACATCTATCGCGAAAACAACTACGAACGTCAGAATTTTTTTCACTTCCTGGCTCCGTTCATTGGCGAGCGCGAGTTACGTCGGCAGATCACGCTCGATATCGGTTGCGGTTCGGGCCGGTTCACGAAATGGGCGGCACAGAGCGGTACGGCAGTCTCGTTCGGCAGTGACCTGGGCGAGTCGGTAGCAGTCGCCTACGAGCTGACGAAAGAGCTTCCGAACGCCTGCATCGTCCAGGCCGACATTTACGCGATGCCGTTCCGCGCCTCGATCGATATCGCCTACTCGATCGGCGTCCTGCATCACCTGCCCAAGCCGCAGGAGGGATTCGCCCGGCTGCCGCTGGTAGTGAAGCCCGGCGGCGAGCTGCTCATTTGGGTCTACAACCGTCGCAACAACGCCCGGGCGCTATACCTGTACGAGCCGCTCCGCGCCGTTGCGCGGCATCTGCCGAAGCGCTTGTTGCTTGCGCTCTGCTACCTGCCGGCTGCGCTTGTGCATGGCATCAATGTGCTCGGACACGGCCTGCGCCGTATGGGTTTTACGGGCGCTGCCAAGCGTTTGCCGTTCGCCTACTACATGCACTTCCCGTTCAACATGAAACTCAACGACGCGTTCGACGTATTGGCGACGCCGAAAAGCAACTACTACCGCGTCGAAGAGATCCGGACCTGGTTCCGCGAGGCGGGTCTGAAACGGATCCGGACCCACGAGCATCCCGAGGCGGGGATTACCGCGATAGGTACGCATGGCGACTAGGCAGCGCATCGTTCATCTGATCGGATCGCTCGGGAGCGGCGGCTGCGAGCATATGCTGCTGCGGACGCTGCCCCGCCTGCACGACGAGCGGTTCGAGCAGACCGTCGTGACGTTGTTCGCACCGGGCAGCTTGACGTCTCGGTTCGAAGCGGCCGGCGTGGCCGTAGAGTCTGTTCGCGCGCGGTCGCTGCTGGAGCTTCCAGGCAACCGGGTCCGTACGGTACTCCGCGAGCTGCGGCCGGCGCTCGTGCTCACCTATCTTGCCCATGCCGACCTGGCCGGTCGGCTTATCGGACCGCGGCTCGGCGCACCGATCCTGCCGTTCCTTCGGACGACGTATAACGGGAACCGCTACTGGTCCGCCCGGCTGTTCGAGCGGTTGACCGCGCCGCTTGTCCGCCACTATCTGGCCAATTCCGAGGCGGTCGCATCATACTACGAGCGGTCGTACGGCATTGCCCGCGACCGGTTTACGGTGCTGCCGAACGGTATCGACCTCGCTGCGTACGACGCTGCCGACGGATCGCATATCCGCGCCGAGTTGGGCTTGGATCGACGCGAGCTGCTGATCGTTTGCGTCGCGAACTTGGCGCGCAACAAGGGCCACCGGTTCCTGCTCAATGCCTTCGACCGGATCGCCAACGAGTGGCCGCAGGTCCGTTTGGTGCTCGTGGGCGAGGGCGCGGAACAGGGTGCGCTCGAGGCGCAGCGGGCAATGTTGGCTGCGAAGGCTCGTATCCACCTCCTTGGCCGGCGGACGGACGTACCGGCGATACTCAAGGCGGGCGCGGTGTTCGCCCTGCCGACCGAGTTCGAGGGTATGTCGAATGCCATCCAAGAGGCGATGGCGGCGCGCTTGCCGATCATCACGACGGATATTCCCGAGAACCGTGCACTCGTCGCCCACGACCGCTCCGGTCTGCTGGTGCCGGTCGGGGATGCGGCCGCACTTGCCGCTGCGCTCGTGCCGCTGCTCGACGACGCAGCGATGCGGGAACGGCTTGGCGCCGCTGCGCGGGAAACAGTCGAGGCGCGGTTTTCGATGGACGCGGTACTCGCCCAGTGGCGGACGATGTTCGCAGCGCAGGCGCCGGCATGAACACGGTGAGCGTCCTGCTTGGGGTGCACAACGGCGAACGTACGCTCGGCCGGTGCCTTGCCAGTATCGCGGCCCAAACTGTACCGCCGCTCGAAATCGTCTGCGTCGACGACGCATCGACCGACGGCACTGCGGCCGTGATAGCCCGGTGGCAGCAACAGTTCCGGGGGGGTATGCTCCGTTGTATCCAGAACGCCCAGAACCTGGGCCTCACCAAATCGTTGAACGTGGGTCTCGCCACTGTCCGCGGCACCCATGTCGCCCGGATCGATGCCGACGACTGGTGGCAGCCCGACAAACTGGCGCGGCAGCTCGCGTTCGTTGCGGCACGGCCGGAATGCGGCGTCGTCGGGACCGGGTACTGGAATATCGGGTCGAACCGCCGGACACGGATCAAGCCGCCCGAATCCGACGCAGCGATCCGGCGCACTATGTTTTTCCGCAACCCGTTCGCGCACAGCACGATCCTGTTCAACACGGCACTTGTCCGCTCGCTCGGCGGCTACGATACTGCCGTCCGGTACGGCCAGGACTACGAGCTCTGGCTGCGCTGCTGGCCGCACACGGCGTTCGCCAACCTGCCGGAACCGCTCTGCTCCCGCTCCGTAGGAGCAGGTACTATCTCGGCCGCGAAGCAGCGGCAGCAGATGCTGCAAGCGGCCCGGACACAGCTGCGGTATCTTCGCAGCTACCGGCGTCCGCCAAGAGATTACCTCGGCCTCATCGAGCCGGCTGCAGTCGCGTTTGTACCGGCCTGGATCCGCGACGCCAAGCGCGCCATCGTGGGATAGCGTATGACTGTGTTTCTTCCGTTTACGGCGACGGGGTTAGGCGGCACGACTACCTTCGCGGCAAAGTTCAAGGCGGGCATGGAGGCGCGCGGGCATCGGGTGACGCTCGATGGCTCCGAGGGCTACGATGCGCTGCTCGCGATCGTCCAGTGCCCATTCCGTTACCTGCGCCATGCGAAGCGCCATGGCAAGCCGGTTATCCAGCGCCTCGATGGTACCTACTATTGGACAGTCGCAGGGTGGACGTTCCCGTTTCGCAACGCGAAAGCGGCACTGACACGTCACCTGTTTGCCGATGCTACCGTGTACCAAAGCGACTACAGCCGCGATGCGGCCAACCGGTTCCTGGGAGCGAAGCGCGGCAGGGAGGCGGTGATCTACAACGGCGTCGATACCGCGCTGTTCTCTCCTCGCGGTCCGCACAATGATCTGCGCGAGCGGCCAGGGCAGACCGTCCTGTTTACCGCGTTGGCGTTCCGGCGTGAAAACCAGATACTGCCACTGCTTGCCGCGGTTGCCGCGTACCGGAGGCGTTACGATCCTGACGCGCTCTTGGCGATCGCCGGGACCTTTAAGGGCGCTGCGGCGGCGGTCCCGCAACGGTTCGCCCATCTGCGGCATACCAAGTGGCTCGGGCGGATCGAGAACAAAGCACTGCCTGCGTATGAGCGGGCGGCGGACCTGTTTCTGTCCTCGGAATTGAATCCTGCCTGTCCGAACAACCTCATCGAGTCATTGGCGGCCGGCCTGCCCGTGGTCGCGATCGCCAACGGCGCGGTTGCTGAACTCGTGTCGAACGACGAAGGCCGCCTCGTCCCGTCGGAAACGTTGTTTTGGCGGAAGCGCCGTGAGAATCCGGCTGTGTTCGCGGAGGCGATCCACGCGGCTATGCGGGACCGCGCCCGATTGTCGGCGAACGCACGGCGTCGCGCAGAGCGGGACTTTGGACTAGACTCCATGATTAGCAGCTATACGGATATCCTGAAGGCGTCCCTATGACGGCAGTACCGATTCGCCGGAAGTTCACGGACTTTACCGACCGCAAAGGCCGGGCAGCCTTCATTGCCAAGGCGTTCGCGGCAGAGCTCGCGGCGTCGGCAAGCGTGCTTGACGTCGGCAGTGACGTCAATACGCTGAAGCAGCTCGTGGGTCCGAAGGTCACCGGCATCGACCTGTACGGCGAGCCGGATATCCGCGTCGATTTCGAACAAGACCAGCTGACCCGCTTCAAGGACCGGGAGTTCGAGATGGTAGTGTGCACCGAAGTGCTCGAGCACCTCGACAATTTCCATGACATGGCCCGGGAATGTTTCCGCGTGTCGGACCGGTACGTCCTTATTTCGTTGCCGAATTCGCTCAGCCTGTTCACGAAATGGAATATCGTGTTCCACGGGACCGCCGGCAAGTTTTACGGCTTGCCGCTCGAGAAGCCCGATGATCGCCACCGCTGGTTTTTCGGCTACCAGGACGTCGACCGGTTTTTCGCCCGATGGGCGCCGGCTTGGGGCTTCGCGGCGACGAAAAAGTTCTTGACGATCAACTTTTCCGATTCCTGGCGGGGGAAGCTTGCCCGGATCGCCACCAAATTCTTCCGTCTCAATAACGCGTCCCAGAGTTACTGGATGCTGTTTGAGCGGGAGCGCTAGTGCGCAAGCCGACCGTTCTGCTGTTCCAGCCGTTTCTTCGCCCGCCGGTGCTCAACATCGGCGCCTATGTGCGGCAGACCGTGTTCCGCGTGGTCGCTCCACGGCCGGACCGCCCAACCGGTTCCTTGGGTCTGCCGCCATTCGAGCAGGAGATCAAGCGGACGAAAACGACATGGTTGCACCGCATCCGCCGATTGGTCGGGATCCCCAATGTCAGGATCCGGCTCGATCCGCCACGGACCGGCGACCTGTACTTGACCTACGCCTGCTTGCTGCTGACGCCGAAACCGTACTGCATCTACCTTGAAACGGGCCTGGCGCTCTACGCGTACGACGCCGGTATCGCCCGGAACCCGATCGCCCGCCTTATCGCAGGCTTCCTCTTGACCCGACGCAATTGCCGGCAGGTCGTGTTCATGAGCGAGGCGTCGCGGAAAAGTTTTTTTGCGTCTGCGCGCTATCCGGGATGGGTACGGCGGTCGGTCGAAGCGAAGAGCCGCGTCATATATCCGATCCCGATCCGTAAACCCGCTCCCGTGAAACCAAAGCAGGCCGACGGTCCGATTAAGCTGCTGTTTCCCGGTACGTTTTATATCAAGGGCGGCGTCGAGACCGTGAGCGCATACGAACGGCTGCGCCGCCACCACGGCAACGTGACGCTGACCGTCGTGACGGCACTCCATGTCCTACGCCAATCCGATCGTGAACGTATGCGTTCGATCCCCGGATTGACGCTCCGCGACGCCTCGTTGACCGCCGACGAGATGGACGGACTCTACCGCAGCCACGACCTGTTCGTACTTCCGACCTACCGCGACGGTTTCGGCATGGTCGTGCTCGAAGCGCTTGCCTACGGGCTGCCGGCGATCGTCACCGACCAGTACGCGTTGCCTGAAATGGTCGTTGACGGGCAGAACGGTTTCGTAGTTCCTTCTCCCCTTAAGGATTACGATCCGGCTACGTACGAGCTGTTCGGGCGGTACTACAATCCCAAGGCGCTCTATGCGGAGCTGTTCCGCCTGCAGCGCGACGGCTCGCTGCAGCCTATAGAGGACTTTATCGTCGCGTCGGTCGAGCGATTCCTGAGGGATCCGGCTCTCGTAACGGCCATGTCGCAGGCGTCGCTCGACCGATACCGGCGGATCTTCGATCCCGACCTGTTGGGCCGGGCGTTCGATGACGTCTTCGTCCACGCCGTGCGACCTAGGACTTCCCGCGGCTAGCGTTATGCCGGCGATATTCGATCCCGAGCAGGATGACCCCGATGATCTGCAGTGCATACGCGTATCCGACGAAGCCGGCGAACGCACTTGCCGTCCGGCACCAGAGAAAGATGCCTAGGGCGGCGATATAGGCTGCAACGGCGGCCCGGGTAGCCAGCCACGGCGTTCCGAGTCCCGTGAAGTATGTCGTCAGATAGGAACGGAGCGGCATAAAGGCAATGGTGCCGGAAGATGCCAAGGCCAACGGGTAACTTTCCTGGAACCGTCCGCCATACAAGGCCGCGAAACCCAGGCGGATGCCGATTGCCGCCAACAGGGCGCCAATGCCCCCAAGCATCAGGTTCTGTAGGATGATGCGGCGATGGTCGAGCGCGGTCTGCCGGATGATTTTCGGCAGGTACGTGGCCGAGAGCGCGCTTACGAACCCGTTCGCCGCGCTCGCGAAGGCATACGCGAGCATGTACGTGCCGAGCGCTGCCTGGCCTGCCACGAGGCCGACGATGAGTGACTGTAGGCTTTCCGGAAGGGCAGCTGCCAGTTTTTGCAATGTGTACGCGGCCCCCTCGCGCAGCGGCAACCGGCTCCGCTCGTTCGGAATGGCGCGGGCCACGCTCCGGTAAAAGTACGTGATGCACCCGGCATTTACGATGAAGTATCCGGCGATCAGGCCGACGAGCGGCCAGTGGCGTGCCAGGCCGAAGACGAGTATTCCCGTGGAGAGCAGGTTCTGCAGCAGGATGCGCAGCGTCGGTGCGCGGAAATCCTGCTTGCCCTCATAATATGCGTACCAATTGTTGAGGCCGTAAAATACCGGTGCCGCGATCCCCGCGATCCCGAACGAGTAGCCGAGCCCCGGTTGACCCTGCGCAACATACCAGCTGCCAATAGTTACGAGGATGGCGGTCGTCAGCAGGTTCATCGCAGCATTGAGGCGGGTTGCGCCCAGAAGGATTTCCGGCTTCCCCTGTGCGACGCCGCGTAAACTGACGGTATTGAGTCCCGGTAGGCCTGCGAGCGAGGCGAGCGAGGCCGTGGCGAAGACGAATTGGTAGTTACCGTACAGTTCGGGTGACCCGAGGCGGGCGAAGGCGACCGATGTCGCGATCGAGAACGCGCTCGCCGCGGTATACCGGAATCCGACCCAAAAACCGCTGGCAGCGAAGTACTGTACGTCGAGGCCGAGTTTTCGGCTCAGCGCATCAAGGAGTCGTCCGCCGTTGGTCATGGACGCACGACGAGTTCCAGTAGCTTGCGGCATTCCCGGGCCACGTCGAAGTCCCGTTCGATCCGCTCACGCGCCTGCTGCCCGCGCGCCGTGCGTGCCCCGGAATCACCGATCAACGCGCGGAGCGCTGTTTCAAGGGCTGCGTGATCGCCGGCGGGAACGGTCGCGAACGCCGGGTCGTCGAGCAGGATGCACACGCCGCCTACGTCGCTGGCAACCGGTGCGCAGCCAGCAGCCATCGCCTCCATGAGCGCGTTCGGGAGCCCTTCGGCGTACGACGGCAAGACGAAGATATCCATCGCTTTGAGTATGTCCGGGATGTCCGTGCGGTGACCAAGGAAGCGGATCTGCGGTCCGGCATAACGCCGGACCGCCTCGTCGCGTTCTTCGGTCGATCCTACGAGGAAGAACGTGACGTTCGGATGTTTCGGCGCAAGCACTGCGGCTACGGCGAGCAGATCGTCGTAGCCTTTCACCGATTCAAGGCGTCCGACGTAACCGACGAACACGTCGCCCGGGTTCTTCGGAAGGTCGGCGGCAGGACGGGCCGTGCGGAACCGGTCAAGGTCGACGCCGTTGTGGACGACGGAGTGCGGGAGGTTCAATCGTTTGGCGACCGGCACGAGCCCTTCATGTAATAGTACGACGTGATGGGCGCTTTTCAGCACCAGGAGTCCGACCGTCCAGGCATAGAGACGCATGACGATGCCGACTACCGGGTTGCGCGGGAACCAGTTGATACCGGGAAACGTGTCGGTTTGGACGATGACGCGTTTGCCCATGATGCGCAGGAACGGGGCAGCGAGCGACGAGAAAAACATATGCTTGTTCACGAGGAACGCGTCCGGCCGTTCCCACTTCATGATACGCAGGAGTTCGGGAATGAGCGTCGGGATAATCCCGTAATTGATCGGATCAGGCAGGAACAGGTCCCATAGGCGGTAGATGGTGAGCGAGTCGGATACGACCTCTCGCCCGACTGGCGACCCTGCTGTGACTACGACGACCCGACAATGTTTCGACAATTCGGTCGCGGTGGTGACCGCGCTCCGCATTGCGCGCCGTTCGCCGTGGACGGCATCCGCGAACCGCGGGGCAATGAGTAGGATGGTCGGGCGGTTCGTCATCGCCCGGCGTTCGGGTCGTCCGGCAGGTCGCGCAGCGCGAGCCTGGTCACGAGCCGGTTGAGCACCCGTTCGGTCCGGTCCGCTTTCACGTAGATACGGTAGGAGAGGAACAAGAGGAAAATATTGCCGATTCCCAGGATCGTGCCCACGCCGGCCTGCGGCCCCAGGATATGGTCGCGGACCCAAAACGTGACCCCGGGAAAGAACGCCATCACGAGAACGCCGAGCCAGGCTGCGAGCCAGAACAGGAAGACGGGCAACGGCTCGCGCCGCCGCCGGAAATCGTCAAACGATTTCACGAGAACAAGGGCCGCGAAAAAGGCGGCGATGGCTTGGGCGATCATCGGTCTCCTATGATGACGCGGGTCGCGAACCGCAGGAACGTCACGACGGCCGTAATAGGGTTCTGCCCCTTGGCTTTCGAATAGTCGGTATAGATCGTTTTGACCGGCACCTCGGCAAGCGTCAGCCCGGCCTGCTTGGCCGCGTACAGGATTTCGGTGCAGATCTCGAAGCCGCCGGTGGTCAGGTGTAGCCGCTGCACCGCGCTACGGCTGTAGGCGCGGTAGCCGGACTGGGAGTCGGTCGTTTCGATCCCCCATCCGACGTGCAGGATAGCGTTCATGAGCTGGTTCCCGATCCGGCGGATGGCCGGCATGCCGGCCGGCTCCAAGAGCCGGGTACCGACGACAAGGTCGGCCTGGCCTGCGATGAGCGGTGCGAGTAGGCGGGGCAGGTCGGCGGGATCGTGCTGACCGTCGGCGTCCATCGTCACGACAAGGTCGGTATCGAGCTGCCGCGCCGCTGCCAAGCCGGTGGCCGTGGCGACGCCGACGCCGCGGTTGACGGGGTGGCGGAGTACGGTCGCACCGGCATTCCGAGCTTCGGCTGCGGTGCCGTCGCGCGAGCCGTCGTCGACCACGATCCGGTCGATCCGGCCGATGCCGCCGAGTGTTGCGGGTAGCGCGCGGACGACGTCGCCGATCACCGGTGCTTCATTGTATGCGGGAATAAGGATCGCGAGCGTCATGCCGAGCGCACCGCTGCAAGCTCGGCGGCCAACACGACGTTGGCGAGCAGCGAAATGACGGTCATCGGCCCGACGCCGCCCACGACCGGCGTTGCGAGCGCCGCGGTGTCCTTCGCGGCCTCGGTAATGTCGCCCTGCAGGACGCCATCTTGTTCGGACAACCCGACGTCGATCAGGACCGCACCCGGATCAACCATGGCGTCGGTGATGAGCCCTGCCCGGCCGACAGCGCTCACGACGATCGCGGCACCTCGTGTGACGGCAGCCAAATCAGCTGTCTTCGAGTCGGCCGGGACCACGTCGGCGCCGCGCGAGCGGAGCATGGCTGCGAGCGGCCGGCCGACGAGTCGGCCCTGACCGACGACAGCGATCCGCGTGTCGGCGATCGGCAACTTGTAGGCGGCAAGCAAGCGCAGGATGCCTTGCGGTGTCGCTGGCACGAATAGTTCGCGGCCAGCCTCAAGCGCGGCCTGGCTGACGCTCGTCAGGCCGTCGACGTCCTTGGCAGGCACGATCCGGTCGATGAGCTCCTGTTCGTCGATGCCAGGCACCGGAATAGGTAGCTGGAGGATGATTCCGTGGATTGCCGAGTCGCCGTTCAGCCGTTCGATCGCACTGCTAAGCATGTGTTCGACGCTGCTTGCATTGCCTGCGTCTAGCCGCACGGCCGTGACCGCGATCCCAAGCTCGGCGGCCTTCCGTTCCTTGGCGGCGACGTAGCGCCGTGTCCGCGGCTCGTCGCCCACCACAAGAATAGCCAGCCTCGGTGTCACGCCTGTTGCCGCAAGGGCGCGGACGCGCGCTGCCAAGTCCTGGGCGACGCCTGCTGCGATCTGGGTTCCGTCGATCCGTTGCATCGGCCTCGTTTCTGGCCGGAGCATACGGGACGCGCGCGGGAAGGGCAACCGCAGCTTAGTCGGCCGTAGGCGGCGGAAAGGCGCGGGCCAGGGCGGCAACCTGGGTCTTGATCGCGGCAAGCGCCGAGGCGTCGTCGCGCTGCTTGACCGCATCAAGCATGAAGGCGACGAGCGTATCAACCTGCGCTTCTTTGAATCCCCGCGTCGTGATCGCGGGTGTACCCAAGCGGAGTCCGCTCGGCTTGAAGGGCGGGCTCGGATCGTCCGGGATCGTGCTCTTGCTGGTGCTCACCCCGATCGTGTCGAAGATCCGCTCGGCCTCCCGCCCGTCGATCCCCCAGGATTTGAGACAGTCGATTACCATGAGGTGGTTGTCGGTGCCGCCAGTGACCAAGTTCGCGCCGCTGGCCAGGAATTGCTGGGCCATGCGCTTCGCATTCGCAAGTGTCTGCGCGGCGTAGGTTTTGTACTCGTCGGTCTGCGCCTCGCCTAAAGCGACGGCGATGCCCGCGACGGCGTTCATGTGCGGCCCGCCCTGGAAGCCAGGGAAGACGGCGCGGTCGATGAGGGTTGGTAGGTTTTCGATCGTTTTCTCTGGTGCCTTAAGCGGGTTGCCGACGGTGCCCTTTGACAGGATAAGGCCACCGCGCGGGCCGCGGAGCGTCTTGTGCGTAGTGGTCGTCATGACGTGGAAGCCGTGGTCGAGCGGGTTGTCGAACAAGCCGGCGGCGATGAAACCGGCGATGTGGGCCATGTCGGCCATCGCCACCGCGCCTACGTCCTTGGCGATGGCAGCGATCCGGGCGTAATCGATCGTCCGCGGGTAAGCGGAAAAGCCCGCTAGGATGATCTTGGGCTGTTCTTTGTTGGCAACCGCCTCGAGCTCGTCGTAATCGATCTCGCCCGTCGCCACGTCCTTCATCCCGTACCGCACGAAGCGATAGAGCTTGCTCATGTACGTAACCGGCGCCCCGTGCGTCAGGTGGCCGCCATGGCTCAAATCCATGCCCAGGACCGTATCGCCAGGCTCGAGCCAGGCGAAGTAGACGGCGACGTTGGCCGGTGCGCCCGACAAGGGCTGGACGTTGGCGTGGTCGGCGCGGAAGAGCGTTTTGGCGCGGTCGATCGTGAGCTGCTCGAGCTGGTCGGTGTAGGTCTGGCCGCCGTAGTAGCGTTTGCCGGGATAGCCCTCGGCGTACTTGTTCGTAAAGACGCTGCCGAGCGCATCAAGTACGCCTTGGCTCACGTAGTTTTCGCTCGCGATGAGGCATAACTCGTCGCGTTGCCGAACGGCTTCGAGCGCGATCAGATCGGGGACCGACGGTTCGGACATGGTACTCCTTGCGTATTACGCGGTTGGCGTGAGCGCTGCGGCGGCGACCGCTGCCCGCCCGACCGACAGGTACGTGAAACCGAGTTCGCGCATCCGAGCAGGATCGTACAAGTTGCGGCCGTCGACGACCCGAGGTACGGCCAAGACGTCTTTCAGACGCCCAAGATCGGCCGAGCGGAACTCCTCCCATTCGGTCAGGATGACCAGCAGGTCTGCGCCGCTGGCTGCTGCGTAGGCGTCGGCGGCAAATTCGATGTCCGGCAACTTTGGCTTGGCCTGACTGGCTGCGATCGGGTCATACGCGCGGACCTTCGCGCCGCGCCGGACAAGGTCGGGAATGATATCGAGCGCCGGCGCCTCGCGGACGTCGTCGGTGTTCGCCTTGAAGGCTAGTCCCCAAACAGCGACTGTCGCACCGTTGAGCGACGGGACGAGCGCCGAGGCCTGTTCGACCAGCCGGCGCCGTTGGCTGAAGTTGACTGCCTCGACGGCGTCGAGCAGGCCGGATCCGACACCGGCCCCACGGGCCATGCTGATGAGCGCGCGGACGTCTTTGGGGAAGCACGAACCGCCGTAGCCGACACCGGCGTGCAGGCTTGCCCGCCGCCCGATGCGGCTGTCCAGGCGCATGCCCTCGCTCACTTTCGTGACATCGGCGCCGACCGATTCCGCCAGTTCGGCGATCGAATTGATAAAGCTGATTTGCGTGGCAAGGTAGGCGTTGGCGGCGTACTTCGTGAGCTCGGCGGTCCGGCGGTCGCTGGCGACGACGGGAGCGTTGAGCGGGGCGTAGATGCCGGCCAGGAGCTCGAGGGCTGTGACGTCGTCCGTGCCAAGCACGATTCGGTCGGGACGGAGGAAATCATCGACGGCGGAGCCCTCGCGCAGGAATTCGGGATTGTTCACGACCCGCACCGCGTTGCCAGCGGTGCGGCGCAGGATCGCCTCGACGCGGTCCCCGGTGCCGACGGGCACCGTGCTCTTGATCGCGACGACCGGCGGCGGCTGCCGGCCCGAGCGTTCGAGCGCCTCGCCGACCGACTGAGCGGCCTGGTCGATATAGCGGAGGTCGGCGCTGCCGTCGGGCAGGCTCGGGGTGCCGACCGCAATGAACACTGCCGCTGCCTCGCGGATCCCGTCGGCGATGTCGGTCGTGAACCGCAGGCTGCCCTTGTCGCGGTTTATGCGCAGGAGTTCGGCGAGACCTGGTTCATGGATCGGACTGGCGCCCCGGTTGAGACTTTCCACCTTCGCCGCGTCGATGTCGATGCCGACGACACGGTGGCCGAGCTCGGCCAGACAGGCGGCCTGCACGAGCCCGACGTAGCCGGTTCCTAGGACAGCGATCGGATACGGTGTCATCGTACGGCCTATGCTAGCTGCGCCGCACCTTCCGGACAACCCGGCCGCGACGCGTCAAAAGCGGATGAAGCGCAGAAAGCGGTCGGCCAGCTCCTCGCCGCGGGTCGTGCGTTCGGGCAGGTGTTGGGCGAGCCGGGCTCGCACCTCGGCCGGCTCGACATTAGCCAGATGGACCGTGCGGATCGGCAGCAACCGATTGGTGGTTTCCAGGTATAAGTGACCGCCGCGCGGCTCATCGATGAGCCAGAAGGACTTGAGCTGCGACCACGCATAGACGGTCGCGCCCGCCGTGAAGCCGGTTGCGTCCACGGTGTAGCGGATATCGTCGGGCCGCTTGCGCGCCTGCTGGATAAAGACGGCGGTACCCACCACCGCCACCGCGAGCGCCGAGTAATCTTTGAGCCACAGGAACACGCCGGCGAACGCGAGCCCTACCACAGTCGCCCCGGCAATCCACAGCCATGACTTTTCGTAGTACGCGAATGCGGGCGCTTCCCAGGCGATCCGCGAGGTGTCCGCCGCCCCGGCCGAGAGTTCGTCGACCGCTGCCGCCGGTTTCGTGCGTTTCGTCGATGCCATGATGCATCCAGTATACCAGCTCGCCTCGACAGCGGTTGTCCGCCGCAGGTACACTCCTGCGTGAGGGAGAGGTGGCCGAGCGGTTGAAGGCGGCGGTCTTGAAAACCGTTAGGCGCGTAAGCGTCTCGTGGGTTCGAATCCCACCCTCTCCGCCAATCGTACGTCTGCTACAATCCGGCCAGTATCGGAGGGTTGCGGCGCGTACAGGCGCGCGCGGAAGGATTCGCATGAAAGGGTTTGTAGAATTTATCCGGGAGCAGGGCGTGGTCGGTTTGGCGGTCGGTTTTATCCTCGGCGGTTCCGTGGCGAAGGTCGTCACGGCGCTGGTCGACGACATCGTCAATCCGATCCTCGGGATCCTGCTCGGCTCGGCCGGCGGCCTGCGGGCGGCGTCGGTCCAGATGGGCTCGGCGACGCTCAAGTACGGCGACCTGTTGAGCGTGCTCATCGACTTTTTGGTGGTGGCGTCGGTGGTCTACTTCGGCGTGAAGGGCCTGGGCCTCGACCGGCTCGACCGGAAGAAGTAAGCCGCTTCCCTCTGTCTGCTCCGCGCAAGATATGGTTAGATAGCCCAAAGTAGCCACAAAACGCGAGGTACCTATGGCAGGAAACGCACTGCAGAAACCGGTAAACGTCAGCGAGACATTAGCAGCAGTCGTCGGCGCAGGGCCGATGCCGCGCTCCGAGGTGACCAAGAAGATCTGGGAATACATCAAGGCGCACAACCTGCAGGATCCGACCAACAAGCGCAACATCAATGCCGACGATGCGTTAAAGGCCGTGTTCGACGGCAAGGCTGTCGTCAACATGTTCGAAATGACCAAGTTGGTCTCGGCGCACCTCTCCTAAGAGGGGCCTGGAAGGGTCGCATAGTGGCCGAGTGCGCGCGCTTGGAAAGCGCGTAGGCCCGCAAGGGTCTCGAGGGTTCGAATCCCTCCCCTTCCGCCAGAAATCCACACGAGCCATGACACAGGCTGCATTCACGACGATCGACACATACATCGCAGCCGCCCAACCCGCAGCGCAGCCGGTCTTGGAGCGAATCCGGACGATCGTCCGCCGCCTGGCGCCGACGGCGGCCGAAGCGATCAGCTACGGGATGCCGACGTTCAAGCTCGACGGCAAAAACCTTGTTCACTTCGCGGCGTTCACGCACCATATCGGCCTCTACCCGACCCCGTCGGGGACAGCGGCGTTCGCGAGCCGGTTGGCCCCGTACAAATTCGCCAAGGGCTCGATCCGGTTCCAGATCGACGAACCGATCCCGTACGACCTCATTGAGGATATCGTCATCTTCCGGATCAGGGAGTGCCAGGGTGCGGAGGCGTGATGGACTACGGTGAGTTCAAGGCCGGTGTCTACCGCCATTTCAAGGGGCCGATGTATATGGTACTCGGCCTCGGCAAGGACGCGAACGACGACAACCGCAAGGTCGTGATCTATATCGGTTTGGAACTCGACGAGCAGAAAACCGGTCCGCGCATCTCGGTCCGTACCTACGAGAACTTCTACTGCTACGTCGATCCGACCACGAAAGCGACCGTTGGCAAGCACGATCCCGGCGCCGTGCCGCGGTTCGCCTACGTCGGTCCGACCTGGGAAGGCATCCGTGATCCGGCAGACCAGCCAGGCGCGTAAGCGGCTGCTCGTCATTCCGGGCGTCGGTACATCGATCGCGCAGGATCTGCACGATATCGGCATCGAATCCGTCGATGATCTCAAAGGCAAAGATCCTCAAGCGCTCTACGACGAATCCAACGCGTTCGCCGGAGCCGTTCAGGACCGTTGCTTGCTGTACGTCTTTCGCTGCGCTGTCTATTACGCCGAGGGCGGTCGGGATTCCGAGAAGCTCAAGTGGTGGAACTGGAAAGACGCCGGCGGAACAGCTACCCTTGCGCCATGACACAACCACAACTGGCAACCTTCGGTGCAGGGTGTTTTTGGGGGACGGAAGCGGCGGCCAAAAAGCTGCCGGGCATCCTCAAAACCGAGGCCGGCTACATGGGCGGCTCGACCGAGGCCCCGAGCTACGAGGACGTGCTCACCGACACGACCGGCCATGTCGAGGTGGTGCAGGTGACGTTCGATCCGGCAGCCGTCAGCTACCGCCAGCTGCTCGAGCTGTTCTGGCTCATCCACAACCCGACGCAAGGCAACCGGCAGGGCAACGATGTCGGGACGCAGTACCGGTCGGTGATCTTTTACCATTCCGACGAGCAGTGCCGCGACGCCGAGGCGTCCAAGGCCGAGTTGTCGGCATCCGGCTTGTACGCGGAGCCGATCACGACGGCGATCGAACCGGCCGGCACTTTTTGGAAGGCCGAGGACTACCACCAGCAGTACCTCGCGAAAAATCCTGGCGGCTACTGCCACGTCAATATGGGCAAGGTGAACGAGTTCGTCGCCAAGGAGTTCGGCGGTGCGCATGGCGCATAGCGACGCGGCTACGGTCGACGACTACCTGGCCGAGTTATCCGACGAGCAGCGCGACACCGTCGCGGCGGTGCGCGGAGCGATCCTGCGGCACCTGCCCAAGGGATACGAGGAAGGCATGCGCTGGGGCATGATCGCGTACACGGTCCCGCTTGCCCGGTATCCGGATACGTACAACGGCCAGCCGCTCGAGCTGGCCGGTCTGGCCGTACAGCGGCACGGGTACAGCCTGTACCTTATGAGCGTGTACAGCCACGAACCGACGAAGCGCTGGTTTGAGCAGGAGTGGACGAAGACCGGCAAGCCGCTCCGGATGGGTAAGTCGTGCGTGCGGTTCAAGCGACTCGACGACATACCGCTCGAGCTTATCGGCCAGTTGATCGCGCGGGTACCGGTCGACGACTACCTTGCGTACTACGAGCAGACGCTGGATGCCCGCAGCAAACGCACGAAAGGCAGCGGCGTACGCGGAAAGGACATAGCATGATCACGTACGACGACTTCGCGAAACTCGACATCCGGATCGGTACCGTGGTAGGTGCCGAGCGGATCGAGGGTGCGGATACGTTGCTGAAGCTCATGGTTGATCTGGGCGAGGAAGCGCCCCGGCAGATCGTGGCCGGTATCGCGCCGATCATTTCCGAACCGGGCGAGCTTATCGGGAAACAGATGCCGATCCTTACGAATCTCGAACCACGGACGATCCGAGGTGTTGAGAGCCAAGGGATGATCCTGGCGGCCGGCGATGCGAACGATCTGCCGGTCCTCCTGCATCCCGCCCGTGAATTGCCAGCCGGCAGCGAAGTCCGATAATCCAAAGGAGCCTCTATGGATGAAGCCGAAAAGAAAAAGCTGACCGAGAAGCTGACGCCCGAGGAGTACGAGATTACCCAGAGCGCCGGCACCGAAGCGCCGTTCACAGGAAAGTACTACTCGCATCACGAACGTGGTATGTATGCCTGCAAGGTGTGCGGACACGAGTTGTTCGGATCCGACACGAAGTTCGATTCCGGCACCGGCTGGCCGAGTTTCACCGAGCCTGCGAACTTAGCGAACATCGAATTGGTTCCGGACGATACCCACGGGATGCACCGAACCGAGGTGCGGTGCAAGCACTGCGGCGCGCATCTGGGCCACGTGTTCGACGACGGTCCGCGCGACCGCGGCGGCAAACGCTACTGCATCAATTCCTGCTCGCTCGATTTCAAACAGGCTGACGCCTAGGCGCTCGGCGTCGGGCGCTGCCGTAAGCCGTAGGTCTGGATCGCCTGGCGGAACGTCTGTTCGACGTTCCGGTACTGGGCGTACAACTCCTCGCTCGCGTCTTTCGTGAGCCAGGACGAACGGATCGCCTGGTCGAACGATTTGTCGCCGAGGATGACTTGATCGAAGAGCCCGACCAGCGTGCCGAGCGCCGTGTGCCGGCGTTCCTGTTCGAGGCGCTGCTGGCTCACGAGTTGTTCGAGTTGCCGCTTGAAGGCGTCGAACTGCGGTTTCAATTTGCCGGGATCGGTCACGTCGACCTGGCCGAGGTCGAGCGAGACGAGTTCGGCGGCCCGGCGCAGATCCGGGAGTTTGAGGAGGAGGAGCTTCGACCGCCGCTCGATTTCTTCGTGCTGCCGGGGATTGCCGCGGGCGAGCGGCAAGAGGCCGAAGCCCTGTTGCTGCCCGGCGAGCCGCTCGAGCTCGTTCACGAGTTCCATGGCGTCGTCGACCAGGGCGAGCGCGGCGAGCGCGGCTTTCACGTCGGCCTGGCTTTCCTCGTAGTCCCGCGTGAGATCCAGCTGGGTGCGGGCGAGCTCGGCCAGCCGCTGCCGCGCCTGCGCGACCGCTTGGTCGGCCTGCTTCTGCTGTCCGGCGATATGCTTGCCGAGCGCGGCAGCGAGTTCGCCGATCAGATCCTTGGCCCGCGCCTGCTCGAGCGTGCCGGCCGGCACGACGCCGGCCACCGCCTCGCAGGACAGCGCCAGCCAGGCCGGCCACGGCTCCGGGCTGTGCAGGTTCCGTACCCGTTCCCGCGCCTCGCGTGCCGCTAAGAGCAGTTGGTAGACACCCAGGAACGGCTCCGTCCGGCTTGTGAGGTACCGCCCAGCCTGTTCCGGGGTGCCGCCCAACTGGGCGTGCTCGATGCGGAACGGTTCGAGCGCTTGCTTCGGGTCGCCGGCCAGGCCGACGAGCAGCGCGAATGACAACAGGTCGTTGTAGCCGCGGATCGCCGGCGTGAGCGCCGGCTTTTTCGTCTGCTGCAGCGCCAGCTGGGCCTTCATGTGCGCGGCCAGACGGACCAGGTCGACGGCCGGCTGCTGCGTCATTTTCTGGAGCGCGCCGGTGAGCGACTTGGCCAGGCCGGTCGCGGTCGTGCCGGCAGTTTGGGTGCGCTCGCCGCTCGCGAGCACCTGGTCGAGCGCGATATCGAAGAACGTGCCCGCTGCCCGGCGCAGGAGCAATTCCGTCGGCGTCCGTTCGGTGATGCCATGCAGGGCGACGACGCAGTCGGCGACCGTGTTCCGTGCGGCGTCGACCGCGGTTTCCTCGGCGGTCAGCCGGTCGGTGATCCGGCGGTCAGCGAGTAAGGTGTCGATCTCGCTGCCGGTCCGGTCGAGCTGGTCGATCACGGTTGCCGCCTTGCCGCCCAGCGCTTCCAGATCCTGGTACTTCGTCCGGATCCGGTCGGCCAACAACTCGAGTTCGCTCGACTGGAGCGTCTCAGGATCGACGGATAAGCCGACTTCCTTGGCCGGTTCTTGGATGATGCCCAACACATCCCGTTTCCAGGCGCCGTAGAGTTCGTCGGTCCGGGTGCGTGCGGCCTGCTCCCGTTCGATCGCGCGCTGGGTGCGGAGCTCGACCTCGCCGAACCGCTGTGTCCCGAGCTCACCGCCGCCGAACTCAGCGACCATGGCGTCCCGCTGCGTGGCCAGGTCGGCCAGGAACTGTTCGAGTTCGCCGGCCGTCTGTTCGGTGCGGGCCGTCTGCGTCTCCAGCGCGAAGCCTCGTTCCTTGAGCTCGGGTACCAGTGGCTCCATGCCCGTGATAAGCGAGCGCAGGCGGGCCAGGCGTTCGGGAAAGTGGCGGGCCTCGGTTTCAGTGAGCGCGAGCGCCGACAGCGCCTCGGCGTGGTCACGGTGGGCGCGGCGCAAACGGGTCAGCTCTACGAGCTTGGCCTGTAATTCGCGCTCGATCCGCTCCTGTTCCTCGCGTTCGGCTGCGGCTTTGGCCCGGAACTCCGCCACGAGCTCGCGCGGGTCGAACGGCGTGCCGTCGGCCGGTTCTGCCGGCATGGGCGCCTCGGCTGCTTCCGGCACGACTGCCGGCTCGGGGCCGGTAAGCGGCGGCGTATCGAAGACCGACAGGAACGGGGCGTCGCTCTCGTCGGCGGTCGGGACGGTTGTCTCGCTCACGGGTACCTCCAGCCTTGTCAGCTTGCCTGTTTGTATAGATACTCAACGAGCTTCGTCAAGGCGGTGGCGCATGGCCGATTCCCAAGTCCAAGAGGTCAAAGACCGGATCGATATCGTCGACCTGATTACGCAGTACCTCCCCCTGAAACGGTCCGGCACGAACTTCAAGGGCCTCTGCCCGTTCCACCGTGAACGCTCGCCGTCTTTCATGGTTCACCCCGAACGCCAGAGCTTCAAATGCTTCGGCTGCGGCGAGGCGGGCGACGTGATCACGTTCCTGCAGAAAGCCGAGGGGCTCACCTTTCCCGAGGCGCTGCGGCTGCTTGCCGACCGGGCTAACATCGAACTCCGGCCGCAGACCATGGCCGAGCAGCGGGACAAGGACGAGAAAACCCAACTCTACCGCCTGAACGCTGCGACGGCAGCGTTCTTCCACCATATCCTGACGGCGACGGACGCCGGCGCCCCGGCACGTAGCTACCTTGCCGGACGCAAGGTCGCCCCGGCGACCATCGACACCTTCCAGATCGGGTTCGCCCCGGCTGCGGGCGGCCTGGGGCCGTGGCTCGCGAAGCAGGGATTCCGGCCGGCCGACCTTAATCTGGCCGGCCATCCGGAACGGTTCCGATCCCGCGTCATGTTCCCGATCCGTGATCCGCTCGGCCATGTGCTCGGTTTCACCGGCCGGCTGATCGACGACGTGCCGGACGCGCCGAAGTACTTGAATACCCCGGAAACGCCGATTTTCAAGAAGAGCAAGGCCGTCTACGGCTTGTACGAAGGCAAGGACGCGATCCGGCAGTACCAAGTGGCGATCCTGCTCGAGGGTCAGATGGACGTGGTACTTTCGCATCAAGTGGGTGTCCGGTTGGCCGTCGCCTCGTCGGGCACCGCGTTGACCGCCGACCACCTGAAGGCGGTGCGCCGGTACGCGCCGAAGCTGCTCCTTGCGTTCGATGCGGATGCAGCCGGCCAGACAGCGGCCGAGAAAGCGGTGGCGCTCGCCGCAGCCGCCGAGCTGTCGGTCAAGGTGGTGACGATGCCCGACGGGTTGAAGGACGCGGGCGAGGCGATCGAACGCGACCCGAAGCTGTGGCAGCAGGCGATCGGGGCGGCCCGTCCGGCGATGCGCTGGCTCATCGACAGCATGTGCGCCCGGTTCGGCACGGCCGACGGCACGGCTAAAAAACTGGTCGCCCGGGCCGTACTCCCGCATATCCGTGCGATCGTCGACCCGGTCGAGCAGGCCCATGCGGTCGGCGAGCTGGCCCGCTCGCTCGCCGTACCCGAGCAGGCGATCCTCGACGCGCTCGCCCGCTCGCCCGCGCCGGCCGCAGCTGCCGGACAGACCGCTGCCCCGCCGATTCCTGCGCCGGCCGAACCGCGCCCGATCGTCGAACGCCTGCTCGGCCTACTCCTTGTCCGTCCTGGGCTTCTGTCCGCAAATGAGCCGAGCGCAGCGCAGTTGCCGGCCGGCAGCTTCGCCGCGCGGCTATCCAAGACGATGGCGGCATGCTATACTGGCCCTACGCAGACAGCTGCGGATTTTTTGACATCGATCCACCGTCAGTCCTCCCGGGAAGACCAACTTGCCGTCACGGCCCTGGTCGCCGACACCGAACACTGGATCGCCGAGGGAATCGATCCCACGGCGGTCGCGGGCGAGCTCGCCGACCGGCTCCGGTCGGGCGAACGCGAGGAGCTTAAGCGGTCGATGGCAGCCAGGATCGCCGCCGCCGAGGCGACCGGCGACCGGACGCAGGTGAAAACGTTGATGACCGAGCTGCAAGCCATGTTGAAACCACACGATGCCAAAGCGTAAACCCATCGCCAAGAAGCCCGAGCTCAACCTCGACTTTCCCGAGCCGGTGATCCAGTTGGTCAAAAAAGGCCAGCGGCACGGGTTCGTCACCTACCAGGAAATCCTCCAGACTATCCCGGACATCGAGACCCAGGTGACGATGGTCGACGAACTGCTCGCGTTCTTCGCCGAGCAGGGCATCGAGGTGCGCGAGGCCGTCCGCCGCCTGCTGTCGATCGCGCCGCTCACGACCGAGGAAAAAAAGAAAAAGAAGCAGATGCTCGAACAAAGCGACATCAGCGAGATCGCCGACGATTCAGTCCGGATGTACCTGCGCGAGATCGGCAGTATCCCGCTGCTCACTGCCGCCGACGAGGTTATGCTCGCCAAAAAGATCGAGATGGGCGACCGGGTCGCCAAGAAGAAACTCGCCGAGGCGAACCTGCGTCTGGTCGTCTCGATCGCTAAGAAGTACATCGGCCGCGGCCTGACGCTGCTCGACCTTATCCAAGAAGGCAATGCCGGCCTCTTGCGGGCGGTCGAAAAGTTCAATTACCGCAAGGGTTTCAAGTTCTCGACCTACGCCACCTGGTGGATCCGCCAGGCGATCACCCGCGCCATCGCCGACCAGGCCCGGACGATCCGCATCCCCGTCCACATGGTCGAACTTATCAACAAACTCATCCGTATCCAGCGCCAGCTGGTCCAGGACCTTGGCCGGGCACCGTTGCCGGAAGAGATCGCCGCCGAGATGGGCATGGGCGTCGACAAAGTCGAGCATATCCTCAAGATCAGTCAGGAAACGGTCAGCCTCGAGGCGCCGGTCGGCGAGGAAGAAGACTCGACGCTCGGCGACTTCCTGCAGGACAAGGAAAGCCTGTCGCCCGAAGAGACCGCGATCTACGAGCTCCTCAAAGGCCACGTCGACGAATTCCTGGGTTACCTGGGCGCCCGCGAACAGAAGATCCTCAAGATGCGGTTCGGGCTCGAGGACGGCAAGACGCATACCCTGGAAGAAGTCGGCAAGGAATTCGGCGTGACGCGCGAGCGGATCCGTCAGATCGAAGCCAAGGCGCTCCAGAAACTGCGCAAGCACGAAACCGCCCAGAAACTGCGCGACTACCTGCGCTAAGCCGACCATGCCGCGCGTCCGTCCCTCTGCCGCTGGCCTCATGGTGGCAGCACTCCTCGGGCTTACGGCGCTCGGACTGTTCCTGCGCCTCGCGTTCGCGGGCTCGCTCCACGTCGATCCGGTGGCGTTCCGGCTCGGCCCGGTTGCCGTACACTGGTACGGCCTCTTCGGCATGCTTGCCCTGGCGCTCGGCCTGCCCTGGACGATCGCGCGCGCCAAGCGTGCCGGGCTGCCTGCCGGCACGGCAGAATCCGCACTGATCGCCGCGACGCTCATGGGTCTCGTCGGCGCCCGGCTTGTCTATGTCCTCGAGAACCTGCCGTATTACAGCGGCCACGCCGCTGAAATCCTGCACGTTGCCACCGGAGGCCTATCGGTCCACGGCATGCTTCTTGGCGGGTTCCTAGGAGCGGCTGCGGCCTGCACTGTGCTGGGCATCGACCCGTGGCGGCTCGTTGACGCGGCGGTGCCGGCGCTGCTCTTCGGTATGGTCCTGGGCCGGTTCGGCAACTTCACGAACGCGGAGATACTCGGCTACCCGACCGCGGTGCCTTGGAAGATGTTCGTCGAGCCGGCTGCCCGCCCGGTATTGTACGCCGGTGCCGCGTACTTTCATCCGGTCTTCCTCTACGACGCAGCGCTCAATGCGGCCGTGCTTGCCGGACTGCTTGTACTGGAACGCCGGGCCGTCTTCCGCGGTGAACGGTTCTTTTGGTTCCTGGCCGCGGTCAGTGTGACACGTTTCGTCGTGGAGCACTGGCGGATCAACGAGCCGTCGACCGTCGGCATAGTATCGCCCGCGCAGTGGACATCACTTGCGCTCGCAGCGGTCGCGGCTGTGGTGATCGCGCTAGGGCGTACCCGTCTCTTAGGGTTCGAGCGGGTCTGACACGCCTGGCAGCACATCGGTCTCGTCAGCGGCGGACCGGGCGAGCGCGGCCAGCAGCTCGTCGGGCGATTCGCTTCCCCGGACACGGATGCGTGGCAAGAGCAAGCGGACCGAGTCCGGTGTCGCTACTCCGGACACGGTGGTGACCCCGAACGTGTACCCAACGTAGTCGGCCGTGCGGGCGACCTCGTCGGTCACCTTGCCCGACGGATAACTCACGGCCGTGACAGGTCTGCCGGTCAGCTGTTCGAGCACCTGGCGGCTGACGAGCAGCTCGTCGCGTACCCGCTGCGGCGGTGCGGTGGCCAGGTTGAGGTGGCTCACCGTGTGGGAGCCGATCTCGATGCCTGCGTCAGCGAGCGCCTTCACCTGCGTCCGGGTCAGGTACCGGCCGTCGGGATCATCGAGCTTGCCAGTGATGACGAAGGCGACCGCTGTCATCCCGCGCGCCGCGAGCGCCGGGTAGACAGCGCTGAACAAGTCGGTGTAGCCGTCGTCGAACGAGAGGATGACGCTCTTTGCCGGGATGCGGCCGGTCAGGAACTGGGCCGGCGTGACCGCGGTATACCCGGCCGTCGCCAGCGCGTCCAGCTGCCGGGCGAACAGGTCGGGCGTTACCGACAGATCGTAGCCGAGCGGGTCATCGGCTTGGGATACGGTTCGGACGTAGTGGTACATAAGGATCGGTACTGCCGTCGGCGCGACGCCTTGCGCCGGTACGCGGACGGTCGTCGGCACCGCCGCCGGCTGCGCCAGGCCGGGACGTTCGGCCAAAAACGGACGGTCGAGCGGCCCGCCCCAGTTGGCGACTACGTACGCGCCGAGCGCCAGGCAAGCCAGGGCGCCGAGGGCTGACAGGAAACCCGCGAGCAGCGGTTTACCCATGGCGCGGGATCCAGACGGGTTCGCGGACGCCCTGCTCGGCATTGACGGCCCGCGCGGCTGCGAAGAGCGCGTCCGACAGGCGGTTGAGGTAGCGGAGCGTCGTCGGTGCGACGGGGCTGGTGGCAGCGAGCGCGACCACGGTCCGCTCCGCCCGCCGGGCCGTGGCTCGGGCGACGTGGAGCGCTGCTGCCAGCGGATGGCCGCCCGGCAGGACGAACCGGGTGAGCGGCGGCGCGGTAGCCCACCAGGTGTCAATGAGCTGTTCGAGCTCACCGATCCGCTCCTCGCCGACCGCCGGGAGGCCGCCGTCGGGGTCAGCGAGCGATGCCCCGATCACGAACAGGTCGGCCTGCAGGTGACGGATGACGGACGCGTACGGCTTTTGGGCGAGCGTGTGGCACCAACCAAGCAAGGCGTTCACTTCGTCGACCGTACCGATCGCGTCGAATACGGGATCGGCTTTCGACCGCCGCCCGTCGTCGAGCAGGCCGGACGTGCCAGTATCGCCGGTTTTCGTGTAAATCGGGCTAGGCATCGCATTGGCTGGCGGCATCGGCCGCGGCGACCGCGACCGCCTCGGCGTACGACGGGAACGCGTGGACGAGTTCCGGGATAGCATGGACAGGGGCGCCGAGTTTCATCGCGAGTGCGACTTCGTGGATGAGTTCCCCCGCGTGCGGCGAGGCGATAGCGCATCCCAGGATCTTGCCGGTCTGTTGGTCGGCGACGAGTTTCACGAACCCGGCCGGTGCTTGGTCGATGAGCGCCCGGCCGAGCGTCGCGATGTCGGCCCGTCCGACGGCGATCGCCCGACCGGCGGCGCGCAGTTCCGCCTCGGTGCTCCCGACTGCCGCGATCTCAGGGTCGGTCGCGAGCGCCCGCGGCAGGACGCGCAGGTCGACCGACCGTTTCTGCGGGTGCGTCAGGTTGTGCGCGACGATCATGCCTTCGTAGTGGGCGGTGCTCGTGAACCTGGGCAGCGTCGTCACGTCGCCGACCGCCCAGATGTGCGGCACCGACGTACGCAGGTGCTGGTCGGTCGTAATACCGCCCTTTTCGATTGCGACGCCGATCCGTTCCAGCTCTAATCCTTCGACGTTCGGGGCCATGCCGGCCGCGACGAGCAGCTTCGTGGCCGTATACGCGCGCTTGCCATCGCCGCCTTCGCCCGTGACGGTCACCGCGTCGGTGGTACCGCGCGCGGCCGTCGCCTTGAAGCCGGTACGCACCGTGACGCCGAAGCCCTCAAGCTGGCTGCGGATGAGCGCCGCTACGTCCTCGTCTTCGTGCCCCAGGAGCTGCGGCCCGTATTCCAAGACGGTGACGTCGCAGCCGAACGTCGCCATGAGCTGGGCGAACTCGACCCCGACCGGTCCGCCACCAAGCACCAGGAGAGAATCAGGTACGTGGTCGAGCTCAAGCATCTCGCGATGGGTCAGGAACGGCGTCGTAGCCAGGCCGTCGACCGGCGGTGCCTGGCACCGGCTGCCGGTGGCGATCACGAACTGCCGGCCGGCAAGCCGTACCGTCCCTACTTCAAGCGTATGGATATCGACGAACGAGGCTGCGCCGTGTACTAACGTGACGCCCTCGCCCCGCAGGGTGTCGGCGGTCATGTGGCGGGCGGCGGTCTGGGCGACGACGTGGTCTTTGTACGCCTTGACCTTGCGGTAGTCGACCGGGGCGTCGTAGGCGCCCAGACCGAACTGGTCGGCGTGGGCTGCCAAGGAATGGATTCGGGCAACCCGCAGGAGCGCCTGGGTGGGTACGCAGGCCGTGTTCGGGCACTCGCCGCCAAGGTGGCGGTCGCGTTCCACCAGCGCGACCCGCGCCCCTTCGGCCGCCGCGCCGCGCGCCGCAGCCAAACCGGCCGCTCCGCCACCGATCACGATCACGTCGAAGGACTGTTCCATGCGGGTATTGTACCCACGAATCAGGCGGCGGTCAGTTGGATAAGTGGCGCGGCGGAAAAGTCCGGGGCCGTGAGGCCGTACCGCTGCCACCAGCGCGGCGGGATGCCGGTGTCGGCCAGCCAGAGCGACCCGACGAGCGCGGCCGCGTACGGCTTCAATGTCCCGGTTTTCGGGTAACCGAGCGTGATGGTTTTGTCGGCGCGGAAGGCCGGCGTGGTCGCCCGGCCTGTGGTGGCGTCCATGCCCGACGGCAGATCGACCGCGAGCTTCGGTACGGCGTACTTGCCGCAGGCGAAGATAAGCTCGCGGACCGGTTCGGCGAGCACGGATCCTTCGAGGCCGTAGCCGATCATCCCGTCGAGGATGAGGTCGGTATCGGGCAGGAGCGCGCCCGGATCGAAGACGCGGATCCCGTACTGCTCGGCCAGGTCGAGCTGCTGGCTTGTGAACGGCTTGACCGCCGACCGCTCCTGGCAGAGCAGGATCACCGGCACGGCGCCCCAGCTCGCGAGCTTGCGCGCTGCCGCTACGGCGTCGGCCCCGTTGTGCCCGCCGCCAGCCAGCACGAGCACGCGCTTGCCGGCCAGGCCGCCCAGCATCGTCCGGATCCGTTCGGCAATGAGCAGGCCGGCGACTTCGGCCGAGGCGGCCAGGAACAGGCCGGCCTGCAGGTCGAGCGCCTCGTCGACCGCGCGCATCTGGTCGGCGGTCACGCTCCCCAGGCCGTGGCCGGTCACGGGGTCGGGATCAGCGTG
Organism: uncultured Candidatus Saccharibacteria bacterium; assembly: GCA_964423885.1. Taxonomy (GTDB): domain Bacteria; phylum Patescibacteriota; class UBA1384; order JACPKC01; family JACPKC01; genus JBBUCD01. The sequence goes on from CAYRGD010000003.1 coordinate 111,080, forward strand.
CGTCGACAAGGGCGTTCGTGACGAGTCCGATGAGCCAGAGCACGACCGCGCCCATGAGGGCGGCGGTGAACGTGGTGATGTCGAAGCCCTTGATCACCGTTTGGACGAACCACAGCATGAGCGCGTTGATCACGAACGTGAACAGTCCAAGCGTCAGGATATTCACTGGCAGCGTAAGCAACAGCAGGATCGGCCGGACGATCGCGTTCACGAGACCGAGCAGTAGTGCGGCCCCGAGCGCGGCGTAGAGGTTGTCGACCATGAATCCGGGCACGACGTACGCGACCAAGAGCAATGCCAGCGCGTTGATCAGCCACCGCAAGAGAATGAACATAGAGAGCCTCCAATCTTGCTTACATCCTAGCACAAGGCAAGAAAAAACCCCGAGAGGATCGGGGTTGATACTATTACGCAATCGATCTGGCAGCCGGAGCCGCCACGGATACGTCCGGGTATGGCCGGGCGATTGCCCAACCAATGAGTTCTCCGCCGTAGCACTCGCACAAGTCGACGAGCTGCTCGCAGCGCTCTTCCAGATCGGGGTCGATCGGCAATTCGGGCTGCAGCCGCCGCAAATGGCCAAGGATACCGCCGAAGCCGATCACGGCCGGCAGGATCGCTTTCTGGAAGACCTCATACCGCAGACTCTTGGTCGCTGCCGCGGTATTCGGTATCGGGCACTCGATCCGGTCGAGCGTCTCCGCGATTTCGGCGTACAGCTCGCAGCCGAGCTTCACGACATGGATCGCTGCGGCGATGAATCTGCGCCGTTGCTTCGTGAGCGCGTAGGTGGACGGTGGTCCGCCTGCCAGGAACAGGCTTCGAAAAAAGATCTCGAGCCTCAATTCGGGGGCCTGTTGCTGGCAGACCCGCGCGAAGCACGCCGGCCCGAAGCCGTACGGCGGCGAGACTTTGTCGTTCGGCCGGCCTGGGTCCCGCTTCGGGGTGATGAGCCGGTAGCATGTATCGATAAACCGCTGCCGGCTCATCGACGCAAGGCGTGTGACCTGGTCGCCGATTGCGACCCGTGAGGAATCGTATCGCATTCGGGGATGTCTCCTTTTATAGAATTGTAAAGGTAAAAACCGCCTGCACCCTACCATATCTCCAGGGTATTCTCAATGCTGAACCGGTTTGGTACAGTACCCGCGTTCAATCCGATATTCCCGGATAGCTCAACGGCAGAGCAACTCGCTGTTAACGAGTAGGTTGCTGGTTCGAATCCAGCTCCGGGAGCCAACACAAAAACCCCCAACATTGGGGTTTTTGTTGAATTTTGACTATTGTGAGGGAGGGGTATGATCTATATGAGCAGGTTCTAAATTACGGAGGGCTATGTCCAAACTCAATGTAGACCAAAAAACCATACATGATTTGCTAACAGATAAGAAAGCAGATTTCCTAATACCAGATTATCAGAGACCTTATGCGTGGGATGAAGACCAGTGCCAAACGCTGTGGGACGATATAACGGCTTTCGCATTTCCCAATAATGACCACACCCAATTCGATAAAAACGAAGAATATTTTCTTGGCTCTATCGTTACCTTTAAGAATGAAAATAGGCAGCTTGAGGTTATTGACGGTCAGCAACGCCTAACTACGCTGATGCTTATCTTGAGGGCATTCTACGATAGATTCGCTAATGCACAGGATCCTAATTCTACATCGACCAGAGCAATGATCGAAAAGTGTCTGTGGAGAATTGATGAATTTGGCCGCGTAGACAAGGATACGCTCAAGATCAACTCGGAAGTTGCTACAGACCATGACAAGGACGAGTTTTTAGAATTATTGCGCAGCGGACAATCTGCAACAGGAAAAAGTCAGTACGCAAAAAATTACGATTTCTTTAAACAAAAGATTAATGAACTAGCTGAAAACGCGATCCCCAACTTCCCGTATCTGCCCGCCCGCATCCTTGGTAACTGTATTTTGTTACCAATTGAGGCTGAGTCACAAGATACGGCGCTAAGGATATTCTCGACCCTCAATGATCGTGGTTTGCCACTTTCTGACGCCGACATTTTCAAGGCGCAATTCTATAAATACTTTAATGATAAAAGCCAAAACCAAAAGGACGAGTTTATTGAGGATTGGAAGAACCTAGAAGATGTAACGAGTAAGATTTTCCACCCAAATACTGGCACGCCGATGGACGAACTCTTTACTCGTTATATGTACTACTTGCGTGCCAAAGAAGGCAATAAGAATACTACAGTAGAGGCTCTGCGCAAGTTTTACGAGCGGGGTAAATATAAATATCTCAAGGAAGACAATACCATTGAAAACCTAAAGTCTCTGGCACTTTTTTGGGAAAATGTGGCACGACAAAATGAAGAAATATTTTCGGAAGATGTCCTTAAAAAGTTGTTTATTTTGAACTATGCACCTAATGGCATGTGGCAATATATGACATCAGTATATTTCCTGCAAAACAAGAATGATGACGAAACACTGGATGAGACACCATTTGTAGATTTTCTCGATAAGATCACTGCTTTCATTTTTGCCTACGCGATAACTAGCCCAGGTGTAAATGCGTTAAGAACGCCTGTATTTGATGAAATGATTAATATCATCAATGGTATTGATGTTAGTTTCTCTGGTCGTAAGTTCAACCCGCACCAGGCAAGGTCGTTTTTTGATAACTACAAGTTCACCAATGGTCGCCCAATAACGCGCTCCATCATTACATGGTATGCCTTCACTTTTAAAGGTCAGCCGTTGCTTGATATTGGCGAAACATTTCAGTTGGAACATATCTTCGCCAGAAAACGACAAGACATGGAAGGTGGACTCGTAAATGCAGCTAATCTCGAGTCGCTAGGCAATAAAATTTTACTCGAAGAAAGTATCAACATCAGGGCATCTGATTTCAGTTTTAAGGATAAGAAAAAGATTTATAGCGGTGAGGGACGACGAGGTAGGAATCAAGAAAAAAGTAAAATAGCCGAAATTGAAAACATGATAGAGCGCACCAAGTTTGATGAAAATGACATTGCTGAACGCAATAAGACTATTCTCGATAGATTCTTTGATTTCTTAGACAAAGAAAACTTACTGTCTGACTTAATAGATTAGAGGGCATGCACGAGCCATATCTCACCTCATTCTTGCAAGGCAAATCTCCAGACCACCGAGGTCGCTTTCATCGCGACATCATCGCGTTCTCCAATAAGGAACTGGAGCAGTACCACGATTACATTCAGTGGATCTTCCCGCTCACCGAGAAAAGCGTGGCAATGTCGTGGACCCCTATTCTTGAGGATGTTGAAGTAATTCAACAGCTTAGAGCTGATAGAGCAGTTCTCGAAAATATGCGAGCTGCTTTGAGAGGGATGCAACGCTTTTATGCGGAAACAGACCATTGGTTACGACGCAACAACCACAACCACCTTCGCATTGCCCGTATTCTCAAGTCAGCGGTGCTGTTAGGCCTTACAGAAGAAGCCGAACATTTTTACACGTTCATTCTTCATCGGCTTGGAGATAGTCAATCGGTAACAGATGAGAGCTTGGAATTTTGGAGGAATAGTATCGCTAAGTAGGGTATTGTCGGTCGGTGCGGAGCTAGTCTTTCGGAAGCGGGATGGGTTCGCTTGGATCGTCCGTCGGATGGGGCGATTCGTGCGGTGGGTGCATCATCCCTTTCGGTACGGGTATCGGACGACTTGGGTCGTCGATCCTAGGACGTGGTGCCGGCGTAGTGGTTTTCGGGATTGGTATAGGCTCGCTGAGGTCTGTATCGCTTGATTGCGGTGTGCCGGGCGCAGTGCGCAGTTGGCTGGGCAACGGGATTGGATCGCTCAGCTGCTCGACTCGGCGCGTCACGCCGGTTCTGGGTTTTGGGATCGGCTGATGACGTGCGTCATGGGGAGCGGCCTCTGCGCTGGCACTGCCACCAGTAAGGAGCGCTGCTGCGGCACCGATGCTGGTAATGAACCGGCGCCATGATGACGGCTCTCGGGCAGACTTTTCTGGCGTGACCGGATCTGTCGATGCTGCGCGCTGATCCGCATCTTCGGGCGTGAATCCTTCGCGTTCACCCATGTATCCTCCTTTGTTTGACAATTATATCACCGACAACGATCATTTCCGGGTGAGTACGGCCAGTGTCTCGATGTGCGGCGTTTGTGGGAAGAAATCGAACGGCTGGATGGACGTTGGTTGGTACGTTGCCACAAGGAGCTTGAGGTCGCGGGCAAGTGTCGCCGGGTCGCAGGAGACGTAGGCGATACGCTCGGGCATATCGCGCAGCAGGGCGTCGATAACCTGCCGCTCCAGGCCGGTGCGGGGCGGGTCGACGATCACGGTCGTATCCGGCAGAAGTCGGTTGCGTACAAGGTAATTGGCAGCGGTCGAACCTACCGATATCGTGTCGCTCTCGCGGTCGAGCGCTGCGGCATTCCGCTTGGCATCGTCGATCGCCTGCCTGTGTGATTCCACGAGCGTGAGTGGTGTCGAGCTGCCGGCCGCGCCGAACCCCATGAGTCCTACGCCGGCGTAGAGGTCGGTGATCCGAACGGATCCGGCCAACTGTTCCTGTAGTGCCGCCAGCAACAACTCCGCCGCTTCGACGTTGGCCTGGAAGAAACTCGTCGCGTCGTACGATAACCGGAGTGTCCCAACGCGCTCGGTCAGTACGCGGCTGCCCGCGAGCACCGTTGTCCGGTCGAACCGGGCCACCTGGTCACGCGCGTCGTTGGCCGACCAGACGATGCCGGTCACGGGCAATTCGTCGAAGTACCCGACAAGCGACGGGTCGGGCGCGATACCCGATGTCGCAACCAGGTGGACCACCAGCTCGTTGCCGTGCACGCTGCGGCGGAAGATGACGTTCCGTAATCCTTCGCGGTTGCCGCGCGGCGACCAGATCGGATGGGATGCTGCATTGGCCCACGCGCTGATCCGCTCGAGCAGGCCGGCGGCGGATTCCCCGAACAACGCCGAGCCCTGGGCAGGGTCGATCTGGGTGTCGCTGCCAGGTAGAAGTGTGCCGAGTACGATGCCATCCTCGCGTTCGGCGAACGCGTAGGCGATACGGTTGCGGTAGCCCCATTCTTGCGGCGACGCGGTGATCGGACGGATCGGGGTGTCAGTGAGGCCGCCGATCCTGCGTAAGGCGTCGCGTACGATCCGTTCCTTGGCGGCGAGCTGGGCGCCGTACGCGATGTGCGCCCAGGTCGCGCCGCCGAGCTGGGCAGCCGGAAACGGCGGCGGTACCCGGCTGGCCGATGGCTCAAGGATCTCTGTCGCCGTTCCGCGGGCCCAGCGGGCCGTTTCCTTGGTGAGCCTGACGCGCACATGTTCATTGGGTGCGCCGCCCGCTACGAACACGGCTCGGCCGTCGGGCAGACGGCCGATCGTGTCGCCGCCGGCAATGAGATCGGTGGTACGGATATCGAGGTCGGGCATCGGTTCTTCCTGTATGTTCGCGTTCCTGCTTGCGCTATGATAACCGACCGGCCTGTTGCCGGGCAGACGCACGCAAGGAGGAGCCATGGACGCCGCCGTCGAAGACCAGGTGCAGACGCACGACCAGCTCGAAGGGGCGCTCGGCCAAGCGACGGCCGCGCTGCTGCCGCGCCGGATCAGTCTCATCGAAAAATACAAGGCCGAGATCAAGATCGCCCGCGAGACCTTGAAGGCCGCGCTCGACGAGAGCCCGGAGTACGAACAGGCCTCGGTCGAGGCCGCTGCCGCTGCCCAGAAGAAGAAACAGCTCAAGGAGCAGCTCTGGTCGAGCCAAGACCATCAGGCGTTGGTTTGGAAGATCAAGGAAAACCAAGAAGAGATCGCGGTGTTGGAAGAAAGCCTGACAGCCGAGCTCATGCAGCTCTTCCAGACGCAGCAGGTCGACGAGGTGCCTGACGAGAACGGCGAGCCGCGCAAGTTCAAGATCACCGCGAAACTACTGCCGAAAGCCGCGAACAAGAGCCCGTTCGACCGTGACGCGCAAGCGCCGGGGATGGTTATCGGGTAGCATAGGGCGCGTACCCGCAGTGAAAGGAACGGTATGAACGCACATATCTCGCCCTATCTCACGTTTGACGGCAATTGCAAGGAGGCGCTCGAGTTCTACGGCCACGTCTTGGGCGGCACCGTCGAGCTGCATCCGTTCAAGGAATACGACACGGACGGGCAGGGCGACCCCGCTTTTGCCGACAAGATCATGCACGGCATGCTGCAGCACGACGCCGTCAGTTTTATGGCGAGCGATAAGGCGCTCCCGGGTGAGTACGTAGTCGGCAACCACATGAGCATGTCGATCTCGGGCACCGACGCCGATTACCTGCGCGCGGCGTTCGCCGGCTTGGCCGAGGGCGGCACGGTAGCGATGCCGCTCGAGAAGCAGGTCTGGGGCGACGAGTTCGGGATGTTGACCGACAAGTTCGGGATCGTCTGGATGGTCAATATCTCGGCGAAGTAACCAGCTGCCACAGTAGGACGAACAAAACGGGATGCCTTGAACGGCATCCCGTTTACGTGTGTGTTCCGCGCGTGGTCAGTTCTTGGCGACGACGTGGAAGCCGCGGACCGGCTTCAAGAGCGCGTAGAGAACCGATGCGCCCTCGACCGCGTTCACGAACGGCATGAGCAGGAAAGTTGCCAGATAGATACCGAACTTTTTCACGAACGGGAAATCAGTATCGAGCAGGTTGCGGTAGGCGCCTACCAGGTAGATCGCCGCGTACCCGCCTTGCAATAAGGCCGCTGCCACGGCCAGCGGGGCCGGGAAGTACCCGCCGCCGAACGCGATGTTGGCGAGCGTGACGATCGGGCCGAGCCAGGCGACCATCCAGAGGAACATGTTGATCATGAGTAGGAAGCGCGTCCGGAACCGGATGTCTTGGTCGAACGCCAGGAACATGAGGCCGTTGAACCAGCGGCGGCGCTGCTTCAGGATGTCGGATACCGTGAACGGCGACTGCTCGCGGATAGCGCCGTCGACCCAGCCGAACCGGATACCGCGGTCGGATGCCTTGAACGCGAAGTACGCGTCTTCGGTGATCGACTGTTCCGGCGACAGGTCGAAGCCAATGGCCTGCTCGACCGCAGCGGGCACGAGGACGTACGAGCCGTGCATCCCGAAGAGCGGCTTACCGAAGAACTTGTACTGGAATCGGAAGCGGCCCAGGTCGTCGCCGGTACGGATACTGTCCGCGGCCGTGATGAACAGGTTGCGGTTGTACTCGTAGGCGTTGTACTTGATCTCGCCCTGGCCGATTTTCATGGCGTTCGCGGGATCATTGACGAACTCGTGGATGCCGACGACGGCCGATTCGGTCACGACGCTCTCTTCGTCGAGGTGCAGGAGCCAAGTGTCCGGGTGGCCGGCGCTGTGATGGTGCGGCGTATTCCGCGCTTCCACCAAGTAGTGGAGGGCCCGCGCCTTGTATTTGGCAGTGCTGCCTGTCCGGTAATCCGTGGGGACGACATGGAACTGGGTGTTGAGGGCGTTCGTGACCGTGTCGGCGACCGCGATATCCGTGACGACGTCGATCATAAAGTCGGCGCCCATGCGGAACAGGACGGCCGACGTTTCGCTGACTGAACGTTCAAGCGCCTTGGCGTTGTCGCCGCGCGAGACATACGTAACGACCAACCGTTTGCCGGGATTCCAACCGGTCCGGCGGAACTGTTCGAGCGCCGAACGCTCTTTGGCGCGGGGCGAGCCGTAGGCCAGAAGTCCGGCCACGTTGGCGATCACGACGAGGAAGCCGGTGAACCAGAAGAACTTCGAGAGGTAGAGTGCGGTGGCAAGCGGGGTCGTGAGCGTGCTCGGATCGTTGTTGACGAAGAAGTGCCCGAATAGGAACGCGTACCCGATAAGAGGCAGTACGACCGACGCGTAATAGACCGCGTTGTCGACCGCAGCCGAGAGCTGTGCGGGTACGTGGGCAACCGAGGTATCGAACGACGGTGCGAATGCGGCCTGACGTTGCTTCATACGGGCAAGCTCCTTCGTTGGGATGACGCGGGAATATACCAACGGACGTGAGAGGTGTCAAGAGATCTGGGTGACCGCCTGTTGACATACTCCAGTGGCAGTGCTATTGTCTCACGTTCGTAAAGTATTTGTATTCCATTATGACCCACACGCCCTACTTCATCCTGCTCGCGCTCTACGCCGGCTTCGTGGCCAGCGTTGTTGCGGTCAACGTCGCCGTGTTGGCGCTTACCGCCGTACTGCAACGGTTCTGGTCGTGGCAGCGCCGCCGTGCCGAGCGGACCGCGCCGGTGCCGCAGGGAGCTGTCGCCAATGCGTAAGGCTGCCCGTTTCAAGGCTGCGTTGCGGCGGTTCACGGCCCCGGTGCCGTTCCTGCTGCTCGGGATCGTGTCGATCGCCGTCTCGGCGTTCGTGTTTTTGAACGGCTTCGAGCTGGCGACGAACGTGAATATCCCCTACGCGTTCGCGATCGAACCCGTGCCTGTCGCCGGCCTGGTCGCCGACAACCGGTCCGACGAGGTAGCGGCCCGCCCCGAGACGGCCGTGGGTAACTTCGGCGAGCCGAAATACCTGAAAGTCGCGACGCAGACGACCCGGCTGCCGCTGGTCCCCGGCGTCGAGGCGGGCGGCGAGTTCCTGGCCCGGGCCGCGGTCGGCCACGTGGTGCTGCTGGGTACCGCCAAGAGCGGCAACCTGGGCAACGCGCTCGTGTACTTGCGTACCAGCTGGCGGAGCGTCGCCCACCCGGAACAGATCGTCCCGGGAACGAACGTCTTCGTCGATACCGACCGTGATTGGCGCTACATGTACCGGGTGACCGAGGTCGCCGACCTGGCGGCCGGGACGCCGTACCTTGTGCCCGACAGCGTCAAGGCGCACCTCGGTATCGCGTTCGTGAGCGAGAGCGGTACGAGCGTCCGACTCGTGCTCGCGGACTTCGTCAATATCCAAAACATCCAGCAATGAGCAACGAATTCATCCTGCTTCGGAACGCTACGATCTTCTTCGCCACGATCATGTTGGTGAAGTACTACGCGTTCCTGTTACTGGCGCCGTTCCATGCGCTCAAGGAAGCTTGGCGGGCCGAGCGGCTGCGTCGCCAGGCTATCGTGCCGGGGCAGTACCGGCCGCGCGTCAGCGTCATCATCCCGGCCTGGAACGAGGCGGTCGGTATCCTGGGAACCGTCCGGTCGGTGCTCGCGAACGCGTATCCTGATATCGAGGTCGTGATCGTGAACGACGGTTCGACCGACGATTCCGACGCCGTGGTGCGCCAATTCCTGCAGGAACAGAAACTCGCCCCGCTCCACCCGAGCGCAAAGCTCCGCTATACGTACAAAGAGAACGGCGGCAAGGGTACGGCGCTCAACGAAGGTATCCGGCAGGCGACGGGCGAGATTATCCTGACCGTCGACGCCGACTCCGCGCTCCATCCGGAAGCTGTCGAGCGGCTCGTCCGCTACTTCGAGGATCCGAGCGTGGACGCTGCGGTCGGCAACGTCAAGGTCGCCAAGAATCCGACGCTCATCGGCCTCTTGCAGCAGCTCGAGTACCTGTTCGGGTTCTACTTCAAGCGCGCCCACTCGGTGCTCGACGCCGAGTACATTTTCGGTGGTGCCTGCGCGGCCTTCCGCAAAGACGCGACGTTCGTCCGGCTCGGCCTGTTCGACGAAGCCAACAAGACCGAGGACATCGAGATGTCGCTGCGGGCCCGCTACAACGGCCTCACCAGCGTCTACATGGAAGACGTGATCTGCTACACCGAAGGTGCCAGCTCTATCCAAGGACTCGTGAACCAACGGCTCCGGTGGAAGAAGGGGCGTTTCGATACCTTGGCGCGCTACCGCCGCATGTTCTTCTCGCTCGATCCCAAGCATAACCGGTTCCTGGCCTGGTTCATCCTGCCGTACACGCTCCTGTCCGAGCTGCAGCTGCTGTTCGAACCGCTCGGCATCGCCCTGCTCGTTACCTACAGTATCGTCTCGGCCGACTTCCTGTCGTTGGCGCTCGGCATCCTGTTCGTGTTCGTGACCTATCTCGTGAACGCGCTCTTCGCCGGTGGCCCGGCCGACTTGAAGCTCTTCCCGCTGTTCCTGGTCACCTGGCCGCTGTTCTACTTCTTGGTATGGATCGAATGGCTCGCGCTCGTGAAAAGTATGGCAATGGTCGTCCGCGGCGACGACATCGTCTGGCAGCGCTGGGACCGCAAAGGCATTACGGAGGCACACGCATGAAAACCCGCGAACTCGTTCTCTACACGATCGGCTTCATCCTCGCCTCGCTCTACTCGGCCAACGTGGTGACCGGCAGCCTGCTGCACGTGTCGCTGTCACCCGAGTCGATCCGCCAGTTCGTCGCCGACCGCACGGAGGCTAAAACGGTCTCGGGCGGCGGCGCTTGCTCGGCCGACGCGGCACTGGTGCTGTCTGCGTCCAGCGAACCCCACCTTGCCAAACTCGCCGAATACCAAGAGGCGTGTTCGTCGCTCGTTGCCGGCGAGCTGATGCTCTTTACCGATATGCCGAACAGCGACACCGATGCCTATGCCAGGGCGACCGCGTTCGCGGCGACGCTGAAGGCGTTCAAGGCTGCCGGCGTCCGGCCGCTCGTCATGGTCGAGCCGGTCACGGACTGGGGCCTCATCGACTTCGCGGAATTCAATTCGGGCTTCTATGACAGTTGGCTCAAAACCTACTTCCAGACGCTCCGTGCTGCCGGGATCACCGACGCCGACATGGGCACCTGGGGCCCGTTCCCGGAGGCGAACCTGCCGTACTGGAACAACGCGAACGCCACGCCGGCCGACTTCGCGAACGTCGTCAACCGCTACCTGCGCATCATGAAGCAGGTGTTTCCCGGTGCCAGCGGCACGGTACTGTTGAATTCCGCGACCTACGAAACCACCGACTTCGAGTGGCGGAACGGCGAGTACGTCAGCCTGCGTGCGTACGTGACCGGCCTCGACAAGACGCTGGTGACGAGTTTCGGCCTGCAGGGATTCCCGTGGATGCCCGACGCGACCCAGACGGGCCCGGGGATCTTCGACGCCGGCGAGTACTTGAACTGGCACCTGGCGGCCGAAGCGGCCGACCTCTTAGGCACGAAGGACGTGTGGTTCAACACCGGCACCTTCGGCGCCAAATACACGCTCGACCAGGACAAGACGGTGACGCTCGCGCCGGCGAAGCGTGCCGATATGCTTAACGGGATCCTCGACGAGGCCCTGAAGCTCAAGACGGCGGGGTACCGGATCCGCATCAACCTTTTCGCTGAAAACAAGCGCACCGTCGCCGAAGCGACCGACTGGTCGTACTGGCCGACTGGCGGGCAGCTGACCTCGCCCCATATGCCCGTGTTCACCGCCTTTGCCCGGCGCGCCGCCCAGGCCCAGATCCCGCTCTCGCTGTTCGACACCAAGTAGCGCCGCCGCCGCCGGTTTGCTACGCTAGCTAGGCACATCGCGCCTGCTGCGCGGAGCATCGGTAAGGAGAGGGTATTGATGGCTGACGACCACGCCGCAGTACGCGGATCATCGCTGTCGCGCAAGCTGCGCGCATCGCGGACGTTGCTCCCGCAGCTCCAGGTACTCCACGACCGGTTGCTCGACCGCTCGTCCCTCTACAATAGCTGGCACTTGCAGCCGTACGCGCTGCCGTTGCACGGTGCGCTGTTGGTCGGTCTTGTCGCCTTCGGCGTGGCGGTCGTCTTCCAGTCCGTCGCGGTGGTACGGGCGGCCAACGCCTGCGAATCCGTAGCGACCGGCAACTGGACGAACCCGGCCACGTGGACCAGTTGCGGCGGCACGGTTCCCGGCGCCGCCGATACCGTCACGATCCAATCGGGCCACACCGTGACCGTGGACGACGACGCGGCCGCGTCGAGCGTGGTTATTACCGCGAACAATACGGCCGGCGGCAACGGGATCACGATCGCGGCGGGCAAGACCTTAGCGGTAACAGGCGCGGTCACGATTACCGCCCCTACGATGAACACCACGAACGGGACGCTCGCAGTGGGCAGCGGATCGCTCATGGCCGGCAGCATCGCGATCGGGGGCGCTACCACAAACCGCATCGGCCAGCTGACCCTGTCAACGGGTACGGTGACGACAACCGGCAGCGTGACGTTCACCGGCACAGCCGCTTCGGCGCGATTCATCTCGACCGGCGCAAGCACGGCCAATATCAGCGGGGATTTCGGATCCGGCGGCACGGTGACGACAAGCGGCACCGGCACAATCCGGTTCACGGGCAACGCAGCGCAGTCCATCGGCGCCTATACCACCTATAACAATCTTGAGGTCGCCAGTACCGGCGGCAGCGTCTCGTTCCTGGGTACGGCCACGATCGGCGGCACGCTCACGGTCAGTTCGGGGACGCTCGATATTGCCGGCGTCACCACCGTCGTGACCGGCGCGACGCTCATCCAGGGTACGTTGCAGGTGAGTAATACGGCAGGCAACAAGACGTTCGGCGACATCACTGTCGCCAACGGCGGCACGGTGAGCTTCACCGCGGCCGAGGCGATCGCCATGAACGGCAACCTGGCGGTCAACGGCGCCGGGGCGATTACCGGCACGACCGGTCTCTGGACCTTCCAACGCGCCGGGGGCGGTACAATTTCAGGGTCGGCAACCGCGGTGACGCTTACGAGTGCGACCTTCACGACCGACTACGCGGTCTCGATCCCGTTCAGCGTCCCGACGATCACCGTTACCGGCGTGACGCTCACGAACAACAGCACGGTCACGGCTGCCACTGCGCTGTCGGGAACCGGTTCGTTCATCCAGGGAACCAATGCGACGCTCAATCTCGGCGGTACGTCGGCGATCACGGCGCTCACCGCCACGGCCAGCCCGAACACAGTCCAGTATGTGAGTACGACGGGTGCGCAGACGCTCAAGGGCATTGCCTATCACCACCTTGTCGTGGCCAAGTCGGCCCAGATCGGCACGCTCGGCGGGGCCGTGACCGTCAACGGCAACCTCGCGGTCAGCTCCGGGAGCCTGAACGACGGCGGGTTCCAGATCACGGGGAACGCCACCGGCACGCTGACGGTCGCATCCGGCGCGACGCTGCGGCTGGGGACAACCGCTGCCAGCACCGCCTTCCCCACCGGCTTCGTCGGCGCCAATATCTCGCTGCCAGCAGGTTCGACCGTGGTCTACAACTCGAACCCGGCGCAAACGATCGCGGTACCGGTCGCGTACGCGAACCTGTCATTGGTCGCGACAGCCGCGAGTACGAAGACGCTGGCCGGGCCGCTGACGGTCAACGGCACCCTCAACGTCGGGTCGAACAACACCCTGGCCGATGCCGGCAACCTTGTCACCGCCAAGGAGAATATCGTGATGACCGGGGCCTATACCGGCACCAATAAAGTATTGCTCACCGGCAGCGCGTCGGGCCATACCCTGACTGGCACAGGCAGTTACGCCGCCATCGAGCTCGACGACAGCAACGGCGCTTCGCACGCGACCGCGCTCACGGTCACCGGCCCGTTGACGCTCACGGCCGGCACCTGGACGGCCTCGAATACGTTGAGCGTCGGCGGCGCCACGACGATCAACGGCACGCTCGCGATCGCGTCGACGACCGGCACCAAGACGTTCGCGGCGGTCACTGTCGCCTCGGGCGGCACGCTGCGCTTTACCGCCGCCGAAGCGCTGGACGGCAGTGGCACGCTCACTGTCGCATCGGGCGGCACGGTCGATTTCGTTGCGGCCGGCATCATCAATCTTGCCGCCGATTTCGCGATCAACGGCACGGGCGCGCTTACGGGTACGAGCGGCACCTGGACCTTCTCGAAGCCCGGTGGCACCGGCACGATCGGCGGATCGGTGTCGTCGTTGACGTTCCCGGGCAACGTATCCTTCACGACGAGCTATACAGTAGCCTACCCGTTGACCGTGAACGGCATGGCTGTCGGCGCCAGCGCAGCCATTAGCAACCCGTCGACGATGACCGTGAACGGGACGCTGTCCGGCACCGGCACCTTCATCCAAGGGATCGGCACGGTACTCAATGTACGGTCGGTCAGCATCACGAACCTGGGAGCGAGTGCGACTGGCAACATAGTCCGCTACATCGACGGCGGCGGAACCGTGAAGGGCACGACGTACAACGATCTTGAGATCGCCGAGACGCCCGGGGCGACCGCCTCGGCCCAGGGCACCCTGGTGGTGCTCGGCAACCTCGTGGCTACCTCGGGCATCCTGAACCCGGCCGGCAGCACATTTACCGTCATGGGCTCGACCGACATCTACGAGGCGATCCGCGACGTGAGCGGCGGCGGATCCGGCGGCAACAATACCTTCGAGGGGCCGGTCACCGTCCATCCTGGCGCCGACTGGATCGGGATTCCGGGCGAGGTGGTCGATTACCACTTCAAGAACGGGTTGACGATGAACGGCAACAGCTTCGTCGCCGGGTCGGGCACCTACTTCTTCGAAGGCAACGACCAGACGCTTGCGGGTTCGCTCACGGCGGACTTCCGGATCATGCAGGTGGACGGCATCACGCTTGCGGCCAGTACCGGCTTCGATATCAGCAATACGCTCACGCTGGCATCCGGTGCGCGGATCGTGCCGGATCCGGCGGCAGCCATCAACGGCTCGACGCAGCAAGGCACATTGACGGGCAACGGCAGTGTGGACGTGACCCGCACCGCCGCGACCGCGGATTTTGCGAGCCAGTACAATTTCTCGGTCAATGTCCTGACGGGCGTCGAGGTCCGCTACGTCGGCACGGCGGCCCAGGTGCTGAGCTCCGCGCCATACGTAGACGTCACGATCGATAACCCGTCCGGCGTCACGCTGCCGGCCGACGTTACAGTGGGCGGTACGCTCGCGCTCACGCATGGCCTGGTCGCGACCGGGGCGAGCCGCCTGATCATGGGCAGCAGCGGTTCGGTCGCCAGGACCGACGGGTACGTCGTCGGCCGGTTCCAGAAAGCGGTGCCGACCGGTGCGCCGGCACTCACCTTCGAGATCGGCGACGCGACGCAGTACGCGCCGCTCGATATCGCGTTCACGGGCGTGACCTCGTCCGGCGATCTGCTCGCAAGCGTCACGTCCGCCGACCATCCAGATATCGCCAATTCGGGCCTGGCGTACAACAAGAGCGTCAACCGGTACTGGACGATGGAGCAGATCGGCCTTGTCTTCGGCAGCTACGATGCCACCTTCCACTTCGTGTCGAGCGACCTTGATCCCGGCACCGACATGGCCTCGCTCGCCGTCGCAAAGAAGGACGCATCATGGACGTTGCCTGCGCCCGGTATCCGCACCGCGACCAGTACCCAGGCTACCGGCATGACGGACTTCAGTGACTACGTACTCGGCAAGGCCGGGTCCGACCAGGCGCCTGTAGCCAGCGCGGTGACGGTGTCGGGCAGTACTGCGCTCGGCAGCACATTGCTCGGCGGCTACACCTATACGGATGCCGAGGGCGACCTTGAGGGTACAAGCACGTTCCGCTGGCTGCGCAACGGCACGCCGATCCCCGGCGCGACCGCAGCTACCTACGTGATTACGGCCGACGACCTGGGTGCGACCCTGACGTTCGAAGTGACGCCGGTTGCACAAAGCGGAACGACGCCCGGCCTGCCGGCAGTGAGCGCAGGATTCTCGGTGCCGGTGCCGTCTGATGGCAGTAGTGAGGATGGGGATACTGGGAATGATACCGGTGGTACCGTCGAGGATAATGCTGGGACGGACGACAACGACTCCTCGACGCATAGTGCCAGTACGTCCAATCGGCCGCAGTCGGGAACCAGCCTCGTGCAACCAGGCAGCCTGCTGCTACCATTGCTGCCGCCCGTGAACTTCATGGCGGATACGGCCAAGAGCTTAGCAGGCCAACCGTTCATACTATTGCTCCTGCTATCGCTCTGCTGCCTCGTGCTCTACCGCTGGCCCTGGATCCTGGCCTGGCTCCACGACGACCTCTATGTCGGTCGGCTCGACCGGTCGCTGGAGGTTGAGGATGTGAAGACCTTGTTCGACGCGGCTGGTACCGTCGACTCGGTCCGCGTGCACGACCGGCCGACCCACCGGAACCTGCGGTACGCGTTCGTCCGGATGCGGACCGACGCCCAAGCGCGGAAAGCGATGAAGACCTTGCATGGCAAAGACGTCCGCGGCCATGCGCTCACCGTCCGGCGTGTCCGTGATCTCTGGAGGCCGCACGATGACGCGAACCGCTGACCGCGTGTACCGCCGCCTGCTTGCTCTGACCCTGCTCGTATCCCTCCAGGTCTTGGGTATCCAGGTGACAGCCCCGTTCGTGGCGACGGAACACGACGACGCCGTGAAAACCTCTGCCCAATCCGCTTTCGCCACCCTCCCACTCGCCTTCGAGCCGAACCTCGGCCAGGCCGAGGATTCGGTGGACTTCCTCGTCCACCACGGCCAAGCCGTGACGGCGTTTTCCAGTACGGGCACCACGACCAGCGTGGGCGGGAGGCAGGTGACGATGTCGCTTACCGGTGCTGCAGAACAGGCGTTCAGCGGCACTGAAGAGCTTCCCTCGAAGACGAACTACTTCCTTGGCAACGACCAATCCAACTGGCAGTCGGATATCCCGAACTACGGCAGGCTGCTGGCCAAGGATGTCTATCCAGGCATCGACTTAGCCTACTACGGCACCAACTCGCAGCTGGAACATGATTTCATCGTCAGTCCCGGTGCGGACTACAAGCGGATCGCGTTCGGTTTCACCGGCCAGGACGATCTGTTGCTGGATGATGGCGGCAATCTCGTCTTAAAGGCTGGCGACGATACCTTGACCCTCAATGCCCCGGTCACGTACCAAGTCGGCGACCATGACAAACACACGATCCCGAGCAGCTTCGAACTCAAGGACGGCACCGTCACGGTCGCTGTGGCGGATACCTATGATCCGGCGAAACCGCTCGTGATCGACCCGGTGTTGTCGCTCGTGTATTCGACGTATTTGGGAGGGAGTGACTACGATGAAGGCTATAGTATCGCAAGCGACCCGAACGGGAATATTATTCTCTCTGGCCGCACGCTCTCGATGAATTTCCCTACGTCTACGCCATACCAAGCAGGTAACGCTGGTGGCGCGTACGACGCGTTCGTGCTCAAGCTCGATCCTGATGGCTTAGGATTGGTGTATTCGACCTATCTCGGAGGCACCGGCGGTGATGAGGGTTACAACGTTGCGGTCGACTTTAATGGTAATGCCTATCTCATCGGCTACACGACCTCGACGGATTTTCCGACGGCGTCGCCATTCCAAGCTGTCCACGGCGGCGGTGTGTACGACGCGTTTCTTACCAAGATCAACGCATCGGGTTCAGCGCTTACGTACTCAACCTATCTCGGTGGGAGCGGCTCAGACTTCGGGTATGACATCGCGCTGGATGCAGGCGGCAGCGCGTACGTGGTCGGCAGAACTGCCTCGACCAACTTTCCGACCAGCTCGCCTATCCAGGGATCGAACGGCGGCGGCTACGATGTCTTTCTGACGAAATTCACTGCTACAGGTTCGGCGTTAGCGTATTCGACCTACATCGGTGGGAGTAACAACGATCAGGCAAGCAGTATTGTTCTTGACGCAACAAATAACGCCTACGTCGCCGGACAAACGCGCTCGGTAAATTTTCCAACCGTAGCTCCATACCAGGCTGCGATCGCAGGCGGTGCCGATGCGTTCGTAACAAAGGTCAATGCATCGGGTTCGGCGCTGGCATACTCCAGCTATCTTGGAGGTGGTACTGGCGATGATTTGGGCTTCGGCGTTGCCGTTGACGGCGACGGAAATATGTACGTCATGGGGAACACGGCATCCACGGACTTCCCGACGGTGTCGCCGCTCCAGGCCGCGAATGGCGGCGGCTACGATGTCTTTCTGACGAAATTCACTGCGGCAGGCTCGGCGCTGACATATTCGACCTACATTGGCGGAAGCAGTACGGATTTCGGCTACGGCTTCGTGATCGATGAAAACCAGAACGCGTTCGTTGCCGGCTTTACGAACTCAACGAACTTCCCCACTGCTTCGGCGTACCAGGCCACGTACGGCGGCGGTCCTGACGATGCCTTTATCATGCACTTGGATGCGACCGGTTCGGCGCTGGCATACTCCACGTTCCTGGGTGGAAGTGGCGATGATATCGCAAACAATCTCATCATCGACCTCAGCGGGAATGTGTATGTCACGGGCTACACTGGATCGACTAACTTTCCAACCGCCAATGCGTTCCAAGGAGCAAGAGCCGGTGGCAACGACGCCTACATCACCCAGCTCACCGAACACACCGTCGACCTTGAAGCCCGCGTGAATCCAAGCCTGAACTTCGCTGTCGGCAGTGCTAGCTGTGCCCTCGGCACGCTTTCGATTACCCAGACCCAACAGTGCACGTACACGCTGTCGGCAGCCACCAACGGGGAGTCGGGGTATGCGGTTTCATACCTTCCAGCTGCGACGCTCACGAGCGGCGGGAACACGATTACTGCTCTTAGTTCGCCTACAGCCAGTACGCTCAATACCGAACAGTTCGGGTTGAACTTGGCTGCCAATACGGCAGTTGGCTCGCATACGGCAGCGGATTTCGGTGCGGTTCCGAGCGGCGGATCCGGTACTGTGGCAGCCAACTACGCTACGGCGAACTCGTTCAAGTTCGCGACGGCTGGCGACCAAGTCGCGTCGTCCGTCGGGCCGTCGCTCGCGACCACGTATACCGTGTCGACCATTGCCAACATCGGCAACACGACGGAGGCCGGAACCTATAGCACGACGATCACATACAATATCGTCGCGGGGTACTAGAACGGATCCCGCACTACAACGAAGAAGACGCCTGTGCGGCGTCTTCTGTTCGGTTCGCGAAGAAACGGTTTAGGCTTCTTTCGGGCGCGCTTCGTTCACGCGGATCGTGCGGCCGTCCAGGTCCTTCTCGTTCCAGAGCTGGATCGCAGCCTGGGCCTCTTCGGGCGAGCCCATCTCAACGAAGCCGAAACCCTTCGACTGGCCGGTCGCCCGGTCCATGATCACGCTCGCCGACGCCACGGTACCGGCCTGTTCGAAGGCGGTGCGGAGGCTGGCATCGGTGGTGTTGTACGACAGGTTGCCGACGTAAAGCTTGGCTTTGTTCTCTTGGGTGTTGTCCATAAAGTATCCTTCTTGCTTACTTGCTGACTGCTGTACGAGAGCGCCGTATCGACCACACTGGCCACTTCCAGGACAGTATACCGAAAGATCGGAATGCAACCAGGTGGACAACGGGGCCGGATCGCGGTATAGTCCTTTGGTTCACCAAGGGAATCCTCCTATGACCGACCCGACCACCATCCGCAATATCGCGATCATCGCCCACGTCGACCACGGCAAAACCACGCTCGTCGACGGACTCTTGAAGCAGTCCAAACTGTTCCGCGAGAACGAGGCCGCCATGGGCCAGGAACTCATCATGGATTCCAACGACCAGGAACGCGAGCGCGGGATCACGATCCTGGCCAAGCAGACCTCGGTCACCTGGAACGGGTACAAGATCAACATCGTGGATACGCCCGGCCACGCGGATTTCGGCGGCGAGGTCGAACGGACGCTCAACCTGGCCGACGGCGTCGTGCTCGTGATCGACGCCAAAGAAGGCCCGATGCCGCAGACCAAGTTTGTCCTGAAGAAAGCGCTCGAGCTGAAGCTCCGCCCGATCGTCGTCATCAACAAGATCGATAAGCCCGACGCGCGGGTCGACGAGGTCGTCTCGCTCACCTCGGACCTGTTCCTCGACCTGGCGACCGACGACAGCCAGCTCGAGTTCCCGATCTACTACGCGATCGGCCGCGACGGGAAAGCCTGGGCCGAGATGCCGGCCGATCCCACGGCCCCGGCCGACCTGGCGCCGCTGTTCGAAGGCATCATCGAGCACGTACCGGCGCCGCACGTGGAAACCGGTCCGTTCCAGTTGCTGGTCGCCTCGCTCGACTGGGACAACTACCAAGGCAAGTATGCGATCGGCCGCATCCGCCGCGGCAGCATCAAGGCTGGCCAGCGCGTCATGATCGTGGGCGAGCAGGGTGCACCGCTCGCCGCAGCGGTCGACAAGGTTTTCGTGAACGTGGGCCTCAAGCGCGACGAGGTCGCCGAGGCGGGGGCGGGCGAGATCGTGGCCCTGACCGGCCTTGCGGCCGCAAGTATCGGCGATACGGTTGCCGACCCGGCCGACGCCACGGCCCTGCCTCGGATCAGCGTCGAGGAGCCGACGCTCAAGATGACCGTGGGCGCCAACACCTCGCCGTTCGCGGGCCGTGAGGGCAAGTTCGTGACCAGCCGCCAGATCCTCGACCGCATCAAGAAAGAGCTCGAAGTGAACGTCGCCATTAAGATGGAAGAGACGCCCGGCGGTGAGTTCGTGCTGGCCGGCCGCGGCGAACTCCACCTGTCGGTCTTCATCGAAACGATGCGGCGCGAGGGATACGAACTGCAGGTCGGCAAGCCGCAAGTAGTGACCAAAGTGGTCGACGGCACCACCGTCGAACCGGTCGAGGAATTGATCGTCGACGTGGCCGAGGAATATGCCGGTGCGGTCACGGCTGAGCTGGGCCGACGACGCGCGGTGTTCATGGGTCAGCAGCCGAATACCGACAGTTCGGTACGGCTCACGTTCGAGGCGACCACGCGCGCGCTACTCGGCCTGCGTAGCCAGCTACTTACCTTATCGCGCGGTACGGCGGTGATGAACTCGCTGTTCCTGCGGTTCGCGCCGGTCGCCGCTGCGCTGCCCAAGCTGCGCAATGGCGCATTGGTTGCATCGGATACCGGCAAGGCGGTCGCCTACGGGTTGGATATCGCCCAGGGCCGGGGTATCACCTTCATTCCGCCGCAGACGCAGGTGTACGAAGGGATGATCGTGGGCCTCAACTCGCGCGAAACCGACCTGGAAATCAACGTCACCAAGGAAAAGAAGCTCACCAATATCCGCGCGTCCGGTTCCGACGACGCGATCGTGCTCACCCCGTTCACGAACTTGAGCCTCGAAGAGTGCTTGGACTTCCTCGAAGAGGACGAACTGCTCGAAGTAACACCCGCCAGCCTGCGACTGCGCAAGCGGCTGCTCAAGGCCAACGACCGGGCCAAAGCGCGTAAGTGAGAGGCTTCCTGGTAACGCGCACTGCCCCGACCAATGGTCGGGGCAGTCTCGTCTTACTTGGAATCCATCATCTTGCCGCCCATCATGACGACAATATAGAGCGCCGCGATACCGACCAGGTCGTACACGACCTTGGCCGCCATCGACATGTCGCCGCCCGTCAGCGAACCGACGAGGTTGTAGCCGAAGAAGCCGACAAGACCCCAATTCAAGGCGCCGACGATCACAAGGATCCACGCCACCCAATCCAAGGCATTCATCTTCATCTGCCCTCACCCCCTCCCGCCCACTATGGAATTGTTACGTCCATACTACCAGACGATGAGAATCGGCTGAAACCGAACCCGTGCGTTGACGGCCCGCCGATGACCGTGTATCGTTGGGCGTCGAACAAGAGAAGGCAACATCTTCGCCCCGCGTGAAGGTGTTTCTCTTTTTTCACCTTAATACTTAAGAAGGAGGTATGTCAGATTGAATTCGTCATGACCCGATACGGTCCGAACAGTACTTAGAGAAAGGATTCGTATCACTTGAGAAGAAGTAGACAAAAGACCCAACGCGGCACGAAGAACGCCGCGCGAAAACTGCCCCAGCAACCGAAGCGCCGTCTCCTCGAGAGGCAACGACAGGAACGCTCTCGGGAGTCCGTGCGTAGTGCCGGCAGAGGTTAAGCAAAGCAAAGAAGAAGCTTCGGAGCAGCAAGGCGGCGTAACCGCCGCCGCTTCGCCCCGCGAGAAACGGCCGAAAGGCCATCTCGACCAGCCGTTCGTTCGGTTGGTCTTGCAAGCGGCCGCGAACAACTAACACACGCCAGCCTGGCTGGCACGACCGGACCCGATTCCCTCGGCTTGCGTAGCGCAACCGGGAACCGGGTCTTTTTCCTGTCCAACTCCGGACGTATACTGGAACCAACCAAGGAGGTACCGCTTCATGACGCACCGACGACTACTTGCGCTGGTTTTGCTCGTATCCCTCCAAGCACTAGGTCTCCAGATCACAGCCCCGAGCCGTGACGACACTGCTACGGCCGCCGCCCAATCCGCCTTCGCCACCCTCCCGCTCGCCTTCGAACCCAATATGGGGCAGGCGGATAGCTCGGTGGATTTCCTCGTCCACCACGGCCAGGCGGTAACGGCATTTTCCAGCGCGGGTACGATCACAAGCGTCGGAGACAAACAGATCACGATGTCATTGGATGGCGCAGCCGCCCAAGTTTTTTCGGGCAGCGATGAGCTCTCATCCAAAACCAACTACTTCGTTGGCAATGACCAGTCCCAGTGGCACTCAGATATCCCGAACTTCGGGAAGTTACTGGCGAAAAATGTGTATCCCGGCATCGATCTCGCCTACTATGGCACGAACTCGCAGCTGGAACATGATTTCATCGTTGCTCCGGGCGTCGATTACCGGCAAATCGCGTTCGGTTTCACCGGGCAGGACAACCTGGCCTTAGACGATGACGGCAACCTCGTCTTGAAAGCCGGCGACGACACCCTGACCCTGAATGCCCCGGTGACGTACCAGACCGACACCAACTCGAAACACACCATCCCGAGCAACTTCGAGTTGCACGACGGCACCGTCACGATTGCCGTGGCGGACACGTACGATCCGGCGAAACCGCTCGTGATCGATCCGGTACTGTCGCTCGTGTACTCGACGTACTTGGGCGGGAGCGGGTATGAGACAGGCAGTGTCATCGAGCTTGACGGCAACAATATTGCAGTCGACCCATCCGGTAATACCTATATCGTCGGGGAAACCTCGTCCTCTAATTTTCCGACCGCCTCGCCGTACCAGGCCGCCCTTGGCGGGGGAGACAACGACTTCTACGTTGCGAAATTCAATCCTTCTGGTAGTGCGCTGGTCTACTCGACGTACATCGGTGGATCGGGTGCAGAGAACACGCCGTCCATTGCCGTGGATATTTCGGGTGACGTCTATATGACTGGCGGGACGAGATCGACAAACTTCCCGGTCGTGGGCGCGTTTCAGGCGAGCCATGCGGGCGGTACGGACGATGCGATTCTCCTGAAGTTGAATGCTGCTGGTTCCGCACTAACATACTCGACCTACTTCGGGGGGACCGGCCAGGACAATGGTCCCGGAGGCGGGACGTCGGTTGCCGTCGACTCCTCGGGCAATGCGTATATCACCGGCTCAACGAGCTCGTCCAATCTTCCAACGCTGTCACCAATCCAGGGAAGTTATAGTGGCGGTGTGAACGATGCATTTATTGTGAAGTTCAATGCTACGGGCTCGGCGCTTATCTATTCCACCTACCTTGGCGGCAACAGCAGTGATATCGGCGCTGAAATCGCAGTTGACGCATCAGGGAGTGCCTACGTGGTGGGGCTTACCTCGTCGAGCACATTTCCCACCACGGCACCGTTCCAAGCGAGCAGTGGCGGCGGATTCGACGCGTTCGTCACGAAGCTGAATCCGGCCGGATCGGCGCGCGTGTATTCAACCTATCTCGGTGGCAGCGGCGACGATCGAGGGTTTGGCATCGCCATCGATTCGAGCGGGAACGCATATATTGTCGGAAAGACGTCCTCGTCGAACTTCCCCACCGTCTCGCCAATCCAGGCGACATACGGCGGCTCAGGCGACGCGTTCGTCACGAAGCTCAATGCCGTTGGTTCAGCGCTGACATATTCAACCTTCGTCGGCGGCTCAGGCGATGACGAAGGGTACGAGATCGGACTTGATAGTGGCAATAACGCATATATTACCGGTTACACGGATTCGTCCAACTTTCCGATGAGTTCGGCATATCAAGCGAGTAATGCCGGTGGAGCGGATGCGTTCGTGACAAAGATGAACGCAGCGGGCTCGGCGTACGGATACTCCACCTATCTCGGTGGCAGCGGTACGGATTTTGGTAATAGCCTGGCTGTACGCTTGGACGGTGATGTCTACGTGACCGGCAGTACGGCCTCGACGAACTTCCCGACAAAGTCGCCCTTCCAGGCCAGCAATGCCGGTGGGACGAATGACGCGTTCGTCTTCCAGCTCACCGAGCATGCCGTCGACCTTGCCGCCCGTGTCGACCCGACCCTCACCTTCGCGGTGGGCAGCACGAGTTGCGCCCTTGGCACGCTCTCGACTACCCAGACGCAACAGTGCACGTACACGCTGTCGGCTGCGACCAACGGCGAGTCGGGCTATACGATTACGTACCTGCCTGCCGCGACATTGACCAGCGGCTGGAATACGATTGACGCCCTAGGCTCGATGACGGCCAGTACGCTTAATACGGAACAGTTCGGTATCAATCTTGCAGCCAATACCGCAGCGGGCTCGCATACGGCCACGGATTTCGGCGCGGCACCCTCGGGCGGATCCGGCCTTGTAGTAGGCAGCTACGTCACGGCTGATGTGTTTAGATTCCTCACTGCCGGCAGTGCCCTCGCAGCCTCGTTCGGCCCGTCGCTTACCACGGTCTATACTGTCTCGACCATCGCGAATATCGGGAACACGACCGAGGCCGGGGCGTACGGTACGACGATTACCTTCAACATAGTTGCGGGATACTAGGTTGCCCGGCGGCCTGTTCTTGGGTAGGATTCGACAGTTATGACACACGACGCTCCCGCACTCGAGATCGACAAGCTCGTCAAACGCTACGGCAATGCTACGGCCGTGAACGGTATATCGCTCACGATCAAGCAAGGCGAGTTCTTCGGGTTTTTGGGCCCCAACGGCGCGGGCAAGTCGTCGACGATCCACTGCATCACCGGTATCGCGACGATTACCAAAGGCCATATCCGGGTCTTCGGCCACGACGTCGAACGCGACTACCGGGCCGCCCGGGCGTTGGTCGGCCTGTCGCCGCAAGAGGCGAACATCGACATCTTCGCCGAAACCTGGAAGATCCTCGACTACGTTGGCGGCTACTACGGCTTGCCGGGCCCGGTGCGTAAACAGCGGATCGACGAGCTGCTGGAGCGGTTCGAGCTGACGGAACACCGGCGCAAGGAATTCCGGGCGTTGTCGGGCGGCCTCAAGCGCCGGGTGATGCTTGCGCGGGCGATGGTGCACAATCCGCCGCTCCTTATTCTCGACGAGCCGACCGCTGGCGTGGACGTGGAGCTGCGCCACGAGCTCTGGCAGTACCTGCGCGAGCTCAACAAGGAAGGCAAGACGATCATTTTGACCTCGCACTATCTGGAAGAAGTCGAGCTGCTCTGCCAGCGGGTCGCGATCGTCAACAAGGGAACAATCGTGGCCGACGACAGGATCGAGGCGTTCACGAAAGGCGGTAAGAAGCTCGAGGAAACCTACCTCGCACTGACGAAGGGGCTCCATGCGTAAGACGAACTGGATCGGGCTCGGGATGATGGTCCGGCGCGAGGTCGAGCGGATGCTCGGTGCCGCGGTGCAGACCTTGGTGACGCCGTGGATCAGCGCCCTGCTCTACATCTTTATTTTCGGGCGCGTCGTGGGCGGGCAGATCTCGAGCTTCGGCGAGTGGAGTTATATCGACTTCGTCCTGCCGGGCGTGCTCATGATGAGCCTCATCAACGCCGCGTTCGCCCACTCGAGCTTTTCGGTGTACTTCGGCCGGTTCACGAAGAACATCGAAGAAGTGTTAGTGGCGCCGCTGTCGTACGGCGAGATCATCGCGAGTTACGTGATCGGCGGAGTGATCCGTGGCCTGGTCGTGGGCGCGGGCATCTACCTGATCGCCGTGCTCTTCAGCGCCGCGACCGTGAACCATCTGGGTTTGTTCCTGTTCTACTCGATCGCGGTGTCGGCGATCTTCTCGCTCGTCGGCATGGTCGTGGGCCTGTGGGCCAAGAGCTTCGAGCAACTGTCGGTCTTGAGCGTCTTCGTGTTTACGCCGCTCACGTTTTTGGGCGGGGTCTTCAACTCGATCAGCATGTTCCCGCAGGGCATCCAGACGGTCGTCCGCCTGAACCCGTTCTTCTACTTTATCGGCGGCATCCGCTACTCGATGATCGGGTTCCAGGAATCGAGCCAGGTGCTCGGTTTGGGGCTTATCCTTGTCCTGCTTGTCGGCTCGGCACTGCTGGTTAATTTGCTCTTCCGGCGCGGGTACGGGATCCGCGTCTAACCATGATGAGGGTAGCTGCGGCCATCTGCCTGCTGGGGTTCGTCGCAGCCGCGGCTTGGTACGGCTGGCGCATCCGCCGCGCCTTGCGCGAGACGGTGCCGCTCCATGCGACCGCCGACCGGTTCCCGCATGAATACCAAGTGGGCAATCCCTCGCATCCGCCGCTCACGTACGTGGCGTTCGGCGACAGTACGACGTACGGGATCGGCGCACGTTCGCTCGAACAGACCTATCCGTACGGCGTGGCGCAGGCGCTTGCCGATGCGGGGTACTTCGTCCACGTCAGGAACGTGGGGCGTTCGGGCGCGCGTCTCGACGAGGTCGTCGGAACCCAGCTGCCAGGCGTATCGGGCCACATCGACGCCGTCACGGTGTCGATCGGCGGTAACGACGCAACCCACCTCACGGCTCCGGCTCGGTACCGCGGGCTCGTTGACGAACTCATGGCCGCCCTGGCTGCACGTCAGATCCCAATGGTGCTGGTCGCCAGTACTACCGACATGAAACTGACGCCGTCGATCCCGCCGGTTGCGGCCACGGTCGTCGGGATCTGGGCCGAACGGCAGAACCGCGAGATGCGGCCGGCCGTGCTCGAGCACGGGTTCGCGTACGTCGATTTGTATGCCCACGGCAAACTCGACGCGCCTGCGCTGTACGCAGCCGACGAATTCCACCCGAGCGACGCGGGCTATGGCAAGTGGCGGCCACTCTTCGCCGAGGCCGTCCGGGCGCAGCTGCCGAAGCTTCTTGCGCAATAACAACGTCAGGCAGCCGGAAGATGTGCTGCCGGCAGTAGTACCGTGAAGACCGATCCTTTGCCGGGCGTGCTAGCCGCGCGGACCGTGCCGCCTTGCGCTTCAGCGAGCTGACGGGCGATCGGCAGGCCCAGGCCATACCCGCCTGCTTTGGTTTTACTGCGGGCGGTGTCGGCCCGGTAGAACCGGTCGAAGATCCGTAGTACATCCTTAGGACTGATGCCGGCTCCTTGGTCGGCCACCGCGATCGCGATACGGCCGTCGTCTTTCTTCGCCGTAACCGTCACTGTCGTGGACGGATCACTGTACTTCACGGCGTTGTCGAGCAGGATCGACAGGATTTCGACGAGCGATGTCTTGTTGCCGCGGACAGTCAGGTCGTTGCGGGGTAATCGGTTCACGATCGTGATCGAACGTTCCGCGGCGAGCGGTTCGATGCGCCGGCTTGCCTCGACGACCGCGCCGTTGACCGACAGATCCCCGTCGGCCTCCAGTTTGCCGGAGCGGGAAAGGGTTAGCAGTTGTTCGGACAACAGTTTCAGTTTAACTACCTCTTCCAACGTGCTGCGCGCGGTGTCGCGCAACACCGCTGCGGAGGCCGTCGGGTCGCGCAATGCCACTTCGAGTTCCGTTTCCATGACGGCGAGCGGCGTCCGTAGCTCGTGCGAGGCGTCCGACGTGAAGCGTGCCTGCGCCTCCATCGCGTCCTCGATCGGAACGAGCGTCCTGCGCGCCAGGGCGTAGCTCGCGATGCCGCCCAACACCAGCGTCACCGCGTTGAAGAGATAGAGGTTCGTCCGCAGGTGGTTTCTGGCTTCCTCGAGCTCGAGCTGCCGCTGGTCCTGGATCGTGATCGGGCCGTTCCGCATAAGCGCGTTCCAGAGCGGATCCTGGCGGCGGGCGTTGGCCGCGAGCTCGACGGACGAGACGCGGAACAGCGCGACGCTCAACGAGGCGCTGATCATCATGACGAGCGCGAGGTACCAGAGCGTCAGGCGGAAGGCTGCCGAGTGGATCATCGCGGTAGCCCGGGGCCGAGCCGGTAGCCGAAGCCGCGGACGGTTTCAAGGAGCGGCGGGCCGTCGAACGGCTTGTCGATCTTCTCGCGTAGGTACTTTACGTACACCTCGACCGTGTTGGGCAAGATCGTCGCGTCGAAGGGCCAGACGTGCTGGATGATCGTCTCTTTCGAGACGATCCGGGACGGGTGGCGGAGCAGGAACGCCAGGAGCGAGAACTCCGTTTTCGAGAGCCGGATCGGGGTGCCCGCGCGGGCGACGTCGAAGGTGTCGGGATCGAGCGTCACGTCGCGGAACCGGAGGGTGCGCTCGGCAAGTGCCACTGGACGACGGGTGAGTGCGCGCAGGCGGGCAAGAAGCTCGTCGAAGGCGAATGGTTTGACCAGGTAATCGTCGGCGCCGGCATCGAGCCCTTCGACGCGGTCGCTGACCCGGTCCTTGGCGGTGAGTAGTAGGATCGGGAACGTGCGCCCTTGGTCGCGCAATGCCCGGCAGACGCCAATGCCGTCGGTGTTGCCCGGCAGCATCCGGTCGAGGATCACGAGGTCGTACGGCTCGACGAGCGCTTGACCGAGGCCGTCGTCGGCGGTGGGACTGACATCGACCACGAACCGCTCCTGTTCGAGCCCGCGCTTGATGGCGGCGGCCAGCTTCGGTTCGTCTTCGACAAGAAGGATTTTCATCGTGCCTATCCTAGCGCATTCCCGCTTGGAATAGGCTGAAGAACAAAGACCGTATACATATTACGGCCGCGTAGTGGATAGCCGGTGCTGGTGGCGGACGAACAGGCCGATGCCTGCCAGCAAGGGCAGCCAGAAGTGGACGCCACGGAAGGCGAGTGCGAGCACGATCGCCTGTGCCGGCGGAAGGCCGATGCTGACGAGGATCCCGCCCATGATCGCTTCTTCGATGCCGACCCCTTGCGGCGCCGGGGCGACGATCCAGAAGAGCAGGCTGATCGCGTACCCGGCCACGATCCATGTCATGAGCGGCGGTATCTGGAACGCAAGCAGGAGCGCGGCGAAGGACAACAAGTTGGCCACGTACCCGAGTACGCCGAGCGTGAGTGCCCAGCCCATGAGGAGCGGTTTCGCGCGGATGGCGCTGCCCGCCTCGGCGAGTTCGAGCATGAGCTCGTCGGTCCATCCGGTGCGTAGGAATGGCTGGCGGCGGAGCAGTCGAGCGATGGCGGCAGCGAGCCGGTCGATCCCCGACAACAACTGCCGCAAGAAATCATGGCGCCGCGTCGCGAACCGGAATACCAACGCCATGAGCGCGATGAGGGCCAGTAACGCGACCGTGCCGGCCAGCTCGAAGGCCCGGACCTCGTGGACGTGTGCGAGCAAGACGAGCGCGGCGGCAAGGATCGGGACGAACGAGCTGTAGCTCACGAGTACCGACAGCAGCGCGCCAGAGCCTGCCTTGACCGCGGACTGGCGCCGGACGGACGCATCGTGGACGAACAGCCCGGCACCGGCGATGCCTCCGGTCGGCGCCAGGACGTTGATAATGAGCGAGCCTAAGACGAGCGGCAGTAACTGGCGGACGGTCCGGCGGATCCCGACGATTTGG
>CAYRGD010000004.1:0-93161 GCA_964423885.1 uncultured Candidatus Saccharibacteria bacterium
GGCGGGTTCCCATCGGATGTCGGCGATTGAGTTTTCTCCGCCTCCCCGGCGAATGGCCGGGGGGGGGTGGGGATGGGTGGGGGGGGGCGGGCCCGCCTGGGGGGGCACGCGGTTGTTGGAGGGCGATGTGGCCGACGAAGCCGGCAACGGTGCCGACTACGGCCGCCACGATCACCGCGGCGCGCGGCGTCCGCCACAGTTCCTCCAGATAGATCGTGCAGTACGTCGCCATTGTTATACCCACGATATAGATACCGTCGGTATCAGTGGCCACGAACCGCCAGGCGATGCCGCCTGCGAACAAGGTCAACAGTATAACCAAGAATCTCTACCCCTTACAGCAAGGTTCCCATCCCGGAAAGGGATGAGGCCGGAAGCATACGCTTCCGGCCTCGCGGTTGTCTAGTCGGTCGTTCGGTTGTCTGGTTGGCCTGGTAGGAGCGGACTTCGGCGTTTGAGTTCGTAGTGCAGGCTGACAAGTACTACGATCAGGCACGCCTTGCCGAGTTGCCAGAGCCACCACCAGTACTCGGCAGTCACGCCGGCTGTGTCTCTCGGTTGGCGGCCTCGCCCGCCTGGCGCTGGTAGTCTCTTCCTCGTTCGTCTTCGAGTTCCATGGCGAGCGCTATCGCGGCGCCCAGCACGCACACACTGACAAGGATCGTGTAGTATGCGAGTTTCACTCCGTCTCGTCTCCGTTTCGTTTTCGTTGGAACAGCCGGATGATCCCGGCCACGCAGACCAGGAATCCGGCCAGATAGCCGAGTACGAGGCCTAGATCTCTCAAGACATTGATCGCCATCCCCTCCTTTCTGTCCCGGTTGGAAATGGGCGGATGCCGGCCCTATGCTACAATAAAACCCTTGATCCGTAAGGAGGGTGATGGGGCAGATAGCCGACATCCGCTGGTTCGAAGCGCTTGACCGGTCCGACACGGCCCTGGCCGGTTCTGTCGGCGCGAACCTAGGCGAGCTCGTCCAGGCGGGCATTCCCGTGCCGCCGGGGTGCGTGGTGCTGTCCACCGCGTACGAGGCGCTATTGGATGCAGGCCGGCTCGGCCGTCGGATCGACGGGGGCGGCCGCGGGCTTGATCCGCACGACGGTGCCGCCCTCCACGCGACTGCCGACGCGGTCCGCGACGCGGTGCTCGCCGGCCGGCTGCCGGCGTCGTTCCGCGCCGGGCTCGCCGAGGCGTACCGCCAGTTGGTCGGTCGGCCCGGTGCTACGATCCGCGCGGCTGTGCAGCTCGGCTCCGCTGCCGACAGCCTCCGCCACGAGGTCAGCGGCGCCGACGAGATTGCCGCCGCCGTCCTGGCGGCGTGGGCAGCCCGGTTCACGCCCGAATCGCTCCTTGACGGTACGTGGCGCGACCCGGCAGCGGTCGTCATCCAGGCCATTGTCCCGGCCGACGCGGCCGGCCTGCTCTTTACCCGCGATCCCATCACGAATGATCAGGCGGTCTTTGCGGTCGACGCTGTCTGGGGCGTGGGCGACGCGCTCGCCTCCGGTGCGCTTGCACCCGACCGCTACCTGGTGGACAAGGCAGCGGGTACGGTCCGCGACCGCCGGGCGTCCTATCAGCCCTGGAAGCTCGCGTACGCGCCCGACCTGCGGCAGCGCCGGCACGTAGCGGTGAGCCCCGACGCGGCTGCGGCCCGTACGCTCACCGACGCCGACCTCGCTGTCCTGGCGGGCTACGGCCGGGCGCTCGAGGCCCGCTACGAGTTTCCGCAGGATGCCGACTGGGTCCGTGCCGGCGGCCGCTTCTACCTTACCGGCACCCGCCCGATCCCGACCGTCACCCGTAAATTAGCCGTCCGCGGCGAGGGAACGACCGCTCCGCACCGCCGCCCGTTGCTCACCGGCGTAGGCGCCAGCGTCGGCGTGGCATCCGGCCCGGCCCGCATCGTCCGCCATGCGAGCGAGCTCGCCGACCTCGCACCCGGCACGGTCTTGGTGACCGAGCTGGCGAACCCGCACCTCGCACCCGCGCTTGCCCAAGCTGCTGCCCTCGTCGTCGACCACGGCGCCCGCACGACCGAGGTGGTCGCTGCCGCCCGTGCGGCCGGCCGGCCGGCTGTAGTGGGTACCGGGACTGCCACCCACCTTATCCACGACGGCCAGGTGGTGACCGTCGACGGCCGCTCCGGCACGGTCTACCTGGGCGCCGTCGACCGCACTGCCATCCCAGCCGCCCGCCTGCAGCCGCCCCGGCGAGGCCGGACGCCCGACGAGCCGCCCCGCACCGCGACCAAGGTCTACGTCAACTTGGCCGATCCGGCCCGCGCCCAGGAGCTCGCCCAGGACGCCGACGGCGTCGGCCTCATGCGGGCCGAGTTCCTGGTCGCGGGGATGGGGACGCATCCGCAGGCGCTCCTCGACGCTGGCCGACGGGCCGACTACGTCGCCAAGCTCGCCGACGGCATCGAAGCCTTCGCCCGCGCCTTCCAGCCGCACCCGGTGGTCTACCGCGCGACCGACTTCAAGACGAACGAGTACCGCGGCCTCAAGGGCGGCGACGCCTACGAACCGCACGAGGACAACCCGATGCTCGGGTTCCGCGGCGCGGCCCGCTACCTGGCCGACCCGGCGCTCTTCACCGCCGAACTCGAGGCGATTGCCGAGGTCCGCGGCCGCCGCGGCTACGAGCACGTCTGGCTCATGCTCCCGTTCGTCCGCACCGTCGACGAACTGACCCAGGTCAAGCGCCTGGTCGACGCCTCGGGACTCACGGCCGACCGCACGTTCAAGCTTTGGATGATGTGCGAGGTGCCGAGCAACGTGATCCGCATCGACGAATTCCTGGACGCCGGGATCGACGGCGTCTCGATCGGCACGAACGACCTGACGCAGCTCCTGCTTGGCGTCGACCGCGACAACAGCCGTCTTGCCAGCGAGTTCGACGAACGCGACCCGGCCGTGCGTTGGGCGGTCGAACGGGTGGTCGCGGCCTGCCACGCCCGCGGCGCCACGGTATCGGTCTGCGGCGAGGCGCCCAGCCGCTACCCGGAATTCACCGAGTTCCTGATCCGCCAGGGCGTCACCTCGGTTTCGGTCAATCCCGACGCCCTCGCAGCTACCCGCCGCCTCGTCGCCTCGGTCGAGCGGGAGATCGCGCGATAGCCGGATAGTTCGGAACGATAGCCATCCGCGCGGAAGAGCGCGGATGCTTCGGTATGCGCGGTTTGCCAAGCGCCCCATTCCGTGGTATAGTTCACCGTTCACTATAAGCGGTAGCTACAAAAAAGTAGATTTAACCAATTGACAAATGCACAACATTGCGGTATAGTGCACCACGTCAGACAGTAACAACCGGCGGACCGAAGCGAAGCGTAGATGCGACTAGCGGTAACGGGTGTTCCCCTCCTCACCTGTTACCACTAGTCCCGCCTACCACAGCGGGAAGTTCCCCCAACAGAACCAAACAACCCTCCAGCGGAAGCGTCCAGAAGCGCCTACGACTGCACAGGAGCCACGATAGACCCACAGGCATGCAAATGCCTACAGGCTACCAACCGGCCCCGCGCAGCCGCGCTCAGAGGGTTTTTTGATGCCTCACGGCACCTGCCCAGGGCCAACCAAGGGAAACGATTTCGAACCTGATGTGACCACGCCGCGAACCTACATATAGTAGGCAAGCGGACTGCCTCCGGGATCCATCCCAGGGCAGTACCATAGGGTGGTACCTGATACCGGCATAGCGGCCAGTGCGCGGCTCGCGCGGACTGCGAACCTACGGGGTATCAGCTGACGGTGAACGGGTATGAGTTTCACGCCCATCCACCGTCACACGCGCTCCCGAGCCTACGGGTTCGGGAGCAGCGACGTGGTCTTGCTTGAGGGGCACAACCATTTTTTGGCTCACTCACGAGACCACATCGCTGCTTCGCTGGCGTAGTGCACGGACAGCAGCAAAGATTTTGAAGAAGAGGAGGTGAACGGCATGAATGACCTGCAGGTTCTGACCGTGATGTGGTACAGCATCATGGCCATCATGTACGCCAGCGCGAAAATGCGCGGCTACAAATACTGAAGGCTTTTCGGACGGGCTTCGGCCCGTCCGGCTATCCCTTCGCTCTTCGTCTTTGACGAAGGTTGAAGTGGAGAGCGAACCATATGCCAGTAATGGCTTTTGATCCAACCGGCGAGCTGCGAATAGCAGTCTTTCCGGCAGGAGGCGTTTCACTCCTGGGCGCGTCTAGCAGTGCCTGAACGCACACAAGGTGCGATGCAAGAAAGAAGCCGTCGGCGGACGTAAAACGTATATTTTCGGCCAGCTACTGGCCAGAAGGGAGGTTGCCATGCGCAACCTCAACACCACCTCCCGCCCCACCACCTCTGGCAAGGAGGCGGTTGTTGCCACGTGGCGATGCGTCGCCGATATGTGCGACAAATTGCCGGATCTTCCGGCGCTGCCGGAGGATAAGAAACCGCACCCGGGCCCGGGTACGAGAGGGATGTTCGATCTCTCTCGCTACCAGCGGCGGCAATACGCCGCCATGTGGGAAGCCGGATTTTCCGGCTTCCGCGGGTACGAATTCTCCAAGTATCGGGGGACCTATCCTCCGAAGGGCAAATCCCTCTCGGAGGAAGAGGCGATCCGCCTCGTGGCGGAAGGAGCGCAGCTAAAGTATGCCAGTTGCTGCTGCTTTTTTTGTTTCGACATGGGGCAGCAAGCGCCGGGGGCTGACCCCTCGGCAGAAGAACTCCTACAATTGGAGGAACGATTCGGGGTGAAACCCGAATCGTTCTACGATTTGTACTAGTGGATAGCCCTCCTCGCCTTCGGGCGGGGAGGGAAACTTTTCGCAGTATCAGAGCGTTGCTCTGGTGCTGCGATGGAGTTTGAAAGTTGGCATTGACCTCCACTGCGCTCTGCCGGGCACCTGGGATTGCACGTGTTGCAACCCCGTGTGTCCGGCACAGCCGGTACTCCCGCGACGCAAAGCGGGAAGTTTGAGGAGGTTTTCATGTCCAATTCTTCTATCACCACCCTTTCTTTCGCCAGCCTGGATCCCCGCCCAATTGAGGCGGCCCAGGAAGCCAACGCCAAAATCTTCGAGGGCGGCAACGTCCTCGGGATCGAGGTGACCCATCCCAAGCTGGCGCAGCAATGCCAGCTCGGAAACATCGATCCCCAGCACGGGCCGGGTGGCTCGCCCACTACGTCCGCCATCGAGGCGGCGTTGACGGCGGCGCTGCCTCCGGTCGGGGCGGTCCTGGCCACCATTCGGCCGGATAGCGACTCTGTCGGCGCGATGGCCATTCTTTCCCTGCGCATGCAGGGCAAGGGTGAGGCTATCGACACCGGTCTGGTAGCCGCAATCGGGCGGATGGACGGCCTTGGGCCGCAAGCCCGCGACCTGCCCGAAGTCGTTGCCGCCGGCCACAAGTTGGCTGCGGCCAACTTCGTCTGCCTGGGCAGGCGCCATTCGCTGGAAGAGAAAGTCCAGTGGATGGCCGACCTGTTGGTCGGCGAGGTGACCGAGGGCGTGACCCTCGTCTTTGCCGAGGAGTTTAGGGCGGAACTGGAGAAGGCCAAGGCCTCGCTCCAGGTTTCGCTCCTCCCGGGAGGCCGCGTCGCGGTCGTCCAGGGGAACTCACCTCGAGGATTCGAGGTGGGCTATGCGACGGGGGCGAGCGCAGTCATCTGCTTCGCCCCCAACTTTCTCCGCCCTGGTGCGGCCGAGGGCGAGCAGCCCGTCCAGAAATGGACGATTGCTCGCTACTCCGGGGCCTCTGAGCTCGACGTAACGGGCCTTAAAGTCCGTCTCGCCGAGCTCGAGGATGGCTGGGGTGGCCCCGCTGACCTGGTGGCGTCGCCCCAAGGGGTGACGTCCGCCATCTCCGCGGAAAAAATCATCGGCGCCGTCCTGGCGTCGATGACCGACTAAAAAGTTTTGCCGTGGTGGATCAGCACGGCAGGTCATTGGCTGATCTTTCTCAAGTGGAGTGCTGGCCCTTGAGAGTAAGGCTAGGCCGACTTCGGGCCGAAGGCAGACGAAAGTCGAACTGTACTGAAGCTACGCCCCCAATTCAACGGACTCCCGATTGGAGTGGGCGTGTATGAATCCTAGGGAGTCCTCTACCCACCCCTCCCGCCTTTCGGCGCGGAGGGGATCTTTTTTTTTCGACCCCGAGCTACAAGCCGCAAGGCAGCTCGGGGGCTTACCGGGGCATCCAAGATTTTGCTTGGGTGTCGCGGATAAGGAAAATCAAAAGGAAAGGAGGCACTTCAAGATGAACGAAGTGTCTTTGGTTCTAATGTCTCTTGGCGAGGCGATTCCGGGCGTGGTGGACATCGAAGTCTACCCGCCAGAACTCGCGGGGATGGCCGTTCGGTTTACGAACGGTCTCGCCGTATCGATCAGGTGGGGGCTGCGCTCGTACGCGAGCCAGCCGACACCGGACTCAGTTCGCCTCTTTGGGGTCGGCTACCCCGCCATCCCCGACGAATGCGAGGTCGCCGTGAAGCGCGGTGACCAATTTGTCAAAGGCTGGCCGGGCTGGCGCGAGGGCGACATGGTCGCGGGGTGGCTCGACCACTCGGCGATCACCACTGTCCTCCGATGGGCGGCCGACCAACCATGACCAGTGCTACCCGCGCCCGTTCTTGCATAGAGCGTGGCGCGGGTACTTTTCCACGAACAGCCTGCCTCGGATCTTCTGCCCGGTGCAGACTGTTCCTGGGAAAACCGGGAAAAGAAAGGCGAGGAAAAGAAACGAGTGGGATATAGGCATTATTCTTGTACTCTGAAAGGGAGTACAAAAATCCTGGGGGTATTGCTGGCCCATACGGTTAGCAAGCAATTCCCAACTGTTGGCCTGTCGGCTGAAGCCTGGCAACAGGCATTGGTCGGGCTCCAATACGACCCATGTAAAGCGCTCTTCGAGCGCTTGTTGGGCGAAGTGGAGCCGTCGGGTCCAAAGGCTACCATCTTATTGGATGGTGCTGGTCCCGAGCGACGGCTCGTATTTCAAACCGGGTGTGGTGCCCGGGTCGGGATCGCATTCAGCAGCCATGCGTCGATTAGGCTGGCAATCGACGCCAGAGCGGTGCACATGCCAAAAGTGGCATGTATTGCCGCCCAGCTCATGGGACAGGGAGTTCCTGCTGGCAGCGAACTCATGAAAGAGGTCGCGGCTCTCTACAACTAGTGCCGACAATGTTCCGAGTCCCTTCGGGGACTCGGGCCCTTCTCGCTGCACGGCGGGGCTTCGGCCTCAAATTTATGCTGTGTAGCGATGGAGGGTAAGATGACCAGTCTGATTGCTTCGAAAGTCGGTCAGCTTCTGAAATCCGAGAGCGCGGAGTTCCTGCGTCTCTCGATCGAGTTGGGAATCGACTATGCGCGGGATTTGCGCTGGCTCTGTGATAGCAGCTATCCGATGCTCTTTCGGGGCGAGACGGAGGCTGGTCAAGCCTTCGTCGAACTTTGGGAAGAGCGACGTCTTAGGGCTGTACTTGGACCCGCTTCTTCGGAAGAGGACGAGGCACCGACTATTGTTAGCGCTCCGGCTGTCGATCAACCGCAAATCCTGGGATCGATCGCCCCGCCTGTTGAGCGGCGTAAGCGGGGTATCGTTGTCAAATTCGACAGGCGCCGCTGGCGCCACCAGTATTAGTTCGCGTCTTCGCCTTACGCCGTGGTTTCCACGGGGTAGGGCGCGCTTCACGGCACTCGGACCCTTCGAGTATCGTGAGGGCGTTGTTCTTGGAAATCCGCGTCGGAGATGGAGCGGCATGAATTCATTCGGCCGCTCCGCTTCTGGCTCCGGCGCGGGTTCCTTGGAAGAACGGGCAGCAACGGATTGCCAAGCCGGTGGTTTTCTGGTACGGTGCTATGTTTGCTCGGGCAAACAAATCATCTGAAAGAGTCTTTTTTTAAAAATGAATACTGATTGCCAAGAAGTCCAAGAGACGGACATCGAAGAGTTCGTCCCGTTTTTCGACTCCTTTGAGGCGGAGTATACCGCCGCAACCACCAGCAAGCATCGCCAGGCGTTGGCGAAAGAGCTTGCTACTGTGATCGAAGGCTTCATTGATCTCCTGCAGATCGAGAACGCCGAAAACGTCTACCACGACGACCAGGGCGCCTGTGAGCGGCAGCAGATCCGCGGATTAAGCGACAACTGGCCCGCCCTTCCTGAGTTCGTAGCCGCTACGTTGCTCCAGTACGTTCTCTGGCGCGCCGAGGAGCGGTGGCCTGAACTAACGTCAGGGCAGCAAAGCGTGATGGCCGCCCTCAAGCCCAACATCCAAGCGATGGTCGAGCGGCTGCAAGTCGATGCAGTCCCGCTCTACCTCAAGCTGGAACAGAATCCCCCTGAATAGCCAGCGAAACCTATCCCATCCACCCTGTCGAAACCGGCAGGGTGTTTTTTGTTGCCGGTTGACAGTACCGCCTGCGCCGTGGCACAATCCCTGGTCGTTTACAACACAACCGAGGAGGAAAGAAGTATATGAAACACGTGATTATCGTCGAAGACGATCCGGCGGTCCGTACCAGCCAGGCCCGCCTGTGTCGGCAGCAGTTGGGCGAGGTCAATCTTGCCAACCCCGACTCGCTCGACGACCTGGCGGCCCGGGTCGACGCAGGCGACCGGTTCGACCTGGTGATCGCCGACACGGACCTACGGGGTTGGCAGCGCGGCCTGCGCTTCTACGAGCACCCGCTCTTCGCCGCCGTGCTGTCCCGGCTCCGGCCGGATGCCCTGGTGGTCGCTACGAGCGGCGACCCGGACGCGGGCCAGGCGCTCTGCGACCGGGCTACTGCCTTGGGTGCCCGGTGCACGTACATCGGCAAAGCCGACGTGCCCGAGTTCAAGGCGCTGCTCGACTCGCTCTGATCCGACCCGGCTCCCATCGGGACGCCGGGTCTTTTCTTGCCGCGCCGCCGTCGGACGGGACCCAGAGTCCTGTCTGACGGAAGGAGCGGAAAGTAGATGGTATTGGCTTTGATCCTGGCCCCCGCGTCGTTGCGGGCGGCCCAGGCCCGAACCGTGCAGGGGCACGGCTACGGTACGGAAACTCCGGCCACGACCGCGGAACTCACGCAGTTCCTGGCGAGCGGCCGGCCGGTCGACTTGGTACTGCTCGACGAGATGGCGTCGTGGAACGACGGCGCCGGATTCAGTAACTTTTCGGGGGATATCTTGGAACGGTTACGGGAAGACGGCACGATCGTCTCCACCGAAACCGATCAAGCCGCCGCCGACCGCATCGCCTTCGAGTTCGTCGAGATGCTCGGCGGCGCGACGCAGAAGCGGTTCCACTTTTTACGCCTGCCCTCGGGCAGGATCGACGACCTGGCGAAGCTGCTGGAAGACGGGTGGCCGCCGGCTACCTTGGTGAACGGGCGGTTCGTCCGCCACAGCTGACCCTTGCCCTTGTGCCCGCTGCTCCTTCGGGATAGCGGGCTTTTTCATGCCCGTTCATCTTGACAGCACGAGCCACCTGACCGTATACTGCGGTGTCCCTCTTGAGAGGGAATTTTACAAAAAGGTAGGTAAAAACGCTTGTTACGTAACATTGATTCGTGCGAGATCGAGATCGAGATCGACAGCCTGGGGAGGCGGGCCACATTGGTGACCACGCGCCCGGATCTTGCGCACAACGCGGCGACCCTGCTATTCGCGTGCGAACGCGAGGAGCCGGCGATCGCACCGTTCTCGCCGTCGGCCGAGCGGAAACTCATCGACGACGGGTTCGATAAAAGCCTGCGCGGCGAGTGGCGGAGCTACTGCTATGCGGTGATCCGCGAGGATGACCGCGAGGGTCTCACCGACCAACTCTTCGATCTCATGGGCGCAGAACATCTATTGGGGCGGGCGCTCCACCTTCGTAACTGGATGACCGACCCGAACGCCTACGCTGAACGGTCGTGGCAGGTGAGCGCCTTCACGTTGCTCGCCGAGCTCGAACGGGATATCGTCCGGCTTCGGCAGCGGCTACCGGCGGGACGTCCGCAGGATGTCGACGACTTCACCCAGCAGTGTCTGTTCGGTGAAGTTGACGCGATTATCCGACAGCTGCGCAAGATCCTGCCACTCGTGGAATGGGGGATGTTTCGGCGTCGGTACGTCGAACTTGTGGGCGATGCCCGTGTCGATGCCGAGGCTGCCCAGCTCCTGACCGCAAAGGCGGCCCAGGGCCTGACCGACTGTCCAACGGCGTTCCAGCTATCCCACGGGCCGGACTTTCTGACCGTGTCACTCGTAGACGTGATTCCTGGTTGGACGGTCGTGTCCGTGCTGACGAGCCAACGGCGGCACGGCAACCTTCCCTTCTTCTACTCGGAGTCAGGGATGCGGTTCGTGGCCAAGAATCTCAATCCGCCGGGCAGGACCGGCCTAGAAGCACCGAGGGTGCCGGGCGTCCTGCGTTTCGGCGACTACGTGAAGCCTCTTGAAGAGGGCTACATGTGGCTCAAGACCAAGGCCCTCGAAACGCGGCCCGAAGCGCGTTCGTTCTGTTCGGCACCGACCAAGCAGTTCGTGAAGCTCCTCGAGGCACCGACCGGTGCGTTCGTCGGTTTCATCTAGTCGTTCCTTCTTACCTGACCCGGCTCGCCTCGTGCGGCCGGGTTTTTTCTTGCCCAAACGCGCCGGCCTGCGTATACTTCACTCCTGTTCTTGGGTGAGGTGGCTGAGTGGCCGAAAGCAGCGCACTGCTAATGCGTTGACCTCGTAACAGGGGTCCGTGGGTTCGAATCCCACCCTCACCGCCACCGAACGAACGTGTTCCCGTAGCTCAGCTGGATAGAGCGTCAGCTTGCGGAGCTGAAGGTCGCAGGTTCAAATCCTGCCGGGAACGCCATCTGTCCCTATAGCTCAGCTGGATAGAGCGTCAGCTTCCGGAGCTGAAGGCCGGGGGTTCGAATCCCTCTGGGGACGCCAGGATACCAATCGGAACACCGCGCATGCCGCGCGGTGTTTTTCGGTATAGTGCAGGCTGCATGAGGATCGCGATCGACGTGACCGAGGCGGCGGGCGGGACGCTGCTGCGTGCCCTGGAACGGGCCGACCGCCGGCACGAGTTCGTGGGTTTGGTGCCAGTCCGGCCGACACGGACGCCGCTTGGCCGGTGGTGGTGGGAACAGGTCGGGCTGCCGACCGCCGCGCGTCGGGCCGGGGCGGAAGTGCTCCACCAGCCGGCCGGGTCGCCGCCACGCTTTCGGGGGTGGCGGGGGGTCGGGAGGGTCGACGACCCGCGGGACCGCCGGCGGACGAGGTTTATCCCGTTCGCGGCCCAGACGGTCGTCCGGTCCGAGGCGGCCAAGGACGTGCTTGCCAGCCGGGCCACGTACCTTCCTGCCAGGGTACGCGTGGTCTACGCGGCAACCGACGCTGGTGCCGCCCACGTCCGTGCGCCCGAGCTCGCGCGGCGGACGCGGGAACGCTACGGCCTGGGCGAGCGCTACCTCTTATCCCCCGACCCGGCCGCGATCCACGACGCGGACTTCCTGCTCCGTGTCTTCGTCGGCGTCCGCACGAAAGTCCGGCGGCCGGTGACGCTCGCGCTCCGGGTCGACGGCGCTCGGGCGCTCGGGCCGCTCCTGGAACGGATCCGTGACCTCGGCCTCGCCCACGTGGTGAGGCTCCTGCCTGCCGTGCCCGACCGCGACTGGCCGCTCATCCTGGCCGGTGCCGCGGCCGCGGTCTTTCCTCGGCGCGACGATCTGGTTGCCAGCGCGCCGCTCGCCGTGCTGGCGTACGGCCTGCCGACGGTCGCTGCCGCTGCGGGCGCGATCCCCGAGCTCGTGGGGCCGGCCGCCATCCTCGTGCCGCCCGACGACGCGGCCGCCTGGACGAAGGCGCTCGCCGGACTCATGGCCGACGCGGCGCTCCGGCGCGACTACGCCGGGCGGGCGGCCAAGCAGGCCCGGCGGTTCAGTTGGGAGCGGGCCGCGCGCGAGACGGTGCGCGTCTATGAGCGGGCGCTACGTGACCGTCGGCCCTAGCGCGGCAGCCTATCCGGTATACTGGTGCCGATGTCCATAAAGAGCACCCTCAAGGCCGCTGTCCCGCCGGGACTCCGCGACGCCTACCACCGTGCGCAGGCGTCGGTTGCCGCGGCAGCCTACGGGAATCCCGCTGCCCGGCTCCAGGTCTACGGCGTGACTGGGACGAACGGCAAGACCACGACCTGCTTCTTCCTCCGCTCGATCCTGACGGCCGCGCGGCGCCAGGCCGGCCTCGCGACGACGGTCCGCCTGTCCGACGGCGTCCACGACGACCGCAACGACCGCAAGATGACGACCATGCCGGCCCGTGACCTGCAGGCGCTGCTCCGCCGGATGGTGGGTGCCGGCAGCACGGCCGCCGTGCTCGAGGTGACCTCGCACGCGCTCGCGCAGCACCGGGTGGCCGGAATCCCGTTCGACACGGTGGTGTTCACGAACCTGACCCACGACCACCTCGATTACCACAAGACACCCGAGGCCTACCAAGCCGCCAAGGAACGCCTGTTCGCCCTGCCGCACCGCGTGAGCGTGGTCAACGCCGACGACCCGCGCGGTGCTGCCTTCCTCGCCTATCCGGCGGCACGGCGGCTGACCTTTTCGCTCACCCAGGACGCCGACGTGCGGGCGAGCGCGATCCGCGCCGACGGCGCCGGGACGCGCTTCACGCTCGCGGTTGCCGGCGAGGAGCAGCCGGTCCGGCTCCGGTTGCCCGGCCGGTTCAACGTGGCCAACGCCGTAGCCGCTGCAGCGGCAGCGCACGGCAGCAACATCCCACTTATGACGATCGTCGCCGGGCTCGAAGCGGTCGGGGCAGTGCCGGGCCGGCTCGAGCCGATCGAGGCCGGGCAGCCGTTCCGCGTGCTCATCGACTACGCCCACACCCCGGACGCCTTGAAGCAGCTGTTCGAGACGGTAAAGCCCGGCACGACGGGCCGGCTGATCCATGTGGGCGGCGCGACCGGCAACCGCGACCGCACCAAGCGGCCGCTTCTGGGCGCCATTGCGGCCCAGTTCGCCGACATCCTTATCGTGACGAACGAGGATCCCGACGATGAGGATCCGCGCGCGATCATCGACGCTGTCGTCGAGGGTGTCCGCCGGGGCGCGGGGACGCGCAAGCGGCTCGTCAAGCACGAGAACTTTTTCGTGATCGAGGACCGGGCCGAGGCGATCCGCACCGCGTTGCGTCTGGCCGAGCCGGGCGACACGGTGCTCGTGACCGGCAAGGGCGACGAGTCGGCCATGATGGTGCGCGGCCGGCTGACGCCGTATTCCGACCGTGAGACGATCCTGGCGGCGCTTACAGGACAAGGGCAGCGATAAGCCACCAGGACAGGGCCAGGTCGTTCTTCCAGAACGGCGTGTCGACGAACCCGTAGGCGAGCACGGCGACGAGCATCGCGAGGCCGACACCGGCGAGCGTTCCGGTGTGTGCGGCGCGTCCGCGGCGGACAAGGAGCCACGAGAGCCAGAGCGGGCCCAAGAGACCCATGAGCCCGGCATTGAGCCAGAAGGCCAGGTAAAGGTTGTGCGGGTGGAGGACGACCCAGTCGATCGGGGAGTCGCCGAGGACGGTCGGCGCCGTGAGCGGCCACTGGGTTTCGAACTGGCCGAGCCCGATGCCGAGGAGCGGATGTGTCAGCGCGAGCCGGGTGCTCACTTGGTAGATTTGCAGCCGGATGTGGGTCGACGTCGGCCCGGCGGTATCGAAGAAGCGCTGGAACTTGTCGGTGCCGATCTGGCTCACGAGCACCAAGAGGCTCACGGCCGCGACGGCGCCGACGGCCCGGGCTTTCGTCCGCAGCGTGAGCGTGCGGTCGAGCAGCAGGCCGGCGCCGATCCCCACGGCCGTGGCGGCGAGGCCCGCGTACGAGCGGCTGCAGGCGAGTCCGGCGATGAGGAGCACTGCGGCCA
Source organism: uncultured Candidatus Saccharibacteria bacterium (assembly GCA_964423885.1). GTDB lineage: Bacteria > Patescibacteriota > UBA1384 > JACPKC01 > JACPKC01 > JBBUCD01. Next base: position 13,881 of record CAYRGD010000004.1, read on the forward strand.
GGGTCCAGCCCCGGCATCCGGCGGTGCCCGCTGCGCGGCGGGCCATGAGCGCCGCGCCGACCGCGACCGGCGTGAGGTAGAGCGACAGGTAGTTCGCCGACTCGAACGGCCCGGCGGCCCGGCTGTCGAACGTCGTGTAGGTGCCGGTCACCGCCTGCCAGAGCGCCCAGAGCGCCAAGACGATGCCGCCGTCGGCGAAGGCCCGGAGCGCCCGCGTCTTCCAGGCCTCGGTCCGTTCAAGGAGCATGGCGAGCAGCCAGTAGAGGAACGGCCCGGCCACGAACCCTTTCCAGACACCGAGCGCGATCCGGCGGGCCTCGACCGGGCCGTCGAGCCCGGCCGTGACCGCGGGGACAATGAGAGCGCCCACTGTCGCGCCAATGAGGATAAGCAGTGCCGGCCAGAGCGGCTGTTGCCACCAGGGCAGGCCGCGCGGTAGCAGGCGGCGGGCGTCGAGGAGGTCGCGGCGGGCAACCAGCGTTGCCAGTGCCGTGCCGACGATCAGCACCTCGGCGAGGGTGGTCGGCACCGGCCCGACCGAGAACCGCACGAGGTAGAGCGGGAAGAGGGCGGGCAGGAACGCCAGCCAGGCCTGCCAGGGATCGGTCCGGTATCGCTCGGAGTGGGTCATCAGGTAGAATGCAACCGATGTTCTTGTTATCGTCCCAGAAAGCGGCCATTGCGGCCAGTCTGTTCCTGCTCGGGTGCGGTGCCGCCTGGTTCATGGGCGGCGCTGCCGGTGTCGCGGCCCTCATGCTTGCCGCAGCCGCGATCGGCGTCTTCGCCATCGGGATCCGGTCTGCGCGGTTCATGCTCGCTGTCGTCGCCCTGGCGCTCGTCGCCGGCCAACTTGTCCGCGTCCCGGTGGCCGAGGGCGCCGATTCCTCGATCCTCGCCATCGACCTGGCCCTCGGGTTGTTCGTGGTCGGCGGGGGTGTCATGGCCGCGCTCCGCCGGCTGCCGTTCCCGATGACCCGTTCCGTCGCGTTCCTGCTCGCCTTCTGTTGTTGGCTGCCCGTTCCCCTCGCGCTCAATGCCCATCTCTTGAGCAGCCGTGAGCTCCTGCTGGCCGGACTCTACGCCATGCGGTTCCTGTTCCTGGCCGGGGCGTTCGTGGTCGCGGCCTGGCTTGTCCGCACGCCCGGCGACCGTCGCCAGCTGGCCACCGCGCTCGGCTATGCCGCCACCGCGCTCGTCGGCTTGGGTTTCGTGCAACGCGTCCTGCTGCCTGACATCGGGTTCTTGGCTGCGTACGGCTGGGATCCGCATCAGAACCGGCTGTTGTCCACGTTCGTCGACCCCAACTTCTTCGGGATGTTTCTGGTGATGGTGCACACGGTGCTCCTGGCAGCCGTGCTCGACGCGAAGCAGCGCCGCCCATTCCTCATCGGCCTGCTCGCGGCGGTGCTCTTGGCGATCGTGCTGACGCTGTCGCGGAGCACCTACCTGGCGCTCGTTGTCGCGAGCTCGGTGGTGCTGCTCATCCGCTCCTGGCGGTCGTGGGTCGTCCTAGCGGTCTGTTTCGCGCTCGCGTTGGGCGCGAATCCCACGGTCCGCGCGCGGATCGCGGACGCGTTCGCCCTCGACGACACCAGCCGGTTCAGGATCCAGTCCTGGGTCGAAACCCTTGAGGTCGCCGAGCGCGCCCCGCTGGTAGGCGTCGGCTACAACGCATTGGGGCCGGCCCGCATACGGCTGGGGTACCTCACTGACTTGACCGGCCACTCGGCCCAAGGGAGCGATTCGAGCCTCATTCTCATCTTCGTGACGACCGGGCTCGTCGGCCTCGCGCTCTACGTGGCATTCCTGGGCTCGCTGCTTATCGAGTGCTGGGCGGTCTGGCGGCGCGACAAGGATCCGCTCGCGCGGCTCGCCGCGCTTGCGCTCTTGGGGATCGTGCCGGCGTACGTGGTCGACAGCCAGTTCGTGAACGGGCTCTTGTACCCGCTGCTGCTCGTACCGTTCAGTCTGCTTGCTGGGCCGGTCGCGGCGCGAACCGGTCGAGCGCGAACGTTGCCAGGAAGGTGAGTGCGAGGACCGTCAGCGCGACGCCGAGCGTGACGAGGAGCAGCGAGGGGCGGAGCGCTTGCACCGAGACATCCGAAAAGAGCAGGCCGTGCTGGGCGGTCGGGAAGGCGAGGCTGGCGGTCTTGACCGCCTCGGCCAAGGAACGGGCCTCGGCTTCGGATGGCCGCGAGACGGCGATCGTGGCGCTGTTGGCCTGTTCGGTCGTGACCGCGGCGAAGGTCTTGGCGAGCTCGGCGGCCGAACCGGTCGGCGCCGTCAGGCCGGCAGCGGCGAAGGTCGCCTGCACCGTGGCCGGTTCGCCCAGCCAGGCCAGGTAGTTGCTCTTCTCGCGGTTGGCCGCCAAGAGCGCGTAGTAGCTGTCATACAGATAAAAGGGCGTCGTTTCCTGTTGCAAGGGCGAGTTCGTCGCGAAGGTGGCCGTGACGACGCCTTGGTAGGTAGGCGGCAGGGCCCGGGCTGTGCCGAGGCCGAGGAGCGTGCCCGCGACGGCCGCGCCGAGCCACACGGGCGCGAAACGGCGGACGAACTGGTCGGCGTGGTCGGTAGGCTGCATGATGCCAGTGTACCTGTCGGGCCCCGGTCCGTCCATCCGTTTGGTACAATCACGGCGATCATGCGATCCGTATCCCTCTTCCTGCGCAGCCGCGGCGCGGCCCTAGCCGTCGCGGCGTTCATGTTCCTTGGCGGCGCCTGTCCTGTGCCGGCCCAGGCCGCAAGCTTCGACCCGAACCGCCTCATCGACGACGCGGATTTCGTTGCCGTCAACGCGTTGTCCGTCGCCCAAGTCCAGCAGTTCTTGGTCCGCCAAGGGGGTTTTCTCGCCAACTACAGCGAGAACGGCCGGACGGCCGCCCAGATTATTGTCGACGCCGCACACGGGGCGGGCGACGCCTCGGGCTCGATCAACGGGGTCGCGGTTACGCCGTCGACCGGCACGGTCAATCCGGCGGTCATCTTGGTGACGCTCCAGAAAGAGCAGGGGCTCGTCACCATGAAAACCCAGAACGACAACTCGCTCCGGGCTGCCATGGGCTACAGCTGCCCCGATTCGGGCGGGTGTAACCCGGCTTACGTCGGGTTCACGAAGCAGGTCGAGAACGGTGCCTGGCAGCTGCGGTACAACTACGAGGCTGCGGGCCAGACCGCGGCGTGGCGCACCCAATACTACGGCGGCGACAGCTTTCCCCGTAAGCCGATGTTTCCCGGCGACTCCGTGACGCTCACGAACACCGGCAAGCCCGACCAGACGGTGACGGTCGCCAACCGTGCGACCTCGTCCCTCTACCGGTACACGCCGCACGTCTACAACGGTAACTTCAGTTTCTGGACCTTGTACACGAACTGGTTCAACCAGCTGACGCTCACGGTCACCGGCCTCGACGTCGACACCCACGGCGGCATCCTGGGGACCGAGACGCACGCGACCGTGCGCTTCCGCTACCAGAGCGATTCCGCCCACGCGCTCACCGTCGCCGTCATCGCCCGCCGGAAAGACGCGAGCGGCGCATACAGCCAGAACTTCGATTTCGGCTCGGCCGGCCCGTGGACCATGAACGACGGCGACGAGTTCACGTGGCAGGCGCGGCGTGCCCTGCCCGAAGGCGACTACCTGGTCTACGGCGCCTACCTGTTCGGCGGGGAGTGGTACCCGCTCACGGGCGTAAGCCGGACCTTTACGATCCGGCCGCCGCAGTTGACGGCCGGCTACGGGGCGACCGCCGATTTCGTCCGCTCCGGGACCGACGCTACGGTCAGGGTGACGCTCACGAACGCCGAGGCGTTCCGCGTCTACTATGCGGGCTTCGGACTGGCGGCTCGCGACGCGCAGGGCCGGAACTTCGATTTTCCCGCCGTGGCGAACGAGTACTTGGATCCCGGCCAGTCGAAAACACTCACGTTCTCGCGTTCGCTGCCGGACGGCGACTACACCCTCTTTCCGATCTACAAGATCGATACGCCGGCATGGTATGCATCGCCTGCGCAGTTCCGCCTGAGCGTCTGGCCCGACGAGCTCTACAAGCTCCGGTTCAACGACCTGCGCGTCGACCAGCCGACGGCCTACTGGGACCAGCCGACGAACGTCCGCTTCACGGTCACGAACCCGACCGACCACATGATCGTCATGCCGAGACTCAGGATGGCCGGCCGGCGCTTCGCGGCGCAGAACGTCGATTTCGGCATGGCCTACGACGTCGAGGTGCCCGCGGGGGCGACGATCCCGATCCACTTCGAACAGGTGTTCGGCCAAAGCGGGCAGTATTCCCTGTGGCCGATCTACCGGTCGGGCAACGGGATCGACTGGGTCGGGTTGAAGCCTGCGGGTACCTCGCCTCTGCTGCTCACCGTCTATTGATATGACCGTCTCGGTGATCCTTCCGGCTTACAACGCGGCGGCGACGATCGGGCGGGCCCTTGCGTCCGTGTTCGCGCAGACGCGGCTGCCCGACGAGCTCATCGTGGTCGACGACGGGTCGACCGACGGCACGGCTGCGGCTGTCACGGCGACGACCGGGCCGGTACCGGTCCGTTTCATAACCCAAGAGAATGCCGGCCCGGCGGCGGCGCGCAATGCCGGTGCAGCCGCGGCGACAGGCGAGTGGCTCGCGTTCCTGGACGCCGACGATGCCTGGCTGCCGGGCAAGCTGGCGGTCCAGGCCGCGCTTGCCGAGGCCGATCCGGCACTGGGCCTTGTGATCGGCAACTACGAGATCGCCGGGACCGGCAAGCGGCTCGTGCCGGATTTCGTGCCGAGCCCGGCCGCGGCGACGCCCGGGCAACTCCTGCGCACCAATTTCTTCGCGCCGCCGGTCGTGTTCGTACGCCGGACGGCCTTTCTGGGTGCGGGTGGGTTCGATGTCCGGCTTCGTGCGGCCGAGGACCAGGAGCTCGGGTTCCGCCTTGTGAAACGCGAGCGGTTCGTGCTCGACCCGGCCGTGGTCGCGACCGTCCATCCGCAGCCGCGGTCGGCCTCGAACCGGGAGCACGAGACCATCGCCGGCCTGCTCGCGTTGTACGCGCTGCTGCTCCAGCGCGACGATCTCACGGCCGACGAGCGCGAGACGGTCCTTCGGTTGCAGCGGTTCTGGCAAGCCCGGGAACGTCTGTTCGCCGTGCGCTGGTACGCAGCGGCCGAGGGCCAGCTCGCCGGCCTCGGCGCCTTCGGCCGGTATCTCTGGCCGCGCCATCTGTCTATCCGGGCGTTCGGCCTGCTCGTACTCCTGCTCGTACCCGGCGCTATCCCGCTCTTGCGCGCCACGCGGTGGCGCTCGCTCGATTTCGGGCCGACCTCGCCGGAGCCTGCCGTATGAGCCTGGCGCGCCGGATCGCCGGCAACACCGCAGTCCAGGTTGTCGGCCGCTTTGCCGTGTCGGCGGCCGCCGTCCTGACGCTCTCGCTCGTGCTGTCCGGGTTCGGCGCCAGCCTCCAGGGTAAGTACCTGCTCGCCTTGTCGTACGCGCAGTTCGTGGCGACGATCGCCGACTTCGGCCTCAACTCGTACTTGGTACGCGCCTTCTCGCTCCCAGGCAACGACCGGCAGGTCGGCCAGGTGCTGCCGTTCCGTCTTGCCTTGAGCGTCCTCTTCTTCGGCCTGGGCGCACTGGTCGTGCTATGGCTGCCGTACGACGCCGAAGCGCGCCAGGCGGTCTGGATCGCGCTCGTCGCGACCTTCGTCCTGTCGGTGAACGCCGTGTTCGTCGCCTTCTTCCAGGCCAATCTTCGAATGGGAACCGCGGTCATGGGGGACTTCGCGAACCGGCTCGTCACGCTCGGCGGCACGTACCTGGCGCTCCACCTCGGCCTGCCCTTCCTCGCGACCCTCGGCGCCGTCTTCGCGGGCGGTGTCGTGAACCTGGCCTGGCTCATGGCAGCTGCCCGGGGCCGGCTCGCTGCCAAGGGGAGTCCCGACCTTGCCGTCTGGCGGACGCTCGCGCGCAACGCGTTCCCGATCTGGGTGACGACGATCCTGAGCCTGGTGTACTTCCGCATCGACAGCCTGCTGCTGTCCGTACTGCCGCTCCCGGCCGGCCGGACCAACCTGACGGAGCTGTCGAACTACGGGACGGCGTACAAGTTCCTTGAGATCCTCATCGCCTTGCCGGGCATGCTGCTCGGCACGCTCATGCCGCTCCTGGTGCGGGCCGAAGCCGACAGGACGCGCTTCTCGCAGCTCATCCGCCACGCGACCTACCTGGTGTCGCTCTTCGCGGCGCCGGTGACCGTCGGGACGTTCCTGGTGGCCGACGAGCTCATCGCGACCTTCTTCCCTGCGCTCGGGCCGGCAGCCCAGGCGTTGCGTATCCTTATCTGGGCGTTCGCCGCCTCGGCCTTGGCCGCGCCGTTCATCTACGCGATCGTGAGCGCAGGCGAGCAGCGCCGGCTCATCGCCCCGAACCTTGTCATCAGTATCGCCAACGTCACGCTCAACCTGCTGCTCATTCCGCGGACCGGGTTCGTCGGTGCGGCGTGGACGACCGTCGCGTCCGAGGTGGCAGTCTTCGTGGCCGGCTGGTATGTCGCCGAGGCGCGGTTGGGGCTCGTCCGGCAGCCGTTCGATCGCCGGGTGGTCGGGCCGTGGCTGGCTGCCGCCGTGATGGGCCTGTGTGTTGCGATCGCACCGGCGCAGCTGGCTGTCCGTGTCGGAACTGGTATCGTGGCCTACGGTATCGCCCTCGCGCTCGTCGGCGGCATCGACCGCCCGCTCTTCCGTAAGCTCCTGCCTCGCGCATGACCCACCCCACCCTGTCGCTCGTCATCTGTACGCTCAACCGCCCGGCGATCCTGCGCCAGGCGCTTGAGGATATTTGGCAACTCCCCACGCAGCCCGATGAACTGCTCATCGTGGATCAGACGCCGGAGCTTGATGCTGCGATGCGTGCGTTCTACGACGCCAATGCCGGCCGGCTCCGTCTGGTGCGGATGGCGCCGCAGGGGCTAGGCCAGGCGCGTAACCGGGCACTGAAGGAGGCGACGGGTGAACGTATCCTGTTCCTTGACGACGACATCCGCGTGACGGACGACTTGGTCGCGCTCCATCGACGCCACTTCGCCGATCCGTCGGTCGGCGGCGTGGTCGGCCGGATCGACGACGCCCACGGCGACGCGCCGAGCGGCGGCGGCCGCGTCAATTGGTTCGGCCGTGTGACGGTCAACCGCGACCTCGCCTCGGTCCACGAGGTCGAGTCGTTGTCCGGGGGGAACATGTCGCTCCGGACGAAGGCGATCCGCACAGCCGGCGGGTTCTGGGAGCCCGAGGGAAACCGGGTCCAGATGCGCGAGGAAACCGACGCGAGCCTCCGGCTCCGCCGCGCCGGCTACCGGATCCTGGTCGATCCCGAAGCCAGGATCCTGCACCTGGCGGTCCGCGGCGGCGGCACCCGGACGGACGCCGACCGGCTGCGCTGGTACGAGGGGTACTTCGCGTCGGAGTTCCAGTACTTTTTCCGTAACTTCCCGGCGTGGAAACTGCCGTTCTTCCTCTGTTCACTCGCGCGGCCGATCCTGGCTTGCGCGGTCTGGTACGGCAAGCTGCGTCCGGCTGCGGTCGCGGCTCCGTGGCGGGCGCTCGCACGAGCTGCGCGATGACTGTCCGCGGCCTGACCGTCGGGATTATCGCCCGGGACGAGGAGACGGATCTGCCCGGCCTGCTCGCCCAGCTCGGCTTCGCCGAGGCGGTAGTCGTGGTCGTGAGCGCCGAGAGCCGGGACCGGACCGCCACGCTTGCCCGCGCTGCCGGCGCCGCCGTCCACGCGTTGCCGTTCACCGATTTTTCGGCGGCTCGGAACGCGGTGCTGGACGCCGCGCCGACCGAATGGGTGCTGTTCCTTGACGCGGACGAGCGGCTGACGCCCGCGCTCACGGCAGCGGTTGCGCAGTTCGTAGCAGCTCCCGGCGCGGCGGCCGGGGCGCTCGTCCATCGGCAAGATGTGTTCCTCGGCCGGCGGCTGCGCCACGGCGATGCCGACGGCTGGTTCCTGCGCCTTGGGAAACGGACGGCAGGCCGATGGGTCCGGCCGGTCCATGAGACGTGGGAGCTGCCGGGCGAGACGGTCCGACTCGACGGTATCCTTGAACACCACTCGCACAAGAGCGTCGGCGAGTACCTGCGGAAAATGGAGGCGTACACCGATCTCGAGGCCGCAACCGGCGAGCAGGCGCATTGGTGGCAGCTCGTCGCGTACCCGGCGGCCAAGTTCGTCCGCGTCTACCTGATCCAAGGCGGGATCCTGGACGGCTGGCAGGGGCTCGTGTTCGCGGCGCTCAACGCCCGGTACTCGTTCGCGAAACGTTGGAAGCTTCTGCGGCGCCGTCCATGACCCAGCCGCGCCGGTTCCTGTTCCTTGCCAGCCTCGCCCTGCTTGCGGCCGGGGCGCTCTGGTCCTACTGGCCCCAACTTACCCACCGGTTCCTGGTGCCGGTCGGCGGGGACAGCGCCGCGCACGTGAGTATCGCCGAATCGATCCGGGCCGGTACCCGCACCGTGACCGAGTACGGCTACCCGCCGCTGTCACATGCCGTCTTCGCGCTCGCGGCCCGCGCGGCCGGCGTGCCGACCGTGACCGCGTTCGCCTGGCTCACGCCCGCGTTGCTTGTATCGGTGGCGCTCGTGTGCGCCGGCGTCACGTGGCGCTGGCTCAAGTCCTGGCCCGCCGCGCTCATGGCTTTCGCGCTCATGGCCTTCGCGGCGCTCCAGCCGTTCCAGACCTGGCAAGACGGGGGATTCCCCGACATCGTCGCCGCCTCGCTCTTCCTGCCGGCCGGGCTCTGGTTTCTGGCCGAGGCCGTCGCCGCCGAGGGCCGGGCGTGCCGGCGGCCCCTTGCCGGGTACGGGGCAGTGCTCCTACTTATCGTCGCTACCCATCACCTGACGACGCTCACGTTTGTCGGGATCAGTCTCGTATACGTCGCTGTTGCTGCAGCCGCGGCACGCCTGCACCGTCGACCGGTGCCGTTGGCCGCCCGTGTCGTCGGAGGCGGCCTTATCCTTGCCGGCCTGGCGGTCCTGTTCCTCTTCCCTGGCCAGCCCGCTCTGCAGCTGACGAAGGCCGCGCTTGTCTTCGACCGGACGTTCCCGTTCGTCCACTCGCTCATGGGGCTCGACGGCCCCGATGCGCTCCTGCCGCTCACCGCCTTGCCCGACGCGGTCGGCTTGCTTGTCTGCTGGGGCGGCGTCTTCGGGCTGGGGCTCCTGGCGTCCGACCTGCGGCAGGCCCGGGCGACCAAGCTGCTGTTTTGGGTGTGGGTGCTGACGCTGGTCGCCCTGTCGCAAGTGCCGCAACTGCGGTTTCCGGTCCGGTTCGCGCGCGAGCTCGGCGTGCCGCTCACGATCCTTGCCGCCTATGCCGGTGTCCGGCTCTGGGCCCTTGTCCGATCGCGCGAGGTGCGGCTGGCCGCACTTCTTGTGCTCACACTCCTGGCTGTCCAGGCGGTGGACGTCAAGGCGGGGAAGTTGGCCGCGCTGCCGCGCTTCGTCGAGTTCACGGCGGCGGACCGGCAGGCGGCCGACTATCTTGCCACGAAGGTGCAGCCAGGCGATTGCGTAGCGGTCGTGCCCGAGAACCGGTACTACCCGTACTTTCTGCCGGACGGGATCCGGGTGCTCGTCTACCCGCTTGACGGGACGCTGCGCCAGCGGGCCGACGCGTTGCCGGATCCGGCTGCCGCTGCGTGGTTCGCCACCTGCCCCTTCGCAGTCGCCGGGCACCGCCCAGGCGAGGCCGACTGGCCCGGCCGGTTCCAAGTGGCGGGGTTCCGCCCTGCAGCCTCGTTCGGCGACGCGGACCGGGGCGTGACGGTATTTTCGACCCAAGGTCTGCCTGGCGCCGACTAGACGCCACCCGGTCCGGCGGCCATACTGGCAACTATGCGCCTTGTCCTTGATGCCCGCTTCTGGCGCCGCGAGACCGGCGGCATCGGCCGGTACAGCCGCGAGCTCGTCGCGGAGCTGCTGCGCCTCGGGACCGACGACGAGTTCCACCTGGTCCTGACGCCGGCCGACGCGGCCGAATATGCGCTCGACGACCCGCGGGCGCATGCCCACGTCGTGCCGATCCCGTACTACTCGGCGGCCGAGCAGCTCCGGTTGCCCGGCGTCCTTGCTGGGTTGCGGCCCGACCTGGTCCACTTTTTGAATTTCAACCAGCCGCTCCGCTACGGCGGCCGGCGCGTGACGACGATCCATGACCTGACGGTCAAGTACTTTCCGGTCGGACGGTCGCAGCGGAATCCGGTCCGCCGCCTGGCGCTCACCGCCACGATGCGGCGTGCCGCCCATTCCGACGGCGTGATCGCGATCTCGCGCGCCACCAAGGCCGACCTCATTCGCGACTTCAGGATCGAGCCGACCCGCGTGGCGGTCATCGGCGAGGCGGCCGACGCCCGGTTCCGCCCGCATGACACGGCCGAGCTCGCCCGGTTCCGGCGCCGCGTGGGGCTCGACGGGCCGTACATCCTGTTCGTCAACCAGTGGCGGCCGCACAAGGGCCTGCCCGATCTCGTGGCTGCCTTCGGCACCCTCAAGCGCAGACGACATCTGCCGCACAAGCTCGTGATCACAGGCAAGCCCAATCCGCAGTTTCCCGACCTCATTGCCGCGATCGAGCGGTCGCCGCACCGGGCTGACATCGTCCTGCCCGGGTTCGTGTCCGACGACGACCTGCCCGGCTACTACGCCGCTGCCGACGCGCTGGCGTTCCCGAGCGCCTACGAGGGCTTCGGCCTTGGTGTGCTCGAGGCGATGCAGTCGGGCACGCCCGTGGTCGTGAGCGAGGTGTCGTCGCTGCCCGAGGTTGCCGGTGACGCCGCGTTGTTCGTGCAGCCGGGCCGTCCGGACGAGTTGGCAGCGCAGCTCGGGCGGGTCATCGGCGACCCGGCGCTCGCCGCCGAGCTCGGCCGCCGGGGGATCGCCCGGGCAAGCCGGTTCAGCTGGGCGGAAACGGCCCGGCAAACATACGCGCTGTACCGGTCGGTGGCCGGACAAGACTGACACGTTATCCCCACGCCGTCCGGTCGCGGCCCGTGGCAGGAGCGGGTATACTCGATCGACAGTAGTCCGTGAGTCGACCGACGGGGCAGGTCTATTGGAGGTGTATGGCCAACGAGACACGTATCCTTGTCGCCGAAGACGAGCCCGCGATCGCCAAGGCGCTCGAGCTGAAACTCACCCATGCCGGGTACCAGGTCGACTGGGCCGCCGACGGCGACGAAGCGCTCGCCAAACTCGACGACGGAAAATACTCCCTGCTCCTGCTCGACCTCATCATGCCGAAGAAAGACGGGTTCGGGGTACTCGAGGCGCTGCAGTCGGGCAAGCGCAAGGTGCCGGTGATCGTGCTTACGAACCTGGGCCAGGAAGAAGACCTGGAGCGGGCCAAGAAGCTGGGCGCGACCGACTACTTCGTGAAGGCGGACACCCCGATCGCCGAGGTGGTCAGCCACGTGGAGGATAAACTCAAACATGCGGATTGACGACGCGAAACTCCAGACGATCCTCTCGAAAGAGCACTATGTCGGCGAGGCCGACCTCGCCAAGGCGGTCGCCTTTACGCGCGAGCACAAGACGCCGCTCGCCGATTACCTGCTGACCGCCGGGCTCATTACCGACGAGCTCTTGGGCCAGGCGATCGCCGAGTCGTTCACCGTGCCGTACGCCGACCTGGCTGCCCATCCGCCGCTCCGCGACCAAGTGCTCAAGATCCCGTTCGCCGTCGCGACCGCCCACCGGCTGATTCTGTTCGAAGACGAACCGAAGCAGGTCGTCGTCGCCACCGACGCGCCCGACAGCACGGATGCCAAGCAGGCCCTGGCCGAGGTCTTTCCTGGCCGTAAGGTCGCGTTCGCCTACGCCCTGCCCTCGGCGATCGACGAGCAGCTCGGTTTCTTCCGTAAGCCGCTCGAGACGCGGACCAGCAAGATCATCGAGGACGGCGGCCACGTCGCCCCGGAAATCATCGACGCGATCATCGACGACGCGATCAGCCTGCGGGCAAGCGACATCCACTTCGAGCCGGAGGCTGACGAGGTGATCGTCCGGTTCCGGATCGACAGCGTGCTCCAGGAAGGCGTTCGGATCGCGCGCGAGCACTACGAGACGATCGTCAACCGCATCAAGGTCCAGGCCCGGATGCGGATCGACGAACACCACGAGGCGCAGGACGGCGCGATCCGCTACGAACAGCACGAACGGACGGTCGACCTGCGTGTCTCGGTGGTACCGACGCTCGACGGCGAGAAGGTCGTGATGCGCGTGCTCGCCGAGTACGTCCGCAGCTTCACGCTCGCGAACCTCGGCCTGTCGGCCCGCCACCAGGCCGAGCTTACGGCCGCGGCCAAGAAGCCGTTCGGCATGGTGCTCGTCACCGGCCCGACCGGTGCCGGCAAGACGACGACGCTCTACGCGCTGCTCAAATTATTGAACCGCCCCGAGGTCAACATCACCACGATCGAGGACCCGGTCGAGTACAAGGTGCCGGGTATGAACCAGATCCAGGTCGATCCGCTCACCAACCTGACCTTCGCGAGCGGGTTGAAATCGATCCTCCGGCAGGATCCGGACATCATCCTGGTGGGCGAGGTCCGCGACGAAGAGACGAGCGAGATCGCGATCAATGCGGCACTGACCGGCCACCTGCTCTTCACGACGTTCCACGCCAACGACGCCGCGACCGCGATCCCGCGCCTGCTCGACATGCACGTCGAGCCGTACCTGCTGTCGTCGACGCTCACGGTCATCATCGCCCAGCGGCTGGTGCGGCGGATCTGCACGAACTGCCGCTACAGCCAGACCTTGAAGCTCGCACAGGTCGAAAAGGTGCTGCCGGGTGCCAAGCGGTTCTTCGACGGCACCATGGTGACGCTCTACAAGGGCAAGGGCTGCGAGGTCTGCCATGGCACCGGGTACCGTGGCCGGATCGGGATCTTCGAGTTCCTGCCAGTGACGCCACAGCTCCAAGAGCTCATCCTCACCAATCCGTCGGGCGCCGAGATCGCCCGGCTGGCCGTCAAGCAAGGAAACCCGACGATGTTCGACGACGGCATCGAGAAGGTGCTCGCCGGTATCACGACGCTCGACGAACTGATGCGCGTCACCGCGCCGCCGGCGGCATAAGAAGAGCGCCATGGGGCAGGCGACGACACCATCCACACTGCGCCGGACGACGAACGCGCTCGAGCTCGTCGGCATCGGGCCGGAGCGCGACCAGTTCCTTGAGAACCTGTCGCTGCTCGTCGGATCCGGCACCGGCGTGCTCGTGGCGCTCGACAGCCTCCAGGCTGACGCCCGGTCGCATGCGATGCGCCGAATCATCGGCCGCGTGCGTGCGGACGTGGACGCCGGCCAGCCGTTGTCGAAGGCGCTCGCCGCCACCGGTTTGCTGTCGCCGCAGGTGATCTCGCTGCTCGCGATCGGCGAGTCGTCGGGCCGGCTGCCCGAGAACCTCAAGGTCGTGGCCGTCCAGCAGCAGAAAGAGCGGCTGTTCCAGTCGAAGCTGGTCTCGGCGATGATCTACCCGGCACTCGTGTTCGGCATCACCATCCTGGTCGGGCTCATCATCGCCTGGTTCATCCTGCCGAAACTGGCATTGGTCTTTGGCCAGCTCCAGCTCGACCTGCCGGTCATGACCAAGATCCTCATCGCCGTAGGCGCGTTCCTCAACCGCTACGGGATCGTCGCCGTCCCGGCGCTCATCGCCGCCGGCGTCGTGGCGACCTACCTGTGCTTCTTCGCCGCGCCCACGCGCTGGATCGGCGAGCGGTTTATCCTGGCGATCCCCGGCCTGCGGCGCGTCGTCGTCGAGGTCGAACTCGCCCGGTTCAGTTACGTGATGGGCACCCTGCTCGAGGCCGGCCTGCCCGTACTCGACACGCTCGGGGCGATCGAGTCGGCGACGCCGTTCACGACCTACCGGCGCCTCTACGGCCACCTGCGCCGCCAGCTGGCCGACGGCCACTCGTTCCGCAGCGCGCTCGAGTCGTACCCGAACGTCCGCCTGCTCGTCCCGATCCCGATCCAGCAGCTTATCAACGCCTCGGAGCAGTCCGGCAGCTTGGCCGGCTCGTTCCTGCGTATCAGCGCCCTGTACGAAGAGAAGACCGATATCACGACCAAGAACCTGGTCGTGGTCATCGAGCCGGTGTTGCTCGTACTGGTTTGGCTCGGCGTCATGTTCGTGGCTGTCGCCGTCATCCTGCCGATCTACCGGCTCGTGGGTGAGTTCAATACGACGGCCCTCGAACCGGCCACGTCGACGGAGCCGACCGTGACCGAGGCGGAGACGCCAGTGAGCGTACCGGTGGTAGCCAAGGCGGTACCCGAGGCGCCGGCCGACGGCCTGCCGCTGCCCGGCACCGTGTTGGGTGCACGCGATCCCGCGGCGACCGCTGCAGCCAGCCAGCCGACCGTGCTTGTGGCTGACGGCGTGAGCTACGTCAACGTCCGCGACCGGCCGAGCGAGCACGGTGCGCTGGTCGGCCGCGCCGAGCCGGGCACGGACTACCCGGTGCTCGCAGCGGACAGCGGGTGGTACCAGATTACGTTGCCAGCAGGAGGGGTGGGGTGGGTATCCGGCCAGTTCGTCACGACCGTACAGCAGTAAGCGGCGCCGTTGAGCACGGCTTCACGTTGCTCGAGGTGCTGCTGTCGCTTGCGCTCATGTCGGCGATCGTCGGCGTGTCCGCGCCGATCTACCAGTCGTTCCAAGTGAAGAACGACCTCGACCTGGCCGCCAACGCGGTCGCTGCGGGGTTCCGCCGCGCCCAGATCCTGTCGCTCGCGAGCGACGGCGACAGCTCGTGGGGCGTCCATATCGCTGCCGGCTCGATCACGATCTTCAAGGGTGCGAGCTACGCTGGCCGCGACAGCGCCTACGACGAAACCACCGTCGTGCCGGGCACGATCACGCCGACCGGTCTTGGCGACGCGGTCTTCGCGCGTGTCACCGGCGCCTCGGGCGCGGCCGGGACGGTGACCCTGACCGCGAGCACCGGCCAGGTGCGCACGGTCGCGCTGTCGGCGAAAGGTACGGTGACGTACTGATGCACGTCCGGCCGACCGACAACCGGGCAGCGCACGGCCAGGGCGGCTTCTCGCTCGTCGAGGCGATGCTGTCGGCCGCGGTGTTCTCGATCGTGGTCACGAGCTTCGCCGGCGCGCTCATCGTGGGCCAGCAGTCCACGCTCGGTGCCGGTGCCCGCGCCCGGGCGATGAACCTGGCCGAAGAGGGGCTCGAGTCGGTCCGCAACATCCGCGACCAGGCGATGAACGAGCTCCAGTACGCCCAGAGCGGCGTCCAGGTGTCCGGCAACGTCTGGGGGTTCCTGGGCGAGGGTTCGACCGAAACGATTGACACGTTCACGCGCACGATCAGTTTCGGGGACGTGTGCCGCACCGGCGCGAACGTGATCGCCGCCTGCCCGGCGAGCTACACCGACCCGCACACGAAACAGGTCACCGTCGCGGTCAGCTGGCCGGTCGGGCCGGGATTGACCACCAGCTCGGTCACCCGGGTGAGCTACCTGACCGATTGGGAATCGGCCAGCTGGACGCAGACCAACTGGATCGGCGGGTCGGGACAAGTCGCCTGGTCGGCCACCGACAAATACGACAGCGCGACCGGCGTCAACGTTGGCGTCGCCGGCCAGGTGACGCTGGCTGGCATGGGCGGCGGTCTCTTTGTCGACGACGAGCAGGCCGAGTTCAACGCGGGGTCGCACAGCCAGACGCAGTACGATACCGGCAATACCTGGCTGGAGCTCACCGGTGCCGGCCAGACCGCCGGTACCGGCACGTTCACCTCGCGGATCTTCGATGCCGGCGGCACGGCGGTGTGGTCGGCGTTCGATTGGGTGCCGGTCCGGCCGACCGGCAAGGAACTGCCGAACGACGGCGCGACCGAGTCCGGCTACGCGGCCGGCAACGTCGCCATGACGAACAACCAGTTCCTGTACCACCTGAACCAGAACTCGGGCGCCACGAGCTTCACGGACAACTCCGGCAACGGCCGCACTGCCACCTGTGCCGGCGGCCAGTGTCCCACGGCGGGCGTGGCCGGCAACCAAGGGAATGCGGTCACGTTCGACGGCACGAACGACCGCTTGACGAGCCCGGTCAACCTGGCGACCTACCTGGGCGGTACCTCGTCGTTGAGCGTCTGGATCAAAACCACCCAGACCGGCAACGCCACCTTCTGGGAAGCCCCGGGTATCACCGGTGTCGAGAGCAACGGGAACGGGAACGACATTTTCTGGGGTTGGATCAGTAACACCGGCCGGATCGGGTTCAACGTCGGTGACGGGGGCGGGCTCTTGAGCGCCAATCCGATCAACAACAACCAGTGGCACCACGTGCTCATGACCAGGAACGCTACCACCGGCGCGATCGCGCTCTACGTCGACGGTGTCGCGCAGACCGGCACGAGCGACACCGGCGCGAAGACGACCGCCTTCACGACGATCGGGATGGTCGATGATACGGGCGGCACCCCGACGTTCTACGCCGGCTCGATGGACGAACTCGCCGTCTGGAACCGCGTACTCAGTCCCACCGAGGCGGCCGATATCTACCGCCGGGGCGCGCTCAACCTCACCTTCCAAGTCCGCTCCTGCGACGACGCGGCCTGCGCGGGCGAGTCGTTCATGGGGCCGGACGGCACCGGCAGTACGGTGTATTCGGAGATCGCGAACGCTACGCTGAATCCGCCGGCCACAACGGTGACGAACGTTGCCAATAACCGGTACATGCAGTACCGCGCCGTACTGACGACGCTGAACGCCTCGCTCTCGCCGGAAGTGACCAAGGTCTCGCTGCCGCATATCGGGCTGCTCATCGACGATACGCAGGCGGAGTTCAATACGGGAACCTATACTGCCACCCAGTACGATACCGGCAACAGCTGGCTGGAGCTCACAGCTGGCGGCCAGAGTGCCGGTACCGGCACCTATGCCTCGGAAGTCTTCGACATCGGCGGTGCTGCCGCCTGGTCGACATTCGGCTGGCTGCCGCAGCGGCCGACAGGAAAGGAGTTGCCGGGCGCCGGTGGTATGGAAACGGGGTATACGACCGGGAATATGGCTATGACCGGCAACGTGCTCCTCGCGCATCTCAACGAGGCGTCGGGTACCACCTTCGCGGACAGCTCCGGCACCGGCAACAACGGCACCTGCACCGGCGTCGGCTGCCCCACATACGGCTCGGCAGGGAAGTTGGCCCAGGCGATCACCGCAAACGGCACGAACGACGAGATAGTGGTGCCGGACGCGGCATCGCTCGATATCGCCGACGACCTCACGGTGATGGGGTGGTTCAACGCGACCGGCGCCGGTACCGCGCTCGGCGACATCGGGAACGCCACGATCGACTCGCTCGAGTTCGACACCGCCGACGGCCAGACGCCGGATATCCTGCAGGTGTCCGGCGACGTCTACGTGGTCGCGTACACCGGTCCGGGGCAGGACGGCTGGCTGGCAACCTTCACGATCGACAGTTTCGGCAACGTGGGCAACGCCGTCATTGACACGCTCGAGTTCGATACCGCGGACGGCCGCTCGCCGTCGATCGTGCACGTCTCGGGCAACATCTACGCCGTGGCGTACGACGGCGTCGACAACGACGGCTGGGTGAAGACCTTCTCGATCACGCCGGCCGGCGATATCAGCAACGCCACGATCGATTCACTGGAATTCAATACCACGAACGGTCTGACGCCGCACCTGGTCCATGTCTCCGGCACCGCCTACGCCGTCGCGTACACCGGGCCGGACGGCGACGGCTGGGTGACGTCCTTCACGATCAGTGCTGCCGGCGACATCAGCAACAGCACGGTCGATTCCTTGGAGTTCGATACCGCCGACGGGTTGCGGCCGTATCTCTTTCCGGTCTCGGGCAACATCTACGCCGTGGCGTACACCGGGCCTGCGGGGGACGG
The DNA here is from genome assembly GCA_964423885.1 of uncultured Candidatus Saccharibacteria bacterium. Lineage (GTDB taxonomy): Bacteria > Patescibacteriota > UBA1384 > JACPKC01 > JACPKC01 > JBBUCD01. The sequence continues at coordinate 31,826 of CAYRGD010000004.1, forward strand.
GTTCCTCAAATCATTCACCGTTAGCGGCACCGGCGACATCGGGAACAGCGTGATCGATACGCTCGAATTCGACACCGCCGACGGCCAGGCACCATCCGTGGTCCACGTATCCGGGAACGTCTTCGCGGTCGCCTATCGCGGGCCGGGCGACGACGGTTGGGTGAAGACGGTGACCATTAGCGGCACCGGCGATATCGGGAACGCCACCGTCTCTTCCTTCGAGTTCGATGCGTCGAACGGCCTGGCACCGCAGATCGCGCACGTCCACGGCAATGTCTACGCTGTCGCGTATACCGGCCCAGGCAACGACGGATGGTCGGCCACCTTCACGATCAGTCCGGCGGGCACGATCGGTGGCGCGACCATCGACACGTTCGAGTGGAACACCAGCGACGGCGTCGAGGCGTCGCTCATCCACGTCAATCGGGATATCTGGGCCGTCGCCTACCAGGGCCCGGCCGGCGACGGCTTCGTGACCACCTTCGACATCGCGAGCAACCGCGGCGTCTCGAAGAGCGGTGCCTACGGCCTGTCTTCGACCACCACGACCGCGACAGGTATTATCAACGGCGTGACGGTATCGAGCGCCATCACCAGCGGATGGCACCACTTGGCACTCACCTACGACAACGATCTCGGCTCGAACCAAATCCGACTGTTCGTCGACGGCACCCAGACGGCGACGGCAACCCTGACCGCCGACATCAATCTCAATGATTGGGACGCGGTGCTCGGGAGCCAGTTCGCCGGCGCACTCGACGAGGTGGCGGTGTTCAGCCGGATGCTGTCGGCCACGGAGGTGAACGATGCTTGGCGCCGCGGGGCGCTCCGGGCCAATTACCAAGTCCGCTCCTGCGACGACGCGGCCTGCGCGGGCGAGTCGTTCATGGGGCCGGACGGCACCGGCAGTACGGTGTACTCGGAGCTCATGAATACCGGCCTGACGCCGCCGAGCGCACTCCCGCTCACGAACGTCGCCGATAACCAGTACTTTCAATACCGAGTCGTACTTGAGACCGACGCCGCGGCTATTTCCCCGGAGATCCGATCGGTGACCATCCAGCACGGCGCGGGCGGCGGCAGCGGATACCAGGTAGCGGGGTCGCTGCTGTCGTCGGCGTATAATATGGGCGACGCCTCGCCGGTCGAAATCATCGAATGGGACCAGCAGGCTGCAAGCTGCAGTCCGGCCTGTTCGATCCGGTTCCAGTTGCGGACAGCGCCGGACAACGCCGGTTCGCCCGGCACGTGGACGGGCTGGTACGGCGCGACCGGTCCCGGCACCTACTTCACGGCTGCGACCGGTACACGGGTCCCTGTGGCCTTGAACGGCAACCAGTGGGTGCAGTACCGCGTCGAGCTCGCCGGGGACGGTACCGACACCCCGACACTCGACGAAGTCCGCGTATACTACCGGTAAGCCTATGCCGCTGCTGCCTCACCCTGCCCGTCGTGCCGCCCGCTCCCGCGGCTTCACGCTGGTCGAGCTCCTGCTCTACCTGGCGATCACGTCGATCATCATCACGAGCGTCTCCGGGTTCCTGATCACCATGCTGCAGGCCCGGGCCAAGTTCCAGACGATCAGCGAGGTCGAGGCGCAGGGCCAGCAGGCGATGCAGGCGATCACCCAGACGATCCGGAACGGCACGGCGATCACGAGCCCCGGCACGGGTACCTCGGCGGCCGCGCTCACGATCACGGTCCCGACCGGCCCCTTGAGTCCGACCGTCTTCGACCTGTCGGGCGGCATCGTCCGCGTCAAGGAGGGCACGGGCGCGGTCCAGAACCTGACGACCAGCCGGGTGACGGTGTCGGGCCTTGCGTTCGACAACCTGACCCGGGCCACCACCCAGGGGACGGTCCGGATCACGTTCACGGTCACGAGCGTCAACACGAGCGGCCGGAACGAGTTCAGCTACGCCAAGACCTTCCGCGATACTGCCACCTTCCGCCAATGACCCGCCGCACCGACCCTGCCGCCGGCTACGTCACCTTGCTTACGGTGTTGGTCGTGAGCGCCGTCGGCGTCGCGATCACGAGCTCGCTGCTCCTCCTGGGGCTCGGTAACGCCCGTTCGGGCCTGGCGCTCCAGCAGGCGAAAAACGCGGCTGCGCTCGCCGACGCCTGTGCCGAGGAGGCGCTCCAGCAGATGCGTTTCTCGCCGGCGTACTCGGGGACGGCCACCCTGTCGCTCGGCGCCGGCAGCTGCACGTACACGGTCACCGTGGGCGTGGGCGAGGCCCGCGAGGTGCGCTCGACCGGCACGGTCGGCTCGGTCGTCCGCAAGGTCATCGTTGCCGTGAGCGCGCTCACCCCGAAGACGGTCGTCGCCTCGTGGCAGGAAGTGGCGTCGTTCTAGCTATCCACTAGCCAAGCGGCCTATCGATAGGCACTATGAATGAAACAAGTACAAGGAGGGTTGCAATGCATGAGCAGCGGCGCGGGTTCACGTTACTCGAAATTCTCTTGGTCGTCGGCGCGATCAGCATCCTGGCCGCCATCGTGATCGTGGCCCTGAACCCCACGAAGCAGCTCGCCGATACCCGCAACGCCCAGCGCCGGGTCGACGTGAATACGATCCTCAATGGCATCTATCAGTACGCGATCGACCACAACGGCTCGCTGCCGGCAGCCATCACCACCAGCGCGACCGGGATCTGCCGGACCGATGGCGTGGACTGCAGCACGCTCATCGACCTGCCGGAACTGACCACCAACGGCACCTACTTGGTGGCGATCCCACGCGACCCGACGGCTGCGGACGCGGACACCACCGGCTACACCGTCCTCAAGAACGTGAACAACCGGGTTACCGTGAGCGCCCCGTCCGCCGAGAGCGGCGCCACGATCAGCGTCACCCGCTAGTAGCAGCAAGAAAGGACACGCCATGAACCAGCACCGGTCGAAGCGCGGCTTCACCCTCTTGGAAATCCTGCTCGTCGTCGGCGCGATCGCCATCATCGCCGGCATCGTGATCCTCGCGATCAACCCGAGCAAGCAGCTCGCCGATACCCGTAACGCCCAGCGCCGGGTCGACGTGAACACGATCTTGAACGGCATCTACCAGTACGCGATCGACAACAACGGCGCCCTGCCGGCGACGATCACCGTCACCTCGACGCCGATCTGTAACACCGGCGGCACCTGCACCGGGCTCATCGACTTAGGCGTCCTGACGGCAAGCGGCACCTACCTTGTCTCGATCCCGAAGGATCCGACCGGCGCCACGGTCAACAGCACGGCCTACAACGTGAGCAAGAACGCCAATGGCCGCGTGACCGTCAATGCCCCGTCCGCCGAGAGCAGCGCGACGATTTCGGTGACCCGCTAAGGATCCCGCACCCTGGGAGGGGTTATGGCCGACTGTCCGAACGGTACCTGCAACCAGCCGACGCTGCCTGGCACGCGTCGGCTGCACCGGTATCTGCATGATTCGGTGGATTGGTACCGCGACTGGCACCACCACCCGCTCCGCCCGCATGTCCACCTCGGCGTCCTGGTCATGAGCGTCTTCGTGCTCGGGATGGTTGTACTTACCCCGAACAAGACCGGCATCAAGGCCGAGATCGTCGGCCTGCCGGTGTCCGGCAAGCTTATCGATGTCGCCGGTACCCCGGTCCGTGACGGCACGCACAACGCGGTCTTCCGGCTCTACTCGGTCGAGCGGGGCGGGATCGCCCAGTGGACCGAGGTCCACGAAGGCGCCCACCGGCTCCTGACCGTCAACGGCATCTATACGGTAGAGCTCGGACTCCTCAATCGCTTCGACGGCACCTCGCTCGCCGGCCGCGCTTACCTGGGCATCTCGGTCGACGGGGGTCCCGAGCTCGCGCCGCGCGTCGAGATCGACCCGGCCACCCTGCAGGCGCTCACGGACTGACCGATGGCGGCGGAGCACGCGCTGCCTGCGCAGGCGACCACCCGGCACCGCTCGATCCGGATGCGGCTGGTGTCGAGCTTCATGGTCGTCTTTTTGGCGATCGCCGGCTACGGCCTGTTCATTTCGGGCGAGACCCAGACGATGCACGCGCGGCTGCTCGTCGCCCGGGAACGGAACGACGAGTACACGCTGCTCTGGAACCTGAAGTACGCGAACCGCCAGCTTGTCGGCAAGACACGGGCGGTCGTCTATGCCAAGGGAGACCATACCGCCCTCATGACCGGTTACGACGAAGGGAACGCTGCCTACGACGACTACGGCCGCCGGCTGGTGACGCTCTTCGACGACCAGGAATCCCTGGCCCGCCTCCAGGAGTTGCGCGCTGCCGGTGACCGGCTCCGGTCGTCCGAACAGCAGTTGTTCGCCCTTGAGGAAGCCGGCCGGCATGACGAGGCGTTGGCGCTGCTCGCCGGGCCGTACCAAGACGGCCTGTTCGCCTACTCCGACCGGATCGACCGGTTCCTGCAAACCCAGAGCGAGGCGATCGAGTCCGGCGTCCAGACGCTGCGCCAGCAGGCCCTGGCGATCAACTCGGCCAGCCTGGTGGTGCTCATGCTCATCCTTGTGCTGATCCTGCTCGTGTTCGTACTCATCAACCGCAACATCATCCAGCCGATCCAGGCGCTCGCCGCCGTGGCCCGCGCCTTCTCCGACGGCGACCTGTCGGTGCGGGGTACGGTCGGTGCCCACGACGAGCTGGGCGAGCTGACCGCGACCTTCAACGCGATGGGCGAGCGGCTCGAATCGCGGACGAAAGAACTCGTCGCCTCGAAAGAGACGCTCGAGGACGACGTCAAACGGCGGACGGCCGAGCTCGAAGAGAAGATCGCCGAACTCGAACGGTTCAATCGGTTCGTTGTCGGGCGCGAACTCAAGATGGTCGAGCTCAAGAAACAGCTGGCTGCGCTCAAGAAGCAGGGGAAGGCATGAGCACCGACCGCTTCCATGCGGCCTGGGACGCCTTCGTGACGGGCGGTACGCCCGAGCGCGCCTCGGACGACACGGCCCGGCTTGTCCGCTTCTTGAACGTCTTCCTGCTCGTCGGCATCCTGACGCTGTCGGGTTTCGCGCTGCTCAATATCCTGGCCGAGCACCGCCCGATCCTCGGTGCCGCCGAGATCGCCTTGAGCCTGTTCGCGGGTGCGACCCTGCTGTACCTGCGCGCCTCGCGCGCCCCCGACCGGGTCGCCACGATCTCGTTGCTCCTCATCGCGACCATCTTCGTGCTCCTCATCGTGACCGGCGGCGTCCAGCGGACCGGCATCTACTGGGTACCGATCTTCCCGATCGCCGCCTTTTTTCTGAAAGGCCGGTACCACGGCATCTTCTGGATCCTCGGCTTCATCTGCTCGCTGCTCGTCCTGCACCTTGTCTCGCTCATGACGACGCTCAGCTTGAGCTACGGCCCGGTCGAGCTCCGGCAGCTGCTCGCGAGCCTCACGATCCTGGGCACGCTCGTGTACTTCTACTTCGAGTACGTCCGCGAGCACGACGAGCACATCCTGGTCGAGCGCGAGCATGAACTCTACGAACGCAACCGCGAGCTGCGCGAACAGATCGCCAGCCAAGAGGAATCCCAGGTCAGGCAGCGGGAACTCATCGCCACGATCGACAAGACGATCACCGAGATCCAGCAGAAGAACGCCGACCTGGAACACAACAAGACGGCGATGCTCAACATCCTCGAGGACCTTGAACGCGAGAAAGAGACGACGCTCGAGAACGAGCGCAAGGACGAAGCCCTGCTGGCGAGCATCGGCGAAAGCATGGTCGCCACGGACGCCAAGGGCACGGTGATCGTCGCCAACAAGCGGGCCGAGGAGCTTGTGGGCGTACCGGCCAAGCGGCTCGTCGGCAAGCCCTACGCCGAGATCCTGCGGTTCGTTGATACGGTCGACAAGCCGTTGGCGGCCAAGGCACAGCCGATCGCGATCGCGCTCGCCACTCGCGAGCCCTACGCCACCTCCGACCTCAAGGTCGTCCGCGCCGACGGCACGCACGTTCCGGTCGCGGTCACGGCCGCGCCGGTCGAGAGCAAGGGCAAGCAGATCGGCGGGATCGTCGTGCTGCGCGACATCACGCGCGAGAAGCAGATCGACCAGGCCAAGACCGAGTTCGTCTCGCTCGCGAGCCACCAGCTGCGCACCCCGCTGTCGGCGATCGGCTGGTATGTCGAGATGCTCCTGTCGGGCGATGCCGGCAAGCTCGACGAGACGCAGACGGAGTACCTCAAGGAAATCCAGCACGGCGGCAAGCGGTTGGTCGACATGGTCAACTCGCTCTTGAACGTGTCGCGGATCGAGCTCGGGACGTTCATGGTCGAGCCGAAACCGACCAAGCCTGTCGAGCTGGCCGAGGCCGTGCTCGACGAGGTGAAGGCGCTCATCACGAATCATAACCTGACGCTCGAGCGGCGGTTCGCCAAGGACATCCCAGTGATCACGCTCGACCCGCACCTCTTGCAGATCATCCTCCAGAACCTCATTAGCAACGCGATCAAGTACACGCCCGAGGGCGGCAAGATCACGTTGAGCCTGGGCGTCAAGGACGACGCGTTCGCGATCAAGATCAAGGATACCGGTATCGGGATCCCTGCTTCGCAGCACGAGCATATCTTCGAGAAGCTGTTCCGAGCCGACAACGTCAAGAAGACGGATACCGACGGGACTGGCCTGGGGCTCTACATGGTCAAGCAGATCCTCGACGAGATCGGCGGCACGATCAGCTTCGCGTCCGCCGAAGGCAAGGGTACGACCTTCCTGGTCTTCCTGCCCTTGCGCGGCATGAAGCAGCGTGCAGGCACACGGAGGTTGTCATGACGACACGGATACCATTGACGGCGGTCCGGCGCGGACTCGAACTGCTCATTCTGCTGATCTTCGTGTACATCCTGGCGGTGATCCTGCCGTCGGATCTGAACCGTCTCGTACCTGAACCGCGGGTGAGCGACGCGGCGCTCCTGCACCGGATCGCCCGTGACGAGGACGTGCTGGCGGCAAGCTACCTCGAAGCCGGCGGCCGGGCCGAGGACAAAGGGCAGTTCGCGGCTGCGGCCGGGTTCTACCGCAAGGCGGCGGTTATCGTGCCGACGGCACCGGGCTACGCCGCGCTTGTCCGCTCGCTCGTGAGCGCGAACGACCTGCCCCAGGCCCGCTCAGCGCTCGCCGAGGCGCTCGACCGGTTCCCGGACGACGCCGGACTCGGCCGCTTGGACGACGACATTTCGGCCGATTAGCGGTACGATCAGGGCCTATGGCGCTCTACCGGACGTACCGGCCGCAGACCTTCGGGTCGGTGGTTGGCCAACCCCATGTCAAACGGACGCTCGCGAACGCGCTGGCGCATGATTTGGTGGCCCACGCCTACCTCTTCGCCGGCCCGCGCGGGAGCGGTAAGACGTCGGTGGCGCGGATCCTCGCCATGGCGGTCAACTGCTCGCAGCGCGCCGCGGGCGACAGCGAGCCGTGCGGCAACTGCGAGAGCTGCATCGGCATCCGCGACGGCCACAGCCTGGCCGTGGTCGAGATCGACGCGGCCAGCAACCGCGGTATCGACGAGATCCGGGCGCTCCGGGAAACGATCCGGCTGTCGCCGGGCGCCGGGGTGGCCCGCAAGGTCTACATCATCGACGAGGTCCACATGCTGACCACGCCGGCCTTCAACGCGCTCTTGAAAACCCTCGAAGAGCCGCCGGCACATGCGCTGTTCATCCTGGCGACGACCGAACTCAATGCCGTGCCCGAGACGATCGTCTCGCGGGTGCAGCACTTCTCGTTCCGTCGGGCGACGCCAGCGGATATCCGGACGCACCTTGCCTGGGTAGCTGGCCAGGAGCAGCTCGCGATCGACGATGACGCGCTTGAACTCGTTGCCGCCCACGCCGACGGCGCCTTCCGCGACGCCCTGTCGCTGCTGGGGCAGCTCCAGGCGACCGGCGACAACCCCGTCACGGCCGATACGGTCCGGGTCGTACTCGGGATCGCTCCGGCCGACGAACTGGCCCGGCTCATCGTCGCGAGCCTTGCGGGCGACGTGGCCGTTGTCGAGGCGGGATTCGCGGCTGCGGCCGAACGGGGCGACGACCCCGCCGCGTTCATCGACGAGCTCGTCCTACTCCTGCGGGCGCTGCTGTGGCGTGCCTACGGCCTGGCGGACGTGTCGGCGGTCCCGGCCGCGCTTACGGCCCTTACGACTTCGCCGGCCGCGCTTACGGCACGGATCGAGGCGCTTCTCACTGCCAAGCAGCAGTTACGCTGGTCGCCGCTGCCCTTCCTGCCGCTCGAGCTCGCGCTCCTGCCGCAGGATACCGCCCCGGCGGTGCCCACCCCACCTGGGCCCGCTGCCGTCCCAACTGCGCTGCCCGTGCCCGCTCCGACGATGCCAGTACCCGTCCCGGTTCCGCCGCCAGTAGCTGCGCCGGTAGCCTCGTCGCCCGAGCCTGCTCCCGCTCCGGCTGCCCCCATCCCTGCACCGGCCCCGCCTCCAGCGGCCGAGCCGGCACCACTCCCCGACCCGCCGGTCGTCGCGCAGGTCGCCGCGGAAACGGCCGAGGTGCAGCCGTTCGACCCCAACCTCGACCTGGGTGAGACCTGGAAGCAGGTAGTCGCGAAGATGCAGGCCACCAACGCCTCGCTCGCCGCGCTCCTCAAGGCCTCGACGCTCATCGCGGCCAGCCCGGACGAGGCGGTGATCGGCGTGCCGTTCACCTTCTACGCCGACCGGATCACTGATCGGAAGAACGCCGTACTCCTGGCCGATATCCTGATCGGCTACGGCATCCGCGGCTCGGTCCGGTGCGAGCTGTCCGGCCAGGCGGTCGTCCATGAAATCCCGGCGCCGAGCCCGTCGCCTGCCCCGACGCCGCCTCCGCCCGCGGCGGTACTGCCGCCCCCGATGCCCGCTGCCCCGGCCGCGCCCCGCGACCTGGCTACGGTCGAGTCCGACGTCCGCGAGATCTTCGGCGTCGTGGAGCAGGGGGCATAATGGCCACCGCTACCCAGAAACCCCGCCGTCTCGCGCCAGCGCCCCAGCAGCAGCCGGCGCCCTCCAGCTTCCGCATGCCGCCGCAGGCGATCGAGGCCGAGCAGTCGGTTTTGGGCGCGATCCTGCTCGACAACGACGCCATGATCAAGGTGGCGGACATCCTGTTGGTCGAGGACTTCTACCGGCCCGACCACCAGCTCATTTTCTCGGCCATGATTGCGCTCTACGAGAAGCGGATGCCGCTCGACGTGGTGACGCTCACCGACGAGCTTGAGCGCACTAAGCAACTCAAGGACATCGGCGGGGCGAGCGTGCTGGCCACGCTCACGAGCCGCGTCCCAAGCGCCGCCCACGCGGCACACTACGCCGGGATCATCCACGAGAAGGCGATCCTGCGCCGGATCATCACGGCCGCGAGCACGATCACCGAACTCGGGTATACCGAGGATAGGCCGGTCGACGAGATCGTCGACGAGGCCGAGCAGCTCATCTTCAAGGTGGCCGAGAACTCGATCAAGCAGGATTTCGAGCCGGTCAAGGAAATCCTCATCCGTTCGTTCGAGCGGATCGACGAGCTGCACCGCGACCGCGGCAAGACACGCGGCGTCCCGACCGGGTTCAAGGACTTGGACAATCTCCTGTCCGGCCTCCAGCAGTCCGACCTCGTCATCATCGCCGCCCGCCCGTCGATGGGTAAGACCTCGTTTGCCTTGAACATGGCCCAGTTCGCGGCGGTACAGAACAAGCTGCCGGTCGGGTTCTTCTCGCTCGAGCAGTCGAAGGACCAGCTGATCGACCGCCTGGTAGCTGGCGAGGCCGGCGTCGATTCGTGGAAGCTCCGCACCGGGAACCTTGCCAACGAGGACTTCGAGCGCCTCAACTACGCCATGGGTATGCTCGCCGACGCGCCGCTCTTCATCGACGACGCGCCGAACATGAGCGTGATGGAAGTGCGCACCAAGGCCCGCCGCTTGCAGGCCGAGCACGGCCTGTCGTTGCTGGTCATCGACTACCTGCAGCTCATGCAGGGGCGGCAGACCAAGGACGCGAACCGCGTCCAGGAAATCTCGGACATTAGTCGCGGCCTCAAAGGGATCGCCCGTGAGCTGAACGTGCCCGTGATCGCCCTGTCGCAGCTGTCGCGTGCGGTCGAACAGCGGCCGAACCATGTCCCGATGCTGTCCGACCTGCGCGAATCCGGCTCGATCGAACAGGACGCCGACGTGGTCATGTTCATCTACCGCGAGGACTACTACAACCCGGACACCGACAAGAAGAACATCGCCGAAATCCACGTCCGCAAACACCGCAACGGCCCGGTGGGCGAGATCGACCTGTTCTTCGTGCCCGAGCAGACCAAGTTCCGCACGATCGACCGGCGGCACGACGGGTAATGTCTCTGGATTTGTCTGCCATGGCCCGACGCGGTAGGATGGGCCGTGCACACTGATCGACTCTTGGAGGGCTCGTTATGCCTGCGGACGCTGCCGTATCACCGATTTTGGAATCCCTGAACCCCGAGCAGCGGGCAGCGGCCGCCCATACCGACGGGCCGGTGCTCATTCTGGCCGGGGCAGGCTCGGGCAAGACGAAGACACTCACCCACCGCATCGCCTACCTAGTGGAACGCGGGGTCGCCCCGTACCACATCCTGGCGGTCACGTTCACCAATAAGGCCGCCGGCGAGCTGCGCGAGCGGCTGACCGCCTTGGCGGGCGGTGTGTCGTTCCCGTGGGTCGGCACGTTCCATTCGGTCTGCGTCCGGATCCTGCGGCGCGAGATCGGCCACCTGGGCTACGAGCCGGGGTTCACGATCTACGACTCGAGCGACAGCCTCAACCTGGTCAAGCAGGCGATGGCCGAGCTCCACATCGATCCCAAGCAGACCAACCCGCGCACGATCCAGCACATGATCTCGGGCGCGAAGAACGAGCTTATCGGCCCCGTGCAGTACGCCAACCGGGCCGAGGGCTACGCCATGGAACAGACGGCCAAGGTCTACGAACGCTACCAGGCGGCCCTGAAGCGTGCCAACGCGGCCGACTTCGACGATCTGCTTGGGCTCACCGTGCGGCTGTTCCAGGAACATCCGCAGGTGCTCGCGGACTACCGCGAGAAGTTCAAGCACATCCTCATCGACGAGTACCAGGACACGAACCAGGTTCAGTACCTGTTCGTGAAATTGCTGGGGAACCACGGCAACATCTGCGTGGTCGGCGACGACTACCAGGCGATCTACGGCTGGCGCGGCGCGAACTTCCGCAACATCTTGAACTTCGAACGCGACTGGCCCGAGACCACCACCGTCAAGCTCGAACAGAACTACCGGTCGACGCAGACGATCTTGGACGCGGCCGACGCGGTCATCAAGCACAACGCCCAGCGGACCGACAAGTCCCTGTGGACCGACCGGGGACAGGGCAGTCCGGTATCCGTCTACGAGGCGCTCGACGCGGTCGACGAGGCGGATTTCCTGGTGACCGAGATCATGAGCCTGCGCCGTGAGTTCCCGAGCCTCAACCAATTCGCGGTGCTGTACCGCACCAACGCCCAGTCGCGCCTGCTCGAAGAGACGTTCCTGAAGCGCGAGCTGCCGTACCGCCTGGTCGGCGCGGTCCAGTTCTACGAGCGGAAGGAAATCAAGGACGTGCTCGCGTACCTCCGGGCGGTCGCCAACCCGACCGACCTGATTGCGTTCGAGCGCTCAGCCGGGGCGCCCAGCCGCGGGATCGGTAAGAAGGCGCTCGAACAGGTGCGGGTGCTGGGTATCGAGGCCGCCGCGGCCACGAATGCCAAGGTCAAGGCGTTCGCGGCGCTGCTTGCCGAGTTCCGCCTGTTCGCGACCGCCCATTCGGTCAACGACCTCATCGAGGAGGTGGCGGTGCGCTCGGGCTACCGCGACGCGTTGCTCGACGGCTCCGACGAGGGCGAGGGGCGGTGGGAGAACGTCAAGGAGTTGAAGTCGGTCGGCGAGGGGTATATCAGCCTGAACGAATTCCTCGAGGCGACCAGTCTGGTGGCGGATACCGACGCTTACGACCCGAGCCACGAGGCCGTGACGCTCATGACGCTCCACAACGCCAAGGGGCTCGAGTTCCCGGTGGTGTTCGTGGTCGGCATGGAGGAAAGCATCTTCCCGCACTCGCGGGCATTGACCGACCCGGCCCAGATGGAAGAGGAGCGGCGGCTGTGCTACGTGGGCATGACGCGGGCCAAGGACCGGCTCTACCTGCTGCACGCCAACTCGCGGATCCTGTACGGCGGGATCCAGGCCAACATCCCGTCGCGGTTCCTGGGCGAGTTCCCGGCCCACCTCCGAGAGAAGCTGTAATATCTGTGGAAAACTCACGACCGGAGAATGTGTACAGCTGCTCCAACAGGAGAGAATCGGAATCTTGACACGGTTCACGAACGGCGGTATGATGGACAGGCACATTGAAAACCGGAGCGCGAACACGCAGGGAGGGGTCCGGTGCAATCATTGGCTCATAACTTCCCGTTGTGAGTCATTTTTGTGCCGCAGCTGACGAACCAAGCTGCAGCGCAGTGTCTACCTCTGTAGACACCATCTGCCATCAAGGCAGATGTACACCACCAGTCGGCATCCGCCGACATCGAGTGGACGAACGCCAGCATCTGTTGAACGGGGGTACCTGTTCGGTGGATTCAAGTGCGGTCGGCCGCTTGCCAAGGGCTTTGGCATTTTGCACGTCACATATATACAACACACTATGGACGCTGCTCGCTAAGGCCCTTTTTTCGTGTGCTATACTCCCACCATATGTCAGCCCGACGGACGGTTGGACTGGGGCTCGTGGCGATCGCGTGCCTCACGGGCGCGCTCGTGCGGCTGCGCGGGCACGGGCAGGCGACGGCTGCGGTGTCGGCGGCAACGGGCCGCGTTGACGGCCGCGTCCTTGGGGCGTCCGTCCGGCATGTCGGCGGGGTCGACCACGCGGTCGAGCGCTACGTGGCGCCGCCAGGGCCGACGACCGTCGCTACGCAGCTTGCCGCGCTCGGCGTTACGCTCTATCCCGAAGACCACTTCACCGCGATACCCGACCCGTCGTTCGGCGTGGGGAGCGAGATCGAACTCGTGCGGGCGAACGCCGTGACGATCGTCGACGCCAAACATCCGGCCACCTACCGCACCTGGGCCCCGACCGTCGAGGCGTTCTTGAACGAACGGCAGGTGACGCTCGGTGCCGACGACCGGCAGGATATCCCGAACGCGACGCCGGTGACAGCCGGGCTCACGGTCGCCATCACCCGGGTCGGGATGCGCGAGGTATTCGAGGACGAACCGATCGCCTTCGCGAGCAAGACCGAATCCGACGCGACCATGGAAAAAGGCACGTCGACGGTCGTGCAGGCCGGAAAGAACGGTGTCCGCACCAAAACCTACCGCATCACGTACGAGGACGGCGAGCAGGTGAGTAAGACATTGATCAAGAATGAGGTCGCAACGGCGCCGGTCGACCAGATTGCGCGCAGGGGCACAAAGGTATTGACCTACGGCAGCGGCGAGGCGACGTGGTACGCCTGGAAGCCGGGCGGCGCGGCCCACAACACCCTGCCGTTCGGCACCTGCGTCCACGTCGTGAGCGTGGCGAGCGGCAAATCCGTGGACGTCACCATCAACGACCGTGGGATCCAGGGGAGTGCGGTCATCGACCTGGACAAGGCCGCCTTCGCCGCCATTGCGCCCTTGGGCGCTGGCCGGATCAACGTCCGGCTCGAGAAGTGCTACCCGTAAGTCCGGGCAAGTCTGCTAGGATACGCAGTATGACCCGCGCACGACTGCCGGTGGCGCCCAAGAAACGCCTCGGCCAACACTTCCTTGCCGATCCCGACGTCTTGGCCGAGATCCTGGCGGCTGCCGAGGTTGGCGAGGCCAGCCAGGTTTTGGAAGTCGGGCCGGGGCTCGGCGTGCTCACGAGCGAGCTCGCCCGCGCGGTCGGGCCGACCGGGCTCGTGTTGGCGGTCGAGGCCGACCGCGACCTGGTCGACCGGCTGCGCGACCGGTTCCGGACCGTGCGCCAGGTCAAAGTCGTAGCCGGCGATATCCTGGCGACCCCGCTCGACGCCTTGCTGCAGCCGCCGTACAAGCTGGTGGCGAACATCCCGTACTCGATCACCTCGCCGCTCATCACCAAGTTCCTGCTCGGCGATTACAAGGGCCGGGCGGGCGAAACCGCCCCACGGCCGGCGAGTATGACCCTGCTTGTCCAGCGCGAGGTGGCGGCGCGGTTGTCGGCCGGCCCCGGGAACCGCGAGCGCGGGATCCTGACGGTGCTCATTGAGCTGTTCGGTACCGCCTCGGTCGTGGGGCGTGTCCCGCCGAGCGCGTTCAATCCGCCGCCACGCGTCGACAGTGCCATTCTCCACATCGAGATGGGCGAGCCGGCCGCCAATCCCTGGGCGCTCCACAGCCTTTTGAAGGCCGGGTTCGCGAACAAGCGCCGCCAGCTCCACAACGCCCTGGGAGGCAGTCTCCATCTGGGCCCGGCCGAGGCGAAAGACCTGCTCGACCGGGCCGGCATCGACCCGTCCTCGCGGGCCGAACAGCTCCCGCTCGACGCCTGGCTGGCCTTGCTCGAGACCGTCCGTCCGACGGAGCAATGATGGGGACGCTCTCGATCGTCGCCACCCCGATCGGCAACCGGCACGACATCACGCTGCGGGCCTTGTCCGTACTCGAGCAGGCGCAGCTTATCCTGGCCGAGGATACGCGCCAGGCGAGGAAACTGTTCTCGCTCTACCCGGACCATCGGTTCGAGGCCCAGGTGTTGCGGCTCGACGAGCATGTCGTCGGGCTGCGCCTTGCGACCATCGTCGACCAGATCGCACAGGGGGCCGACGCGGCGCTCGTGAGCGACGCCGGGACGCCGCAGGTGTCGGATCCGGGCCACCTGCTCATCCAAGCCTGTCTCGCGCGGGGGATTCCGGTTACCCCGGTTCCCGGCCCATCGGCGTTGGCTGCGCTCCTGTCCGTGGCGGATTTTCCGGTGCAGCCGAGCTTGTTCGTGGGGTTCCTCCCCAAGAAGAAGGGGCGTGAGACGACGCTCCGGCGCCTTGCGGCAATGGGCGGCAAGTACGGCGCGGCGTCGGTCGTCCTCTACGAGTCGCCGGAGCGGGTCGCGCGGACGCTCGCTGATCTCAGCGCCCAATTCGGAGCCGAGACGCATCTCGTGGTCGGCCGTGAGCTCACGAAGCAACACGAGGAAGTCTGGTACGGCTCTGTCGCCGAGGCGCAGGCGCACTTTGCTGCGCCGCGCGGCGAGTTCGCGCTCCTGCTTAAGCTGCCATGATCTGGATCCCGTTCCTCGCGACCGCCCTCTACACCGTTTCGACGGTCCAGCGGAAGCTGTTCTTGCGGACAAGCCGGATCCCGTTCAGCGCCTTTTTCCCGAGCATCCTCCTGCTTATGGCGCTCATGGGCGCTATCGTCGCGCCGCTTGACTGGCGGATCGACGCCGCCCAGGCATTCGCGCCGCTGCCGGTCCTGGCGTTCCTGTGCGCCGTCGTCCTTGGCGTGTACTGGTTCGAGGCGTTCTATGGCGCGCTGCGCGAGGAATCGCTGTCGCGCTACGACTTGCTCCTTGTCCTGGAACCGCTGGCGGTTATGGCGGCGGTGTCGCTCGTCTTTCCACAGGAACGCGACCCGCGGGTCTGGTGCGCCGGCCTCATCGCGTGCGGGGCGCTCTACCTGGGCCACAGGAACCACCGCCGGGTCACGTTCGACCGCGGCGAGCGGAAGCTGCTGCTCGCGATCCTCTTGAGTACGGTGTTGGTCGTCATCGAGCGCTACCTGCTCACGATGTATTCCGCGCTGGCGTTCAACGCGCTCTACGCTGCCGGCATCGCCTGGCTGTTCGCGTTCCGCTACGGCGCCGGCGCGTACCGGACCGGGATCAGGTTCGCGCGTGAGCTCGCGGTCACGGCGTTCTTCATCGTGTCCAACAGCGTCCTGTACTTCTATTCGTACCAGGCGCTCGGCGTGACCGTGACGACGCTCGTGATGCTGCTCGAGCCGGTCGCGGTCGCCGTGATCGCGTTCGCTATCTTGAAGGAGCCGGTCAAGCCCAAGCTGCTCGCGGCCGGCATCGTCGTCCTGGCTGTCGTCGCCGCCACGCTCTGGATCGTCCGTCCGGCGTAACTTGTCCTTGGGGAACCCAGCCGGTACCATACCGGGTATGAGCTTTGCAACCGACCGGTCGGCCGAACTCACTGTCACAGGTACTGTCGCCGACGTCGAGTTCCGCAACTGGGCTGCCCGCGAGGCGACCCGGCTCGCACTGGGCGGCTGGGTGCGTACCAACAGCGACCGGACAGTGACCCTCGCGCTCGAAGGGGCGGCCGAGACGATCGACGGGTTCATCGAGCTTGTCCGCCGGGCTCCGGGCGTCGAGGGCGTGGATGTCCGCGAGCAGCCGGAAGCCCACGGCTACAGCGGTTTCCAGGTGGAGTACTAGTGCGGCCGTTCTACGTCACCACCCCGATCTACTACGCGAACGACAAGCCGCACGTCGGCCACGCGTACACGACGCTGGCCGCGGACGTGCTGGCGCGCTACTGGCGCCAAAAGCTCGGGAAGGACCAGGTGTTCTTCCTGACCGGGACCGACGAGCACGGCCAGAAGATCGCCGAGGCGGCGGCCAAGGCCGGTATGGACCCCAAGGCGTTCGTCGATTCGCTCGTGCCGCGGTTCGAGGGTACCTGGCAGGCATTGGGGGTGAGCTACGACAGCTTCATGCGTACGACGAACCCGGAACACCTCACGTTCGCGCAATCATTCCTGGCTAGGCTGCATGCCAACGGCGCGATCTACAAGGGCGAGTACGTCGGCCTCTACTGTGTGGGTTGCGAAGAATATAAGACCGAGAGCCAGTTGGCCGACGGGAAATGTCCGCTCCATCCGAACCTGACGCCGGAACAGCGGAAGGAAGAGAATTACTTCTTCAAGTTCCGGGACTACGCGACCAAGGTCCGTGAGCTCATCGCCTCGGGTAGCCTTGCCGTCTTACCCGAGGAGCGGCGGAACGAGGTGCTGGCGCGCTTGGACGGCGAGCTCCACGACCTGTCGGTGTCGCGGCCGGGCCTGGGCTGGGGGATTCCGGTGCCCTGGGACGACACGCATACCGTGTACGTCTGGGTCGAGGCGTTGCTCAACTACTTGTCCGCGCTCGATATCGCCGAGCTGCCCAGCTTCTGGCCGGCCACCGTCCAGCTCATGGCCAAGGATATCCTGTGGTTCCACGCTGCTATCTGGCCGGCGCTGCTCATCGCCGCGGGACGCGAGACGCCAAAGACGGTCTTTGCGCACGGCTTCTTCACCGTCGACGGCCAGAAGATGAGCAAGACGGTCGGCAACGTCGTCGACCCGAACGAGCTTGTCGCGACGTACGGCGCGGACGCGACGCGCTACTTCCTGCTCTCCGCCGTGCCGTTCGGCAACGACGGCGACCTGGCCGCGAGTCGCTTCGCCGAGGTCTACCAGGCGGATCTGGCCAACGGGCTAGGCAACCTGCTCAACCGGACGGTCACGCTCATGCAGCGTGCGGCACTGTCGCTGCCACTGCCGGAGCCCGGTGGCGTCGACGGCGTCGCCGAGGCGATCGAACGGCTCGCGCTCGACGAGGGATTGAAACGTATTTGGACGGCCGTCCGCGAAACGAACCAGTTCCTGGAATCGAAGAAGCCATGGGAATTGATCAAGCAGCCGGAGGCCCGTGCTGAACTGGAAACGGTGCTCGCTCACGCCCACGGGCAGCTGGCCCGCATCGCCGTGAGCCTTGCCCCGTACTTGCCGAACGCCTCGGCCGCTATTCTCGACCAGCTCTCGTCCGGCGAGCCGGCGCCGCTCTTCCCACGGATCGACAATGCGGCTCGTTGACACGCATGCGCACCTGACAGATCCGAAACTGCCGGTACCGGTTGAGACGGCGCTCGCGCAGGCGCAGGCGGCCGGGATCCGGCAGATCGTCTGCCCGAGCGTCGACCTGCCCAGCTCGCAGGCCGCGGTCCGGTTGGCCGGGCAGTTTTCCGGACAAGTCTTTGCCGCCGTGGGAGTGCATCCGCAGTATGCCGGTGCCTCGATGAGCGAGTTCGCCGAACTTGTGACGCAGCCGGGCGTCGTGGCGATCGGCGAAGTGGGCTTGGATTACTACCGCCAGACGCGCGAGCAGGTGGGCGAGAGCCAGCGCCGGACGTTCAGTACTTTCCTTGATCTGGCTGCCAAGCGCTCGTTGCCCGTGATCGTCCACGGCCGGAACGCCTATGACGATATCTTGGCTGTCACCACGGACTTCCCGTCCGTCCCGATCGTGCTCCATAGCTTCGAGGCCGACCTGGCGACGGCGACACGCGCGCTCGGCCGCGGGTGGTACATCAGTCTGACCGCGCTCATTACGTATCCCGACTACGGCTGGCTGCGGGAGGTGGTCGCAGCGCTGCCGCTCGACCGGCTCATGGTGGAAACCGACGCGCCCTACCTGCCGCCTGCGCAGCCGACCGACGCGGTGCGTCCGCGCGGCCTCACCAATCTGCTGACTGGCGTTATCCCGGTCGCTGAGCGGCTTGCGATAATGAAAGGTGCCTCGGTCGACGACGTGGCGACGGCGACAACCGCGGCTGCCCGTAGCTTTTTCCATCTGCCCGAGGATGCATGAAGGGGTGGGTTGCGGCGGCCGGGACGGCCGCGACCGTGTGTGCGTGCTGGCTTGCCATTGCCTTCGCCGTCCCGTCGTGGCACCGGCTGGTATTCCGGTTTGTGCCGGCTGACGGGCCGGTATCCAGCGAAGATCGGACTACGCTCGACCGGGGTATCGCCGGCTTTTTCATCGGCGGCCCAGCGCCCGCCGGCCTGACCGTTACCGAACAGGACCACCTCTCGGACGTCCGATCATTCTGGCATCGGCTTGTCGTAGCGGCTGCCACGGGCCTGTGCTGGCTCATTGCTGCCCGGCCGCGTGAGGCCAGGCGGGCGCTCGCGATCATCCTTGCGGTTGGTGCTGCCAGCCTGCTCGCGTTCGGGCCGCTCTTCGTGCTCATACACCCGCTCGTCTTCCCGCAGGGAAACTGGCAGTTCAGTAGTGACGCGTTGCTCGTACAAATCTATCCGCTCGGCTTCTTCGCCTGTATCTGGGCAAGCGTCCTCGTCGTCGCAGTGGCATCGCTGGTACTCCTTGCACGAGGGCAGTCGTCCCGACCGAGGCCATGACCCTGCTCGACGCCTTCCTCCTCGCCCTTTTCGTCCTTGCCGCTGTCGACGGCTGGCGGACGGGTTTCCTGCTCCTCTTGGCCGACCTTGCCGCCTTCGGCCTTGGTTTGGCCTCCGCGTTTCATTTTGGCGTACCGGCGGGCGAGCTGGCGGGCCGGCTCCTGCCGATGTCAGTTGGGCTGCGGCCGTTCTTCGGCTTCGCGGTGCTGTTCCTGCTCACAGTCGGCGTGGCGCGCTTTGCGCTCCGGCCGGTCCGGCAGCGCCTGGCCGCGTTCCCGGTGCGCGATATCGGTCTCGACCGGGCGGCGGGTGCCCTCTTGAACGTCGCCAAGCAATGGCTGGCGCTCGCGGTGATCTTGAACCTGCTCCTTTTCCTGCCCGGGCTCGGTACAGCTGCCCGCGCGATCCGTGCCGCCCGCCTGGCACCGCTCTTCGTGCTCGGCCGCGCGGAGTTCGAGGCGGCGCTCGCCCGCGTGATCGCGCCGGCGGTGTACGACACGCAGGACATCCTGACCACGAAGACGATTTCCGACGTCGCGATCCCGGTCACCGCTCCTGTCGGCACCCTGACGGACGACCGCGAGGCCGAACAGGCGCTGCTCGGGCTCTTGAACGCCGAGCGGACGAGCCGTGGCCTGGCGCCGCTTGCCTGGAGCGAGCCGCTCGCCCAGGCCGCCCGCCTGCAAAGCCGCGACATGTGGCGGCGGCAGTACTTCGCGCACGTCAATCCCGACGGCGCCGACCCGTTCGCCCGCTTGCACCAGGCCGGGATCGTCTACCTGGTCGCCGGCGAGAACCTGGCGCTCGCGCCCAGCACGCCGATCGCCCACCAGGGGCTCATGGACTCGCCCGAACACCGCGACAACATCCTGTCGCCCGAGTACCAGCAGGTCGGGATCGGCGTCATCCGCAACGGCCTCTACGGCGCGATGTTCACGCAGGAGTTCACGAATTAACGGAACGCCTCGGATTGACAGCTCCGGTACCCGTCCCTATAACCAGGGCGTTTAACATGACGGAAGGGTGGAACAGCTAGGTGGGAGCAGAGCGGTTGCCAGAGGAATCGGACGACGAGGGCGATGATCCCGGCCCCGAGGATCCGGATGACGAGGAATACGACGAACCCGAAAACGACCACGATTTCAACCCAGGGGATCCTGACGAAGATGACTGGGACGACGAATGGTACGACGGCAGGCAGGACGAAGACTGGTCCGAGGAAGAACCGGATGACGAGTGGGCCGACGACTGCGTCGACGACGAGGACGGGTGGTATCCCGACGACGATCCTGATGACTAGCAAAGAGCCTCCGGGCTCTTTTTTTGTGCCCGAAACCAGGCTATACTCCCTCGGTTATGCCCACAGAGAAGCTGTTAGTCGGGATGAGTGGCGGCGTAGACTCGTCGCTCGCGGCGGCGTTGCTCGTCGAGGCCGGCCACGAGGTGGTCGGCGTCTACCTGCGCGCCTGGGACGACGCGACCGCGCCGTTCCTGAAAGGGTACTGCCCATGGGAAGACGACATCGCCGACGCCCGGCGCGTCGCCGCCACGCTCGGTATTCCGTTTGCGGTCATCGACGTCCGTGCCGCGTACCGCGAGCGGGTGGTGGCTGCGCTCGAGGCCGAGTACGCCGCCGGCCGGACCCCGAACCCGGATATCCTGTGCAACCGCGAGATGAAGTTCGGCATCCTGCTTGAGCTTGCCAAACAAGAAGGGTACGACGGCGTGGCGACTGGCCACTACGCCCGGATCCTCGATGTGGACGGGGAGCTGCAACTGCATCGCGCGGCCGATACTCATAAGGACCAGAGCTACTTCCTCTGGACACTCACGGACGAGCAGCTGCCGTTCATCCGTTTTCCCATCGGCCATCTGACGAAGGCGCACGTCCGTGCCGAGGCGGCCGCGCGCGGCATACCGGTCGCTGCGAAGCCGGACAGCCAGGGCGTCTGCTTCCTGGGGCCGGTCTCGTTGCGCGACTACCTCAAGGAGCGATTGAAGACCGAGCCGGGCACTGTGCGGACTGAAGCCGGTACGGCGATCGGCCGGCACGACGGCGCGGCGCTCTACACCATGGGCCAGCGGCACGGCTTTACGGTCGAGGGCGCGTACCCCGGCCCGCACTATGTCGTCGAGCGCCGCTTGGCCACCAACGAGCTCGTGGTCGCCCCGGTGCCACCTCAGAGCGCTCGCATTACGCTCGACGCGTGCTCGTGGATCGCGCGACCGGCCGACGGCAGCACCATCGGCATCCGGATCCGGCACGGCCAGGATCCCCAGCCGGCTCTCATCCGGTTCTCAGGATCGGCTGCCATCATCGATCCCGTGGACGCGCAGACCGCTGTTGCGCCCGGACAGTCGGTGGTATGCTCGCACGGATCACGCATCCTAGGCGGAGGTATCGTTGGCACTGCGACGCCGGTTCCTACCCGGCACCCTTAGTTTCGTTCTCCTCATCCTGGCGACCTTTTCGCTTGGGACGCTCGTGGGTGCCCGTACCATCCGCGACTACCCGCTCACGCGCATGGGCCAACTGCTCACCAGCGTCCTCGGTGCACCGGCAACGACCCCTGACTACGCGCTCTACTGGGACGTCTACCGTCGGCTCGAGACGCAGTACCCCAAGCCGATCGACAAGCAGGAACTGCTCTATGGGGCGATCCGCGGCACCGTCGCGGCCCTGGGCGACCGGTTCAGCCTGTTCCTGTCGCCGAGCGAGGCCAACCGGTTCTTCGAGGACATCAAGGGCGAGTTCAGCGGCATCGGCGCCGAGATCTCGCAGGAACAGGACCTGTTCGTGATCGTAGCCCCGCTCCCCGGCTCGCCGGCCGAGGCCGCCGGCCTCAAGGCGAACGATGCCATCGTCTCGGTCGACGGCAAGGAATCCCAGGGTATGCAGTTCAACGAACTCATCAACGCGATCCGCGGCCCGAAGGGGAGCACGGTCAAGCTCGGTATCCTGCGCGAGGGCTTCGATGAACCCAAGGAGTTCGCGCTCACCCGGGACACGATCACCGTGGCCTCGACGACGTACACGCTTCGCCCCGACGGTCTGGCGTACGTGAAGATCAGCCAGTTCTCCGACGATACGACCGCGGAACTCGACAAGGCGGCCGACGACATCCTGGCCAAGCACGCGACGGGGATCATCGTCGACCTGCGGAACGACCCAGGCGGCTACCTGGAAACCGCGATCGACGTCAGCTCGTTCTTCCTTGATCACGGCACCGTGGTGAGCGAGGAACGTAAGGGCGGGGATACGGAGTCGTTCGCGGTCAGCCATGAACCGCGCCTCAAAGACATCCCACTCGTGGTGCTCGTGAACGGCGGCTCAGCGTCGGCCTCGGAAATCTTCGCTGGCGCGATGCAGGATACTGGCCGCGCGAAGCTCGTGGGCGTCAAGACCTTCGGCAAGGGTTCCGTACAGGAAGTCCAGCGGCTAGCCGACGGCTCGGCGCTCCGCCTCACGATCGCCAAGTGGCTCACGCCGAACGGCCGCGAGATCAACGGTACCGGCATCGAACCGGACTTCGAGGTCCGCGCCGACGCGACCGCTGACAGCGACCCGCAGCTCGACAAAGCGGTGGAGTTGTTGCTGAAGCAGTAGCCGAGGTGTGCCATGCCAACCGATCCAAAGACGATTCAGTGGTACAACGAGCACGCCGACGAGTACACGGAGCATGTCCGTAGCAAGGGACAGTCGGTCTACCATTCCCTGTACGAAAAGCCGGCAATGCGGGCGCTGCTTCCAGATCTCGATGGCAAGCAGGTATTGAGTATTGGCTGCGGGCCAGGCGAGGATGCGGCGCACCTGCAATCAGCGGGCGCAGCGAAATCGGTTGGGATCGATATCTCCGAACAGCTAATCGTGCGAGCACGAGCGGCGCATCCTGCTTGTGAGTTTCACGTGATGGATATGGAGCAGCTCGCGTTTACGGATGCATCGTTCGATGTTGCGTACGCCAGTTTGGCGCTCCACTATTTGGAGGACTGGTCGCAGGTGTTTACCGAGGTGTATCGCGTACTTCGGCCCGGCGGATCGTTTCTGTTCTCGTGCGGGCACCCAACCTTTACGGCTATGGCGATCACCGAAGATACGGCAGAGCGGCGAGCGCGGATGCTTGGGGTGGTAAAGCACCCAACAACAAAGACCCGCGATATCGTCGGCGACTACTTCCGGCGGCGGATTGATGACACGGGCGGCGAGCAGATGGATGTTACTACCTGGCACAAACCGCTTACCGAGATTGCCGCCGAGGCGACCGGCGCCGGCTTTGTAATAACCGCCCTTGTCGAGCCAACGCCACTGCCAGCAATGCAGTCCACCAATCCCGAGCAGTACAAGATGCTCTCGGCAATCCCGTTCTTTCTCATTCTAAAACTTGAGAAGCAGCAATGACTCGCGCACACCCGGGAGATCGGTAGCTCGGCAGTAGTGGAGTTGCTGCTGAAAAAATAAGAGAGACTCGAGTCTCTCTTCTCTGGTCCGAACTCATGTACCCTGGATCGCAATCGTGACTAATCGGTACCCAGCTCCGTTGGCTCGTTTGGAAGGCCCTTTTTTACAGATACCTGCGTTGCAGAGCTTTTTTATCTGACCCAAGACGGTGGTCCGTTTTATTCCGATACCACGAGCAAGCTCTGCCGAGCTTACGAGCTTGGATTGCGTTGATAGGTATTCCACGATCTCTTTTGAGATATGGAACGTGCCGAATCGTGGCAATCCGGATAAGGGGTGCGGGATATACGACGCTTCCGCTTCGATCTCGATGCCGAGCAACGAAAATTGATTCGGGGTGCAGTTCCGGTCAATCAATAGTATTTGTCCAAGTGTATGGAGAGCGCGTCCAAGGCTGTCGGTAACGACCTCGCTTGCGTCCTGAACAATGATCGGGATTCTCCGTTCGATACTCGATTGACTGAGTCGCAGAAGATTGACTACCAGATGATCCGCATAGCGCGAGGACAAGCAGTCGACTTGCTTGAAGTTGAGATAGAGGGCTTGATCTGTTGCTAACGCTTTCATATGCCGTTCCTGAATGCCTGGCATGATCGTAGAAAGCGTGATATCTGACGGTGTTCTTCGCTTGGCGGGATCAGCATAGATCCCCTCCGGCAAGAGGAATACAATTTCATCAACCATTCGATTCGCTCCAAATTAACGTGCTCGAACCTTGATTCGCCTGGGTGAGTATAGCGACTTGGTGTATGTCCAACAACGGTACATTTTCTTAAGAAAAACGGCCCCATGCTTAAGGGGAGCAGTCGACAGTCGCTACGACGTATGTTGAATTCAATCCAAGCTAGCCTATAGCTGAGTTTCTTTTACAAAGGATGATGAAATGGAAGAACAGGACACCGAAGCGAGTCCTGACGCTGAAGAGGATTACTTGCAGTACTCCTTTCCCGTCGGGGCCTATCTCGATACCCGGATCCCTAGTGAACAGCCCGGACGGCCTTCACCGATTGCCGCCATCGATTTGGCCCAAGCTATCTACGGGTGTCTTTCCGTAGCAGCGAAGAACGGCCATTGGGCGTTGCACTTGGATGTAAGCGGTGTGGACTATATGAGCAGCCGCTATGCAACGTGGCTGGTTCGGAAGATTCTGAAAGCTACTTCGCATGATGAGGAATACCAACATATCCGCATCGTAGTGACTGGGGCATCAGAATTAGTCTTAGAGCAGATCGAGGACTCGCTCGTTCTTGCAAAGCGCGTCGCATTCGCCGCAGCGCGGATATCGGACCAGCCCCGAATCCTTGGGGAGTTAGACGAAGTATTGCGAGCCTCGTTCGAGGCAATCCGGAACAACGGGCCTATGAACGCGCTGGAACTGTCGGAGATTCTTCGCGTACCAAGGCCGACAGCCGCGAACTACGTAGAGAGACTCTGCCGCTTTGGGCTGATCTCCAAAGTGAAATATCGGGGACGCAAAGGAGCCGCGTACCGTTACTACTTCAGGTTGCCGGTTGCAGCCGGTAGCCAATGACTATATCCCTTCGCCGCCCTCGGGCGGCGCTTTTCTTTTGTCTGGATTCCGTTAGGCTCAGGGCATAGGAAAGGAGCCTTGCCTATGAAAGTTCTCCTCACGAAACCGGTCGCGCATCTAGGACTGCCAGGGGATGTCAAAGAGGTGAAAGACGGCTACGCCCGCAACTACCTCATTCCGCAGGGCTTGGCGGTGCTGTCGTCCGATCCGATGGCCGGCCGGATCCACGCCGAGCTGGGCACGGCCCGGGCGCAGGCGGAGCAGGCAGCGAAACAGGCCGAGGCGTCGGCGGCGTCCTGGGAAGGCAAGCGCGTCGACCTTGCGGTGAAAGCCAATCCCGACGGCACCTTGTTCGGCGCGGTCACGGGCCGGGATATCGCCGAGTCGCTCGGCATCGATCCCAAGGACGTGCACTTCGAGAGCACCAAGGTGGCCGGCGAATCCACCGCCCGGATCGACCTGGGATTCGGCGTCAGCGTCGAAATTCCTGTTATGATAGCTGCGGAAGGAACGAAGGCGCGGTCGCGCCGCTAAACATCGTTCGTGGAGGGGCAGGGTGGCAGTCGGTCCGTTGCATCTCGATCCGAGCTGGGAAGGGTTGGAGGAGCCGCAGAAGGCTCCCGCTGCCCCGTCGGCCGGTACGGTGCCGCCTGTTGCAGCCGCTCCAGCGGCTCCTCTAGTTGCTACGTCGAAATCCACGGCTGCTCCTGATCGTCCTGTTGCTACGTCCCCGGTTCCTGCTGCGGCTGTTCCCGTGCCGCCGCCGTTGCCTGATCTTGCCCAGGCCGCCGCTCCGCTCCCGCGGGCTGCCCGGCGGTTCCGGTTCCCTGTGTGGGGCTACGCCGTGGTCGGCGTGGTGGCGCTCGGCGGGATTCTGGTGGCCTTGAGCGAGTACGGCGCGCTGTCGCTCGGGATCGAGCAGTGGTGGGGATTGAGTAACCGGGCCGAGCGGGCATTGCCGGTGGCGGCTGCGACGATAGGGAAGCTCAACAACTACCAGGTGACCGGCAAGGTTTCGCTCGACGGGCTCGGCACCACGACCGGCGCGAGTCCGGCCGGCAGCTCGCTGCTGATCGAATTCATCGAACACCGGGCCGGCACGTACGCGCACACCACCGGCAACGTGACGTTCCACCCGGCCGCGGGTCAGGAACAGCTCTTGGGGCCGCTGCTCGCCGGCGGCGCACCGGTGCCGTTCGACGTGATTGCCTCGGACGCCGAGCTGTTCATCCATGTCGGCCAGGATCCCGAGGGCACGTACGAACGGTTCCTGCCGAGCGACGTCACGTACGTGGGCTTGAAGCAGGCCGGCTGGCCGGCGCTTATCGAGGGGTTGGCCGAGTCGCTCACCAAGGGGAAGCGGCTGCCCAAGCTCCGGCTCGAGAACGTGACGACCAAGGGCTACCGGACGGACGTGGCGGCCTCGGCGCTGCTCGGCCGGTTCAGCATGGCCACGGCAGGCGGGACGGCGAACCTTGCCGCTACGAGCCAGCTCGGCATTGGCGACAAACGGCCGTACCGGCTGACAGCCACAGGGCCGATCGCGACCAGCACGCTCCAGGCGAACCTGACGGCCACCCTGGACTTCGGCTCGTTCGGCGGCCAGGAGGCGGTCGTGCCGCCGACCGCGGACAAGGTCAAGTCCCAGTCGGTGCCGCTGTTCTTGAGCCAGCACGGACTCCTGCCGGCCGACAGCCCGGTCGGGCGCGATGTGGCCCGCAAGGCCGACCTGGACACGATCGCGGTCGCCCTCGTCGAATACGCCTCGAGCCAGTTCCCGTTCAAGTACCCGACAACCGACGGCACCGTCCGGCTCGACAAGGACGGCACCGTAGCCGCGGCGCTCGCGCCGTTCCTGGCAGCGCTCCCGACCGACCCGCTCGCCGGCGACCGCTACTACGGCTACGCCAGCAACGGCGCTACCTTCACGCTCACGGCTGCGCTCGAAAATACCGGCGACCCGAGCGGGAAGGCGGCCGGTTCGGTGTGGGTCTACAGCGTGAGCTCGCGGCCGTAAGGACTGGGAAAACCGCTAGCCATCCGCTAGCATGAGAGAAACAGGTTCGAGAAAGGATACCTACCTATGCTTATCGTCTGGATTCTTCTTGGCTTTCTGGTGTTGGCGATCGTCTGGGTGATCGGCGCGTACAACGGCCTGGTGTCGCTCAAGAACCGGACCGACGAAGCCTGGAGCGACATCGACGTCCAGCTGAAGCGCCGCTACGACCTCATCCCCAACCTGGTCGAGACGGTCAAGGGCTACGCGACCCACGAGAAGCAGGTATTCGACGACGTGACCAAGGCGCGCGCTGCGGCCATGGGTGCGGGCAGTCTCGAGGACAAGGCCGCCAAGGAAAACATGCTCACCGGCGCCCTGAAGAGCGTCTTCGCGATCGCCGAGAACTATCCTGAATTGAAGGCCAGCCAGAGCTTCCTGAGCCTACAGGGCGAGCTCACCGACACCGAAGACAAAATCGAGGCCGCCCGCCGCTTCTACAACGGCAACGTCCGCGACTTCAACACCAAGCTCCAGGTGTTCCCGACGAACCTCATCGCCCAGAACCTCGGCTTCAAGGCCCGCGAGTTCTTCGAGGCCGCGGCCGGGGAGCGCGAGGCGGTGAAGGTCGACTTCAGTACCAAGTAAGGGGAGGTAACATATGGCAGACGATATGAAACGGGCAGGGACTGGGAACGACGTCGAGGACAACAAGTTGTGGGCGGTGCTCGGGTATCTTGGGATTTTGTGTTTGATCCCGTTGCTCGGCAAGAAAGACTCGCCGTTCGCCCAGTATCACGCGAAACAAGGGCTGGTGCTGCTCATCGGCTACGTGGTGTCGTGGATCCCGTTCCTGGGATGGATCATCGGACTCGGCATATTGATTCTCGCGATCATCGGCATCCTGAACGCGCTCGGCGGCAAGATGACGCCGTTGCCGCTCGTGGGCCAGTACGCCGAAAAACTAAACATCTGATCCGAACGGATCGGAACCCTGCGCGGGCGACGGATCGCCCGCGTTTTGGTACAAGCAGGGTATGAGCGCAGAAACCATCTTGAGTACGTCGTGGCGTGTCCTGTGCCGCCACTGGCGCTACCTGGGCGTTATCGCGGCGGCAAACTTTTTGATCACCCTGATCGTGAGCGTCGCCAGCACCTTCCTGGGACTTAGCTCGTTGGCCGCGGTCGTCGTCGCGTCCGGCGCGGGCTTGCATCGGCTGGTGTTGCTCGCCGGCATCCTCGGGTTACTCGTGCTGCTGGCAGCGCTCGTCGCGCCGATCATCACCGGCGCGAGCCTTGCGGGTGCGGCGGCCGCCGTGGCGGATACCGTCGGCTCACCGATTGCGCCCTACCGGACAGCGCTCGGCCGGTACGGCCGGCTGGCGGTCGTGCTGGGCCTAGCCGGGAGCGTGGTGCTCGCGGGCCTCTGCCTGCTCGTCGTGCCCGGCGTCGTGGTGGCCGTGGCCTGCTTTGCCGCCCCGTACCTGGCCGTGACTACCGATGAGCCGCTCGGTGCGCTCGCCGCACGGTCGGCGGCGCTCGGCAAAGCCCATGCAGGAACGATCCTGTTGCTCCTGCTCGCGCTTGGCGCGTTGTCGTTCGGGATCCCGTTCCTGCTCGGTCGTATCCCGTCGGCAGGGCCGCTCTTGGCCGGCTGCGCGAGCGCACTCATTGGGGTGTACGGTGCCCTCGCGATGACCGTGTTCGGCGCGCACGCGCTCCGGCATCACCGCTCCTAGCACCCCGCTACTCCCGTTGGTAGACTACCGGTATGTACACCGAGATCGCTGCCAACAAGCGTAAGAGCGTCCTGTTACTCATGGGGTTCTTGCTTATCGTGGTTGGCTTGGGCTGGCTGTTCTCGGCTATCTACGACAACCAGGCGATCCTGATCGTTGCCGTCGCCGTGGCGGTCGGCCAGGCGTTCGCAAGCTATTACTGGGCCGACAGTATCGCGCTCGCTACGTCTGGCGCCGTCGAGGCGCCGCGCCAGGAGCCGTTCCTGACCCTGCACCGCGAGGTCGAGAACCTGGCGATCACGGCAGGGCTGCCCAAGCCGCGTGTCTACGTGATCGACGATCCGGTGCCCAACGCCTTCGCTACCGGCCGCGATCCCGAACACGCGGCGATCGCCGTCACTACCGGCCTGCTCGAGCGGCTCGACAAAGCCGAGCTCGAGGGCGTGATCGCGCACGAGCTGTCGCACGTCGGCAACTACGATATCCGGGTCATGACGATGGTCGTGGTACTGGTCGGCGTCGTCAGCATCCTGTCCGACTTCTTCTTGCGGGGCACGTGGTACGGCGGCGGGCGCCGGAGTAACCGCTCCAGTGACAACGGGCAGGGGATCCTGCTGCTCGTGGGCATCGTGGCGGCCCTGCTTGCGCCGCTCGCGGCGACGCTCATCCAACTGGCCGTGTCGCGCAAGCGAGAGTTCCTGGCCGATGCCACCGGCTCGCTCATGACCCGCTACCCCGAAGGCCTGGCCCGCGCGCTCGAGAAGATTGCGGGCGACCCGCACGAGCTCAAACACATGTCGAGTGCGACCAACCACCTGTACATCGAAAACCCGCTGCCGGCCGAGCGGGAACAATCCTTCTTCGTCCGCATCTTCTCGACCCATCCGCCGGTCGCCGAGCGGATCAAGCGGCTCCGCGAGATGGGCCATCACTCATGACGAAAGCCGAGGTCAAGGCACGGCTTGCGAAGTTGCGGGCCGAGATCGACCGGATCCGCTACCACTACCACGTGCTCGACGAGTCGATCGTCCCGGATTCGGTCAAGGACAGCTTGCAGCACGAACTCGCCGAGCTCGAGGCGCAGTACCCGGACCTGGTTACGCCGGACTCTCCAAGCCAACGGGTAGCCGGCGCGCCGGCGTCCGAGCTCGTAAAAGTCACGCATTCCGAGCCGATGCTGTCGATGAACGACGTCTTTTCGCCCGACGAGTTGGCCGAGTGGGAAGCGCGGCTCGGGAAGTCGGGTATCAGCGCCGACGAGCCGGAGCGGTACTTCGCCGAGCTCAAGGTCGACGGCCTGTCGGTGACGATCCGCTACGGTGCGGACGGCCGCTTGGTGCAGGCGGCGACCCGCGGCGACGGGCAGATCGGCGAGGACGTGACCCATACCGTGCGCACGATCGAGGCAGTGCCGCTCCGGGTCGAGGTACAGGCCGAGGCGCTCACGCGCGCGAAACAAGGGTTGTCTCACGAGGAAATCACGGCCCTCGAACAAGCACTCACCGCTATCATGAAGCACGGCGTCGAGATCCGCGGCGAGGCGTACCTGCCGGTGAAGACCTTCGAGGCCTTGAACGCGGCCCGTGCCGTCAAGGGCGAGGCGTTGCTGGCGAACCCGCGTAACGCGGCCGCCGGCTCGCTCCGCCAGCTTGATCCCAAGATGGCCAAGGAACGAGGCCTGTCGTTCATGGGGTTCGGCGTAGCGGGCCAGGACACGCTCGCTCCGACCCACAAGCTTGTCCATCGCCTGCTCGACGCGCTCGGCTTCCAGACCTCGCCGGCCGTCGCTTGCGATGATCTTGCAGCGGTCGAGCAGTTCCAGGCCCAGTATCACAAGACCAGGGAGCAGCTGCCCTACTGGATCGACGGCGTGGTGGTGTCGGTCAACCGGACCGACCTGTTCAAGCGGCTAGGCGTGGTTGGCAAGGCGCCGCGCGGCGTCGTGGCCTACAAGTTCGCGGCCGAAGAGGTAACGACGCAGCTCCTCGACATCCAGGTCCAGGTCGGCCGTACCGGGGCGCTCACGCCGGTCGCGATCCTTGCGCCGGTGCAGGTCGCGGGCACCACGGTCAGCCGGGCGACGCTCCACAACGAGGACGAGATCGCCCGTAAGGACGTGCGGATCGGCGACACGGTGGTGATCCGCAAGGCCGGCGACATCATCCCCGAGGTGGTCGGGCCGCTGACACGGCTGCGCACGGGCACGGAACGGCCGTTCCGTATGCCAACCCGCTGCCCGATCTGCAACGCGCCGGTCGAGCGGCGCGAGGGCGAGGCGGCCAGCCGCTGCACCAACCCCGACTGTTTCGCCCAGTACGCCGAACGGCTCCAGCACTTCGTGGGTCGGGGCGGGCTCGACATCGACGGGCTCGGGCCGCAGATCCTCGACCAACTCATTGGGGCCGAGCTGATCGAGGACGCCGCCGACCTGTTCGAGCTGACCGAAGGCGACTTGACGCCGCTCGAACGGTTCGCCGAGCAGTTGGCCAAGAACCTGGTCGCCTCGATTGAAGCCAGTAAACGGGTGCCGCTCGCCCGGTTCCTGTACGCGCTCGGTATCCGTCACGTCGGTACGACGACCGCTAACGACCTGGCCGAGCACTTCGAGTCCCTCGAGGCCCTGCAAGCAGCCTCGCTTGACGACCTCATAGCCGTCGAGGGGATCGGCGGCGTGGTCGCCGAGTCGGTTCATGCCTGGTTCCAGAATCCCGCCCACAAGCACTTGCTCGCCAAGCTCATCGCCAACGGCGTCACGATCCTGCCGCCCGCCCGCCAATCCCAGACGCTCAAGGGCAAGACGATCGTCGTGACCGGTACGCTCCAGGACTTCTCACGTGAGTCGGCCGAAGCGGCGATCCGCGCTCATGGCGGCCGAGCGTCGGGTTCGGTGAGCGCTAGCACGGACTACGTGGTGGCGGGCGAGAACGCCGGCAGCAAGGCCGACAAAGCCGCGAAGCTCGGCGTGCCGGTGATCGACGAAGCGGCGTTTAAGCGGCTGATCAAATAGGATAAAACCAGTTTAATCTTGTGAATAATCCGCTTTTTTGGGATATATAGCTGCAAGAAGCCGTTACAGACGGCTTGTACTTTCACAAGGAGGAAAAGACATTGCTACAACCGAACGGGGGGACATCCCTCATGCCGACGTACGGCGGGACGTTGGATCAGCCGACGTTTGCAACGATCCGACGGTATTTCTACAACCAACCAAAGAACGTGGCCTTTCTCGTTCACTCGCTCGATTTCCGTAAGGAACTAGGTTTGATCGAGCAGCAATCCGACAGTGCAAGACGGCGGTTGGAAAAGACCTGCCCCTTATTTGAGGCTGAAGTAAAAGATGAGAACGGCAATAGCAGTAAGGTAAGTAAGCAAAACTTCATCATCCGAGGGGCATTTGCCAAGTATGCGCTTAAGCCAATCGGTCAGTTTGAAGTTAAGTTCCGAGGTCGATCCTGTTACGGGCTCTTCCTGTTCGTTCCGTATTTGCCGGAGGAGTTTCAAGACCCTAGGAAAAAAAGAGAAATTCTAGGGACACTGAAGCAGGCATTGATGGTCGCGAAAGAGCACGGGGCCGAGTATGTTGGTCTAGGCGCGTTCACGTCGATTATCAGCGCCAACGGATTGCTCTTGCAGAATGATTCGCCCGTACCGCTTACATCCGGCTCGTCCGGTACCGCGGTCTGGAACGAGCGGGGGGTGATGCATGGCTGCCAGCAGCTAGGCATTAAGCCGCGCAGGAGCACATTAGTGATCCTGGGGACTGGCAGTGTCGGCACCCCGACAGCGCTTTTACTTGCTCACCGCTTCCAGCGCACGATCCTGTGCGCACGGGGCCGGGCCGACCTGGAATCGTTGCGGGCGAACCTCATCCAGCTCGGTTGCAAGCCGAACCGGATCGAGATCAACAACAGCGACTTCAATGCCGCTGCACGAGACGCGGACGTATTGGTGTTGGCAACCAGCGTTGCATCGTCGGCCCAGTTGGCACTTGATCCACGAATGATCCGCCCAGGATCGCTCGTGCTCGACGTTGGCCGCCCCCGGAATTTTCCGCCGGAGGCGGTCGCAACGGCGCCCTACTTGGTTATCGACGGCTCAATCTGCCGGTTTCCAGGAAAGATCACCGATGACTCGTACAAATTGGTGGGCATGGGCCAGCCGAACGAGGCCTGGGGGTGCCTGGCGGAAACGATCTTCCGCGGCCTCGACGGTGAACTGGCCAGTACCAGTATTGGTAATTTCATTCGCCGAGGTGAGCTCAAAGAAGCGCAGCGGATGTTGCGCGTCCTGAATGCGAAAATGAGCCGCTGTGGGTTCGAGCTCGCATCGCTCCGGTCAAATGACGTCGCACTCAGTCCTGAGCGAATCCAAGAGGTTCGTGTGATCCGGCGACGTGCGTTAAAGCTGCAGCGTATGCAGCATGTCCAACACATTAAACACAATCTCAACGCGAACTGGGAACGGTTTGCCGGCCGTCCCTCCGAACAACCCGGGACCCCGTAAGGGGTCCTTTTTCTTGTATAGTGGCATATATGCCAGAGCGAGGGGCGGGCTTCGTGCCCGATGAATACGTAGAGTCGGCGCCGGAGAGCCACCAGCCGCCCGAACCGCCAATAGCAGCCGAGCCCGTACGCGAAGCACCGCCCGCGGTCAACGAGGCGGAAGCCCTTGTGCGGCAGCTGCAAGGCGAGGGCCAGAAGCAGAGCGAAGGGCGGTTCACCAAGGATATCGCCCGCGAGACGGGCCTTGCCATGAAAGAGGCGGGCAGCGCAGAGGGGGCCTTGAGTTATGCAGGCTACAGGCTGATCAAATCCACACTGACGCCCCTAATTGGCGAGATGCAGGATCTTAAAGAGCTCTCGCAAAAGCAGGCACTGGATGCGGAACAACAGCAGCGCCTATCCGACCTGCTGCCGACCGCCCGTGCCTGGGAACTGACGCTTGGGCCGCTCGCAAAGAAGTTAGACGCGAGCCTATTGCAGCGGCCCGACATTTTGAATTCATACGCGTCTCTCTGGGATAGAAAAGACGAGCGGAAGGAAAGACTGGAAAACAAACGGTCCCGCTCCGAAGATCACCTCATCAACGGGCTCCCGCTGATACTGCTCACGGATGATCTGTCCTATCTCATCAGGAACGCATCATCCGCCCAGGGAGAGTTCGATGAGGCTGCGTATGATGCGCAGCGGGCGTACGTCCGGCACTGTGGCGATCTATTTACTAAGCTGCCGTGGAATCATCGCAGTGAGTTTATGAAGATGATCGTAGAGAAGCCGGAATTATCAGGAGAGTTCGACGACCTTGCTGATGGATCCTCGCGCCTTCCGTTGCTCGAGCAGATCGGTGTATCTCATGCTCGCGAATCGACACTGGAGGAGACACTGGAGAATAAGGTGCGTAAATCGTGGGAACGGTCATGGGAGCAGTTTGATGCATTACTGAAGAACTCAGAACTAGGGCCGTACCTCGAAGCGATACAGCAATTGGATGCTATGGATAATGGTCGTGGCAATATCAAGCTCCGACCTCAAGATTATGAGAGAGAGCTTGAGGATAAGCGTCCGTTTCTCGTTATGCGCGTAGGCGACTTTGCACTGGAGTCCGCGCCGGATAAAGATCGGCGACCCGCCGCGACGCTTGGCCGTATCCGCGAGCTCAATACAAAAATGAAGGAGCTCCGTTTATCCATGGACGTGAATCCGATGTCCGTTCTCGGATTCCGAGAGCATCGCAGCACCGAATCTCTCAAGGAGCGGAGGCCGAAGTCCGGTTCCATTTTCCTTGGCAACGAGTACCTCATGAGCAAGCGGCCGGATATCTTCCTGAACGGTAACGTATTCGACCTGTCCCGCAAGAAAGAGGAATACGGCGAGCGGCCGACCTACCTTGGCGACAGCGACTACGTGATTGTCCGGAACAACAACTCGGAGCGTGCCTAGCGTCGCTTTGCGTTTCCTTCGAGAACGGTTAAGCTGTCAGGTATGAAACGCGAGGATATCGAGCAGTTGGCGGCGTTGGCGCGGCTTTCGCTATCGGACGACGAGTTGGCGGAGCGCGGCCAGGATCTGGATGCGATCCTGGGCTACGTCGCGCAGCTTGAGGCGGTCGACGTGACCGGCCTTGAACCCACCAGCCAGGTGACCGGACTCATGAACGTCCTCCGCGACGACGTGCCGGCCGAAGCGACCGAGGAACAGCTCCTTACCCGCCGGGCCGAGTTGCTGGCCACGGCGCCCGACCAGCACGACGGCTACGTCCGCGTCCCCGGGGTATTCGCCCAAGGCGGCGACGAATGAGCTTGCTCGGCACGATCGCGGATGCTGCCAAGCGCTTGGCAGCCGGCGAGGTGTCGGCCAAGGAATTGGCCGAAGAGCACCTCAGCCGGATCGTAGAGCACAATCCTGCGCTCAACGCGTACCTGTCCGTCGACCGCGAGGGCGCGATCGCGGCTGCCGAGGCGTCGGACGTCCGCCGGGCCGAGGGCAAAGCCTTGGGCCTGCTCGATGGGATCCCGGTGTCTGTCAAAGACGTATTCACCACCAAGGGGATCGAGACGACCGCGGCGTCCACGATGCTCGAAGGGTTCGTACCGGCCTATGACGCGACGATCGTCAGCCGCTTGAAGGATGCCGGCACGGTGATCCTCGGCAAGGTCAATTGCGATGCCTGGGCGCACGGATCGAGCACCGAAAATTCCGACTTCGGGCCGAGCAAGAATCCGTGGGATAGCGCTCGGGTGCCGGGCGGCAGCTCGGGCGGTTCGTCGGCCGCGGTGGCAGCGGGGCTGGGACTGGCCTCGTTGGGTACCGACACCGGCGGTTCGATCCGCCAACCGGCGGCACTCACCGGCACGACCGGCTTGAAACCTACCTACGGCCGCCTGTCGCGCCACGGCCTCATCGCCATGGCGAGCTCGCTCGATTGCCCTGGCCCGATCACGCGCACCGCCGAGGACGCGGCGATCTTGCTCCACGCGCTCTCGTCACCCGATCCCATGGACGCCACCACCTTGCCCGAGGCGCGGTTTCCGCTCGTGGCGGTCGGCGACCAGCCGAAGCCGCTCGACGGGTTACGCATCGGCCTGCCGCGCGAGTACTTCGCCGATGGCCTGGCCGCCGACGTGGCCGAGCGAGTCCAGGCAGCGGTCCGGCAGCTTGAGGCGCTCGGCGCCACGATCGTCGATGTTTCGCTCCCGACCACGCCCTACGCCTTGGCGGCCTACTACGTAATCATGCCGGCCGAGGTGTCGAGCAACCTGGCGCGCTACGACGGCATCCGCTACGGCTACCGCGCGGACGCGCCCAAGGATCTGTACGACCTGTACGTACGCTCGCGCTCCGAAGGCCTAGGCATCGAGGCCAAGCGGCGGATCATGCTCGGCACGTTCGTATTGTCGCACGGGTACTACGACGCGTACTACAAGAAGGCGATGCAGGTGCGCACCAAATTGATCGACGATTACACCCGCGTCTTCGGCGAGGTGGATATCCTGGCCACGCCGACCACGCCGAATCCCGCCTTCAAATTCGGTGAGAAGACAGCCGACCCGCTCGCCATGTACTTGGAGGATATCTACACCGTCTCGGCCAACCTGGCCGGCATCCCCGGCATCTCGGTGCCGTGCGGCTTCGTCGAGCGCGAGGGGAGCGAGTTGCCGGTCGGTGTGCAGCTGTTGGGGCCGCAACTGGGTGAGGAAGCGATCCTGCGCGCCGCCATAAGCTACCAGCGGGAGACGGATTGGCACCAGAAACACGCTCCGGGGTTCATGCGATGACCGCCCGGCGCGCCCGTACGTCCAGCCCAACGTCGAACCTGGCAGCCCAGTTCGGTGCGGCGGTTGCCGGGATCTGGCGGCTGTTCCGGCGCTCGTCCGCACCGGCGTTCAACCAAGATAAGCTGCGATCCCAGTTCGCCGGGATCGAGCACGGACTCGCCGGCGGCGATGCGGCCCATGCCGCGCAGGCCGTCATGCAGGCCGACAGTTTCCTCGACGGCGTCATGCGCACGGCCGGCGGCCAGGGAACCAGCTTCGCCGACCGCTTGCGCAGCTTGGAGCGCCGCTTCGAGCACACAACGTACCAGGCGGTGTGGGACGCGCACAAACTGCGGAACGTGATCGCCCACGAACACCCGACGGTGACGGCAGCCCAGGCCCGTGCGGCGCTCGCCGCGTTCCGCCGCGCCGCCAGCCAGTTAGGAGCGTTCTGATGGCCACGCAGTACGAAACCGTGATCGGGATGGAGATCCACGCCGAACTGGCGACGGCGACCAAGATGTTCTGCAGCTGCCGCAACGCGCCGTTCGAGTCGGCGCCGAACACCAACGTCTGTCCGCTCTGCCTCGGGATGCCCGGCACCTTGCCGGTCATGAACAAGCAGGCGGTCGAGTGGACGGTGGACCTGGGCTACGACGTGGGCGCCACCGTCGCGCCGTTCACCAAGTGGGACCGCAAGAGCTACATGTACCCCGACTTGCCCAAAGGCTACCAGTTGAGCCAGTACGACTTGCCGATCCTGTCCGGCGGCGCGATCGAGTTCGTCGATGCGGCGGGCGAGGTCAAGCGGATCAACTTGACCCGGATCCATCTCGAAGAGGACACCGGCAAGCTTGTCCACGCCGCGGACGGTTCCAGCCTGGTCGACTACAACCGCGCAGGCGTGCCGCTCCTGGAATTAGTCTCGGAACCGGAACTCCGCAGCCCCGACGACGCCAAGCGGTTCTGCCAGACGTACCAGTTTATCCTGCAACGGCGCGGCCTGTCGCGGGCCGACATGGAAAAAGGCGAGCTCCGCTGCGAGGCCAACATCTCGGTGCGCCCTGTCGGTACGACAGCATTCGGCACCAAGGTCGAGGTCAAGAACCTCAACTCGTTCCGGGCGATGGAGCGGGCGATCGCGTACGAGGTGGAACGCCAGATCGCGGCGCTCGAAACTGGCGAGCCGCTCTACCAGGAAACGCGCGGCTGGGACGAGGCCAAGCAGCAGACCTATGTCCAGCGCCGCAAGGAAACCGCTGCCGACTACCGCTACTTCCCCGAACCCGACCTGCCGCCGGTGACGCCGGGCGCGCTCTGGGACCTTCTTGCCAAGGAACGCGCCGCCTTGCCGTACCCGCACGAAGCGGCGGCCGAGCTCATGCACGAGTACCGGCTGCCCGCGTCGGTCGCGGCCTACTTTACCGGCGACGCCGCCGCCTTTGCTGTCTGGGCCGAACTCGTCGGCGAGCTTGCGGAGCCGACCGAGGCCCAGCGCGCCCAGCTTGCCGCCGCGGCTACGATGTACGCCAACGTCGACGCCGTCCGCCGCTTGAACGTGCCGCAGCTTACCGAACTGGCCGGCCTCGTTGTCACCGGCACGATCTCGAAATCCCAAGCCCGCGAGGTGGCCGACGAGGCAGTGGCCCGCGGCCTCGAGCCGGCCGAAGTCGTGACCGAGCTCGGTCTCGGGCAGGTCTCGGACGAGGGCGCGATCGGCGCGATTATCGACCAGGTCCTGGCCGACAATGCCGATGCGGTCGCCAGGATCAAGGCAGGCAAGGCCGAGGCGCGCGGGTTCCTGGTCGGCCAGGCGATGCGCGCTGCCAAGGGCACGGCGAACCCCCAACTCGTCAACCGTTTGCTCGACGACCGGCTCGCTGCCGAGTGATTGTTCACAGCTACGACTCAGGAACGCCGTGCTAGAATACGCCTATGCCTGATATCACCTACGTCGACGACCACGACGACGCGGTCCGCCCGCCGTCGCAGCACCAGAACCCGCACCCGCAGTTCCGGCACCAGCGCCGGGGCGGCGGTTTCGTCTTTTTGCTCTTTATGAGCCTGCTCATGGGCGCCATCGGGGCGCTCGGGATCATCGTGGCGCTCCAGACCACCAATCTGGCCCACTACCTTGGCTTGAAGCAGGACCAGGTACTCGGCAGTACCACGACCGACCGGATCGTCCTCGAAGAGAGCTCGGCCATCACCGACTCGGTCGACAAGGTGGCACCGGCGGTCGTGTCGATCACGACCACCTCGAACGTGCAGGATTTCTTCGGCCGCACCTTCGAGCAGAAGGGCGGCGGTACCGGGTTCATCCTGACCGCGGACGGCTTGATCGTCACCAACAAGCACGTGGTGAGCGACGCCAACGCGACCTACCACGTCTTTACGAACGACGGCAAGGACTACGAGGCGAAGGTGGTTGCGCGCGATTCCTTGAACGACCTGGCGGTGATCAAGATCGAGGCGACCGGCTTGCCGGTGGTCGAGCTGGGCAGTTCCGACGACCTCAAAGTCGGCCAGTGGGTGATCGCGATCGGGAACGCGCTCGGCGAGTTCAATAACTCGGTCACGGTAGGCGTCATTTCGGCCAAGGAGCGGCAGATCACGGCCGAAGGCGCGAGCGGCGGCGTATCCGAAGACCTGTCCGGCCTGTTGCAGACCGATGCGGCGATCAATCCCGGCAACTCGGGCGGCCCGCTCGTCAACCTCAAGGGCCAGGTAGTGGGTATCAATACCGCGATCGCGGGCAACGCCGAAAACATCGGCTTCGCGATCCCGATCAACCTGGTGAGCAAGGCGATCCAGAGCGTCAAGGATACCGGCACGATCATCCGGCCGATGGTCGGCATCCGCTACGTGCCGGTCACGAACGAGATGGCCAAGGCGCAGTCGCTCCCGATCGACTACGGCGTCTTGGTGCTGCGCGGTACGACCGCCAGCGACGTGGCCGTGTTACCGGATTCACCGGCTGCCAAGGCGGGCATCGTCGAGAACGATATCCTGACCGAGATCGACGGTAAACGGATCGACGAGAACCACTCGCTCCTGTCGATCTTGGCCAACTACAACGTCGGCGACACGATCAAAGTGACGCTCTACCACGGCAGCGAAAAAAAGACCGTCGACGTGACGCTCGTCGAGCAGAAGAGCCAGTAGACGAGGCTCGGGTAAGGAAAACGTCAGCTCACCGTTTCAACGCTATGGACGCGGATGAAAGCCGGTGGGATCGGGCCTTGAACGAGCACTTCGGGGAATGAGGTGAACGTCCGTAGTCGTTCGGCCAGGGGTTGCGTTCGATACGTTGCCAATGGCACCGACGACTCCCAGTAGGCGTCTGCGTAGCTGGATGCGCTCTCCGAACCCCAGCGCTTGAGACTTAGCATGAACTCGGTGAAATATTCCGCTTCGGCGACAAGGCCTGCGTCCGGATCCACCTTGAGTTCGAGCACGACGCCTCCCTTGCCCATACGGCTTCGTACCTCTCCTAAATCCGCGAATGCATAGACGGCTTGATCCCTGTGCATGGCTCCGGGTCTGCTCGGTGACGCGTCAACGGCTCCGTTCGCACGCAGATATTCCGTGCTTGCCGAAAGCTCCTCTGGCGAAAGCGCCTGCCGGGACGGCTGCAGCCCCTCTTGGGAAATCCGGGGTAATCGCCCTTCTTCGGTGTAGTGGAATACTGAGACGAAGTGGGAAGGCACGGCATCCGAAAATGCCTCCTTGAAGAGTGGGTTGCCTCGATGTTTTTGTTGCAGTTGCTGGTAGAGTTCCGATTTGAAGGCGTACTCGACGTCAAAGCGCTCTTTGAGCTCTGTCAGTACCTGCAGCTCTTCGTCGATCCATTCCTGTTCGTCGGTATCCAGCAGCTTGGCGACGTT
The DNA here is from genome assembly GCA_964423885.1 of uncultured Candidatus Saccharibacteria bacterium. GTDB lineage: Bacteria > Patescibacteriota > UBA1384 > JACPKC01 > JACPKC01 > JBBUCD01. The sequence continues at coordinate 72,336 of CAYRGD010000004.1, forward strand.
TCCGGGCGTTGGTTGCAGCAGCACGTCGCGGATAAACGATACGTCGCCTCCCTGATATTGGATGAAATCCCGTGCATGGCCGTTGCTCCGCATGTAGCGGTGGGCGAAAACGCCGAATGCGTCGTCCTTGCGCTGCCGCTCTGATTCAACGACGCGAACTGTCTCCTTCGCTTCCGGTTCTTGCGTGAAGTTGCCAGTTTCAGGATCAATGCCCGTACCGAATTCGCCGACCCCGTGCTCTTCCATGCGCCTCCTTAGTGCTGTTCGAGCGCCTCGAGTTGCAATTGGCGTTCCGCAGCACGGAGCGCGCCAGCGACCCGATCAAGATCGCCGTCCATAATTTGCTCGAGGTTCGACCAGTTCTGTTTGATCCGGTGGTCGGTGAGCCGATCCTGCGGGAAGTTGTAGGTGCGGATCTTTTCCGAGCGGTCGCCGGTGCCCACCTGGGCCTTGCGGTCGGCCCCGAGCGCCTTGGCGGCTTCGGCCTCGCGCAGCTCCAAGATACGGGAGCGGAGGATGGTCATTGCCTTCTCTTTGTTCTTGTGCTGCGAGCGCTCGTCTTGGCAGTTGACCACGATCCCGGTCGGCTTGTGGGTGATGCGGACGGCGGTTTCCACCTTGTTGACGTTCTGACCGCCGTGGCCGCCGGCCCGGTAGGTCTGGATCTCAAGCTCTTCGGGTTTGATCGTGACGTCGACCGGATCGGCGACCGGGAGCACGGCCACGGTCGCGGTCGAGGTGTGGATGCGGCCCTGTTTTTCGGTTTTGGGAATCCGCTGGACGCGGTGGACGCCGGATTCGTAGCGCAGGTTGCCGTAGGCGTCCGCGCCGGCTACCTCGGCCACGATCGAGCGGATGCCGCCCAAGGGCGTGCGGTTTTCGTCGGCCACCTCGACCCGCCAGCCCTTGCGTTCGGCGAACCGTTGGTACATCCGGAAGAGCTCCATGGCAAAGAGCTCGGCCTCGTCGCCGCCCGCACCGGCCCGGATTTCCAGGATCACGTTCCGGTCGCTCCGGGGATCAACGGGCAGGAGCTCGTCTTCGAGTCGCCGGACTTCGTCTTCGTACAACCCGCGCATGTCCGGATCGGTCTCTGTAGCGACGAGTTCGCGGTGTTCCTTTAACGATTGGATGAGGCGGGTGCGGTCCATATGGGTACAGCTTAGGGATGTGCGGGTAAAAAAAGAAGGGCGCACCGAGTGGTGCGCCTCTTGTTCTTCACGGGCGGACAGTGTTCGCTGCCGCTTTGTCTTCAATCTGCCGCTTGATGCCCGCAAGCATCATGTCGGAATTTTCACCAACCTTTTGATGGAGCGTCGGCCCGATCAGGTTGGTTAGTTCGGGGATGCCGAAGTCATAGGTGCATGTGAGCGTGACCTCGGTTGTGTGGTCTGCCAGTGCCAGGAACCGCCACTCGCCTTCGAAGGTGTCGAGATCGCCCTCGATCAGACGGTACTCGATGCGGAGCGCATCATCGTGGAAGGTATCCTTTTCGGTCCACAGGATCGGCGTCCCGTCGACCGATGTTTCCCATGCCGTAATCGTCGTGTTGTCGCCCCGTTCGACAACTTTCACCGACTCGACGTCGGGCATGTAGTCTGGATACCGCTCCATATCCTTGGCTAGTTCGTAGACGTCCCAGGCTGGGGCATCGACGGTAACGGTACGTTCTACGTACGCCATGCGTACAATCCTCTTTTCAAAGTGTCGTTCCTGTCGGAACGCGGGCGCACTCTACTCCCTTGCACCGCATCGGTCAATCTGCTACCATCCCCGACAGCAATCACTCCTGATACCGATCAGGATGTCTGAGGTATGTAGGCACCCATGCAAGCCAAGATTCATCCCGCGTATTTCCCGGAAGCCACGGTCACCTGCCACTGCGGGGCGACCTACGTCGTCGGTTCCACCTTGGAATCGATCAATGTCGAAGTGTGCAGCAACTGCCACCCGTTCTACACCGGCAAGCAGAACCTGATCGACACCGCCGGCCGCGTCGACCGGTTCGAGGCCCGACGCAAGCGCGCTGCCGAACTGAAGGAAGCCCAATCGGCCAAGCCGAAGAAGGCCAAGGCAGCCGACGAAAAGCCGGCATCCTCGGCCGAAACCCTGAAGAAGCTCAAAAAGACCGTAACGGAGTAACCCCAGCATGCCATTGCCCACCCTTCGCGACCTTGTCGACGCCGGCGCCCAGTTCGGCCACCAGCGCTCGCGCACGTATCCGACCGCCCGCGCCTTCACCTATGCCCTGCGCGAACGCGTCTACGTGATCGACCTTGAGCAGACGCTGGCCGGGCTTGCCCAAGCCGCCAAGGCACTCGAAGCGATGGCAGCCCAAGGTAAGCACGTGCTCTTCGTGGGCACAAAGCAGCAGGCAGCAGGCCCGGTCCGGGCCGCGGCCGAGGCGAGCGGCATGTCGTTCATCAACCACCGTTGGCTCGGCGGCACGCTTACGAACTTCGACACGCTCCGCAAGAATATCGAGAAGCTCGACCGCCTGGAACAGGTATCGGCCTCGAGCCAGTTCGAGGAATTCACCAAGAACGAACGCGGCCGGATCAAGAAGCAGATCGCGAAGCTCGACAAGAGCTTCAAGGGGCTGCGCAACCTCAAGAAGTTGCCGGACGCCTTGGTCGTGATCGACGTCAACCACGAAAAGATCGCGGTCGCCGAGGCCAAGGGGCTCGGGATCCCGGTGATCGCCCTGGTCGACACCGACGCCGACCCGGCGCTCGTCACCCACGTGGTGCCGGGCAACGACGACTCGCGCAAGACGATCGAGCTTGTCCTCAACGTCCTCATCGAAGCGATCGGCGCGGGCAAGCAGCAGGTTCCGGCGCACCCGGCCGCAGCCGCTTCCGATGACGAACCGGTCGTCGCCGACGAGACGGTCGACGCGCCGGAGCAGGCCCCGCAGACCGAAACCGCTGAACCCAAGAAAGAAGCGAAAGCCAAGAAAGCGACCGCCACCAAAGCCAAAGCGGTCAAGACGGCGAAAGCCAAGAAGGCGGGTGCGAATGAGTAAGATCGACCTCGACCAAGTCAAAGCACTCCGCGAGCTGACCGGCGTCGGCCTGGGTGACGCGAAAAAGGCGCTCGAAGAGACCGACGGCGATATCGAGGCCGCGGTCACAGTGCTGCGTAAATCCGGCGCCATGAAGGCGGCCAAGAAAGCCGACCGGACCACGAGCGAAGGTTTCATTGCGAGCTACATCCATGGTGACGGACGCATCGGCGTGCTGGTCGAATTGAACTGCGAGACCGACTTCGTCGCCCGGAACGAGACCTTCCAGGCGTTGGCGCACGACCTGGCACTCCACGTGGCGGCCACGAACCCGCTCTACGTGAGTCGCGACGACGTGCCGGCCGCGGTGATCGAGAAGGAGACTGAGCTCTACACCGAACAGCTGCAGGCCGACGGCAAACCCGCCGAGATGATCGAGAAGATCGTCGCCGGTAAGCTCGACAAGTACCTGGCCGAGATCGTGCTGATGGAGCAAGCTTTTGTGAAGGACGACAGCAAGACCATCGCCGACCTAGTTCAGGGCGGTGTCCAGGCGCTGGGCGAGAACATCCAAATCGCCCGCATCGCCCGGTTCGTCATCGGCGGCCACCCGAACGTCGTCCGCGTTGGCTGACCGGAACCGGATCCTCTGGCACGAGAAACCCGCCGCCCGGCGGGTTTTCGCGTCTCTAGTGCCAAGCGCCTCGCGATGGTACGATACGGGGCGAAACGAGGTGCATATGGCTTACCCCGCTGTCCGCGACGCGACCGCCAAAATGGACGAGGTCATCGCCAAATTGGGCGAGGAATTCGGCAAGATCCACACCGGCCGCGCCAACCCGGCGCTCATCGAGCACGTCATGGTCATGAGCTACGGCCAACCGATGCCCTTGAAGGGTGTCGCCAGTATCACGGTGCCCGAATCGAACCAGATCGCGATTACGCCCTGGGATAAAGATCAATTAGGCGCTATCGATACGGCGATCCGCGATGCCCAGCTGGGCTTCAATCCGGTCAACGACGGCACCGCGGTTCGGATCACCCTGCCGCCGCTTACGCAGGAGCGCCGCCAGGAACTCGTGCGGCAAGTGGGCAAGATCGCCGAAGAGGGCCGGATCGCGATGCGCGATGTTCGCCACGAGGCGATCGAGTCGGTGCGCCGCGACGCCGAGGCGACCGAGGACGACAAGTTCGGGGTGACGAAGCAGCTCGACGATCTCATCGGCAGCTACAACGGTAAGATCGAGGCAATGGTCAAGGCGAAGGAGCAGGAGCTCCGGACCGTCTGATGTTGGTACTCACGCTCGCGCTCTACGTCGTCATCTTCGCGCTCATTATCTTGCTGCATGAGGGCGGGCACTACCTGGCAGCCAAGCGCGAGGGGATGACGGTCAAGGAATTCTCGTTCGGGTTCCCGCCGCGGTTGTTCAGCATTACCCGCCACGGCACGCGCTTCACCTGGAACCTGTTCCCGATCGGCGGGTACGTGAGCATCTTGGGCGAGGACGGCTCGTCCACCGCCACGGGCAGCTTCACGCGGTTTTCGCCGTGGGCGCGCCTGCGCGTCGTGCTCGCGGGCGTCGTCATGAACCTGCTGCTTGCCTGGGCGCTGCTCACGGTCTGGCTCTGGATCGCGCCGCTCTTTCCGAAGGTGGACGCGATCGCGGTTGCCGGCGTACAGGCGGGCTCGGCGGCCGAGGCTGCCGGGTTCAAGGTGAACGATTTCATTGTCTCGGCCGACGACGGCACGGTCTTCCACGCCGATACCGAGCTGGGCGCCTTCACTCGCTCGCACCAAGGGGATACGGTCACGTTCTCGGTCCGTCGGAACGGGCGCTTGCTGTCGGTGTCGGCGACGCTCCATGCGGGAGACGCGCCACTCGGCGTCGTGCTCGCCGACATCGGCAACGACGTGCCGCAGGTGCCCTGGTGGCGCGCACCAGTCGACGCGCTCGCTGAGATGTGGTTCGCGGCCACGATGACGCTCGGGTTCCTAGGCAAGGCGATCGTCTGGCTTGTGAGCCATGCCGTGAGCACCGTGCTCGGGCTGGTAGGGTTGGGGAGCGTCGCGGTGCCGGGCAGCAGCGTCGCGGTGCCGGCGGATGCGGTATCCGGCCCGGTCGGCATCTTCGCATTCCTGCAGCAGACCGTGCTCCTGGGCGTGCCGTTCGTCATCCGGTTCGTGGGCATGATGTCGCTCGCGGTCGGGGTATTCAACCTACTGCCGATCCCGGCGCTCGACGGCGGCCGGGCCGTCTTCGTCGCCTACGAGGCGGTCTTCAAGCGGCGGGTCGTGAGCGAGCAGGTCGAATCGTGGGTGCACGCGGTTGGTTTTGCGGCGCTCATCCTTCTTATCATCGTCATCACGGTCTCTGACATCCGCAAGCTGTTCTAGACGCTGCTTGCCGCTGCCTGCCGTTTCCGCGATACTGGTTCCATGGCACACGAATCCGCAATTACGCCGCGCGAAAAGGATTTTTCGGCGTGGTACCAGGACGTGATCGCGGCCGCCCAGCTGGCGGAGCACTCGCCGGTCAAGGGTTCGATGATCATCAAGCCGAACGGGTACGCGCTCTGGGAGCGGATCCAGCAGGAACTCGACGGCCGTATCAAGGCGACCGGCCACAAGAACGCGTACTTCCCACTGCTCATCCCGCAGAGCTTTTTGCAGAAAGAGCAAGCGCACGTCGAGGGTTTCGCGCCCGAGCTGGCGGTGGTGACGCACGCCGGCGGCCAGGAGCTCGACGAACCGCTCGTGGTGCGGCCGACCTCGGAAACCATGATCCACGACGCGTTCTCGCGCTGGATCCAGAGCTACCGCGACTTGCCGTTGCTCCTCAACCAGTGGGCGAACGTAGTGCGGTGGGAGCTGCGGCCACGCCTTTTCCTACGCACCACGGAATTCCTGTGGCAGGAAGGCCACACCGCCCACGCCACCGAAGACGACATGCAGGCCGAGGTCGAGCGGATGCTTGGCGTGTATAAGGAGTTGGCCCAAGACGTGCTCGCGATCCCAGTCTACGACGGCGAGAAGAGCGGGTCGGAGCGGTTCGCGGGTGCCGCGCGAACCTTCACGATCGAGGCGATGATGCAGGACGGCAAGGCGTTGCAGGCGGGCACCTCGCACAACCTGGGCCAGGGCTTCGCCAAGGCGTTCGACGTGCAGTTCACCGACCGCGACGGCGCGCGCAAGTACGCCTGGCTGGCCAGCTGGGGCGTAAGCACCCGGATCATCGGCGGACTCATCATGACCCATGCCGACGACAAGGGGCTGGTGCTACCGCCCAAGATCGCGCCGATCCAAGTGGTCATCATCCCGATCTGGAAAGCCGAGGACGAACGGGTATCCGTACTTGAGGCGACGACGACGCTCACGCGCGAATTCGAGCAGCTCGGCGTGCGAGTTTCGGCCGACGAGCGCGACTGGCTGACGCCCGGCCAGAAGTTCCACGAGCACGAGAAGGCCGGTATCCCGGTGCGGATCGAGCTCGGGCCGCGCGACCTAGCGACCGGCAACATCGTCGTGGCACGCCGTGACAGCGGCGACAAGGAGACGGTCAAGCAGTCGGTCGCAGCGAAACGTGTCGCCGAGCTGCTGCAAGACATCCAGACCACGCTGCTCGACCGGGCGACCCGGTTCCGCGACGAACACACGTATACCGTTTCGTCCTTCGACGAGTTCAACGGCAAGGTTGCCCAGGGCTTCGTCCGCTCCTTCTGGTGCGGTGATACCGCCTGCGAAACGACAGCCAAGGCCGAGGCGAAGGCGACGATCCGCTGTTTGCCGTTCGACACGCGCTTGGGTGCCGAGGGGCTGTGCGCCGTCTGCGGCCGCACCGGCACGCGCGAGGCGCTCTGGGCCCGATCCTACTAGGAGATACCGCTATGCCGCGCCGTCCCAAACAATCCGCTGTCCCAGCCCGCGTCCCGCTCGTGGTCGGCAACTGGAAGATGCACACTACCCGCGAGGAAGCGCTGGCGCTCACGCGAGTCGTCGTTCGCGAGACCGCATCGTTGAAGCAGGTGGACATCGCGGTCTGCCCGCCCACGCCGTGGATCGTGTCGGTGGCCGACAGCCTTAAGGCCGGCGCGCACGTCAAGCTCGGCGCGCAGAACGCGCTGCCCGGCATGGATGGCGCCGAAACGGGCAGTACCTCGATCGGGATGCTGGCGCCGTACGTCCAGTACCTCATCGTCGGCCATTCCGAACGCCGGATGAGCAAACGCGATTCGTATGCGACGATCGCCGAGAAGGTCCGCGACGCGCTGCGACGGGGCCTGACGCCGATCCTGTGCGTCGGCGAGTTTATCCCGCTCTACCAGGCGAAGCGCAAACGCGGCCGGCCGACCAAGGCCGAGGCGGCGAGCAATATCTTTATGCAGCTGCGCAAAGCGGTCGCTGGCCTCAAGAAACAGGACATCGGCCGGATCGTGGTGGCCTACGAGCCGGTCTGGGCGATCGGGTCGGGGAACGCCGCCACGCCCGAGTACGCGGCCAAAATGGTCAAGACGCTCCGCCGCTCGGTGGCACGCCAGTCCGACAAACCGACGGCGGCCAAGGTGCGGATGCTCTACGGCGGCTCGGTGACAGCGGCGAACGCCAAGCAGTACGCGGCCGCCTCCGGCATCGACGGGGTGCTCGTGGGCGGCGCGAGCTTGAAAGCGGAATCGTTCGGTGCGATCGTAAAGGCGTTTACGCCCCAATCCTAAATCCCACGAAGGAGGCACTATGGTACGCGTTGCGATCAACGGGTTTGGCCGGATCGGCCGGACAGCGGCCCGGATTATGTTCGGCCGCGACGACGTGGAATTGGTGGCCGTCAACGACCTGACCGACGCCGCCACCTTGGCACACCTCTTGCAGTACGACACGGTGTACGGGAAATACGCCGAACCGGTGTCCGCGACCGCCGACGGGATCACTGTCGGCGACAGGTCTTTCACGGTGCTCTCCGAAAAGGATCCGACCAAGCTGCCCTGGGGTGAGCTCAATGTCGATGTGGTGATCGAATCGACCGGCCATTTCACTGACAAAGCCGGCGCGAGCGGCCATATCACGGCCGGCGCCAAGGCGGTGATCATCTCGGCGCCGAGCAAGGGCGACGATCCGGCACCGACGTTCCTCATCGGCCTCAACCAGGACGCTGCTGCAGGGAACCAGGTGATCAACAACGCCTCGTGCACCACCAACTGCATCGCGCCCACGATCCAGGTGCTCGAAGACGCCTTCGGCGTCGAGCGGTCCCTTATGACGACGGTGCACGCCTACACGGCCGACCAGAACCTGCAAGACGGCCCGCACAAGGATCTGCGCCGGGCCCGCAATGCGGCCGAGAACATGGTACCGACCACGACCGGTGCCGCGATCGCGACCACCGAGGTGATCCCGTCGCTCAAGGGCGCCTTCGACGGCGTCTCGATCCGCGTGCCCGTGCCGTCCGGCTCGATTTCGGATATCACGGCAGTGTTGAAGCGCGATGTGACCGTCGACGAGGTCAACCAGGCGTTCAAGGACGCGGCCGCCGGGAAATTCAAGGGCATCCTCGACGCCACCGACGCCCCGCTGGTATCGAGCGACATCGTCGGCAATCCGCATTCCGCGATCGTCGACCTGTCGCTTACCAAAGCGATCGGCAACCTTGTCAAAGTCTTCGCCTGGTACGACAACGAGTACGGCTACTCGATGCGGCTGGTCGAGATGGTCGGGCAGGTTGCGCCGAAGGCCTAAGATGCACGCCATCTGGACCGGCAACATCTCGTTCGGTTTGGTCTCGATCCCGGTCAAGCTGGTATCGGCGACCAGGCCCGAGGAGCGCGAGCATTTCTCGCTGTTCTGTGCCGAGCACCAAGTGCCGGTGCACTACCAACGCTGGTGCGCTAAGGGTGAACACGCGGTGGCGTGGGACCAGGTCATGAAGGGCATGGAAGTCGGCCACAACAAGTACTACCTGTTCACCAAAGAAAAGCTCGATTCGCTGAAGCCGTCAAAGACCGACACGATCGAGATCGAAGGCTTCTACCCGCAGACCGAGATCCGGACCTACTGGATTGACAAGTCCTACATCCTGCTGCCCGGTGCGCCCACGGCGCGCAAGCCCTACCGGCTGCTCTACGAGGCGCTGTCGGATACCGGGAAGGTCGGTATGGCCACCTTCGTGATGCACGAACGGCAGCACGTGGCTGCGCTGCAAGCGGTCGAAGGATCGCGTGCTCTGTTCCTGACCACGCTGCATTACGCCAACGAGATCGCCTCGCTCAAGGATGCCGAAGAGCTCCGCGAATCCGTCGAAGTGGATTCCGGCGAGCTTGCGCTTGCCAAAGAGCTGATCGCGAAGCATGCCAAAAAGCACATCGAACTGACCGACTACAAGGACACCTTCGCTGAGAAGCTCGACCATCTGGCGCACGGCAAGAGCGTGGCGGTGGAGCCCGAACCGAAACGGCCCGAGCACGCCAGCCTCATGGACGCGCTCCGCGAGAGCATCAAGTAGATGCGCTACCGGCCGATGCTGGCCTCGATGGGGACGCACGACGATCTCGCGCATGCGGATTGGCTCTACGAACCCAAGCTCGACGGCACACGGGCGATCATGACGCTGAAGGATGACCACCTAACATTCGTGAATCGGAACGGCACCGAGCTGACGCACCGGTTTCCCGAGATGGCGCAGATGCGGAAGCACATCCGTGCCAAACAGTGCGTGCTCGATGGGGAGCTCGTCGTCTATGACGCCGACGGTCGCCCGGATTTCGCCGCGTTGGCGAAGCGGGATTCGGTCGACGACCCGGCGCTCATCGAGGAGCGGGCGAAACGGCTGCCGGCAACGTATGTCGTGTTCGACGTGCTTGAGCTGGAAGGGGAATCCCTGATCGGCAAGCCGCTGTCGGAACGCAAGGACATCCTAGCCGACCTCATCCGGAACGCCCACCACATCGAACAGGTATTTTGGACCGAACATGGCACGCTGCTCTGGAAGGAAGCCAAGCGCCGCATGCTCGAGGGCGTGGTCGCCAAACGCGCAGCCAGCCGCTACCAGCCAGGCGAGCGCTCGAACGAGTGGCGGAAGATCAAGCGTACCAGCACGATCGATGCGATCATTGTCGGCTACACCCACGAGAAGCGGGCTGTTTCGTCGCTCGTACTCGGGGCGTACCATGCGGGCGAGCTCATCTGTCTCGGTCGTGTCGGCACCGGGTTCAGCGAATCGTTTTTGTCCGAGCTGGCGCCCAAGCTCAAGAAGCTGGCCGCCAAAATCCCGCCGGTCGCGTACAAGACGACGCTCGAGGTCAGCTGGGTGAAGCCGACGCTGGTGTGCGAGGTGAAGTATTTGGAACTCACGAAGGATCACGCCCTTCGCGCACCGTCATTCCTGCGCCTGCGCACCGACAAAGCGCCGAAGGACTGCGTGCTCTAGCGTAGCGGCTGCGGTAGACTGGACGCATGGCAGGCGCGTCAGTGGATCAATCGTCGTATTCGAATCTCGACTTGGTGCGGGATCTGTGGCGGTGGCTTGGCAAGCACCGCTGGCCGTACGCCGCCGCCACGGTCACGCTCACGGTATCCGAAATCCTGCAGCTCTACCCGGCGTACGTATTCGCCAAGATCATCAACGTCTTGACGGCCGGGCAGGCGGTTGACGCGCCGCTTGTCTGGCGGCTCGTCGGCTTCTGGACAGTCGCGTCGCTGCTCCGCTACGTGACGCGCCAGATCGCGAAGTATTTCGCCTATCAGATCGGTGAGCGGATGCAGATCGAAACCGAGCAGCTGGCCGTGCAACATATGTTGTCGCTCGACATCGCCTGGCACGAGCGGGAAAGCGTCGGGAGTAAGATGCGGAAAGTCTACCGCGGGGCGGGATCGGTCGAGCAAGTACTCGATCTGTTTGTCGATCGGGGCTTGCCGAGTGCTGTGTCATTCATTGGTGCGGTCTGGATCACGGGCGCGGTCGATCCGCTGATCGGCGGCTTCATGGTGGTGTTCCTGGTGAGCTACCTTTGGCTGTCGCAGCGGCTCGGCCGGAATATTTCGGCGGCGATCACCGCGGTCAGCCAAGGCGAAGAAGACGTGGGCGGCCTTGAATACGAGGCGATGGGCAACATCCGTACCGTCCGAGCGCTCGGCTTCGGTGATACGATGCTCCGGCGAATCCGGCAATTGAACGATACGTTGTTCCAGAAAGTAATCCGCCGGATCGGTGCCTGGCGCTCGCGCGACCTCGCCATCGATTCTTGGGGTCAGTTGTGTCGCCTGGCACTCCTGGTCTATGTCCTTGCGAAGGTGCTTTCCGGGGCATACGCGGCCGGATTTCTTGTGCTGACCTACAACTACTTCAGCGATGTCTGGCGGGCGATCGGGGCGCTGTCCGACCAGGCGTTGCGGTTCGTTGCGGCCCGGAACGATATCAGTCGCATGGTTCAGCTGCTTGACGAACCGGTCGGCATCGATGCGCGGGGCACGAAGTCGTTCCCCAGGGATTGGCAGACACTGTCGCTCCGGAACGTCAGCTTCTCCTATGGCGACCGGACAGTGCTTCGCGACGTGTCGTTCGACGTGCAGCGGGGTGAGCGGATCGGGATCGTGGGATTGTCCGGCGCGGGCAAATCGACCTTGTTCAAACTGCTGCTCAAGGAATACGACGACTATCAAGGTAAGATTGCCGTCGGCTCCGCCTCGCTGCACGATATCAAGCGGCAGTCGTTCGTCGCCCGCGTCGCCGTCGTGCTCCAGGACACCGAGGTCTTCAATTTCCCGCTCAAGGAGAACGTGACGATCGCCGATCCGAAGCAGGCGAAGAATGACAAGCGGCTCATGCAAGCCTTAAAGATCGCACATGTGACGGACTACTTGGACCGACTGCCGGACGGTATGGATACGCTTATCGGTGAGAAGGGCGTGAAGCTGTCGGGCGGAGAACGGCAGCGGCTCGGGATCGCCCGGGCGGTCTACAAGCAGCCTGATATTTTGCTCATGGACGAGGCCACCTCGCACCTTGATTCCGAGTCCGAGCAGAAGATACAGGCGTCACTCCACCAGGTGTTCAAGTCCGTGACCGCGATCGTGATTGCGCACCGCCTGTCCACGATCCGCGAGATGGACCGGATCCTGGTGCTGGAAGATGGCAGGCTGATCGAGGAAGGCGGCTTCGACGCGCTCATCAACAAGAAAGGCCGCTTCTACCGACTCTGGCAGACGCAGCAGTTCTGAAGGAGTTACGATGGAAACGCTCATCGACATCGGCGGGTTCGTGGGAGGCTGGCTCTTGGTGGCAGGGCCGGTCTATCAGGCGGCGCTCGAGCTGCAAGGCGAGGGGTTGGAACGCGACCGGCTGCAGGCGATCCGGGCCAAGATGGCGCGGCCGGCGCATAGCAGTGCCTGGTGGTGGTTGCTGCCGCCGGCCAAGCTCATGATCGAACGCCGCAACAGCGAACAGTATCGGCGGAAGTTTTTGGCATCCCTGCCGAAGGAAGACGCCGAGGCGATGGTCGCGTTCATCGACAAAGCGGTCGCCTGGCTCTATGTGGCGCTCGGCGGTCTGTGTATCGCGGCCAAAGAGACCTACGAGCTTGTCGAGCAGCTTCATGCCGGCATCGGCTGGTTCTGGGTGCTTGTCGCGGTCTGTGCGCTCGCAAGTGTCGCCAATACCGCGATCCGCATGTCGCGCAGTGAAGCCGCGTTACAAGCGCACCGGGGGTAGGGTTTTACCCTATGCGGCCTATCGACCGGCTCCGGTGGATCCAGCGGCAGCTGACGGTTCTGCAATTCAGGCTCGATGAGCTCAGGCGGGAGTGGGCGCTGGCCGTCATCCTGTCGAAAGCGGACTGGCCGCTCGCCCCGGGTCTTGCGCTGCGCGACCTGCGCACCATCTATACGAAGCTCGAAGCGCTCGACCGCGAACGCGAGACACTCGTGAAGCAACTCGAGGATCTCGACCGCGACGTGGAGTAGCGGTTACTGTTCGGGCTTGTCGTCGAATCGGTTTTCGGCGCGCATTGCCGCGACTGTTTTGGCGATATCCGCCCGCTCCCAGTACAGGAACCGTTCTGCGATCGTCGGGTCGATCCGGTCGAGCAGTGAGCGGATCCTGGCACCCCAGGCAGCGACGTCGGGATCGTGCGGCGAGGCGGGGATGACGTCGGTCGCGTGCATGGCGAGCGCTACGTCGTCGGGTACCGCTTCGCCCCGCCCGGCCGCGAACCAGAACTGGTGGGGGCGGGGAAAATGACGGGCGTAGTCGACGTACGCGTCCACGGCGCTAGCCGGATAACCAAGAAACGCGCCGTTCACGCGGTCGGCTTCTTCGGGCAGCATCGGCGCGTCGGTTTCGGGGATGCGCCGGTCCGCGTCGAGATATCGTTGCAGGTGCGCGGGATCGCTGGCGATCTCGTAGGATTTGCCGCCCTGGTCTTTGGTGAGCGGCTCGCTGCGCCAAGTGATTCCGAGCTGCGCCATCAGGTGCTCAAGGTCGGCAGTCTCATCCTCGTTCGCCGTAATGAACGACCCTGGCTTGAGGCCGCTGCTAACCAATGCGACATGCACCACGTCGTGCAAGTGGAACGGCGTTACTTCGTGCTCGCGTAAAAACGTCTTGGTGGCTTCGATCGTCGCTTCTCGTTGGTGTTCGGGAGAGGGAGAAAGTTCCATGCTTCAAGTATACCGTGCGAGCGACAGTGCCAGTATCCGTTCGCACAGCTGCGGATACGGGATGCCCGCGGCAGCGGCCGCTTCGGGCAGGAGGCTCGAGGGTGTCATGCCTGGAATCGTGTTGAGTTCGAGCACGTACGCGGTGCCGTCTTCGGCAAGGATCAGATCGACGCGCGAGTAGGTTTGCAGACCGAGCGCGCGGTGGGCGGCCAGGGCGGTTGCTTGCACGAGCGCACGCTCGTGCTCGGTGAGATTCGCAGGGCAGGCGTGTCCGGCGCCTGGTTTCCCGGTAAGGAACGGGTACTTCGCCTGCCAGTCGTAGAAGCCATCGGCCGCGGGCAGAATCTCGATCACTGGCAGGGCTTGGTCGCCAAGGATGCCGACGGTCAGCTCCCGGCCGGGAATGAACTGTTCGATGAACACTGGGCCGCCACCGGCCTTGGCCCACGCGTCCGCCAGCGCGTCTCCCCACGCTTCCTCATCCTGGACGATATAGACCCCGACGCTTGAGCCTTGTTTGCTCGGCTTGATCACGAGCGGGAGTGGGAGCACGTGATGGAATTGGGTTTCATGGAGTACGGAGAATGCTGCAGTCGGTACGCCTGCAGCCTGCAACCGTTCTTTCGTTGCGATCTTGTCGAACGCGAGCGTGCTGCGAGCAGCGTCCTCGCCGGTGTACTTGGTCCTGCGCTTGTCGAGGATGCGTTGTACGTGGCCGTCCTCGCCGAAGGTGCCGTGGATAACGTTGAAGGCGATCAGGCTATCGTTCGGGATCGTGAAGCGATCGTCCCGCACGTCAATTTCGGTGACCGTTGCTCCGAGCGAGCGCAGGGCGCTGGATACGCCAGCGGCGCTCGCAAGCGAAATCTCACGTTCCGTACCCGGTCCACCCTTGAGGACGGCGATGTGTTCGCTACCGATGTTGGTCACGAAAGAGCGTTGGAAATTCCGTGTTCTTGGAACTTGTACCCCAACGCCTTGAGCGCGGGCAGTTCCTTGCCTGCCAGGAACTCCATGGTGGCGCCGCCCCCGGTCGAGACGAAGGTGTAGCGGGCCAGGTCGACGCCGGCTTCATTCACTTGGGCGACCGTGTCGCCGCCGCTCACGACCGTGAGTGCGTCACGGTTGGCCGCGATCGCTGCGGCGATATCATTCGTGCCGAAGCTGAATTCTTGGGCGGTCAGGCTGGTGACGCCGACCGTGCCGTTCCAAAAGACCGTCTTGGCGCCGCCGATCACCTGCTTGAACCGCTCGCGCGTGTCCGTGCCGATGTCCATGATCTTGTCGTTCTGCCAGACGTAGTCGGTGGGCAGCACGAACTTGGCCGGGTACTGTTTGAAGAGCTCGACCGCCAGGGCGATCTGTTCGGGTTCGACCGACGACCGCTTGATGTCGACACCCTGCGACTTGGCGAAGGTGTTGGCCATGACTCCGCCCAAGAGGAAGGTGTCGACCTGCTCGAGCAGCCGCTCGATGACCGGCAGCTTGGTTTCGATCTTGGCGCCGCCCAAAATCGCGACGTACGGGTGTTCGATATGCTCGTGGAGCTTCGATAAGGCGATCACTTCCTCGAAGAGATGGAAGCCGGCGGCATGGCTGGCGGCCGCCGCGATCGCGCCCACGGTTGAGGCGTGTTCGCGGTGGGCCACGGCGAAGGCGTCGTAGACGTAGCAGTCGCCGAGCGCGGCCAGGTCGGCGGCGAAGCCGGGATCGTTCTTGGTTTCGCGCCAGTCAAACCGCAAGTTTTCGACGAGCGTGATCGTCGGCGTCACGGGAAAGCCGGGCAGGTCGAGGCCCTCGATCGGGACAGGCTCGACGGTGTCGGCCGGTTCGCCCAGGAGTTCGCGCAGCCGTTCGGCCACTGGCGCCAAGCTCAAGCGTGGGTTACCCGCCCGGACATGTTCGACCAGCTCGCGCGGCCGTCCGACCGGCTGGCCCAGGTGGGCGAGCAGGTAGATGTGCGCCGCGCCCTGTTCCTGGAGGCTCAAAATGGTCGGCAGGGCTTTCTCGATCCGGTAGCCGTCGTCGATCGCGCCGTCGGGCGTAAGCGGGACATCGAAATCCGCCCGGACGACGACCGTTTTCCCTTGGATAGCCAGATCCCGGACGCTGTTCATAGGATCGATCCTACCGGGAACCGGCCGCCTTGGCCAGTCTTCACCGTTCTCCTGATGCGTGCTATCCTTCCGGGTATCACATTCGCAGCAAGGATCCTATGGCCGACACCACTCCCTCATCCGTGACCGTGCTCACCCACAAGAAGCTGCCGCGCGCCCGGCACGAGTTGACCATCGAGATTTCCGCGCCCAAGATGGCCGGGCACTTTGACGACGCGTTCAAACGCTTGGCGGCGACGGTCGAGATTAAGGGGTTTCGCGCGGGCCAGGCGCCGAAACTGTTGGCGCTCCAACGGATCGGCCAGGAACGCTACATCCAGACCGCGCTCGACATCGCCCTGCCTGACGCCTACGCCGAGGCGATGCAGCAGCTGAAGCTCCATCCGGTCGCGCCGCCCGAGGTGACCGTCGAATCGTACGGCGAGGGCGCGCCCTTGAAGTTCAAGGCGGCCGTCGACGTGGTGCCTGACGTCGAGCTGGGCGACTACGCCAAACTGAAAGTCAAAAAGCCCGATGCCAAGACCGACGTGTCGAAGAAAGAAGTCGACGAGGTGCTTGAGCGGCTCCGTAAGCAGCAGGCCGACGTGAAACCGGTGATGCGCGCGGCCAAGGCCGGTGACCAGATCGAGATCGACTACGTCGGCACGGTCGGGGGCGTCAAGCGCGACGACCTGTCGAGCCAGCACTTCCCGTTCGTGCTCGGATCCGGCGTACTGCCGAAGGCGCTCGACGAGGCCTGCGTCGGCAAGAAGCAGGGCGACAGCTTCGAGGTCGACACGAAGGTGGACAAGGACGCGGTCCGGTTCGCGGTCACGGTCCATGCGGTCAACGAAGTGGCCCTGCCCGCGGTCGATGCCGCTTTTGCCAAACAGTTCGGCCGTGACAGCGCCGAAGACCTGACTGCGGCGATCGAAACCCAGCTCAAGGACGAAAAAATCCATAAGGCCCGGCACGAGCTCGAGCGGGCCGTGATCAAGGCGGTGCTCAAAGAGGTCAAGACCGAGCTGCCGCAGAGCCTGGTCGACGAAGAACTGTCGCGGCGCATCCGCCAGATGCACGAGCAGTTGGGCGTCATGTATCCCAAGTTCCTCGAACAGCAGAAGAAGACCGAGGACGACATCCGTAAGGATCTTGCCCCCGAGGCCGAGGAATCGGTCAAGACCGGCCTGGTGCTCGGCGAGATCGCCAAAAAGGAAGGCTTCGGCGACGACCGCCAGCCGGGCGAGCCGGACATGCAGTTCCAGCAGCGGGTGGTGCGCCGGACGCTCAACTTCCTCATCGCCACCACGACCGGCGACACCTCGCCTGACCCGCACGAGCACGACACCCACGCCGACTGACGGTCGCCGCTTGCAACCGGGGCGTAGGACTCCTAGAATCCGCGGTATTCTACGGAAGGACCTTAAGACCCCGTGAAACAACCAGACGTGACGCTCGCTGCCGCGGTGTTGGCAGCGGGCACATTCGACCCGGAAAAAGAGCGGCCGAAGCGGTCGCTCTTTTGGTTCGTGTTCCGCTGCCTGCAGTGGCTCGCGACGCAGTGCTTCCTGCTTATGGGAAGCGAGTTGCGGGACACCAGGATGCCGCAGTGCGAGGTGCGGGTGCGTGGCGAGCGCGTCGTTGACCGGATCGTCCGCGCCTGCAAAGGATCGGAACGCCTGGCCGGCGCGCCGATCGCGGTGGCGGCGAACCCTGAAGACGGCGCGCCGATCCCCGACGCTGACGCAACGGTGCGGGGTGGCGACACGCTCGGCGGGAGTTTGCGGCGGGCCGTCGAGGCCTTGCCGCCCACCGACCGCGTGCTCGTCATCTGCGGCGACCTGCCCTTGCTCGACCCGCAGGCGCTCGACAAGTTCATCGAGGACGCGCTCACTACCGACGCCCAGCTCTGCATCGGCTACGTCGAGTACGGACTCATCCAACGCCAGTACCCGGGCTTGCAGAAAACGGCTGCCCGGCTGTTCGACGGCACCGTCTACCAGCCGCTCTGCGCGGCCGGGGTGGTACTGCTCGACCCGCGCGAGGTCGAACGGATCGCCGCTGTGCTCGACGTCTTCGCCGGTGCCCGCAAGAACGTGCTCGCGGTCGCGAGTCTGCTCGGCGTCGTCGATCCGCTCCTGTACCTGCTCGGCCGGTACTCGGTCGAGCGCGCCAAGGCGTCGTTCACCGAGATTTTCCAGGTCTCGGTCGGCGCCGTTGAGAGCGTGCACGCGTGCTTGGCGGTCGACATCGACGACAAGGATACCTACGAGTACGTGGACGACCTGTTGAGCGCGCAGTGCGTGCAGGTTCCGTCCGACGAACCGCAACCGTCCGAACAGCCCGGAACGACCGATCCCGACGAGGCTGGCGAACCTTCGCCGCCCGAACTCATCAACGACTAGCAATGACCTGCCGGTACCGCCGGCGGGTCTTCTTTTTGTGTATAGTGCAGGGGAAAGGAGTCCTATGGACGAACCAATCCGGTCGCAGATCCTCATTCCGACGGTCATCGAAAAGTCGCAGTACGGCGAGCGCGCCTACGACATCTACTCGCGGCTCTTGAAGGAACGGATCATCTTCATCAGCGGGCAGATCGAGGACCACATGGCGAACCTCATTGTCGCCCAGCTCCTGTTCCTGCAGTCCGAAGACCAGAGCCGCGACATCCAGCTCTACATCAACTCGCCCGGCGGCTCGGTCACGGCCGGCCTGGCTATCTACGACACGATGGAGCACATCAAGCCCGATGTCTCCACCATCTGCGTCGGCATGGCCGCCTCGATGGGCGCGTTCCTCTTGGCCGGCGGCCAGAAGGGGAAGCGGTTCGCGCTTCCCAACGCCAAAGTGATGATCCATCAGGTACTGGGCGGCGCCCAGGGCCAGGCGACGGATATCCAGATCCAGGCCGAGGAAATCCTACGCGTCAAGGACACGATGAACACGATCCTGGCCGAGAAAACCGGCCAATCGAAAAAGAAGATCCAAGAGGATACCGAGCGCGACAAGTACCTTACGGCCGAGGAAGCCAAGGCGTACGGCCTGGTCGACGACGTCGTCCATGCCCAGGTGCCGACCAAGGACTGACCGCTTTCTTTTTCCGGACAAACCGGTAGAATGACACGGCCGCTGGGCAGATTGCCCGGCGCCGTTCATTTCCAGAAGGGCACGGAAAAGGTATGGATACTATTCGTTTAATCATTTTCGACTACGGCCGGACGCTGGTGGAACCGGGGCCGCCGCCCAAGCTCGTACCGAATGCTACGGAGGCGCTGCGCGACCTCAAGGCCAAGGGGTATCTGCTCAAGCTCGCATCACTGCTGCCGGACGGCGAGACGCCGGGCGACCGGATCAAGACGCTGGCAGGGCTCGGCATCGACCACGTCTTCGAGGAAATCCGCTTCGAAGCCGGCCGGTCCAAGTTCGGGATGCTCGGCAAACTGTCGAGCGCCTTCGCACCCAAGCAGATCGCCGTCGTCGACGACCGCACCGCACCCGAGCGGGCCCTGCACTGGGGCTGGCTGTCGGGCGCGACGACTATTTGGTTCCGGCGCGGCAAGTTCGCGCACGAACTACCGCAACCACGGCAACGGCCGTCCTACATCGTCTCGGGCCTCGAGGAGCTGGCCGGGATTTTCCCGAACCGGCGCCGCTGACACGCCACCGGATTGCATTCCCGCCCGGAATGTGGTCTACTACCTGGTCCGCCTAAAGGCGGCATTCAAAATCAAGGAGGGTTAGAACTTGGAAACATGCACTGCTATCCCAGCATACGAACTGGGAGACTACGCGGCTCACGACCTTGACGGTTACCGCCCGTTGTCGGACCCGAAGGGGTTAAGTCAGAAGCGGAAGCAGGAAATCAGCGAGCACTGCAAAATCTGCCCGCACTGCCAAACGGCAGCGGAAACGCTGCGGCAAACCTTTCAGAATATGCCGAAGATGGGCAAGTCGCGCCGCGAGTGCAGCTTGCTCAACATCGGCGACCGCTTGAAGCAAGCGGCCATGCAACCGAACTAGCCAGAATATCTGGCACCCAGCCGGCAGCGATGCCGGCTTTTTCATTCCCACCCAGCCCCTTGACTGTGGACAACCCTTGACGGCTCCTGGCAGCTCGGATACACTCCCAGCTAGTGAGGTTTCTCCTATGAGGAAAACCGGCTGAACAGCAGGACGAATTGCATGCAGTACCCAAGCGGTGCGACTGCATCGTTTTTTGTTGCTTGAGCCATACATTGACAACCAGACGCCAGACATCAATTGGTAATTGGTTTTTCAATTGATTGCAAGAACGAGCCTCTCCTGCAGGTAACGCAGGCGTCGCCGATGACGAGACATTCGGCCGCAGTGAGCTAGTAATAGTCTCACGAACTTTTTGAAGAGTTTGATCATGGCTCAGGATGAGCGCTGGCGGTGTGCCTAACACATGCAAGTCGAACGCATTCAGTTGCGTGGCAGACGGGTGAGTACAAGCAAGGAACGTGCCCTTTGGTCGGGGATAGTCCGCCGAAAGGCGGGGTAATACCCGATATATCTCCGGATGAAAGGTTTTTCGCCAAAGGAGCGGCCTTGCCCCCATCAGCTAGTTGGTAGTGTAATGGACTACCAAGGCTATGACGGGTAGCTGGCGTGAGAGCGCGACCAGCCACAATGGGACTGAGACACGGCCCATACTCCTACGGGAGGCAGCAGTTGGGAATATTGGACAATGGGCGAAAGCCTGATCCAGCGACACCGCGTGGGGGAAGAAGGCCTTCGGGTTGTAAACTCCTTTTCTCTGGGACGATTATGACGGTACCAGAGGAATAAGCACCGGCTAACTACGTGCCAGAAGCCTCGGTGATACGTAGGGTGCAAGCGCTATCCGGAATTATTGGGCGTAAAGGGTTCGTAGGTGGTCTTGTTCGTTTCGTGTCAAATCTCCAGGCTCAACTTGGAGTTCGCACGAAAGACAGCAAGACTGGAGTCCAGCAGGGGTCAGCGGAATTGGCGGTGTAGCAGTGAAATGCGTTGATATCGCCAAGAACACCAATGGCGAAGGCAGCTGACTAGGCTGGTACTGACACTCAAGAACGAAAGCGTGG
>CAYRGD010000005.1:0-3829 GCA_964423885.1 uncultured Candidatus Saccharibacteria bacterium
GCAGAGCGTCGGCCATCTCGGTTTCATGGTGCTTCCACTTGTCGCACCAGTCGGCCAGGACGCCCATAGCCTTCGCCACGTGCAGGCAGATATGCTTGAGCCGACGGCGGCGCTTCCAGCGGACAACTTCTTTGTGGAAGAGGCGGTCATGCTGCGCTTGATACCATTGCAAGCCCGCAATATCCTCGTTCGCAGGCAGCGGCGTGTAGTGGCGCCAATCCCCCATGCGGCGCGTCTCGACCGCTTTCATACGGACAAAGAATGCCTCGGCCGGCCGGATTTCGAAGAGCGTGCACAGCTTCAAGGAGAAGAGTAGTAGGTCGGGGAAGCGCCGTCCGCGCAGCTCGGCCACGATCGGTCCGGCAAGATGCCGTTCGGCGTCGTGATCGAGTTTGTCGGCAAGGTCGGCGATCCGGCCGTTCACCTTGGCCAAGTGAGCCAGGTAATGCATCGCCTGGTCCCACCGGTCCATGCCATGGATTTCAGGATGGTAAATCTGGTCGTGCCGCAACTGGAACTGTTGCAGCGTGTCGAGTGTTTCTGTAACGGGGCGGGTCGTCAGACCGACCCGGCTTTGTGCTGTAACCACGAATTTGAAAGCTCCCTTCAGTAGCTATCGGGGAGCGTACCCAGAGCGGCAGCGTCAGGCAAGACGGCGGAAGACGCGTTCGATACCAGTGGCCTTGCCGTCGGCAGTCCTCACGAGCACGGCATTGAACTGAACCGGGCCCTCGGCGGGTTCGTTCTTAAAGGTCAGACCGTGCGTGTAGGACTTGAGCGCGTTTTTGTAGCTGGCGCCGACCGAACCGTCGGCTGGGCCGGTCATGCCCGCGTCGGTGATGTAGGCCGTCCCCTTCGGCAGCAGCCGCTCGTCAGCGGTTTGGACATGGGTATGGGTACCGACCATTGCACCGACCCGGCCATCCAAGTAGTGGCCAAGGGTGTTCTTCTCGCTGGTCGCTTCGGCATGGAAATCAATGAACACGAATCCGCGCGCGTCCTGCAGTAGCGTATCGACGACCGTGAATGGATTGTCGACAAGCGGCTTCATAAAGACACGGCCTTGAAGGCTGATCAGTGTCACGTCGTCGTTCCCGACCCGGAACACGGCCATACCCCGACCGGGCACGCCTGCCGGGTAGTTGGCCGGCCGCAAGGCTTGGGTCAAGGGCGATTCGAGCAGCGGCAGGAAGTCGCGCTGTGACAGCGTATGGTCGCCGCCAGTGAACCAGTCGACGCCCGCGGCGCGGAGCTCGTCGTAGGCCGCGATATCAAGCCCGTTCCCGTGCCGCGCGTTTTCGCCATTGGCAACCACGAGGTCGACAGCGTATTCCTGTTTGAGCCCAGGCAGCAGCTCTTTGACCGCTTGCCGGCCAGGACTTCCGACGATGTCGCCGATGAACAAGATCGTCATGGCTTACTTCGCGTATTCCTGGGCGCGCGTCTCGCGGATAACGTTTACCTTGATCATGCCCGGATACTGCATGTCCTGCTCCACCTTCCGCGCGATATCCTTGGCAAGACGCAACGCGTCCAGATCGCTCACGTCCGTGGGGCGAACAAGGATACGGATCTCGCGCCCGGCATGGACGGCGAACGCCTTATCTACGCCCGTGAAACTTTTAGCGATGTTCTCGAGCTCCGTGATGCGCTTGACGTAGTTCTCGTAGCTGTCGCGCCGCGCACCCGGCCGTGAGCCGGAAATCGCGTCGGCGATGCGGACGATGATCGCCTCGACCGTCTTCGGTTCGATGTCGTCGTGGTGGGCGCCGATCGCGTTCAAGACGACCTCGCTCATGCCGTACTTCCGTGCGATATCCATCGAGATATGGTGGTGCGGCCCGGGTACTTCATGGTCGACGGCCTTGCCGATGTCGTGCAGGAATGCCGATTTGCGCGAAATGTTCACGTCGGCGCCGATCTCGGCCGCGATCATGGCGGCCAGGTTGGCCATTTCGATCGAGTGCTTGAGCACATTCTGACCGTACGACGTCCGGAACTTCAATTGCCCCATGATCTTCAAGAGGTCAGGGTGGAGTCCGGGAATCCCGGCGTCGCGGGCAGCCTGTTCGCCGGCTTCCTGGACTTCCTTGGCGGTTTCTGTCTCGACCTTCTCCCAGATTTCTTCGATCTTGCCCGGATGGATCCGGCCGTCAGCGATCAGGCGGTCCATGGCAACGCGCGCCATGTGCCGGCGGACCGGGTTGAAGCTCGAAATCGAGATCGTGTCCGGGCTTTCGTCGATCACCACGTCGACGCCCGTCAACTTTTCGAACGCCTGGATGTTGCGGCCTTCCTTGCCGATAATCCTGCCCTTCACGTCTTCGGACGGGATCGGCACCGGCTGCAACGCGTGTTCACTAGTGGTTTCCGACGCCAGCCGTTCCATGGCCGTGGCCAGGATTTTGCGCGCCCACGTGTCGAATTCCTGCTGGGCGAGCTGCCGCTGTTCTTTGATCTTGCCGACGATATCGTCTTTGAACTCGACCTCGGCCTGCTTCAAGAGCTGCGCTTTCGCGTCGTCGCGCGACAGTTTGGCGACCGCTTCGAGCTTCGCCATTTGCTGGCTCCGGATGTCGTCGATACTCTTTTCCCGTTCGGAAAGTGACTGCCGCTTCTGGTCGATTTCCTTCAGTTCGTTCTCGATCTTGGCCAGCCGGTCGTCCAGCTTCGATTCCCGGGTACGCACCTCGCCCTCGAGCTGGTCGAGCCGCTTGCGCCGGTCTTCTTCTTCGGCCTTGGCCTGTTCCTTGATCTTGAGCGCCTCGCTCTTGGCGTCGAGCAGTACCTGTTGCTGCTTCGCCTCTATCTGCGCGTCAGACTTGCGGCGAAGCGAGTTCCGGGCCGCAAACCCAACAATCCCTCCGCCGAGCACGGCGAGGGCAAGATATGCCGCTAGCATGGATGAATCCTTTCGGGCCAGTCATGTCGTTGTTGCTGCTGTGCGAACTGACTCCGGGCCAGTATACGGCAAGTGCGGTCAGCGTCGCAAATTATGGTAGACTGCGCTCGTACGTCGGGGATTGGCGCAGTTGGTAGCGCGCCTGCTTTGGGAGCAGGAGGCCGCCGGTTCGAGTCCGGCATCCCCGACCATTGCCGTACCAATCAGATTATGGACAGGTAGCGGTCGGGCCGCAGATTGCGCTACCACCTGAGAACAAAACGAAGTCGAACACCTCGAACACCGTGCCCGACAAGCGGTCGAGCGTCAGTGTCAGCTTGCGCTTCGACACGCCGTAGTAGCCGATCGAATCGACCCGTGTCACGCGGCTGTCGATCGTCCCGTTGCCCGTCGGGGCGACGGTATACATCCGCAGATTGCTCCCGAACGGCCGCAGGCGGATCGTATTGACGCCTGGTTGTTTGGTAATGGCGGCCGGCAGATCGCTCGCCTTGTATAAGGTACGGGTCGCCTCGCCGCTGTCGGGGATCTGGATCACCTCGATCTGGCTTTGGGCCGTAGTCTGCTCGAACGTGGCATTGAGCGTAATGGCCGGGCCCGTATCCGATACGTCGTATTCGACGCTGGTATCCTTGGGCAGCGCAGCGGTCACGCTGGCAGGAAGTTCGGTACATCCGGACGGCACCGAACCCGTGAACCCCTTCACCACCAGGCATTCCTGTTCGCTCTTCGGGCGCCGGTAATACATTTTGAGGTCGTAGACGATATGGTCGGGGTTCGTGGGCACGGCGGCGATCGTGCCGGCCTGGCTTTGCAGGTTCGCACAGCTCCGCTGGTCAGTCGTGATATCCACCCGTTCGAAGATGAGCGTCGCGGACGACGGGTCGTCGGCCGTCCGGCAGCCGTCCGCCTGCCCTTGGGCTGCTC
>CAYRGD010000005.1:3929-32851 GCA_964423885.1 uncultured Candidatus Saccharibacteria bacterium
GCGGACGACGGGTCGTCGGCCGTCCGGCAGCCGTCCGCCTGCCCTTGGGCTGCTCCGACCATCGGTGCCTCAGCGTTCTTGTTGAACCGGAACCGCAGCAACGCGTCTTCGATCCCGGCCTGCGCGGCCTGGTAAGCGTTCAACGAGTCTTCGAGCCGGCTCGCCTGGCGGAAGCTCGTGAGCGACGACCGGCCAACGCCAAACGCCACCGACCCGATCACCGCGATCAGTACCAGTGTAATGAGTAGCGCCGTGCCCCGTTCCTTGCCCATCCTGCTCCCTCCGTTCCCTTACGGCCTATCATACCAGACCGGTCGTGGTAGAATACGCACGTGTCCGGTTGACAGGGTACCCGTTTCCGGACATACTGCACTGTCGTGCCCGCGGGAGTAGCTCAATGGTAGAGCGCGAGCCTTCCAAGCTTGATACGCGGGTTCGATTCCCGTCTCCCGCTCCAAGCTTTTAGCCCCCGTAGCTCAACGGATCAGAGCAATGGGCTTCTATCCCAGAGGTTGCAGGTTCGAATCCTGCCGGGGGTACCAACAGCGCGACATATGGTGGACGTAGCTCAGTCGGTTAGAGCACCAGGTTGTGGTCCTGGCGGTCGTGGGTTCGAATCCCATCGTCCACCCCATTCCACGCGTTGCACGGCAAGCGGCATGCCCCGGTAGCTCAGTGGATTAGAGCGTCTGGCTTCGGACCAGAAGGCCGGGGGTTCGAACCCCTCCCGGGGCACCACAACAATTCGGGCCTGTAGCTCAGTGGTAGAGCAGTTGCCTCTTAAGCAATTTGTCGTGGGTTCGATCCCCACCAGGCCCTCCATGGTCCCATCGTCTAACGGCTAGGACGACACCCTTTCACGGTGTAAATCGGGGTTCGATTCCCCGTGGGATCACCAAAGAAGGCGGTTCATACTGAACGGTCTTTTTTGATACTTCCGAGCATACGCTTGTGTTTCATTGCCTCGGTAGTCCGTGCTATTGATAGCGTGTGGCAAACATCAATTTCGATACGGTCGTTTCCAGAGCGATGCCACTGCTACTATGCGGATTTCTTCTTGGCTACGGCACCATAGTCACGCATGGGTTCGTCCTAGATTCATTTCACTGGTCATACGCGATCATCCTGATTCCGATTTGGATCATCGACGGCCTTCGTTCACTTGTCGAAACAGTCCTTCCCGTCCAGTACAAAAAGGCCGGTGAAGATGTGCGCCTCGTGTCCGTTATCGTCCCTTGCAAAGACGGCGAACACGTCCTTGCTGCAACGCTCGACGATCTCGTGCTCCGGTTCGATCCTAACCAGATTATTGTGGTATCGAACGGATCAACGGATAAGACATGTAGCCTTGCACGGTCGTACGGCGCACGGGTCATCGAAATCCCACATCCAGTCGGCAAAGTCGCGGCGATCAATCATGCGTTGCAAGAGGTTGCCACGCCGTACGTACTACTACTTGATGACGATACGCTGATAGGAGGGGCAATCATACCCACCGAACTCCTGGAGACATACGACGCCGTCGCGTTCAGGGTCTTGGTCGTCCGAAGCACGTGGATCACTCAGCTGCAGTCATACGAATATCGGAAGAGTTGCGATATCGGGAAGCGGCACCACAACCGCTCCGCCTCGGTCCAGAATATCTCTGGGGCAATCGGGTTATTTCACCTCGATGAGCTGAAGCGGCAGATACGGATCCACAACGGGGAATTTTCGGGGGAAGACCTGCAGCGAACGTTGCTTCTCCACCTGTCCGACTCCCCGAAAGGCGTTGTACTTGCCAACGCGACAGTCTATACCAATCCGCCGACGAGTATCACTGAGCTCTACATGCAGCGCACTGGAGGATGGTTTCCCGGCCTTGTCGCGAACCTGGGGAACTATGTCCGGATCATGATCAAGCCGGATGCTCCGGCCGCGCTCAAAGTCGACGCGTTCTATAGCAGCGTCCTGGTAAGCGGTATGGATTTCTTCCGCCTGCTTTCCCTGCCGATCCTGTTCTTTTATCCATGGTACTTTGTCGTGCTCTATCTCACGTATGTGTTCTTTGAATTCCTAGCGTACGTCCGAACGGGAGCACAGGAGCCGCTGTGGGTCGTACTTGCCTATCCGCTTTATGGGTTATTCAACTTCATCACCCGTATCGTTGCATGCTTCGTCCTGCTCTATCGCCGTCTAGTGTTCCATATCGGACGACTCGATTCGTTCGATGCGTATCGCCGCGCACCTGCATCGATTAAGGCAGTGAGTAGCGCAGTAACACTGATTCTCGCAAGCGGACTCCTCTGTATCGATATACTTACATATACTCCAATGGCAGATGCAGTGAGCACATTCGTCTTAGCAGCAGTAGGAACAAAGTAGCGTGACCCTGGCTCCATGCAAGAAAGGTTTCCTATGAAACGTGTCACCGGTATCGGCGGGATTTTCTTCAAGGCAAAGGATCCAAAAGCGCTCGGTGCATGGTATAAGCAGCACCTTGGCATCGACGTGCAGGAGTGGGGCGGGGCTGCATTCGATTGGACGGACGAGGCCGATAAGCCGGTGAGTGGAACGACCGCCTGGCGCGTAGCGTCGACCGATGAATCGTTCGGCCCGAACGCCGCACCGTTTATGGTCAACTACCGGGTGGCGGATCTTACCGCACTGCTTAAAGCCCTGAAAGCAGAGGGCTGCGACGTGCTCGACAATACCGACGAGTCCGAGTACGGCAAGTTCGGCTGGGTGATCGACCCGGAAGGCAATAAGGTAGAGCTCTGGGAGCCGCCGGTCGGGCAGTAATACACGCGATCTTTTTGTTCGCCTCCGCGTTCCCGCGTATACTCACCCCATGATGGATCAGCAGTTAGCGGGGCGGATTTTGGACGACGGGCAGAGCGTATTGCTCACCGGTCCGGCCGGGTCGGGCAAGACGTATGTACTGAACGCGTTCATTGCGCGGGCGCGCGCCTCGGGTAAGAAAGTGGCGGTCACTGCCACCACTGGCCTGGCAGCCACCCACCTGAACGGCTCGACGATTCATTCGTGGAGCGGGATCGGGATCCACGACGAGCTGTCTCCCAAGTATCACGAAACCTTGGCCGACAGCCGGCGCGAGACGATCAAGAGCACGCACGTGCTGGTGATCGACGAGATTTCGATGCTGCACGACTTCCGGCTCGACCTGGTCGACCAGCTCTTGCGGCGGATCCGCGACACGGATACGCCGTTCGGCGGGATCCAGATAGTATTGTGCGGCGATTTCTTCCAATTGCCGCCGGTCAACCGCGGCGACAGCAAGCAGGGCGGCTTCGTGGTGCATTCGCAGGCGTGGGCCGAATTGAAGCCCGTCATCTGTTATTTGGACGAACAGCACCGCCAGGAAGACCAGACATTCCTGGGTATTTTGAACGCGCTGCGCGACGGGCGGATCAACCAAGACCACGTCGATGCGCTGCGCGCCCGGTTCGACGCGCCGCTTGCGAACAGCCAGGCAGTGACCGAGCTCTACACCACGAACGTCGACGTCGACCGCCTGAACGCCGAACGGCTGGCAGCCGTCGACGGCGCCGAACACCGCTACACCATGCACACGAGCGGCAAGGCGTCGTACGTGGAAACGCTGAAACGCGCCTGCCTCGCGCCCGAAGAATTGGTATTGAAGCAAGGCGCGCTCGTGATGTGCATCAAGAACGACCAGCAGCACCAGTACGTCAACGGCTCGCTCGGCACGGTCGTGGGCTTCGAAGACGACACCGACTGCCCGATCGTGGAACTGCGCGACGGCACGACGGTCACCATCCGCCCGGATTCCTGGGAACTGCGCGACGGCGATACCAAACGCGCCGAATTGAGCCAACTACCCTTGCGGCTCGCCTGGGCGATCACCGTCCACAAGAGCCAAGGCATGACGCTGGACGCGGCCAAGATCGACCTCAAGCGCGCGTTCGTGGAAGGCATGGGGTACGTCGCGCTGTCCCGGGTGCGGAGCCTGGGAACGTTAAGCCTGGCCGGCCTCAACCGCATGGCGCTCACCGTGAGCGAGGATGCACGGGCGATCGACGCCGAGCTGCGGATGCGGTCGATGGAAGCGGTCGACCGGTTCGCCGAGCTGCGCGACCTGCCCGAGCCGGCTCCTGCCGCACCGGCTGCCAAGCAGGGCTGGTCGGGCAAGTTGGCCGCGATGCGCGCGATCCACCCGAACGCGTTCAAGCCGTGGACCGCCAAGGACGACGCGAAGTTGAAGTTCCTCTTTGCGGCCGGATCAGGCAAGCGGGAGCTGTCGACCTACTTCGGCCGGCAGCCGGGCTCGATCGAGGCCAGGCTGCACAAGCACTTCGGCGAAGAAATTGTAATCGCACCGTAGCGGCCAGGCGGAGGGACGAACCATGCGTGCCAACCAGACCGGCGTCCTGATCGCCCACGGGTTCACCGGTAGCCGGCACGAGCTGCAGGGGCTGGCCGACGAGTTGGCTGCACAAGGAATGGAAGTGCGCGTCCCATTACTCCCCGGCCACGGCACCACCCCGGACGACCTGCGCCGGTACGGCCCCGCCGACTGGCTCGCGACACTGCGGCGGGAGTACGATGCGCTGCATGGGCAGGCCGGCCGCGTGGCACTCATCGGCCTATCGGTCGGCGGCAGCTTGGCGCTCAAGTTGGCAGCCGACGTGCAGCCGGCATCGCTCGTGGTGATCGGCGCGCCGGTACGGCTCCACTACCACACGGCGATCAAGGCAGTGCTGCCGCTCCTTCGCCTCGTGGTCGGGCCGGATATGACCAAACCCGATACCGGCTTCCTGGCGAACGAAGTCATTCCGGGGTACGAACAGCGGTGCTACAACCGCGTGCCGATCGCTACCTTCCAGGCCATGATGCGGTTTTTGGAACGCGAGATGACCGCGCCCACATTGCGCCGCGTTACGGCCCCCACGCTCATTATCCAGGGATCGAACGACCCGATCGTCGCGCCGTACAGCGTGCCGCGCCTGCGGCGTCACCTCGGCTCGCCGCGCACCGAATTCGTGGCCTGGAACGATCCGTTCCACCTCATTATCCAAGGCGAGCGCAAGCACGAGCTCTACCGGCTGATCGCGGACTGGATTGACCCCGAATCCCCAACGTCGGTTCCGGCGGCATAGGCTATACTGGTCTGTACATATGGCGCTTGAAAGCTCCCCTATCAAATCGATCGGGATCATTATGGCGATCGCCCTAAGCGGCGTGGTCGTCGTGGTCGCGACAATCCTCGCCCAGAACCGGCAGAACAAGCCGGTGGCGACCAGTACCAAGTCGTTCATCGAGCCGGTATCCGGCATCGCCATGGACGCGCCGCAGAGTTGGTCGATCGGCAGCGTGAGCACGAACACGCTGGTGTCGACCACGTACCGCGTGGCCTCGATCCCCACGCAGCGGACGACGTGCACGGCCTTCTCGCCGGAACGGTCGAAAACGATCCAGACCGCGCTCGCAGGCGGCGAGAGTGGTGCATTGAGCGCCTGGCAACAGGAATTCCCCGGGCTCGTGACCGGCCAGATCATCAAAGGACCGTCGACGCTCTACGGCCTGGTAGGGATTGACACCTGCACCGATAGCCTCACCGTCCGCACGATCACGTTCCGCGGACAAGCCTACAAGAACAACGTCGAAGTGCAGCTGAGTCACGTCGTGCCGCTCGACGACTCCTTGAGCGCGACCGATGTGAGCCAACTCGCCCAAGCGCTCGCCGACGGCAACGCCGACCCGACCGACCAGACGGTATTCAACCAGTTCGTTGCAGTACTGGGCTCGGTGCGCTGAGCACGGTGCCCTGGGCCGTACGCGTGGCGGCATACCCGAGCGTGGCCGCGATCGAGGCCTGCCGCAGTTCTGGCTGGGCCAACCGGCGGAGCGATTCGATACCGCCGACCGTGCTGATGTCCGCGATCCGGACGCCGCCGTCGGCAAGCGGGATAAGATCGACCGCCAGTTCGCTGGCACCATGTCCGCGCTGGTCGATCAGCTCGACGGCCGAGCGGGCTGTCTGCGACAGCTGGTAGCGCAGCGCCTGCGTGCGGCTCCCCGCCGCCTGTTCGAACAATGGCAGGCAGGCGGTGACCGGCGCGGCCGTCGTCATCGGGCCGATCCGTTCGTGTTCCTTACCGACCCGCACGAGTTGGCACAGCTCTTCCCAGCGGGCCGAGGCACCGCGCTGCCAGACGCTCCGGACCGACACCGGGCAGGACTCGAACCGGAGCGGTTTGCCGTAGGCCTGGACGACCGCCTCGCCGAACAGTTGCAAGAGCCGCTCCTGCAGTTCGGCCGCGCTTTTGAGCGTCTGCGTATGCGCGACCTGCCGGGCAAGGAAGCGCAGCGTGTATGCGTCGCCCTGCCGGGCCACGAACGCATAGGCCGCGTCGGCCGACCGGTACCGGGGCACGACTGTCCACGCTGCCTGTTCGGACAGGGCAGTGCGCAGGTCGGCACCCGGACGCACCAACAGCGTATCGGGAAACCGTTCGCTCACGGTCGGATGGCTGAGCCCGATCTGCACCACCCGCCACCGGTCATGGACGATTTCCTCGACGTCCGGATCGGCCAGGAACTGCGTCCCGGCTTCCTGCTTGAGCCAGCGGACGGTCGCCGCGTCTTCGGCGTGCCAGTAGACGCTCCGCAGATAGCTCACCTGCGGGATCGGGAAGAAATCGCGCTGCCAGGCTCCATGCTCGCGCGTCCAACCCCAGACGACACGGCGCCGCTTCAACAGGTCGCGTGGCGAGTAGACGTAGGCCGTCCACCCGAGCCGACGGGCGGCGTCGACCAGGTCGCGGACGTACGGCGTCAGCGGGCCGGCAAGCTCACCGGTCGCTTCGGTGTGGAGCGCGTGCGTCAGGATACCGAGACTGGGCTCACAGACGGTCGGGTCGGGCACGGCGCCCACCTCCTTCAAGGGGAGTCATACGCTATACTACACCAGGTATGGACCATCCGACAGTCTTCCAACTCGACGCACCGTACCCGCCGGCTGGCGACCAGCCGCGGGCGATCGACGAATTGGTCGCGGGCATCCGCGCCGGCAGCAAGCACCAGACGCTGCTCGGCGTGACCGGATCGGGCAAGACCTACACGATCGCCAATACGATCGCGCGGGTCGGCAAGCCGACGCTGGTCATCGCCCACAACAAAACCCTGGCTGCC
The DNA here is from genome assembly GCA_964423885.1 of uncultured Candidatus Saccharibacteria bacterium. GTDB lineage: Bacteria > Patescibacteriota > UBA1384 > JACPKC01 > JACPKC01 > JBBUCD01. The sequence goes on from CAYRGD010000005.1 coordinate 11,085, forward strand.
CAGCTGACGCAGGAGTTCCGCACGTTCTTCCCCAAGAACGCGGTCGAATACTTCGTGTCGTACTACGACTACTACCAGCCCGAAGCGTACCTGCCCTCGAGCGACACCTACATCGAAAAAGAGGCCGACATCAACGAAGAGATCGACCGGTTGCGTCATGCCGCGACCGCCGCGCTCTTAAGCCGCCCGGACGTGATCGTGGTCGCGTCGGTGTCGGCGATCTACGGCTTGGGTTCCCCGAGCGAGTACCGCGAAACCATCCTGCCGCTCGCCGTGGGCCAGGCGATCACCCGCGAGGAACTGCTCACCCGCCTCATCGACATGTACTACGTCCGCAGCCAGACCTACGAACGCGGGTCGGTGTCGGTCCGCGGCTCGATCTTGGATATCCTGCCGCCAGGGATGGAGCAGCTCATCCGCGTGGAACTCGCCGGCGACCGGATCCGTGCGCTGAGCCTGCTCGACGCGGTCAGCCGGAGCGTGGTCGAACAGGTGCCGCACCTCTTGGTCTTTCCGGCCAAGCACTTTGTGGTCGCGCCCGAGACCCTGCAACGGGCGCTCACGGCGATCGAAACCGAGCTGGCCGAGCAGACGGCAGCGCTCGAACGCGCCGGCAAGGTCATGGAAGCCGACCGCTTGAAACGCCGCACCCGGCACGACCTGGCGCTCCTGCGCGAGATCGGCTACTGCAACGGGATCGAAAACTACTCCCGGCACCTGAGCGGCCGCCAGCCCGGCGAGGCGCCGAGCACGCTGCTCGACTACTTCCCGTCGGACTTCCTGACCGTGATCGACGAGTCGCACGTGACGGTGTCGCAGATCCGCGGCATGTTCGCCGGCGACCGGGCCCGCAAGGAAACGCTGGTCGACTACGGCTTCCGCCTGCCGTCGGCCCGCGACAACCGCCCGCTCACGTTCGAGGAGTTCGACGCGCGGACGCCGCAACGCGTGTACCTGTCGGCCACGCCCGGTCCGTACGAACGCGAGCGCTCGACCCAGATCGTCGAGCAGATCATCCGACCGACCGGTCTCGTCGACCCGGCAGTAGTGATCCGGCCGATCGCCGGACAGGTCGAAGACGGCATCGCCGAGATCAAGCAGGAAGTCGCCCGGCACCAGCGCGTACTCGTGACGACGCTCACCAAGAAAATGGCCGAGGACCTGTCGGAGTTCCTTGTCAAAGAAGGCACCAAGGCGCGGTACCTCCATTCCGACGTCGAAACGTTGGAGCGGATCCGGACGCTCGACCAGCTGCGCAAAGGGCAGATCGAAGTCTTGGTCGGTGTAAACCTGCTGCGCGAGGGCATCGACCTGCCGGAGGTGTCGCTGGTCCTCATTTTCGACGCCGACCGCGAGGGGTTCCTGCGTTCCGACACCTCGCTCATCCAAACGATCGGGCGGGCGGCACGCAACGTGAACGGCCGTGTCATCCTCTACGCCGATATCGAGACCGGCTCGATGCGCCGGGCGCTCGAAGAAACCGACCGGCGGCGGCGGCTCCAACTGGCGTACAACCGCGAGCACGGGATCACGCCGCAAACCGTACAAAAGGCGATCAAGAGCATCATTCCCGACGAACCCGCGGCGCTCGCCCCGGAACTCAAAGAGACGATCGACCCGGACAAACTGCCTGCCCTTATCAAACGGCGCGAGGCCGAGATGAAACAAGCGGCACGGGAACTCCGGTTCGAGGAGGCGACGCTCATCCGCGACGAGGTGCTCGAGCTCCGGAAACTCCAGCAGCAGTTCAAGGGACGGACATCCTGACTGTTTGGTATTTGTTCGGAAAACGGGTATACTGATCGGGTATGAGCCACGTCATTTCCGTGCGCGGCGCGCGGGAGCATAACCTCCAGAACATCGACCTCGACATCCCTAAGGATTCGCTCGTGGTCGTGAGCGGCTTGTCCGGTTCGGGCAAGTCGTCGTTGGCGTTCGACACGATCTACGCCGAAGGACAGCGGCGGTACATCGAGTCGCTGTCGTCGTACGCGCGCCAGTTCTTGAGCCAGGGACGCAAGCCCGACGTCGATTCAATCGAAGGCCTGTCGCCCGCAATCTCGATCGACCAGAAATCCGCGTCGCACAATCCCCGCTCGACGGTCGGCACCGTCACCGAAATCTACGACTACCTCCGCCTGCTCTACGCGAAGGTCGGCGAGCAGTACTGCGCCAACTGCGGTCACCGCATCAAGCAGTCGACGATCGACGAGGTGGTCGACAGCGTCCTGGGCCAGGTCGGTCACGGGACGCCGGTGCGGGTCTTCGCGCCGGTGGTGCGGGCACGCAAAGGCGAGTACCGCGAACTGCTCGAACAACTGAAGCACGAAGGGTATAGCCAAGTCCTCGTAAGCGGCCAGCCGTACGACCTGGGCGCGGCGCTGCCGACGCTGTCGCGCTACAAAACCCACACGATCGAGGTACTGGTCGACGATTTCACGTTGACCAGCGACAGCATGCTCCGGCTCCAAGAAGCGATCGAGCAGGCGGCGGCCAAAGCCGAAGGCGGTGCCGTGATCGAGACGGACAGCGGCCGGACGACCTACAACCTGCGGCTCATGTGCGAGCACTGCGGCCAGCCGGGCGTCGAGCTGGAACCGCGCCTCTTTTCGTTCAACAGCCCGATCGGCGCCTGCGAGCTGTGCGAAGGACTCGGCGTCCACAAGACGATCGACCCGCAGCTCGTGCTGCCCGACGACACGAAAACGATCGCCCAGGGCGCGATCCTGCCGTGGGATTACTCGTCCAAGAACTGGTACGGCTTCCTGCTCCGCGCCGTGTGCGAGCATTTCACTATCGATATGGCAACGCCGGTCAAACGCCTGCCGGCCGAGCAGCGTGACCTGCTCCTCAATGGCCCGGGCCGCACAGTGCGTATCCCGGCCACCTATTACACGCAAGGCCGGGCCAACACGATGACAGTCAGCTTCAGCGGCATCGTACCACTGCTCGAACGCCGGTGGCGCGACACGGAATCCGAGGCCACGCGCCAGCAGCTCGACAAGTACATGGCGGAATCGCCCTGCGAACGTTGCCATGGCGACCGCCTGCGGCCCGAGGCGCTGCTTGTCCGCGTCGGCGGCAAGTCGATCGCCGAGTTGGTCGTGGTGCCGATCCCGGAACTCGTGACCTTCTTCAACGACCTCACGCTGTCGGAGCGGGACGCGTTGATCGCGGCCCGGATCCTCAAGGAAATCGGGTCGCGGCTCCACTTCCTCGACGACGTCGGCTTAGGCTACCTGTCGCTCGGCCGGTCGGCGGTCACGCTCGCCGGCGGCGAGTCGCAGCGGATCCGATTGGCCAGCCAGATCGGCAGCCGCCTTACTGGGGTACTGTACGTACTCGACGAGCCGTCGATCGGGCTGCACGCGCGGGACAACGTCAAACTGCTGTCGGTGCTCAAGGGGCTGCGCGACGTCGGCAACTCGGTGATCGTGGTCGAGCACGACGAGGAAACCATCCGCGAGGCCGACCATGTGATCGATATCGGGCCCGGCGCCGGCCGGCATGGCGGACGGGTGGTCGCCCAGGGCACACCGGCCGAGGTCGCCAGTATTGCCACATCGCTGACCGGACAGTATTTGGCCGGCACGCTCGCGATCGAGGTACCGGCCGAACGGCGGTCGTCGAAACGGTTTTTGTCCGTCGTCGGCGCACGCGAGCATAACTTAAAGGGAACGACCGTCCACATCCCGTTCAATACGCTCACCTGCATCACCGGCGTCTCGGGATCGGGAAAATCGACGCTCGCGATCGATGTCCTATACGCGGCGCTGGCCCGGCAGCTCAACAAGTCGCTCGTGAAACCCGGCAAGCACGAACGGATCGAAGGCATCGACCAGTTCAAGCGCACGGTGATGATCACGCAGACGCCGATCGGCCGCACGCCCCGCTCCAATCCCGCCACGTACACCGGCCTGCTCACGCCGATCCGCGAGTTGTTCGCCACCACGCGCGACGCGAAGCTGCGCGGGTACGCACCCGGCCGGTTCTCGTTCAACGTCGCCGGCGGCCGCTGCGAGAACTGCGAAGGCGAGGGCACGATGACGATCGAGATGCAATTCCTGCCCGACGTCTACCTGCCGTGCGACGTCTGCAAAGGCACGCGCTACAACCGCGAAACGTTGAACGTGAAGTTCGACGGCAAGTCGATCGCCGACGTGCTCGCGATGACGGTCGAGGAAGCGCTGGCGTTCTTCCGCGACTTCCCCAAAATTGCCGAAACGCTCCAGGTGCTCGACGACGTCGGCTTGGGCTACATCCAACTCGGCCAGTCGGCCACCACCTTGTCGGGCGGCGAGGCGCAGCGGGTCAAGCTCGCGTCGGAACTAGCCCGGCACGGCCGCGGCAGCGCCTGCTACATCCTCGACGAGCCGACCACCGGCTTGCACATCGCCGACATCCAGAAGCTGCTTGCTGTCTTGAACCGGCTGGTCGACCAGGGCCACACTGTCCTGGTGATCGAACATAACCTCGACGTCATTAAAACCGCCGACTGGATCATCGACCTCGGTCCCGAGGGCGGCGACGGGGGCGGCAAGGTGGTGGCGGTAGGCACGCCCGAAGACGTGGCCGGCAACCCGGCGTCCGAAACCGGGCGGTTCCTCAAGACGAGCTTGGCGCAAGCACGGAAGCGCGCCGCCAAACGGCCGAGCGCGGCATGACCGCCGTCTTCACGCCCGCCGACGTAGCGTCGCTACCCGACGAACCGGGCGTGTACTACTACCGCGACGCAGAGAATACTATCCTGTACGTCGGCAAAGCCACCTCGCTCCGCCACCGCGTCGGCTCGTACTGGCAGCGGCCGCTCGACGCCCGGCTACAGCAGATGGTGGCCAAGATCGCGACCATCACCGTACAGACGACCGAAACCGCGCTCGAGGCGCTGATCCTTGAGGCGAATGAGATCACCCGGCTTCATCCGCCGTACAATGTCTTGGGCAAAGACGACAAGACCTTCGCCCAGATCGCCGTGACGGCCGAGGAATACCCTCGGATCCTCATCATCCGCCCCACCCAGCGGATCGAGGTGCCGCTCGCTAAAACCTTCGGGCCGTACACCTCGGGCCTCGCCGCCCGACGCGCGGTCAAGGCGCTGCGCGCGATCTTCAAGTTCTACTGCACCGGCAAGCCGCATTCCGGTCGCCCCTGCCTTTACCGCTCGCTCGGCGAATGCCCGGGCGTCTGCACAGGCGAGGTGAGCCCGGCCGAGTACCGGGCACAGATCGCCAAGGTCGTGCAGTTCCTCGAAGGCAAGAAGCAGCAGCTCATTACGCGCGCACGGCGCGAGATGGACCGCGCGTCCAAGGAACAGCGGTACGAAGCTGCCAAGGCGCTGCGCGACGAACTCTTCGCGCTCACCCACATCCGCGATACGGCTTTCATGACCGACGACGTGACCGAATTCATGGCCACCACCCTGCCGAACCGGCTCGAAGCCTACGACATCAGCAACAGCGGCGACCGGCTCGGCGTGGGCAGCATGGTCGTGCTCGAACGAGGACGCGCCAACCCCACCGAGTACCGCCACTTCAAGGTGAAATCGGTCGAGAGCCAGAGCGACGTGGCAATGCTGCGCGAGGTACTGACGCGGCGGTTCGCCCACATCGACTGGCCGCTGCCCGACTTCGTCCTGGTCGACGGCGGCGCCCAGCAGCTGGCCGTGCTCGAACGGGTGTTGCGCGCCCAACGGCTCGCGATCCCGGCTGCCGGCGTGGTCAAGGGGCCGACCCGCAAGCTCGCCCGTCTGGTACTGTCGGATACGGCCCGTACCTGGATGAACGAGCGCCAGCTCACCACGCATCTCTTCGAGCCGGTCGTACGTTTGGCCCGCGACGAGGCGCACCGGTTCGCGATCGGCTACCATCGCAAACTGCGCGACAGCCTGCCCAAGACGCTTCGGCGGAAGAAGCCTAGTTCGCGGCAGGGTGACCACTAAGGTCGTACCGCTGCGTGTGCTTTTCAGTCACGCGGAACTCGATATATTTGCCGAACAACAAGCGCAGCTGCGCGTCGATCGCCGGCACCGACGAGAACAGGATATTGCTGATCGGCAGCAGGATCGGCGCCGTGATCCATTCCAGCAAGACATTGAGGCGCGACCGGGCCAGCCGACCCTTCGGCACCGGCGGCAGCAGCAGCACCGATACCGTGAACGTCACCACCAGGCCGAGTAGCGCGAGCGTCAGGATCCGGTTGTAGAGCGGCGGGAAGGTATAGGCGATCACGACGTCGTGGAACTGCGGGTTTACCAGCCGAGGCAGCCACCCGAAGAACGCCAGCAGGATCGAGGTCGCCGCCCAGGAAAAGTGCCCTTCGATCAGCCGGGCCGCCTGGAACCACTTGCCGATCTTCGGCAGCCGCGGATCCTGCAAATTTTTCCAGAGCACGAACGGGATATCCGAGCAGCCCCAGGCCCACCGCCGCTTCTGCAAATACTGCTCGCGGAACGTCGCCCAATACCCGTGCGGCGACAGCACGGCGTCCTGGTAGATCGGCACATTGAGCGGCACTACCCGGTGCTTACCGTGGAACGCGTAGTAGGTACGCCAGAACTGGTGGCCGTCCTCGACGGCCGTATGGACCGACCAGAAATCGGTCGCCACCAGCGCGTCGAAACCCTGGGCGTGGGCCGAAAAATTGCGCAGCCGGTACGGGCGGGTCGACTCGATGATCTGCCAGAACGAACTGCCGAGCGCCACCGACCGGATCGGCAGCGGCACGTCCCAGATATTGTTAAAGAACATCGGGATCGGCTGAAAGCTCACGTATTTCGGTTCCGACTGCTTGAGGTACTCGTACGTGAGAGCCGCGAAGTATTTCCGATGGACGCGGTTGTCAGCGTCGAGCGTGGTACAGATCACACGATCGTACGGGATATGCTCTGCATCGAGATAGCGCTGCACCTGCCGGCCCGCCCAGGTAATGTTGCCGCCCTTGCCGATCACCTCGCCCGGAAGATCGGGCGGGTGCTGGGTGGTCATGATGTGCTTGAACGCGCCCCGGTAGCGCCGGGTCATCGCGGTGATCGCCTTGGCATTCGCCGTAAAGCGCGCTTCGGTCGCAACCACTACGATCAGCCGGTCCATGGGGTAATCGGATTCCCTGATCGCGTCGAGCGTCGACGCCACGATCGACGGGTCTTCTTTCGACGCCGCGACGATCGCCAGGTGGTACACCGACCCGACGGTATCGGCCGGAAACGCCTGCTTGGTTTCCGCGAGCCAGTCGCGCCGGATATCCCGGCGGTAGCGGATGTAGCCCACGATGAGCCGCGCCGACATGAGCAGCGCACGCGAAAACCACAGCAGCGCATACACGAGCAAAAAGCTCTCGACCCACACCGGCGCCAAGAACGATCCGACGGTCAGGAGCAAAAAACTGCCGAGCGTCAGGGTGGCGGGAACGGCTTCGAGCCAGCGGGGATAGGGGCGGACGCGGGACGCCATAGGTTATGCCCTCGACGCGAGCAGAAGTACCAGGAGCAACAGCTGGATATAGGCCGTCGCGGTGCCAAGGATCAGGCTGGCGACACTACCGGGCCCGAGCACGAACCGCTGGAGCAGGCCGTTCGCAATGAGGATCGCCAGACCGAACACGATCGGCAACGGATTGAAGGCGATGTACGAGGAACGAAGAGCCCACAAGGCGGCGTGGAGCAGGACGGATAACGCGGCCAGTACCAGGGTGTAGGCGGGGCGGATATCTTGCGGATGGTCGGTGGAGCCGCCTCCGGGATTTGAACCCGGGACCTTCACTTTACGAAAGTGCTGCTCTACCACTGAGCTAAGGCGGCCTGGCAATCCTTGCGGATGTGGCTGGGAGTATACCATATCTCGGTCTATTCTACCGTATCACCGGCCGAAATGCCGTGCGCGGCACACCACCCGGCCGGCAACTCGACTACCAGGTCGACCAGTTGCGGCGCGGCGTAGCGCACCACGCCGTCGTCGGCCGGGACCGACAGCTCGATGCCCACTACCTGCCCACCGGCGACCCACACGATGTCGATGGCGAACCGCATGTCTTTCATCCAGAACGTGGGCGCTTGCGGCGGATCGAACGGAAATACCAAGGCAGTATCAGGAGCGAGGCCGTCGCGGCCGCTCAAGCCACGCTGCTGCTCGCTAGGCGTGCGGGCGTACTCGGCCGCGATCGCATGGCCGCCGATCGAGCGGATCTGGTCGCCAGGATGGTCCTGTCGACCGGTAACGAATCCGAATGCGGCCATCGCAAGGAACCCGACGACCGCTAGCGGGATGACTCGGCGAGAATACGTCGCGTCTCCTTTTTGTACCGCTCGACGCCCGGCTGGTCGAAGGCGTTCACATCCAAGAGCCGGGCCAGGTACATGATCGTGAGCATATCCTGTTGCATGAGTTGGCCTACCGACGCCGCGTCGAGCGCTGACAGCGTCACGGTACAAAAGGTGCGGCCGGCATCGGTATAGGCCTGCCGCGTTCCATCCAGGATCGCGTCCGACACCGCGCCAAGCGGCCGGCCGGCAAGATCCGGTACGAGCGACGCGAACACACCGTCAGCAGGCACCATGGTATCGCCGTGCGCACCCACGCGCACGAACGTGGTGAAGGTGGTATCCGGGCCCGACAGATAGAGCTGGCCGACGGAGTGCAAATCCGTAGAGCCGATCGAGACTGTCGGCACGATCCCGGCCGTGGCCGACTTGCCGACCGACTCGCCGATAAGCTGGCGCAACCACTTGCCGTACAGTTCGAGCGAGGGCGAAAAACAGAACAGGTCATGGACAGGTTTCCCGGCACGGAAGGCGGCGTACAGGGCAACCGCATGCTGCGCTGCCGTGTTGACAACATAGTCGTCGGATACTCCGGTATCGAGCGCAGCCCGGCCACCAGCCAAGAGATCGTCGATCGGTACGCCGAGCACGGCCAGCGGAAACAGGCCGACGCTCGACAGCACCGAATACCGTCCGCCGACCCCGGCGATGCTCGGCACGAGCGGGATATTGCGCTGCTCGGCCAAGACTGACAACGGCGAGCCGGGATCGGATATGACGACCACCGATTCAGCAGCTGACCCGCCGGCAACTTCGAGCGCCGCGACTAGGATATCGGCATTGGCCACCGTTTCAGTGGTGGTACCGGACTTGCTCGCGATTACAATAAGAACACGCTGCTTCGCCTTGAGCGCAGTGCGGAGCAACTCAACTGCCTGCTCAAGAAGGACGCCTTCGACCGTGTCTATAGGGATGAGCTTCGGTGTCCGTAGCAGGTTCGGCTGCGTGCCGAAGAGCGCCTGATACACCGCCAACGCGCCTAGATTGGAACCACCGATGCCAACAAGAAAGAGCCGTTCGACGTCCGAATACTGCTCCGCATACGACGCAGTCAGCCCCACTGCCTCTGAGGCATCCGGCAGCGTAATACTCAACTCCGGCTCGTCGGCCGGCGCAGCCCGCAACCCCCGCAACCGTTCGCGGTACGGTGCAAGCGTCGCAAAGAGCCGCTCCTGCTCCTCTTGTTCCACATCAATCCGATTAAGTTCAAGATCGATGGCTGTCATACGGCCATTATCCTGAAACTAGGCCCCTATCGCAAACAAATCACACGACCCACTCAAAACGCATTGCGGGCGATGTCAACGAACCGTTCGAAGAACCTGGTGAGCTTGCTCAGTACGTTCTCGCGCTTGTGCGTATACGCACTATCCGGCGCAAACCGAGAAGGGCGCGAGGAACCTAAGACGCCAGCAATAGCCGTGCCGGTCGTCGCCACTACGCCATCGCGGAACGCATTACGGACGAACGCGTACGTCGCGTCGTGGTCCAGCCCTTCGGTTTCAATGATCTGCTCCAGCTCCTCGACTTTTTTGCCTTCCACGAACCGCTGCCAGTCTTCGTCCTCTGCTCCGTGCACATCAAGAGAGGTGATGAACGCGTTGATCAGGTCCTTCTTGTTGCGCAGCTCGACGCTCGAATCAATCGCTTTGTTGATATCCAAGAGAAGCTCGCGGTTATTGGTATGGTCTTCGTGGTACTGCTTGATCAACCCGAGTACGTAATCGATGTTGATTTCCACTTGCTTGATCAACTCCATCTCGAACACGACGTCGTCGTTGATGTTCTCCTTCTCCGCCGCCTCGGCCGATTGCTTGAATTCGTTGTACAGGTCGATGTACATACTGTGGTAATCCTGTACGTCCCGATCGGTCAACATCGCATTGCCCTCGAACTCATCAAAGGTCGCCAGGATATTCCGCACACGCAAAATCGCGCCGTAGAGCTTGATAAAGTCCTTTTTAGCCTGCTCGCTGTCGATGCGGGCACCGATGGGGAACTTCTCGCGCAATTCGTCGACCAGTGACGTGTAGCCACGCACGTCCTTGTCACCATCTTTGTAGCCGTCGTAATACTCGGCGTAGGTCTTTAAGAGGACGATGCCGCTCGCCTCTTTGTCGCCGAAGAGCGCAATGCTTTCGTTCGTCGCCTTTTCCAGGTTGCGGAAACAGACGATCGTGCCGAACGTTTTGACGCTGTTCAAGATACGATTGGTGCGCGAATACGCTTGCAACAGCCCATGTAAGCGCAGGTTTTTATCCACCCAGAGCGTGCTCAAGGTCGTCGCATCGAAGCCGGTCAGAAACATGTTCACCACGAGCAAGATATCGATCTCACGGTTCTTGACGCGCTCGCTGATATCTTTGTAGTAATTCTGAAACTTGTCGGACGATGTATCGTACGACGTCCCGAACATCGCGTTGTAGTCGGCAATCGCGCTATCCAAGAAATCACGAGAACTCGCATCCAACCCGCTCGTGTCGTCGGAATTTTCGTCGATCATGCCGTCGGCATCGTCGTCATTGACGCCGAAGCTATAGATGAGCGCGACTTTCAACTTTTTATCGCTCGGCACGTCGGCGAGCTGTTTCCTGAACTCCGCATAATATCGCTTCGCCACCTCAATGCTGGAAACGGCGAAGATGGAATTGAATCCGGCCAGCCGCCGCTCGCCGAGCTTGTAGAAACTATTGCGCTTGGTTTTTTGATCGAAGTGCTCGCGGATGTAGCCGACGATATTCGCCAACCGCTCGGGTGCCGACAGCACGCGCTCACGGTCGATGTCGCTGACCTGCTTGTCTTCGATGTCTTCCGCCTCGCGCACCGTGGACACGTAATCAACTTTGAATGGCAATACATTCTTGTCGGCAATCGCGTCCACGATGGTATATGTATGGATCGCCGTTGCGTGTGGTGCGCTTGGGCAGCTTCTTGGGTCGCCATGCTGATGACAGCCAAACGCCTGCACAGTGGTACGCAAATCAGGCCGCCCACCGCCGGACGCATTGGCCGCGAAAATCGGCGTACCAGTAAAACCAAAGAGGTGATAGTTCTTGAACGCCTTAGTAATGCTCGCGTGCATATCGCCGAACTGCGAGCGGTGGCATTCGTCGAAAATAATCACCACATGGCCGTCGAAAATCTCGTGGCCCTTGTGTTTACCTGCGTTCACGAACCGATCCAATTTCTGGATGGTAGTAATGATGATGCGCGCATTCGCATCGCCCAGTTGCCGCGCCAACACCGTCGTACTAGCGTTGCTGTTGGCCGCGCCTTGTTCGAACTTGTCGTACTCGCGCATAGTCTGGTAATCGAGATCCTTGCGATCGACAACAAAGAGCACTTTGTCGATGTGCGACAGCTTACTCGCGAGTTGTGCCGTCTTAAAGCTCGTGAGTGTCTTGCCCGAGCCAGTGGTGTGCCACACGTACCCGCCCGCCTCGACCGTGCCCAGCTTTTTGTAATTGGTGCTCACCTCGATACGGCTCAGAATCCGCTCGGTCGCTACGATCTGATACGGCCGCATTACCAATAGCAGGCGGTCCGTTGTAAAGACGCAGTACTTAGTCAAAATGTTCAAAATCGCGTGCTTGGCAAAGAATGTCCGCGCAAAATCCATGAGCTCTTCAATCGGCTTGTTCTCGGCATCCGCCCACCAGCTCGTAAACTCGAAGCTGTTGCTGGTGCGCTTGCCTTTCTTGGCCAAGCCTTCCGCCACATCTTTTAGGTGCCCCGCGCGAGTGGTGTTACTGTAATACTTCGTGTGCGTGCCATTGGAAATGACGAACAGCTGCACGTATTCGAACAACCCCGAACCGCTCCAAAAGCTCTCGCGCTGGTAGCGGTTGATCTGATTAAACGCCTCTTGTATCGCCACGCCACGACGCTTCAGCTCCACGTGCACGAGTGGCAAACCGTTGACCAGTACCGTCACGTCGTAGCGGTTCGCCCGCTGGCCATCCTCGGTGGCGTACTGGTTGATCACCTGCAGGCTGTTATTGTGGATGTTCGTCTTGTCCAACAAGTAGACGTTTCTTTGTTCGCCATCGTCAAAAGCAAAGAATCTGACGTGGTCTTCTTGAATGGTTGCCGTTTTATCGGCGATGCCTTGGTTCGGGTTTGCAATCTCGCCGTCGAAAAACCGTTGCCAGTCATTGTCGGTAAATGTAATGCCGTTCAGTTTTTCCAGTTGCGTGCGCAAGTTGGCAACCAGTTCCGCCTCGCTGGTAAACGCGACGTACTCGTATGCTTGGTGTTCGAGCTGCTGAATAAACGCCCGCTCCAAATCCGCCTCGCTCTGATAACTTTCAGCACGCTTCGTCTCCGGCGTGTACTTGGCAACCACCGTACTATCGGAGTTTTCGGCAACTAGATTGTATTTATTGTGCTTCGACATATTCATTGAAGGTTAGTAGCTTGCTTCGATAGTGCTGGTATTGCGACCGGCGGGCGTTGAGTTCGGCCGGCAGGCCGATAGAAAGATCATTCAACAGCGCATCGAATTTGTCCAAGATAGACACGATGCGGTCTTGCTCAACGCGCGACGGAACTGGCACGTCATATGCTTCTCGAATCACTGAGGGATGTGCTTTCTTCGTATAATCAAAAACTTTCGTCGTCCATAAATTTAATAGCGCATAGTAGAGGTATTTCGTACTGAGTTCATCTGCCTGGTTCACTTTCAGCCAACCTGATACGTTTGTGATTGAGTACTTCTGCGCGGGGCGATAGAAAAATCGGCCGCCACCGTCAATAGACCATGAGATGCGCTCGTCATCGAACATATATGCGCCATAACGACCAAATTCCCCCAAGCCTACAGCCGATGATGAATACACGGGGTAATCACCCGGATTACTTACTAGATCAGTTTTTGATATCACGTTACCACGACCAAGCTTAATCATGCCCCTGCCCTCCATCTCGCCCAGCGTCATCCACTGTACCTGTAGGGGGGGGCTAAAGGTTAAGAGTTGCGAGCGATAATGTTCGTACTGCCGTCGCCGCAACTCAAGCTCTGCCTCAAGCTTTGCCTCAAGCTTTGCCTCAAGCTTTGTAAAATTATCGAGGATTTTGACGATTTCTTTTTGCACGGCAAGTGGCGGGATTGGGATCTGGAAGTTTTTTAGCTCGCTGCGGTTAAGTCCAGGAATGCCTGCACCAAGCTTTGCATTCATCAATTTACCTTGCCCCTGTTTCAAAACGAAATAAATAAAACGATTCACGACCTCGTCGTTTATGGGTTTTACAACAAAGCAGTGTGCACCTGCCCAAAATTTCTCACGTACAAAATTAACATAACCAGCAGATGCTCCACCTTGGCTAACTGCAATCGTATCAGCTTCAGTATTGTATTCGTTATATCGTCCCGATGGATTGATACCGCCATTCAATACTGGATACTTTCCTTCGTGAAACATTGCAGTCTTGTTGAGTTGCTCTCCGGTAGAAATTTCAGCGACTTCCCCCAACTCACTAAATCCTACCCCGCCAGGGCAATGTTGCTTTATCAGGTCATAAATTCTACTCATCGCCGTAATCCTCAGCAGGGTAAAACATCGTTCTGAGGAACAGCTCGGTTTCATCCAAAGGTATAACTCGATTTAATCCCTTGATAACGCTTTCGTTCACCAGCTCAGCGCCCTCGACAGCCTGCTTGATGTTGCTGGGTAACCAGTTCGAATTCCACAACTTCACATCGCTACCAGCCACCATTCGGCACAATTTTTCCTCGTAGCTAATTGATCTGTCGTAATTGACACTGATACGTTGTAACCAGATATCTAGATGCCCGATATTCGGAATATCCCTAAATTTTTCGGCTATGTAACCGATATATTCTTTGGCTTTTTCGTCGCTCTCAAATGACAGCAGCTTGCTCAATATAGATGCTGCCGTTGGGTAGACGCCCGGATTGTTATACATAATGTCCACCACGATCGGGATTAGCACATCATTATTAGCTGGACGCTTCTTTAATTTGTCGATTTCTTTGCGAAAGTCACCTAAAATGACTTTCAACTTACCTGAATTTGGATATTTTATTCCGAGTTCACGAATTATTAACAGAGTTTCACGCGGGCTGCTGCCTTTTTTGGCCGTTCCTAGCCAATATCGCTTATCCGGTTTTATGGAGTTAGTTATAACCTCGTCCTCAATGCGGGTTTTACTGCTATTTAGCTTAAAGCTAAGATCTGCCAATACTTTAGTCAGTAGGAGTAGGATTTTTTTTCCATCTTCGGAGGTGTTGGTAAAAATACGATAATCATCGCGATAACGTAGAATTTTATAGTCGGTAATTTTTGAATCAGTAATAGCCGTGGTTAGCTGTTCGTCTGCATAACCCAGCACAATTTCCGCTATCAGGTCAGATACAACACTGCCTTGCGGAATACCGTTGGTCTGCCGATTTTGCATGTCTTGCAGAATGCTATCGATTTGGTTGCCAACCAAACTATTATCACGGCGACTAGCTTTTGCGGTTGATTTGGTATGTATCGCCCAAGCAACAGTGTGCGTGTACAACGCGCCGTAACAGTCAGTAATATCCGCCGTAGTCAGATACTTAAAGTGCAGTGATAGGCGAATTGATTCCTGTTCAATGCTTTGCCACCAATTCGATATGGAAGTTTCTTTTTTATTTTTTCCAACTTCTCCTTGCATCGGAATACTTTTGCAGGAGATTTTTTCATTAGCTTGTAGCACGACGAATCGATTTTTTATCGTCCGCCAATTTGTCGCGTCAGTAATAGCGTTTACTAGTTCAATATACAGAGCAGGGTGTATTAGCTGAAATGGTCGCCACGCGTAAGCACCGTCTTTATTGGTCAACAATAGATGGTTTACGTTATCTAAATCACCGGGCTTTACATCGCCTCCGTTGCGATAATCTGCACTTGTGCCGATTGCGGCTTCGGTAGCGTCAAGCACAGCTGCCAAATCTACATAAGTTGGCAAATCAAAGGTGCAATATGATTCTGGCGATAGTAAAAAATCACGAGCCTCAGCGTCTGTCATTGCAAGGATTGATTTCATTCTTCGATCTCTTTCACGATGGCATCAATGGCTGTTCGCAATTCCTGCTGACGGGCGACGATGCGGGCAATGTCGGCGTTGAGCGCAGCGATATCTACCACCTCGCGCGTATCCTTCTGCGCCACATAGTTCGAGACAGATAAGTTGTAGTTGTTCTCGGCAATAGTCTTATTGTCGACGATCGCGACAAAATGCTCGACGTCGGTACGGGCAGTGAACGCGTCTAAGATCTTTTGTTGGTTCGCATCGGTAAGCTTGTTCTTGTTGCCACTGCGTACAAACTCGGCGGAGGCGTCGATGAACAGCGTCTTGTTATCGCGCTTGCTCTTTTTGAGCACGATGATGCAGGTGGCAATAGTGACGCCGAAGAACAGGTCGGGTGGCAGCTGGATGACCGTGTCCACATAGTTGTTGTCGATGAGATACTTGCGGATCTTCTGTTCGGCACCGCCGCGATAGAGCACACCGGGAAACTCGACGACCGCGGCCGTGCCGCTCGTGGAAAGCCACGCGAGCATATGCATAGTGAAGGCAAGATCGGCCTTGCTCTTGGGTGCAAGCACGCCTGCCGGCGAAAAGCGCGGGTCGTTGATGAGGATCGGATTACTGTCACCGTCCCAGCGGATCGAGTACGGGGGATTGGACACGATGGCGTCGAACGGTTCGTCGTCCCAATGGTGCGGGTCGGTGAGCGTATCGCCGTGCGCGATATCGAAGTGGTTGTAGTTGATATCGTGCAGGAACATGTTGATGCGGGCGAGGTTGTAGGTAGTGATGTTGGTTTCCTGCCCATAAAAGCCGAGACGCACGTTACCGCGGCCAAGCACTTTGGCGAATTTGAGCAGCAGCGAGCCGGAACCGCAGGCGGGATCGTATACCTTGTTCACTTCCGTCTTGCCGACGGTAGTAATACGCGCCAACAGCTCGGCGACTTCTTGCGGGGTGTAAAACTCGCCGCCGGACTTGCCGGCATTCGAGGCGTACATGGTCATCAGGAACTCGTACGCGTCGCCGAAGGCGTCGATCGTATTGTCGGCATAGTTCCCAAGCCGCAGGTCGCCTATGGCTTCCATGAGTTTGACCAGCCGTTGGTTGCGCTTCTCCACGTTCGGCCCGAGCTTGTTGCTGTTAACGTCTAAATCGTCGAACAATCCCTTCAGGTCGTCCTCGCTGTTCGCGCCTTTGGCGGAGTTCTCAATATTGCGGAAGACGCGGGTGAGGGTTTCGTTGAGATTGGCATCGTTGCGGGCTCGGGCGCAGACATTCACAAAGAGCTCGCTCGGTAAGATGTAGAAGCCCTTTTCTTGTACCGTATCGGCGCGACCGCGCTCCGCGTCGTTATCAGAAAGTTCGGCGTAGTCGAAATCCCTGCTGCCACTGCGGCGTTCATCGGCGTTCAAGTAGCTCGTCAGGTTTTCGCTGATGAAGCGATAAAAGAGCATGCCGAGCACGTATTGCTTAAAGTCCCAGCCATCGACGCTTCCACGCAGATCATTGGCGATCTGCCAAATCGCGCGGTGCAGTTCGGTACGTTCTTGCTCTTTCCTGGTGTTCGCTGGCGTGTCTTTGGTGCTCATAAACCTCGCTAGTAGACACCGCGCGGACGAAAAGATGTAGGCTTGATCTTGGAGCGGGATACGAGAATCGAACTCGCGTTTCTTGCTTGGGAAGCAAGCGTACTGCCATTGTACGAATCCCGCGCGGGGAGCTGCTGGTAGTATAGCAGCTCCTGTTGGCATTACGCCCGGTGGCGCTGCTTGCGCCGTTCGGCGATCCGCAACCGGACCAAGGCCCGTTCGATCGCCGCGGCGGCATCGGCCTGCGCCTGGCGGTCGGCGCTCGCCGCCTTTGCCTCGCGCGCCCGGCGTAACGCCTCGGCCGCGCGCTGTTCGTCGATCGCTTCTTCGGTTTCGGCCGCGTCAGTGAGTACCTTGACCTCGCCCGGCCCGACGCGGACCACGCCGCCGTGCACGGCTAACTGGCGGCTCCCGCCGCTATGGCGCACAGTCAGCTGGCCTGATCCGAGCAGGGCAATTAACGGTTCGTGCCCGGGCAGCATGGTCAGCTCGCCATCGAGCGACGGCAGGCTGACACTGGCGATCGCCTCATCGAACACTCGCGCCTCGGGCGTTACTACCACGAGGCGGAACGGCTTACTGGCCACGGACGACCTCATCGATACTACCCTTCAAGTAGAACGCCTGCTCGGGCTTGTCGTCGTGCGCGCCGTCGAGGATTTCGCGGAACCCACGGATCGTTTCGGCGAGCGGCACGTAGGCGCCCGGCTTGCCGGTGAACTGTTCGGCCACGAAGAACGGCTGCGACAGGAACCGCTGGATCTTGCGCGCCCGCGCGACCAGGATCTTGTCGTCTTCGGACAGCTCGTCGATCCCAAGGATCGCGATAATGTCCTGCAAATCCTTGTAGCGCTGCAGCACTTGCTGGACACCGCGCGCGACCGCGTAGTGTTCGGCACCGACCACGTTCGGGTCAAGGATGGTGGACGTGGAGTCGAGCGGATCGACCGCCGGGTAGATGCCGAGCTCGGACAGTGCGCGCGACAACACCACCGTGGAGTCGAGGTGGGCGAAGGTAGTTGCCGGCGCAGGGTCGGTCAGGTCGTCGGCCGGGACGTACACCGCCTGGACGGACGTGATCGAACCGCGCTTGGTCGATGTGATCCGTTCCTGGAGCGCGCCCATTTCCGTGGCCAGGTTCGGCTGGTAGCCGACGGCCGACGGCATGCGGCCGAGCAGCGCCGAGACTTCGGAACCAGCCTGGGTGAAGCGGAAGATGTTGTCGATGAAGAACAGCACGTCCTTGCCGCCCTCGTCGCGGAACTGTTCCGCGATCGTGAGTCCGGACAGCGCGACGCGGAGCCGGGCGCCGGGCGGTTCGTTCATCTGGCCGAAGACGAGCGCGGTCTTGTCGAGTACGCCCGAATCTTTCATTTCGTGGTAGAGGTCGTTGCCCTCGCGCGTCCGTTCGCCCACCCCCGCGAACACCGAATACCCGCCGTGTTCGGCCGCGATGTTGCGGATGAGTTCCTGGATGATAACGGTCTTGCCCACGCCCGCACCGCCGAACAGGCCGACCTTGCCGCCTTTCACGAACGGGGCGATGAGGTCGATCACCTTGATGCCGGTTTCGAAAAGTTCGGACTTGGTTGCGAGCTCGTCGAACGCCGGCGCCTGGCGGTGGATCGGCAGGCGCGGCCAGTCCGTATTGGCAGGTTGGCCGTCGATCGGGTCGCCGGTCACGCCGAACATCCGGCCGAGCACGGCGTCGCCGACCGGCACCGAAATGGGGGCGCCGGTGGCGCGCACCGGCATACCGCGGCTCAAGCCGTCGGTCGAGCCCATCGCGACCGCTTTCACTTCGTTGTCGCCCAGGTGCTGCTGCACTTCGAGCACGACCGCGCCCGACGGTGCGTCGACCGTAAGCGCTTCAAGGATCGCCGGCACCGCGTCAGGGAAACTGACGGCGACGACCGGCCCCAGGACTTGGGTGATACTGCCCATGGATGAGGGTGTTGGCATAGGTGGCTCCGATCAGGCGGCGAGCGCGGCTGCGCCCGACGCGATTTCGATGATTTGTCTGGTGATGCCGGCTTGGCGGACGCTCTGGTAGGTGAGCGTCAGCTCGTCGACGATATCGTTCGCGTTGTCGGTGGCGTTCTTCATGGCGAGCATCCGGGCGGACTGTTCGGACGCGGCCGATTCGAGCAGGCAGCGGAACAGGCGCATCGGCACGGCCCGCGCGAGCAGGACGTCGAGCACCGCGGCGCGGTTCGGTTCGATGCGCGGCACGTCGCCCGACCCGGCAGCGGCACTGCTCGCGAGCGGCAGCAGCTGGAGTTCGCGGACTTCCTGGCGGATCGCCGAGACGTAGCCGGTGTAGATCACCCGGACGTCACGGTACTGCCCACCCAAGAACCCGTCCACCGCCAACCGCGCGACCGCCGTGGCGTCGGCGTACTTGGCCGCGCCGTCGGGCGCCGGGAACGCGGCGGTCAGCGCAGAAGTATGGAACCGGGCCATGTAGGCCTCGCCGCGCCGGCCGACCGCGACCACGTCAGTGTCGGCATCGAGCCGGTCGACCCCCGCACGGATCACCTGGCTGTTGAACGCGCCGGCCAGGCCACGGTTCGAGGTGAGCAGGATAAGCAGGCGGCGGCCCTGCTCCGGGGTGGCAAGTAACGGATGGTTCGCATCCCCGGCCGCGAGATCAGCGAGCAAGGCGTCCATCGCGTCGGCGTACTCGCGCGAGGCCACTGCCCGTTCGACGGCGCGGGCCATCTTGGCCGCTGCGACCATCTGCATGGCTTTCGTAAGCTTCGCGGTCGACCGGACCGACTTGATCTTGCGCCGTAATTCCTGCGTGTTCGCCACCGTTTACTCCTTGGTACTACCGGCCCATACCGACGCCTTGAACGACTCGACCGCGCCTTTCAAGTGGTCGGCAACCGCGTCGAGTGGCGGGTTTTCCGCGAACGCCTCGGCGAATCCAGGCCGTTCGGCCTCGACGAACGCGATGAGCTCGGTCTCGAACCGGGCGATGTCCGCTACGGCGATGTCGTCGAGGTAGCCGTTCGTCGCCGCGTAAAAGCCGAGTACCTGGTAGGCCACCGGGAGCGGCCGGTACTGCGGCTGCTTCAAGAGCTCGCTGACCCGCTTGCCGCGTTCGAGCTGGGCCCGCGTCGCGGCGTCGAGGTCGGATCCGAACTGCGCGAACGATTCCAGCTCGCGGAACTGGGCAAGTTCGAGCCGGACAGTGCCCGCGACCTTCTTCATGGCCTTGGTCTGGGCCGCACCGCCGACACGCGATACCGACAACCCGACGTTAAGCGCCGGCCGGATCCCCTTGTAGAACAAGTCGGATTCCAGATAAATCTGGCCGTCGGTGATCGAGATGACGTTGGTCGGGATGTAGGCCGAGACGTCGCCGGCCTGCGTTTCGATGATCGGCAGGGCCGTCAGCGAACCGCCGCCCTGGTCGGAGGCAAGCCGCGCTGCCCGCTCGAGCAGGCGCGAGTGCAGGTAGAACACATCGCCCGGATACGCTTCGCGGCCCGGCGGGCGGCGGAGCAGCAGCGACATTTCGCGGTACGCCCAGGCGTGCTTCGACAGGTCGTCGTAGACGATGAGGGCGTCCTTGCCGTTATCGCGGAACCACTCGCCCATCGCGCAACCCGCGTACGGCGCCAAGAACGACATCGGCGCCGGGTCGGACGCGCCGGCCACAACGACGATCGTGTGTTCCATCGCGCCGTTGGCTTCGAGCGTAGCCACCAGCTGGGCGACCTTGGATTCCTTCTGGCCGATCGCGACGTAAATGGACACGATACCCGACCCGCGCTGGTTGAGGATCGTGTCGACGGCGACGGCCGTCTTGCCTGTACCGCGGTCGCCGATAATAAGCTCGCGCTGGCCGCGGCCGACCGGAATGAGCCCGTCGATCGCTTTCAACCCCGTTTGGAGCGGTGTGTCGACCGACTGCCGGGCGATGACGCCGGGCGCGATGGTTTCGACCGGACGGCGTTCGGCGGCCTTGATCGGGCCTTTGCCGTCGATCGGCTCGCCGAGCGGGTTGACCACGCGGCCGACCAGTTCGGGTCCGACCGGCACGTCGAGCAACCGCTTCGTGCGCCGCACGGTGTCGCCTTCGGCGAGCAGGCTCGCGTCGCCGAACACGACGGCACCGACGGTCGAGGGTTCGAGGTTGATCGCCAAGCCGTACGCCGTGGTACCGCCCGACGTTTCGAACGCGAGCAGCTCGGACGATTGGACGGCGCCGAGCCCGGCAACACGGGCGATCCCGTCGCCGACCTCGATCACCGTGCCGGCATCGCCGTCGCCGGTGCCCGGTTCGTAGCCGTCGATTTTACGGCGGATCTCGTCGATCAAGGGTGAGGGTGTAGTCATGCCGTACTCCTTTAGGATTGGATTGCCCGCCGCAGCTCGCCGAGCCGCGTGCGGACGGAGCGGTCGATCCGCTGCGTGCCAAGGGTAAGCCGGATACCGCCCACGAGCCGTGGGACGACCGCGTAGTCGACCACGACCGGCGCCGGATGCGCGCGTCCGACGGCATGCGCCAGCTCGGCTGCGGCCGCCGGCGGCAACGGCGTGGCCGACTCAGCCAAAACGGCAGTGCCATGCCCGGCTGCGTGGAGCCGGTCGATCGTGCCGTCGATCACGCCCGGCAACGAGCGGAGCTCGGGATCCTCACCGGCCAACGCCGCTACCGTGCGGACGATCGGTTCGGGGATACCGGACGATGCCAATGTGCGGACAGCGTCGGCCTGTTTCTGGCGCATGAGGCGCGCGAGCTGCCGGCGGACCGGCGCGGGCCGGATCGCGAGCAAGGCCGACAGCGTGGGCTCGGCCGGCAATCCGGCAACGGCCGCTGCCAACGCCTG
>CAYRGD010000006.1:0-28812 GCA_964423885.1 uncultured Candidatus Saccharibacteria bacterium
GCAGACCCCGGAACAACAGCGCTTCACCTCCGGGGAAGCCGGCGTCGGCTTCGAATACCTCCCCGGCGCCTCGCTGGCGCGGCCATCCTCGTTGGTGGAGAACTTCCCGCTGCGCCTCAACCGCCTCGTCGCCCCCCCGGACCTGGCCGCACCCGCCCAGCCGCCTCCGCAGCTTGTGCCCCCGGGCGCCGACGAACAGGCGGCCGGCGGCGGCTTTGCCGAAACGAAGGCCGAACAGCCGAAGCCCGAACCCGATCCGGCACCGGCCGAACCCGCTAAGCCTACGACCGGCGTCACCGTCACTGTCCGGTCAGGTGGCAAGTCGGCGCAGGAAACCGTGCAGTACAACCCGTACACCAACGTCGGCCGCAATGACCTCTGCCCCTGCGGCTCGGGCAAGAAATTCAAGAAGTGCCACGGCGCGTAGCGTGGTAAGGGAGGGGTGCATATGTTCATCGTCCTATTCCTGGGAATGATCGCGGCGTACTACGCGCTGATGCACGGATTCGCATACGTGTTTATGGGTCGTCGGCCGCCAAGCACATCCTTTTCCAGTCGGTCAATTTATATTGCGCTTCTGCTGCTGTCGGGCAGCGTGTTGCTGAGCCTGCTTATCCCGGACGAAGCATTGAGCAACCGCCTGCTGCATGGCCTGGGCGGCGTGTCGGCCTACGTCCTGTGTTACCGGGTATGCACCGATCTGAAGCTCAAGCTGACGGCGCTCCAGTTTTTTCTTGTGGCCGCACTGGTCGTGACTGCGCTCGGCGTGGCGAACGAACTGGCCGAGTTTGCCGCGCAACGGCTCACGGGCCTGATATTTGCCACGAGCATCGAGGACACCTGGCTTGATCTCGTAAGTAATACGGTCGGGATTATCCTGGCTGCGGGCATTGTCGGTGCGCTCCATGCGGCCAAGGTTCGGAAAACCGGCAGGGTTTGAGGCGTTCCCTGGGAGCATGGTAGGCTACGCACATGACGAAGGCAGCGCAGCAAGAATTCATCGAGATCCGAGGCGCCCGCGAGAACAACCTCAAAGACGTCAGCCTGCGGATCCCGAAGCGGCAGATCACGATTTTTACCGGGGTGTCGGGTTCAGGCAAGTCGTCGATCGTCTTTGACACGATCGCGGCCGAGGCACAGCGGTTGCTGAACGAGAACTTCAGCATGTTCGTGCGCAACTTTCTGCCGCGTATCAGTCAGCCGGAAGCGGATAGCATCGCGAACCTGAGTATGGCAGTGATCGTCGACCAAAAGCCGTTGGGCGGTGGGTCGCACTCGACAGTCGGCACGGTCACCGACATCGCCGCGGCCTTGCGACTACTCTTTTCCCGCTTCGGCAAACCCTACGTCGGTTACGCCAACGCGTTCTCGTTCAACGATCCGGCGGGCATGTGTCCGAACTGCCACGGCATCGGCCAGAAGCTCGGCCTCGATATGGCGGCGGCGTTCGACATGGACAAGTCCATCAACGAAGGCGCGCTGCTCCTGCCCGAATATAAAAACGGCTGGGCGCTGGAAGTCGTCAAGCACTCGAAGCTCTTCGACAACGACAAGAAGCTCAAGGAATTCAGCAAGCAGGAGCTGGACGATCTCTACCATTCGAAACCGATCGCGACGGACGCGATGCAGGGCATAAAGTTGAAGTTCGAGGGTGTGGTCGATCATTTTACGCGCAAGTACATCAAGACGGATTTGCAGTCGATGTCCGAACGGACCCGGAAGATCATTGGGCCATATATCACCATGGGGCCGTGCGAGCTCTGTCATGGCGCGCGGCTGACGCAGCAGGCGTTGGCCTCGAAAATCAAGGGATACAACATCGCGGACTTGAGCGCGATGCAGGTCGACAAGCTTGCTCACGTGATCGGCACGCTCGATACCGCCGAAAACCATGCGCTCGTGAAAACCTTGTCCGAACGCCTGACCAACCTCGTCGAAATCGGGTTGGGATACCTGACGCTCGACCGTCCGACCGACACCTTGTCCGGTGGCGAGTCGCAACGGGTCAAGCTCGTGAAGCACCTGAACGGCAGCTTGGTCGACGTCCTCTACATCTTCGATGAACCGAGTGTCGGATTGCATCCACGCGACGTCCATCGGTTGAACGAGTTGCTCCGGAAGCTCCGCGACCAAGGCAACACCGTGATCGTCGTTGAGCACGATCCCGACGTCATCAAGGCCGCCGACCATATCGTCGACGTAGGTCCGCAGGCAGGGGCGAACGGCGGACGCGTGGTATTCGAGGGGGCATACGACGAGCTACTGGAGGCCGATACGCTGACCGGCACGCATCTTGGCGACCAACGGCCGATCAAGTCCGAGTTCCGGCACCCGTCGGGGACGCTCACCATCAAGGACGCGCATGCCAATAATTTGCAGCATGTGACGGTCGATATCCCGACCGGCGTGTTCACGGTGATCACGGGTGTCGCCGGGTCGGGCAAAAGTTCGCTGATCCACCAAGTATTTTTAAAGCAATATCCGGACGCGGTCGTAGTCGACCAGGCGCCGGTTGGAACGTCTAGTCGGTCGAATCCGGCGACGTACATCGGCATGATGGACGCGATCCGGAAGGCGTTTGCCGCTGCCAACAAGGTAGATGCCGGCCTGTTCAGCTTCAATTCCAAAGGTGCTTGCGACAACTGCAAGGGCGCGGGGTTCCTGACGACCGACCTTGGGTTTCTCGACGATGCGAAAACGCCCTGCGACGTCTGCCACGGCAAGCGGTTCAAGGACGAGGTACTGGCGTATACGTACCAAGGAAAATCGATTACCGAGGTGCTTGCATTGACCATGGCCGAGGCACACGAGTTTTTCGACTTGCCGGAGATCGCGAAGCAGCTCCAGGCATTGAACGACGTCGGGCTCGACTACCTGACGCTCGGCCAGCCGTTAAGCACCCTGTCGGGCGGCGAGTGCCAGCGCATCAAGCTGGCGAGCGAACTGCACAAGCAAGGCAGCGTATATGTGCTCGACGAACCTACGACCGGCTTGCACATTTCCGACATTGCCCGGCTGCACGCGCTCATCGACCGGCTGGTAGACGACGGCAATACGGTGATCACCATCGAGCATAACGTCGACGTCATCAAGCGGGCCGACTGGATCATCGACCTTGGGCCCGAAGGCGGCGACAAGGGCGGCCGGATCATGTTCGAGGGCACGCCTGCTGAACTGGCCAAGAGTAAGCAGGCGCTCATTGCGGAGTACCTGTAAGTGACACCCGCTGACGCGCAGTTTTGGATCGGCCAGAAAGCCGTGATCGAGCGGGACGGACGGATTCTGCTGCTCGACGGGCCGAAAAACCATGTCGATTTGCCAGGCGGTAAGATCCAAGAGGGTGAAGCAGTGTCGGGTGAGCTCGCGAGCCTGCACCGGTCGCTCATGCGCGAGGTATTCGAAGAAACCGGCCTGACGATCATTGTCGGTGATCCGGTCGCGGTGAATAACCTCGCCTTCCCGAGGACCCATACATACGCCGGCCGGCTGCTGTACCTTGTCGCCTTCCGTTGCAGCTGGGTGTCCGGCGAGGTGCGCCTGAGCGACGAACATTCGACATACCGGTGGATCGGACCGGACGCGGTGCCGGCACTTGACCACTCGAATCCCTATTCGGCTATGATCGCGGCATACTTCAACGGAGGACCCTATGGCAACGAGTAAGCTTGTCCGCGACAAGATCCCGGAGATCATCAAGGCCGACGGCCGGACGCCGGCCACGCACGTGGCGGACGATGCCGAGTACTGGCAGAAGCTGCGCGAGAAGTTGGTGGAAGAGGCGCAGGAGTTCGCCGCCGAGCCGAGCGAGGAAGAGCTGGCGGATATTTGGGAAGTGATCGAAGCGATCATGGCGCACGCGAAGTTCGATCAAGGGAAGTTGTTCGCGACCAAGAAGCGGAAGCAGGATGAACGTGGCGGATTTGTGCGGCGGATCATTCTAGAGGAGTAGCGCGATGGCACACTTGTTTTTAGTCCGTCACGGACAATCGACCTATAACGAGCTCGGACTCTGGACCGGGCACACCGACGTCGACCTGACCGAGCGCGGGCACGACGAAGCGCGCCAGGCGGCGCGGGCGATCGCGCAGGTCCCGATCCATATCGTGCACACCTCGCCCCTCAAGCGGACGCACCAGACCTTCCATTCGATCCGCGAGGCGCTCGGGCAACCCGAGTTGCAGCATCAGTCGTATAGCGCCCTGCTGGAACGCCATTACGGGATCCATCAGGGAAAGAACAAGTGGCAGGTTCAGGAAGAAATCGGCGACGAGGCGTTCCAGGCGATCCGGCGCGGTTGGGACGTGGCTATTCCTGAAGGAGAAACCTTGAAAGACGTCCACGCCCGCGTCGTGCCGCACTACGAAACGCTGATCCGCCCGGAGCTCGCGTCAGGCAAGAACGTCCTGGTAGTGTCGCACGGCAATACGCTGCGGGCGTTGGTGAAACATTTGGACGGCATCGCCGAAGCGCTGGTAGCGTCGCTCGAAATCGTGACCGGCGAGGTGTACCAATACCAAATCGATCCGTCTGGGCTTGTCGCCGGCAAGACGATCCACGCGACGCAGTTGGTTGCAGCATAATGAGCGACCAGGATTGGATCGATCAAGCGGCACTGTACGCTCGGCAGGCGAGATGCACGAAAGCTCGCTGCGGCGCCGTGATCGTCACGCAGGGTGAAATCATCGGCCGTGGCTACAACGCGCCGCCGCTCGACAGCGACGCGCACCGCATGTGCCAGGCTGACCGTAGCCGCGGCGAGCCGAAGTATGACAAGACCTGCTGCGTCCACGCCGAATGGCGCGCGATCATGGACGCGTTGCGCAGGAAACCTGCGAAGCTTGCCGGCTCGACCCTGTATTTCGCGCGGATCGATACCGAAGGTAACCTGCTGCCTGCCGGCGAGCCGTTCTGCACCGTCTGCAGCCGCCTGGCGCTCGATGCCGGCATTGCCGGGTTCGCATTGCAACATGAACATGGCATTACGGTCTACGCAACCGGCGAGTATAACCGGCGCTCGTACGCGTACAGCCGTCTCCCCCTGGAATTTTCTTGGGAACCCGTGTATACTGACGCGGCCCATTGATCCGACGTGCAGCAGACGGTTCACGGCTGATCGGATAGGATAGTGCTATGACAGCGATCGAAGCCCGCCTTGCGCGGATCGAGCAACGGAACGCGCGCGTGGAATTGGAAAAAGGCTGGGAGACCAGCGCCGAACGACGGCTCCTTGTCGCCGTTTCCACGTACGTGGTGATCGGCCTCTTTATGGCCGCGATCGGCGTGGCGCATCCGTTGGTGAACGCCATCGTCCCCACGACCGGCTTCTTGCTGTCGACACTCACGATCCCATTCTTCAAGCACCGGTGGATGCAACGGAACCTCAAACGGTATGACGCATAAAACCTATCTCTACATCGACGGGCAGAATTTTCTGGCCCGGCTCCGCACGATTTTACGGCGGCGGGGCATCCAGGACGCCGACATCACTACCTATGACTTCTGGGGCTTGCTCAATCATGTCTTCCAGAAGGAAAAGGTGGACTTGGCGACCATCTACTTCGCCAAAGTCCATGCCGAAGAGCGGACCAAGGAAAAATCCGAAGAACTCATCGAACGGGAAAAAGCCCTGAAGGCGCACCTTGAACGGCAAGGCATCCGGTACGTGACGGGCGGCGTGGTGCGCACGCGGGTGCGCGGCGAAGAGGTCACGTTCGAGGAAAAGGGCGTCGACGTCAAAATCGCGGTCGACATGCTGACCGACGCGGTCGACAACGGCGTCACAACGGTTATCCTGGGCAGCTCGGATTCCGACCTGCAGCCGGCTGTCGCCGCCTTGAAGGCGCGTGGCATCACGGTGATTTACTTGGGCTTCCAAGCCCGGAAGAACCGCGGCTTGGCTGCCACGACCGAACGGGCCGTGATGATCGACAACCAGACCGTGGAACGGTTTTATCCCAAGAACGGAGCCAATCATGGATGAGTCCTACGACGGTGCAGCGGCGCTAGTCGCGCAGGAGTCATTGGTCGGCCACAAGAAGCAGGTCGTGTTCCTGTTGGCCGACATTTCCGGCTACACGAACCTGCTCACGACCGCCGAGCTCAATGTGGCGGCCCGGATCGTCAACCACATCACCGACCGCGTCTATAAAGCGACGACCGCGCCGTTCGTCGTGAATGAAATCGAGGGTGACGCGCTCTATGTCTACGCGGTGCAGGGTGACGACGACCGCGAAACGCTGTTCCGTCGCACCCTCGCACAGCTCGAAGCCTACGCCGACGCGTTCTACCACGCGATGGCAGAACTCACGCTGTCGAACCTCAAGGATGACCCGAACCTGGGGCCGCTCCTGCCCAAGATCTCGATGAAGTTCGTGCTCCACTACGGCGCGGCGCGGTTCCAGAAGATCGGCCCGTTCGTGAAACTGGTCGGCGCCGACGGGATCCTGGTCCACCGCCTGCTCAAGAACAACGTCGACAGCGACTCGTATTTCCTGTTCACCAAGGCGTTCCTCGACCTTGATGAAGACCAGGAGCACGCGAAGGCGCTGGCGCACGTCGAGGAGATCAAGCATTTCGGCAGCGTGGACGTGGGCGTGCGCACGTTCGACTACCAGCGCGAACACGACGCCCGCCATGGATCCGACCATGACCATCTCACCAATACGCAACTCGTTATCTAGAAAGGACCTTGTATGATCGATACCGATATCCAAGTACGCATGCAGGTCGCCAAGCAGGCGACCCATATCGCTGGCGAAGAGTTGAAGCGACGCTTCGTGGCGGGCGAGCTCGACGCCGCCGAGGCCGAACGGGCCAGCCGCGAGGCGATCACGGTATTCTTGAGTCAGATTTATCCCAGCGAGACGATCTGGGGCCGGGGCTCGGATACGACGCCTGCCGACCGGACATTCTGGGTGTTCGATTCCCTCAATGGCGCCGAGAACTTTTCGGTCGGTGACCCGTTCTTTTCGTCGACCGTCGCGTGGGTGCACGAAGGCCAGCCGATGCTCGGCGTGGTATCGAACCCGATGCACGGCCAGCAGTTCACCGCCTCATTCCGCGGCGGCGCGACACTGAATCGCAAGCAGATCACGGTCCGGCCGACGTCCGTGCTCGCTGAGTCGCACGTGCTCGCGAGCTTCGGCGAGGCGTCCGCGATCGGCAAACTCGTCGAGCGCGTGAAGCAGCTCAAGGTGCGCGGCTCGCCGACGCTTGACATGTGTTCGATCGCGGCCGGTGTGCACGACGCGTACCTATGCTACGGCTTGGAGCCGTGGGAATGGATCGCGGCCAAACTTATTGTCGAGGAAGCCGGCGGCTCGATTAGCGACCTCGAAGGCCAGCCGCTCACGATCCGCTCGGCTGCTGCGCTCGTGTCGAACAAGGCGCTCCACGGCGAACTCCTGAAGCTGGCAGCATGAGCTTGAAGATCGGCGGCCACGTTTCGGCGGCGGGCGGCATCGATCTGGCGATCGAGCGGACGCTCGCGATCGGCGGCAACTGCCTGCAGATTTTCGTGACCTCGCCGCGCCAGTGGCGCAAGACCGTGATCACCGACGAGCAAGTCGCCCGCTTTCAAGCCGGTATGGATACGCATGCGCTCGCGCCGGCCGTCATCCACGCCATGTACCTCCTTAATCTCGCGAGCGACAACAGCGACCTGCTCGAACAGTCGATCGATGCGCTCGCGCATGCTCTTGCGACCGCCGACCGCATCGGCGCGCTGGGCGTGGTCTACCACACCGGCTCGCGCAAAGACCGCGACCCCGAGGAATCGGTGACGCAGGCAATCGCGGCCATGCAGGAAATCCTGCGCCGTGCGCCGGGCACAAGTCAGCTCATCGTCGAAGTGTCGGCCGGCGAAAAGGGCAAGATCGGTTCGTTCGACGAGATCGGCCGCATGGTGCGCGAGGTCGGCTCCGACCGCGTCGCGGTGTGCATCGATACCTGCCACGCCTTCGCCGCCGGTTACGACCTGCGTACCAAGGAGGGTGTGAGGGCGATGCTCGACGAATTCAGCGACAAGATCGGGCTCGAGCGTCTCACGGTCATCCACGCCAACGATTCCAAGTTCGGCCTGGGCGAAAAGCGCGACCGGCACGACAACATCGGCCAAGGGCAGATCGGCGGCGCGGGATTCAAGGCTATGCTCCATACGCCGGAACTCCGTAAGCTTCCCTGGCTGCTCGAAGTCCCCGGCGACACCGGCGACGGCCCTGACGCCGCCAATATCACGCGCTTGCAAGAACTGGCCGCATAGGAGCAAGATACCACTATGAAAAAAACCAAAATCGTCGCCACGATCGGGCCGTCGAGCGGTTCGAAGGAACAGTTGACCGCGCTGTTGCACGCGGGCGTGAACGTGATCCGCTTGAACTTCAGCCATGGCAGCTTCGAGAACCACGCCGGCTATGTCCGTAATTTCCGCGAAGCGATGGAAGACGTCGGTGTCCGCGCCGCCATCTGCCAAGACCTGTCGGGCCCGAAGATCCGTATCGGTTCGTTTACTGAAGAAGCGGTCGAGCTGGTCGTCGGCGCCGAGCTTACGCTGACCACCGATGAAACCGTCGGTACCGTGGAACGCGTCCATGTGAATTACACGGCCTTGCCGCACGAGGTGTCGGTCGGCGATACGATCTTCCTCGATGACGGCAAGAAACGGCTGCGTGTCAAAGCCGTGAGCGGCAACGACGTCGTCTGCACGGTCGAGGTCGGCGGCCGGATCCGCGGCGGCCGGGGCGTCAACCTGCCCGATTCCGAATTGACCGTCAGCTCGCTTACTGACAAAGACCGCGCCGACCTGCAGTTCGGCATCGAGCACCATGTCGACTTCGTCGCATTGTCGTTCGTCCGTCGGGCCGAAGACATCGAAGAGCTGCGCGCCTTGCTCAACCAGGCCGGTTCGCACGCCAAGATCATCGCCAAGATCGAAACGCCGCAGGCGGTCCGCAACCTGGACGCGATCCTGGCGGCAACCGACGCGGCGATGGTCGCACGCGGCGACCTGGCGATCGAAATCCCAGCCGAGAAAGTGCCGGTCGTACAGAAGGAAATCATCCGCAAGTGCAACATCGCCGGCAAGCCGATCATCACCGCGACGCAGATGCTCGAATCGATGATCCATAGCCCCGTACCGACCCGGGCTGAGGTGTCCGACGTCGCGAACGCGATCCTGGATGGTACGGACGCTGTCATGCTGTCCGAAGAGACCGCTATGGGCGAGTACCCGGTCGAGGCGGTGGCGGTCATGAGCCGGGTCGCCAAGGAAATCGAGGCGATGTACGCTGATAAACTACTCACCGACCTGCCCGAAGAACAGCACGCGTCGGTGGCGAACGCGGTCACTCGGTCGGTCGTGGAAACCGCCCGCGACGTCAACGCCAAAGTGATCGTGGCGCTCACTGAAACCGGCACCACGGCGCGGATGGTGGCGCGGCACAAGCCGCGGTCGCTCGTGATGGCGCTGTCGCACAACGAGGCGGTTTGCCGGCAGCTGGCGCTGTCGTTCGGTTGTCTGCCGATCCATGTCGGCCAGTACGAGACGCTCGAAGACGTGTTCGCGCTCGTCAAAGAATTGTGCTTGGAACGGGAGCTCGCGCAAAAAGGCGACAAAGTCGTCATCGTCGCGGGCGCGCCGTTCCGGGTACAGGGCTCGACGAACATGATGATCGTCGAGACGGTTTAATAAAAAAGAGGGAGGTACATACCGTTGGGGGACGGCAAAGATCTTGCATTACTCATAGGGCTGTTCCCGGCATTCCCGGTTTCCGACATCCTCTTGAGAGTAGTGTGGAGGCAGCTGGGAGGCGACTCGCTCGGATACCTGGATGCAGCCCAACACCTCGAAGAACTTGCGTGGGGTTCGTTCGACGGCGACTGTTTCACGCTCGGTCCGTTCGGCCAGGCACAAGCGGTGGTCGAGGGGGTGCGAAACCCCGAGGCGAAGCGCTATGCCGAAGGTGTCATCGCGAAATTGCTCTGCGATTTCCCGCTGGCACCGGATCCTGACTACGGCTTCTGACCACACCCGGCTCCGGCCGGGTTTTTTCTTTGTGCTAGCATCAAGGCATGACGTTGTATCGCTTTTCGAACCGGGAAATCGCCGACCGGCTGCATGAGATCGGTCGCCTGCTCGAGCTCAAAGGCGAGAACAAGTTCAAGGTGATCGCGTACGACAATGCTGCGACTATTGTCCGTACCTACCCGCACGATCTGGCCGGCATCTATGAGGAATCCGGCGCGCCCGGCCTGGATGCGGTCGACGGGATCGGCGAGAAGATCGCCGAGAAGTTGGCGACGCTCTTTGCGACCGGACGCCTGCCGTACCACGAACGGCTCAAAGCCGAGATCCCGCCGCTGCAGCTCAAGCTGGTCGGCATCACCGGCATCGGCCCGCAGACGGCGAAAAAGCTCACCGCTGCGCTGCAGCCGCGGAACTTGTCGGATCTCAAGCGGAAGCTTGGGACGCGGACTGCCAAGAAATTCTTTGGGCAGAAGACGCTCGACAACATCGTCGCCTCGCTCAACGAGCGACGGCACGAGGAGCGTCATCTGCGGTCCGAGGTCGAGCCGGTGGCCGAGAGCGTGCTGACGTTTCTTCGCGGCCTTGCCGAAGTCAGCGCTGCCGATGCGGTCGGCAGCTTGCGGCGGGGCAAGGAAACCGTGGGCGACATCGACCTGGTGGCGGCCAGCCGCGACAGGGCGGCCACGGTCGCCGAGCTCGGCACGGCACCGTTCACCCGGCGGGTGATTACGGCCGGCACCGGCCAGACGACGATCCTGCATGAGAGCGGGTTCCAGATCGACCTTGAGCTCACGCCTCCCGCCGAGTACGGTTCGCTATTGCAGCATTTCACCGGTGGCAAGGAGCATAACGTGGCGCTGCGGACATGGGCCGAGGGCCACGGATTGTCGTTGTCGGAAAAGGGCATCCTGCACACCAAGACGAACCGCCTCAGGGCATTCGCAACGGAGCAAGCCTTCTACAGGGCGTTGACGATGCAGTGGGTCCCGCCCGAACTCCGGGAAAACCGAGGGGAGATCGAGGCGGCGCGCGAGGGCACGTTGCCGACGCTTGTCGAGGAGCGGGATATCCGAGGCAACCTGCATATGCACACCGCCGCCTCTGACGGGGAGTTGCCGCTGGCCGAAATGGTCGAAGCAGCGCACGCCTATGGCTACGAGTACATTGCCGTCACCGACCACTCGCGGGGCGCAGGCGCTGGTTTGGATGATGCGGCACTCGCGCGTCACCGGAATGCCATCCGCGCACTCGATAAGCGGTACACGAAAAAGGGCATGCGCGTGTTCGCCGGCGTGGAGACGAATATCCGCCCGGACGGCTCGCTCGATGTGCCGGACAAATTGCTCGCGACGCTGGATTTCGTGATCGCGTCGGTCCATTCGAGCTTTCGGCAACCTATCGGGGTAATGACGGAACGCTTGCTCAGGGCTATTCAAAATCCGAACGTGGATTGTATCGGCCACCCATCTGGTCGGAAGCTGCTGTATCGAGAGGAAATCGAGGTGGACTGGGACCAGATATACCAGGCCGCTGCGGCGACAGGGACGCTGCTTGAGATCAACGCCTCGCCCGACCGGCTTGACCTGACCGACACCCGGGTTCGGGCGGCGAAAGAAGCTGGTGCCAGCTTCGCGATCAACACCGACGCCCATCGCCCCGACCACTTCGGGTTCATGCGCTATGGCGTCACCGTCGCCCGCCGGGGCTGGCTTACCAAGCACGACGTCGTCAACGCCCTACCGCCGGCCGCATTCGCGCGGTGGTTGGCCAAGCGCGCGGCATGACAGTTCCGCAACGGTTTGATACCCTCAACGCTACACAGTGCCACGGTAAGTAGGGAGGCGGACCGTTGATCGAGCTTCGGGAAGTGACGAAATCGTACTCGCTGACAAGTAACGCGAAACAGCGAGTACTCGCGCTTGATGCGGTCAATCTTGTCATCGGCAAGGGCGATTTCGTGAGCCTCGTCGGGCCGTCGGGCGCGGGCAAGAGCACGCTCATCCGCCTGCTGATTGCCGAAGAAAAGCCCGACCATGGCTCGATCCTGGTCGCCGACCGGGATATCGCCGTACTCCAGCCGCGCGAACTGCCCTACTACCGCCGCAAGATCGGCGTCGTGTTCCAGGATTTCCGGCTGCTGCCGGCAAAAACTGTGTGGGAAAACATCGCCTTCGCGCTCGAGGTATCCGACGTCTCGTCCGAGGATATCCGGGAGCGGGTGCCGAAGATTTTGACGCTCGTCGGTTTGGCCGACAAGGCTGACAATTACCCTGGCGAGCTGTCGGGCGGCGAACGCCAGCGGGTCGCGATCGCGCGCGCGATGATCCATTCCCCCCGTATCCTGATCGCCGACGAGCCGACCGGTAA
This sequence comes from uncultured Candidatus Saccharibacteria bacterium, assembly GCA_964423885.1. Taxonomy (GTDB): domain Bacteria; phylum Patescibacteriota; class UBA1384; order JACPKC01; family JACPKC01; genus JBBUCD01. The sequence continues at coordinate 12,392 of CAYRGD010000006.1, forward strand.
CCTCGACCCGGAAACGACCTGGGAAATCGTGGAGCTGCTCGAGCGGATCGGCCGGAGCGGTACCACAATCATCCTTGCGACGCACAATAAAGCGGTCGTCGACAAGCTGCAGCGGCGCGTGATCGTGGTCGAACACGGCCGGATCGTGTCCGACAAGAAAGTCGGCAAGTACGTGGTGCCGCGCGAGATCGCCGCCAAGGAGGCAGGGCTATGAGCATCCGTAGCCTCGGCCGGGTATTCCGTCTCGGCTTCGTCAACTTCCAGCGTAACTGGTGGCTGTCGATCGCGTCAGTGCTCGTGATGGCGGTGACACTGTTCATCGTCGGTGTCTTTTCGGTCCAGACCGTGGTGATCCTGAAAACCACCGAAGGCATCCGCGACAAGCTCGACCTCTCCGTGTACTTCAATGACGACGTGCCCGACGACGCGATCCAGGATATCCGCCGGTCGATCGCGAACCGGCCCGATGTGAAAAGCGTCGACTACATCTCCAAGGAAAAAGCGTTCCAGATCTTCGAGGAACGGCCCGGTTCCGAAAAGGTGAAGGGACTTATTACGCCCGAGAACAATCCCTTGCCACGGAGCATTGTGATCAAGGCGCAGGATCCGCCCCAACTGTCGGTGATCGCCAAGGTCTTCGAGGGTGACCAGTACGGCCAGCAGGTCCGGCGGATCAGTTACCAGGACAACCAGAACGTGGTCGATACGCTGATCCAAACCGAGCGGACGGTGCGGCGGAACGGCATCATCTTGACTGCCATCTTTGTCATCCTGTCGTTCATCCTCATTTACAACACCACGAGGATCGTCATCCTGTCGCGTGCCGACGAGATCGAGATCATGCGCTTGGTCGGGGCTACCGAGGCGTTCGTGCGCTGGCCGTTCGTGATCGAGGCGGCGCTGTACGGCGTACTAGGAGCCGCCGTCGCGTTCGGCGCACTCTTCCTGTTCCTGCGGTTCGACCTTGCCAATTCGGTGCCGCTCCTGTCGATCGCCAACTTCCTGTCGCTCGACATGCAGGCGTTCTTCTTGCAGTACGCGGTCGTCATTCTCTGCGGGCTTATTCTCATTGGCATGTCGATCGCCAGCCTCATGAGCTCGTTCGCAGTCCGTAAGTTCGTCCGCGTCTGACAGCAAAAAAGCACCGCGCATGCGGTGCTTCGGTCAGGCCAAGGCTGTCCTGGCCTCAGTGATGCAATTGTGGTAGTAGTCCGCCATGGCGCCGACGGCGTCGAGGCCGTCTTTGAGTAATCCGCTCGAGACGTTAAGGAGTATCCCGTCCCGCTTCGGGCCGCGGGTGCCCCGCGACACAGCTTCCGCCAGGCTGCCTCCTTGCGTCCCGATGCCTGGAATCAGGAGAGGTAGCTCTGGTGCGATACGCCGGATCTCGGACAGCTCATCGGGATACGTCGCGCCGACAACCAACCCGCAGTTGCCAAGCTCGTTCCACCGCTCCGCCACCGCGTGCGCGACCGCGGCGAAGAGGGGTATTCCCTGCGGGGAGACCCGTAGGTCCTGAAACTCCCGCGCGCCGGGATTACTGGTTCGGCAAAGAATGAACACGCCCTTATCGGCGCGACTCGTAAGCGGCAGGAGCGATTCCTGGCCGAGATAGGGATGCACCGTGATCGCATCAGCCTGAAAGGCGTCGCGCATTCGGGCGTATCCTGTATTCGTAGGGCCGATGTCGCCGACCTTGGCGTCGAGGATGATCGGCACTGCCGGCGCGACAAGTCGGATATGGTCGACCGTCAGGGAGAGGGCGCGCAACCCTGCCGGGCCGTGCCCGGCGTAGAACCCGAAATTCGGCTTATACGCGCAGGCGACGTGTTTGGTCGCGTTGACGATACCTCGATTAAAGAGAAAGAGTGCTTCGTCATGCGGGTAGTCGGGGTAGATGCCGACCGCTTGCCCCAGCGACGGGTCGAGCCCGACGCACAGGAATTTCCCATCGTCCCACTGCGCCTGCAGGAGTTCCATACAATGCCGCTGTCTTTCCATGATGATAAGGTTCCTTTCACATGCTGCCGCCTAGTTGACCAGATACCGGGTGTGCCCGCAAGGATTACCTGTTGCCGTGCCAACCCGTTGAGTTGCCCGCGGCAAGGTATATACTCGGGCCATGAGTGAACCGATGCCTGACACCGAGTTCACGGTTCTGACTACCCCCGCTGCGCGGTCGGACGAGCAGCAGGACGACGTCGCGTTGCGGCCGCGGACGTTCGGCGAGTTCGTCGGCCAAGAAGCTACGAAGCGGAATTTGTCGCTCGTGATCGAGGCGGCGAAGCAGCGGCAGCAGCCACCGGAACACCTGCTGCTCTACGGCCCGCCGGGGCTCGGCAAGACCAGTCTGGCGCACGTGATCGCGTCCGAACTGGCTGCGCCGATCCGGATTACCTCGGGGCCGGCGCTCGAGCGGACGGGCGACATCGCCTCCATCGTGAGCTCGCTCCAGGAAGGCGAACTGCTTTTCATCGACGAGATCCACCGGTTACAGCGGCCGGTCGAGGAAATGCTCTACACCGCGATGGAAGATTTCGCGCTCGACCTGGTGCTCGGCAAGGGCGTCGCCGCGAAGACGATGCGCCTCGACCTGCCCCGGTTCACACTCATTGGCGCGACGACTCGGATCGGGCAGCTGTCCGCGCCGCTGCGCGACCGGTTCGGCGCCCACTTCCACTTGGATTTCTACGAGCCCGCGGAGCTGGCCCGGCTGGTGCAGGCAAGCGCGGTCCGCCTTGGGGTCACGATCGACGCCGGCGGTGCGGCCGTGGTTGCTCGGCGCTGCCGCCGCACGCCCCGGATCGCCAACCGCTTGCTCCGGCGCGTCCGTGATTTTGCCCAAGTCGGCGGCTATCCCGCGATTACCGAGGCGGTCGCGGCCGCAGCGCTCGACGCGCTCCATATTGACCGCCACGGCCTCGACCGGCTCGACCGGCGGCTGCTCGAACTCATTGTCCGCCAGTTCGATACCGGTCCGGTCGGCCTGTCGACGCTGTCGGCCGCGCTTGGCGAGGATGCGGATACGATCGAAGACGTCTACGAGCCCTTCCTGATCCGGGAAGGCTTTTTGGCCCGGACGCCGCGTGGGCGGACCGCGACGTCCGCTGCCGTCCGGCTGGTGACAGGAGCGAACGGCTGATGGCGGCGTTGGCCGCAGCCGGAGGTGTCTACAGCTTAGTGCTCCTTGCGTACGCACTCTACTCGCTCTACGCGTTCCATCATTTGGGCGAGTTCGGGTACTCGACCGACGTCTCGAACCGCATGCTCCGGACCTACGTTGCCTGTACGGCGATCATCCTGCTTGTGACGGCGCTTGTCGTTATGGCCGGCTTGGGAGGGTGGTGATGCCGCCCGACGCGCCGCAGGCGTACCGTCCGAACCAGCTGTTTCCCGGGCAGGCCGAAGACGAAGACATCCTGATTTTTATCCGGCGGCACTGGATGCCGTTCGTGGTCTGGCTTGTGCTCATCGGCATCTTCCTGCTCGTCGCGGCCGCGCTCGGTGTGCTCAGTATGGTGCTGTTCGGCATGCCGGCGGGCAGGACGCTCATATATGCCGCGCTCGGTGCCAGCAGTTACCTGCTGCTCCTCAATGCGATTTTCTTCACGATCTGGATCGAGCAGTATCTGGATGTCGCGATCATCACGACTGACCGGCTGGTGCATATCCGGCAGATCGGTCTGTTCAACCGCCGGGTATCCGAGCTGAGCCTGGCCCGGATCCAGGACGTCTCAGCGCACATGGGCGGCTACCTCCAGAGTATCTTTCAGTACGGGACAGTGGTGGTCGAAACGGCCGGCGGCGCGCCGGATTTCGTGATCAGGAACGTGGCCAAGCCGCACGTGGTGGCGAACACGATCCTGCTCATCCATGACCGCTTACGTCTTAAAGAGGCAGGTGCCGTGCAAGGCGGCCGCAGCGAGGCGCCGGTCGTTGAGCAGTCACTCCCGTCTTCGAGTACAATACAAGCGGCGATCGAACAGGCCATGCCGAGCATCGCCCCGCCGCCCGGCTACAGCCACGCCCACCTCCAATCCGATCTCGTGAGCGCGGCGATGGAAGCCCAGGAGGAGCTGGCGGAAGAAGAGCGGTCGGCCGTCGAGCCTGCGCCGGAACCGCCTGCTGCGTCGCCGAACCGCCTGCGGCCGCCGCGCACCGAGCGCACGGCGCAGCGCCAAGAAGGTGAACTTGTCGAGGGGGAGCATGTCTCGATCGAGGGGCAACCATAATCTGAACGTCTGGCTGGCCGTAGCCACCGCGTGCCTGCTGCCAGAAGCAGCGCTTGCCGCTGCACCGCTGTCCGTCGTGATCAGCGAGGTGAACTGGGCCGGCTCGGTCAGTTCCACGGCCGACGAGTGGGTCGAGCTTGCGAATCCGGGCGAAACCGATATCGACGTCTCCGGCTGGTCGTTGTGGACGTCCGAGGGCGAACCGAAAGAACAGGTCCGGATTGCCGCCGGCACCATTCCCGCGCACGGCTCGTTCCTGATCGCCAATAACGGGCCTGACGCCGTTTTTTCGGCCGGTACGTCTACTTTGGCCGTCCAGCCGGACGTGGTTGCGAGCGCGATGTCGCTCAGCAACTCGGCGTTGAAGCTCGAACTGCGTGCTGCCGACGGTACGGTCGTCGATACGGCTGGGAACGGCGGTGCTCCGTTCGCCGGTTCCACGAAGCCGGTCGTAAGCATGGAGCGGATCCTGACGCCGCCTGGCGACGGGACGCTCTCGGCATCATGGCGTACTGCCACCGACCGCCTGAACCTCGACGGCGACGACGCGCAGCGGGGTACGCCGACCCCGTCGGGCCGGCCGGCCACGCTACCGCCGAGTCCAGGCGGAAATCAGCCAACGCCCCAATCCCCTACGGGATCATCGGCACCGCTGCCGTTCACGACGATCCGCTCGATCCTCGATACCCGTCCGACCGGCAAGGTTCGTTTGCAAGGCACGGTCAGCGTACCCGAGGCCGCGTACCAGAAAGGCTACCTGATCCTGGCCGACGGCCCGGCGAGCATCGAGGTGTCGGTGCCTGACGCCGGTATCGATGTGCGGCAGGGCGATCGGATCGAGCTCGTCGCTACCGTGTCCAAAGCGGCCACGCCGCGTTTGCTGCTCGGTGCGGCGGCCGACCTTACCGTACTCGATCGGAACCAATCCTACGCAGGCCTGCCCTTCGGTGCGGGCGACGTGCCGGAGCTGTACCAACTGCTGCGTATGACCGGCACGGCTCATCCCCAAAAGGGCTACCTCGGCTTCGACAGCGCTGGGACGTCGTTCCACCTGACCCGCAAGCAGGGCGTGACGCTCCCGTCTATCGACGATGGCGATACGCTCCGCGTCACCGCCCTGGTCGTGTCGCTCGATCCGCTGACCGCGCGCGTACTCGAAACCGGTGCCGTGTCGGTGACAACTGCTGGGTCATCGGCACCAGCGAGCCAGGACGCGCAGCCGGTAGGGGATACCGCGGATACCGACGCCGCCCTGGCCGATGAAGTGATCGGGATTGACACCGGCGACGAACCGGGCGAGGATGCGGCGATCACGGCCCTTGCGTCGGATGGCGGTGGTACCGCCGCGCCGAGCGTCCTCGGTGCCCGTTCCAGCCGGCGCTGGACCTCAACCGCGACAGCCAGCGCGTTGACGCTCGCCGTCGCGCTGCTCGGAATACTTGTCATTGCAGGAGACGCGCTATGGCTTCATCTCAAAGAACAGCGGCAACGCTAGCCGACCTCGGACGGCTCGCGGCCGAGGTGGTGGATTGGCTCTCCCCGGGCATGCTCGTAGGGCTCGTCGGTCCGCTCGGCGCCGGCAAAACCGCCTTCGCCCAAGCCCTTGCCCGTGCGCTCGGTGTCCGCGATACCGTCATTTCGCCAACCTACATGTACCATCAGGCGTATTCCTTGTCGGTTCCGGTCCGCGGCATCGAGCGGCTGCACCACCTCGACCTCTATCGGCTCGGATCCGATGCGCAGCGAACCGCTCTTGATCTTATCCCCGACGATCCACAGGGCGTCACGCTCATCGAATGGATCGGCAACGTGCCTGCCGTGCTTGCCTCGGCCGACCTGGTGATCACCATCGGCGTCGACGGTACGGTCCGGCAGTTGTCGTTCGAGCGGAGGCAGTCATGACGGTACTTGTCGCCGGAGCCGACCGGGACGCGGTCCGGATGCTGCTCGTGGTCGCCGGAGTTGTCCAGGCCGACGAAACCAGCCGTACGCCGGCCCGTTCGCGCAACGAACGACTGATCCTCGACCGGTTCGTCCGCACCCACGCCGGTGGGTGGGAGGCGATCGACGTGCACGTCGCGGCCGAGTTGCCGCACAGTCATACGTCGGTACGGGTACTCGCGACCATCCTGCGGACTGCCGCATGGTATGCAGGTGCGCCGTTCCGCACGGCCGAGCATGCGTCCCTGGATACGCTCGGCGCAGCCGACGCGGACGCCCCGGCTGCCTGAACTGTGGTATACTGCTATCTCTATGGCAGACCCACTGGCTCCGGCCTCAACCCCGTCGCGGCACGGCAAACAGCTCGAACGGTTCCGCAACGCGAAGCAGCGACCCTCGGCAGCGTCCCGGCGGATCCGGTTCGGATTGTGGACAGTCCTTGGCCTCGTACTGCTCGGCCTTGCCTGGCTCGGCGTCACCGCCTATGCCACGTACCAGAAGGTGTCCGACCCGACCACCGGCAGCTCGCCGTTTCTCAAGTACTTCGGCCAGGCCGTCCAACCCGAACAGTTGAAGGGCGAGGGCGACGGCCGGATCAATATCCTGCTCATCGGCATCGGCGGTACCGGTCACCCGGGCGGCACGCTGGCCGATACGATCATGGTGGCGAGCATCGATCCCATCAATAAGAAGCTCGCAATGCTGTCGATCCCCCGCGACCTACGCGTATCGTTGCCGAACGGCGGCACCGGCAAGATCAATAGCGTCCACTCGATCGGCGAAAGCGCTGAAAGCGGCAGCGGCCCGCAGGTGCTCATGGACACGGTCGAGAAAGTCCTTGACCTGCCGATCCACTATTACGCCCGCATCGACTTCTCGGGTTTCGAAAAGTTCATCGACGCCCTGGGCGGCGTCACGATCGACGTACCGAAAGCGCTCAACGACCCGCTCTTCCCGGCCGATGACATGATCCATTACGCGCCGTTTTCGGTGAAAGCCGGCACGCAGACCATGAACGGCCTGACCGCGCTCAAGTACGCCCGCTCGCGCGAAACCACGTCGGACTTCGACCGGGCGGCGCGCCAGCAGCTCATCATCCTGGCTGTGCGCGAAAAGGCGCTGTCCGCCAACGTGCTTGCCAACCCGCAGAAGCTTTCCGAGCTTGCCGGCATCTTGGGCGACCATGTCCGGATGGATATGACGCTCACGGACGTGCAGCATCTGCTTGAGATCGTCAAAGATATCGATCGGAGCCAGGTTGTGTCCAAGGTGCTCGATAATTCGGCCGACGGCCCGCTTATGAGCGTCAGCGAGAACGGCTACTATCTGGTACCGAAAACCGGCAATTTCAAAGAGGTGCAGCGGATCGCGCACGAGCTCTTCACTGATCCTAATCTCGTGAAGGAGCGCGCCAAGATCTAAATCCTCAACGGCACCGGCGAAGCCGGCACGGCCCGCGAACTCCAGCTCGATCTGCAGGCGCTCGGCTACACGATCAGCTCGATCGACAAGACCGACACGGTCGCAGCGACCACGCTCTATGACTTTTCGGGCGGCGCCGTCCCGTTCACGACCCGGTTCCTGGCCGACCGCTTGCACGCTACCGTCGTCAAGCAATCACGACCGGCCGGCAGTACGGTCGACCTTCGGCTGGTACTCGGTACAGACTACAAACCTGCGGATCTTGCCCAATGAACTGGAACGGGCTGCTGCGGCACCGGCTGGCCGGACGGGCGCTCGTGCTGCTCGGCGCCTTGTCGCTTTTGTCGCTCGCACCACGCTCCGAACTGTCGATCGCGCTCGCGGTTTTGGCAGGGATTCTCGTGCTCTTGCCTGACGCCGCCACCTCGCGGTCGGTCCACGGGCTCTATGGCATTTTCCTGTGGTCGATGCTCGCGATGCAGGCCCACGACCGCTTCAATACTGCCGGGCAAGTGGCCGGCTTCTTACTGCTGTACGCAGCCGCCACGCTCTTCGTCTACTGGATGACCTCGGTCCATGAGCTCCATTCCTGGATCATGGCGCAAGCGGTCGGGATCACGCTCGCGGAAACCTTCCTGATCCTGCTCTTCTGGCCGGTCAACTTTCCCTCGCAGGCGCTCATGATCACCGCGATGGGCTTCCTTGGATTGGAAATCATCGAACATGCCCAGCGCCATACGCTGTCGCCGCGCCAGCTGATTTTACCGTTCGCCGTGGTCGCCGTGTCGATCGCCGGCACGTCGTTCACTGCGCGGTGGATGGAGTACTAGGCCATGTCCGACACGCTACCCGCTGTCCCGCATCCGCATCACGCGCACCGCTCCTCGCGGTTCCGCGTGTCGTTCGCGGTGCCGTGGGTGCTGCTCATCGTCGCGGTCGCCTATATCGCCGTAACGGTCATGGCCGGCCGCGCCTTCCTGGCAGGATCCGAGTCGCGCCAGGTGCTGGCTGCGATCCGCTGGCTGCCGGTGCCTGTCGCCCGTGTCGACGGGGAGTTCATCTGGGCGCGCCAGTACTTGGCTTACCGTACGTTCATCGCGACCTTCATCGACCGGGCCCAGCAGAGCGGCCAGGCGATCGATACCGCTACGCCGGTCGACGAACAGGTAATCCAGCTCGTGGTATCGAACAAGACCGTCGAGCGGGCCGCCAAGCGCGCGCATCTGTCAGTCGAGGACGCCGAGATCGACGCGGCCTACGACGATATCCTGGTCGCCCAGGGCGGCGGCGGGGAACCCAAGCAAGTGAGCCAAGAAGAGCTGCAGACGATCCTCAATGACCTCTACGGTTCGAGCCAGGGCCAGCTGCGCGAGCTCATCCGCGTCCGGCTATTGGAAACCAAGGTCCGCGACGAGCTACTCGAACAGGTAAACTTCCGCCAGATCCTGACCACCGACGAAGCCCAGGCCAACGACCTCATTGGCAAGCTGCAGAACGGCGAGCCGTTCGACGAGCTGGCCAAGCAGTACTCCCAGCATGCCGAATCGCGCGACAACGGTGGCAACATCGGGTTCGTGGCGCGTGGCCAGCAGCTGCCGGCGATCGAAGCGGCCATCTTTTCGAACCCGGTCGGGCTCATTACTACGCCGGTCAAGACCGACTTCGGGTTCCATGTGATCGAGGTGCTAGGTACGCGGGGCACGGTGCAACAGTCGTTCGAGGACTGGCTGGAAACTGCCCGCAACAGTTACCGCATCCGCGTCTTTTACCGCCCGGCCGCCAACTAGGCTTGTCCGTCCGGGCGAACCTGTTGTATAGTGAGCCAGTTCCGTATCTGGGCGCGTAGTGTAGTGGCCTATCACGCCACCCTGTCACGGTGGAGATCGCCGGTTCGAATCCGGTCGCGCCCGCCAGAAATAATACGCTCACCTCATGGTGGGCGTATTATTTTTTGTTACAAAAACTAGTTTCAATAGAGTTGTGGCCAGCGGTTGATATTGGGTATAAATAAAAATTCATGGAGATTTAATGAAACAGATTGCTTTAGGGGCGATTGCTTTGGGGGTTCTGCTCTTTGGATTCTCTTGGAGCAGTACCCTGATGAATCAACGATCTGCCACGGTGCCGGACCAGGCTGAGATTGAGCCCAAAGATATTACCACTACCCCGGTTGCTCCAGCACCCAATGTAATGCAACAGACCCCAGAGCCAAAAATTGAGAAAAGAACCACGATTGAAACCGAACCCATATCCTTTGAAAGCAGGTCGGTAGACGACAGTTCTCTTGCAAAGGGTAAGACATCTGTGAAAACGAAAGGCACGGAAGGCTTAAAAACATTAACTTACGAAGTTACCCTGACCGACGGAGCGCAAACGGACAGGCGTCTTATTGACGAAGTAGTGACTCGGGCTCCGGTTGCCGAAGTCATCCTGGTCGGTACAAAGTCGGTAAATTCCTCAATGAATGGCAATAGCCTTCCTGCCGGCGGCCAGTCGGGATGCGATCCGAATTATTCAGGGGCATGCGTACCAATTGATAGCGATGTCGACTGCGCAGGTGGAAGTGGAAACGGCCCTTCGTATGTCAAAGGGCCGGTAACCGTTATCGGCGTAGATATTTACAAACTAGATAGCGATCATGATGGTGTTGGTTGCGAATAGTTAACGCTTGAGAGCTAAATGCTTCGGCAAGCTCTCATAAGGCAGGGTCGCTTAACAAGTGGAGCATGATGCATAAGGTAGTTGCGTGATTTTCTTGTCGTCCATAAAACCTGCTATGCTGCTCACATGGAAATCCTCACGCTCCTGCTACTTGTCGTCATCTTGGTGGCCATTATCGGGTTAGGATTTTACAGTGTCCGGAACTTTTCCCGGATCGACACCAAGATCGATACCGTCCAGGGCGACCAGACCGTCTCCACGCTCATCGCCCAGGTGCGTGAGCAGGTCGAGCGCGGGTTGACCGAATCCGCTACGGCGACGCGCGAACAGGCCCGGCAGTCGCAGGCGATTATCCAGGATGTGACCCGCCGCCTGACCGAGCTCGATGCCACCAACCGTCGCGTGGGCGAGTTCGCCAACCAACTTCAGAGCCTCGAGAACGTACTGCGTAATCCCAAGCACCGCGGCGTGCTCGGCGAGTACTTTTTGCAGAACATGCTCCAAGAAGTGCTGCCGCCGTCGAGCTATTCGCTCCAGTACAAGTTCCCGAACGGCGAAATCGTGGACGCGGCGGTGTTCGTGGGCGACAAGGTCGTGCCGGTGGATGCTAAGTTCTCGCTCGAACACTACACCCGTATGACCAACGCCCAGGATCCCGCGCAGCGCGAGGAGTTTTTCCGACTCTTTAAGAACGACCTGAAGGGCCGGATCGACGAAACGTCGAAGTATGTCCGCCCCGAAGCCGGGACGACGCCGTTCGCGTTCATGTATATCCCGGCCGAAGGTATCTACGCGAGCCTGCTCAACGAGGTGGTCGGCACCAGCCAGGTGAACACGCGCGACCTGTTGCGCTACGCCTTCGAGAAGCGCGTGATGATCGTGGGGCCGGTCAGCTTCTTTGCCTACTTGCAGAGCGCCCTCCAGGGCATTAATGCCCACCAGGTCGCGCAGTCGATCCAGCCGATGATTGACCGGCTGCGTCAGCTCGGTACGCACATGCAGGGCTACGAGCACCACATGGAGCGTTTGGGCAACCAGCTGGGTACCGCCGTGCGCACCTACAACACCGCCTACAAGGAATTCGCCAAGATCGACAAGGACGTCTACAAGCTGACCGACGGCGAGGCCGGCGGCACCGCTAATCCACTCAAGCTTGATCTGCCAGGGGCAGAGGCCGGCGAGGCAGTAGCAGAGTAGTTTCGGCCCAGTTATCCAAGGGCCGCCAACGCAACCCGATATTCCTCGGCCATCTTGCTTGGAATGGACCGATGGATCGCCTCGAAGATCGCGTGTTCGTGCGCGATCTTTTCGTCTTTCGGCGCGTTGAACCGTTGCCAGAACGCCGGGCCTTCTTGGTCGAGTCCGGCGCGGAGTGAACGCAGGTTGGCAATGACGTCGGCGGCTTTGATCAAGCAGGCATCGGGATTCGTTCGGACGCGTGCCAGGTGTTCGTCCTTGCGCTCCTGCCAGTCGGCAATCGCTTTGTCTTCGGTCAGAAACCCGACCAATTCCCGGACGGTGGTACCGAACTCCCGTTCGACATCCGCGGGCGTATACGGCGTGTCTTCGACGGTATCATGGAGTAGCGCCGCGACCACGAGTTCCCAGCGGTCGGTGTAGCGTGACGCCAAGAGGCCGACGTGGATCGGGTGGACGGCGTAGGGCGTCTGCGCCGCGCCCTTGCGCGTTTGTGTCGCATGGAGTTCAAGCATCCGCGCGATCGCGGTATCGATCTTGGTGGTAATCATGTGGCTCCTCCCTTTCGAATATAACAGTACCACTTACATGGCCGGGCAGGTTGCTTTATCCTGATACGACCATGCTCTGGTCATCCCTGATCACAATCCTTGGCCTCGGCCTGTTCGAAACGGTATCGAGTCTCGATAACGCCGTCATCAATGCCGAGGTACTCGGCACGATGCGCCCGAAGGCGCGGCGCTGGTTTTTGGTCTGGGGCATGTTCTTCGCCGTGTTCGTGGTGCGCGGGCTGCTGCCGTGGCTCATTGTCTGGGCGTCGACGCCGGGGCTCGGGCCGGTCGAGGCGCTGACCGCTACGTTTTCGAACGACCCGCGCGTACTCGCGGCGATCGAAACGGCGGCACCGGTGCTGCTCATGGGCGGCGGCATCTTTTTGGTGTTCCTGTTTTTCCATTGGCTGTTTTTAGAAGAAAAGTCCTACGGCCTGCCGCATGAGCCGTTTTTCGCGAAGGCCGGGCTGTGGTTCTACGCCGTGGTGTCGGTGCTGCTGTCCGCACTGGTGTGGTACGCGCTGCGCGTCCATCCGCTGCTGGCGTTCGGCGCGGCGGTGGGATCGAGCGCGTTTTTCATTACGCACGGATTCAAGGAGCAGGCGTCTGCACGGGAACAGGCCTTGCTTGGGCAGCGGTCGAAATTGTCGGATTTGTCCAAGATCCTGTACCTGGAAGCGATCGACGCCACGTTTTCGATCGACGGCGTCTTGGGCGCGTTCGCGTTCACCTTTTCGGTTCCCCTTATCCTCCTTGGCAACGGGATCGGCGCGCTGGCAGTCCGGCAGTTGACTGTCAGCAACGTCGAGCGGATCAAACGGTATCCGTACCTTAAGAACGGGGCGATGTATTCGATCCTGGCGCTGGGAACGATCATGGTCGCTGAGGCGTTCGGTGCCCATATCCCGCACTGGCTGTCGCCGCTGGTGACCGTGCTCACGGTGGGCTACTTTTTCGGCCGTTCTTTGGTAGTCCTGCGGAACGAACGCATGAAAACGGCGGCCGTGTAGCCGCCGTAGGTAGTAGATTCCGTTAGCAGAAGGCCAGGACCGTCCGGTATGGGCGGTCGTCGCGGACATGCGACAGGACTTCGATGGTGTTGTCGGGCAGCAGCGAAACGCAGCTGCCGAAGTTGATGAGCTGCCCGGCACCGGACCGGCCCTTGTCGGCAACCGTGGTGCCGTCGGGCGGGCCGATGAGTAGATCCGGTTGGAGCCACAACGGCGCCATGCCGGCTATCGCGTCCCAGTTGCTCGGATGCACGAGCGCGCAGGCGATTCCCCACACCATTGCGTCCGGGCTGTCGCGCCGACGGTTGAAAAAGAGGAGCGATCCTCCTTTGATCCTTACGAGCGGAGAGCCGCAGGTCGAGACGTGCGCGGAACCGTCATCCGCCGCGGTCCAAAACCGCCGAAGGCAGGCGCACTTCCCGTCGAGGATTTCGCAGATACCGATGTGGCTCGCCTTGGGCTCGTCGCCGTGGACGCTGTTGTATTCGAACAGCAGGTATTCACGGCCATCGTGGCGAATGAGCTCGGCTTCCTTTGCCATGTATGCAACGTCCGCGACGCCCGCATCCACAAGCATCGCCGGCGTCAGGATCGGCCGGACGCTGGCTGGTGCGCCGCTTCCATCAAGTGCGACGTAGACCAGGTTCGTCTCGACCTTGCCCGGACGCTCGTTGCTCGGGAATACCTGCGTGCACAAGAGTGCGTCCTCGCGGCCGAACGGGTTGGTCGATGCCGGCATGAACGTCGGATCCTCGTAGCCGACAACCGGTTGCTTGTCGTGGGTCTGCGGGTACATGGCCGGCGACAGTACCAGTGTAAGGTTGGTGAGCTCGTTGTCCTCGAGCGTGGCGCGGACAATGGTGTTTTCCGGCACCCCTCGGGCGTAGACGGTGGTGCCGCCCGCCCGGGTCAATGCCATGATCCCGCCGCTTGCAAAGTTTGGGAGCGGGGGTAGGCCGATCGGAGACGTTTCTGTAATACGAAGCACGACGTGCTAAGACCTCCTTTGTTCGTGTTAAGTTCCAAAGAACGGCGGAGTGTACACGACCGCGGCGCTCTTGTCCAGGAGTAACGCTTCATTCTAGTTGGTCTGCTATGCTACGGCGGTAAAACTTGGAAGGAGCACCTTTATACGTGCATATCGTCTACGAAACTGCAGGCTGGTTCTGCGTCTTTTTCCTGGCGTGCAGTTTCCTTGAATGGTTCATCCATAAGGAGTTCATGCATAGCCAGCGGTTTCTGAAGAAACCGTACCGGCGCCACGCGGTCGAGCATCACAAAGAACGCCAGGCGCCAGGCAAGTTCTTTGCCAAATCGCACGAGCTGAAGAAATACCATTGGTACGAGACAAGTTTCATGTGGAAGCTGTGGTTTCTGCTGATCCCGGTCTACGTACTGGTGTACCGGCTCATCGGGCCGCCGGTCGGGTGGGGGATGGGCTTGGCCGCCTTGTGCTACATGCTGGCCTACGAATTCATCCATTGGACGGAACACTGCCCCGACGGGTCATGGATGCGGCACCAGCGGTGGTTCCTCTGGTTGACCGAACACCATCGCCGGCACCATGCCCGGCCGAAGATCAACTACAACGTCGTGCTGCCGTTGGCCGATTTGGTGCTTGGTACCTACGACAACACTGTCCGGATCGCTCCGGAACCGGAACAACTGCAATGAATCGCGAAACCGCCTTTTGGCGGTTTCTTTCTTTGCGCACAGGGTACCGGCAAGAAAAAAGAGCCGCGTGTGGCGGCCCTTATACCCCGCACGGGGCAAGGTCGATGACGGTCGGCTCGAAGTTGAGCTTGGCAAGGAGTGTGTCGTAGCTGTAGTGCGTGATGCCTGCGAGCGGTGTGCGAAGCAGTGCCACAAGCACGGCTTCGAGCACGTTCGTGCCCGGCGTGCGCCCGCCGAAGCTCGGCGTCGTACTGACCAGGTGGCGGACGCGCCGTTCGGCGAACCAGCGGATCTGGCGCGGGTTAAGCGTATTGGTCACCACTAGCTTTCCCGACAAGTCGTCCGGCAGGTGGCGGCAGAGCAGGTGGCTGTCGCCAAGGAGGATGTCGGCCTCGTGGAAGTAGCGGCTGAAGCGAGGGTTCGGTTCGGGTGGGCAGGTCTGCACCGCACCGGTCGGGTACAGGAACCGGATCGGCACCCAGCGCAGGAGCGGCAGCACGAGCCGAGCGTGGAGCGCTAGGGCGCGCAGGCTCGTGACCGGCCAGTCGATGCCCAGGCAGAACATGTAATCGCCGCAGACGATCGATGCGCCGTTCTGGACGCAGACCTCGGCCATTCCGAAGCGGTCGAGCGCCGAGACGATGAGTGCCCGCTTGCCCGCGAACGGTACGGGGCCGTCGCAGGCGAGCGCCCAGAGCATGTCACGCTCGAGCGTGTCCTTGATGCCGCTGCCGTCGACCACGGGCGTGCGTGTCGCCTGGCGTGCCAGGTACCGCCCGTCGTGCAGTTCGTAGCGGCGGCCGCCCGGCGCGACCAGGAAGCGGTCGACGCCGCCCAAGCCGATCGCGTCGGCGTGGCCGTCGTAGCGGCGGATGAGCGCAGCGGCATGCTTGAGGTCGCCGTTCGTGCCCTCGCGGACAATGCGGACGGGGACACCGAGGAATTCCTGGATCGTATCGAAATTGCCCTCGGCCGAACCGAGGCTGATACTGACTACGAATGTCATGGAACAGGGTTCCCTTCTTGTAAAGTGGCGCGATCCTAGCAGAACGCTACAATGGTGCCTACAGGAGTACCTCAGTAGGCCGCAGTCATCCGGCGGCACGAAAGGACACCATGAAACTCGGCATCTTAGGATCCGGCACAGTGGGCGTCACCCTTGCGAACGGCTTCGCCGACGAAGGGCACGAGGTCAAACTCGCGAACCGCACGGCGCACGCCGTAGACGGCTGGAGCGGCGAGACTGGAACATTCGATGACGTCGCGGCGTGGTGCGATACGGCAGTGTTGTGCGTCAAAGGTGACGTGGCGGAAGCGCTGGTCGCGTCACTCGCTCGCGCGCTGGCTGGTAAAACCATCATCGATGCCACGAACCCGTTGTCCGCCAATCCCCCGACCGACGGCGTCCTGTCATTCTTCACCAAGGCCGACGAGTCGCTCATGGAGCGGCTCCAAACCGCTGCACCGGACGCCAAGTTTGTCAAAGCGTTCAACAGCGTCGGCGCGGGCGTGATGGTGCATCCTGATTTCGGGGGTACCATGCCGACCATGTTCATTGCCGGTAACGACGAACCGGCCAAGGCTGTCGTCCGGCAGCTGGTCGAATCGTTGGGGTGGGACGTGGCCGACATGGGCACGGCCGTTGCGGCCCGCGTGATCGAGCCGCTCTGCATCCTGTGGTGCATCCCGGGATTCCGCGAGCAATCCTGGTCGCACGCGTTCAAGCTGCTACG
>CAYRGD010000007.1:0-22802 GCA_964423885.1 uncultured Candidatus Saccharibacteria bacterium
CTGTCAAATCCGCCAAAAATTCTTTCGCAAAAATCCCGCCCGCATTCCTCCCCAGACCCCTCCTGCGGGCGGGAAAATTCAGTTGAGGTTTTGCCAAATCCTTTCCCCCAGAAAAATTGTTTTGGCAAAACCGAGTCCGCATTTCGCACCGCCACACTGCTCGAATACTTGGAGGGCAGAACCCCGAAAGAAAAACACCCTTTCCTTTTTCAAAAGAAATTTCACCCTCGCCAAATCAGAAATGCAAGGAGTGTTTTTCTTTCGGGGTTGCCGAGCGGAGCGAGGCAGTGGCGGGGCGTATCATTCAGGATTTTGCTGGAAGTAAGTCCGAACTTTTTGATATAATGACCACCATCCATACGCAGTATGCCTCTCTTCAAGAAACCACAACCAGCAGACGAACAGCCGTATACCGGGAAGCCGACCGAGTCGGTGTATGAAACGTTGCGGACGATCGTCCTTGTCCTCATTACGGCCCTGCTGATCCGATCGTTCGTCGCCCAGCCGTTCGTGGTCGAGGGCAAAAGCATGGAGCCGACGCTCCACAACGCCGAGTATTTGATCGTCGACAAGATCGAGTACCGGCTCCACGAGCCGCAGCGCGGCGACGTGATCGTGTTCAAAGCACCCGAGGCGCCCGACCAGAACTACATCAAACGGATCATCGGACTGCCAGGCGAAACGATCACGATCAAGGACAGCCAGGTACTCGTGAACGGCACCCAGGTAGCCGAGCACTACATCGCCGCAAGCGACATCGCAGGATCGACACCGACGGACGACGGCACGCCCGCGTTCTTCTTGGAACAGAAGCTTGGTCCGAACGAATACTTCGTGATGGGCGACAACCGCGACCATTCATCGGATTCGCGCCGCTGGGGCCCGCTACCGAAGCAGAATATCCTGGGCAAGGCACAGGTTGTCCTGTTTCCGTTTTCCCAGCTCGGTTGGATCTCACTCCCCCCGTACGGCCAACTCGCTGGCACCCAATCCTAACGGCCGATGTTCGTCGATGTCGTACCGGACCAGCCGGTCCGACAGCCGCTCACCTACCGCACGACGCCCGCTACGCTCCCGTATCTGTCCGTTGGCAGCTTGGTCATCGTCCCGTTCGGACGGACTGAAACCTTCGGCGTAGTCGTCAAGCTGCGCCGGCGGCATGCTGCCACGTTGGCCGCCACATCGCTGAAACCGATCGCGTCGGTCGTAGCGCCGCACTGGGCGCCGGCCGCGACGATCCGGCTCGCCGACGCCCTGGCCGCGTACACCCACGAGCCTGTCGGCGTCTGCCTGTTCCGCCTGCTGCCGCCGTCCGGCAAACGGATCGGCGACTGGCCCGCGGCTGGCGCTGTACCGGCACAGACGGCGCGTGACGCCGGGCGCATCCACTGCTGCGCGCCGTGGCAGGAACGGCTCGCAGCGTACGTCGGCATTGCCCGCAAAGGTGCGGCCGGATCGCGGCAAACACTCATCATCTGCCCCACGAAACGGGTGGCCGAACTGGTCGTTGCTTGCACCGCTGCCGGCCTGCGTGCAGTTGCAGTGAGCGGCCAGCAGGCCCCGACCCTGCAACGGGCAGTTGCCAAGCAGGCCGCGGCGGGCGACCTTGACGTCATCGTCGGCACCCGCCAGATCGTCGGCTGGCCGGTCCGCTCGCTCGGCACGGTCGTGGTCGACGACGCGACGAACCCGGCACATCGCGACGACCAGCGGCCGTATGCCGACACGGCCACCATCGCGTGGCTGCGTAGCCAGGTCGAACAGTGCCGCCTGGTGCTTGGTAGCGCATTGCCGACGTTCGCGATGGCTGCGGCGGAACGACGCGGTACGGCGATACGGCTCAAAACCGCCGGTGCACGCGGAGCGATCACGATCGCACGCACGCCGCAAAGCGGACTACTGGTGCCGCGCCTGCTCGAACGGATCGCAGACAGTGGGGCAACCCGCGGATCGGTAGCAATCGTCGCGCCGCGTGCCGGCAGCGGCGGTGCGCTCCACTGCCGGTCATGCGGCTGGCGGCTCCGCTGCGCGCACTGCGGCGGCGATACCAATGCAGACGAACGGTCCGGCGAGGCGCAGTGCTACGACTGCCGGCTCGCTACGAAGCAGCCTGGGCGCTGCCCGGAGTGCGGATCATACGGGATCGCGGTCGTCGGCATCGGCGACACGAGCGTGGCCGCAGCGCTCACCGCGCAGCTGGGCGGCCTGCCTGCAAGCATCGTCATAGGCACCGAGCAACTGCTCGACGACGCACGCAGGTTCGAGACCATAGCCTTCGTCTATGCGGACAGCCCGCTGCTCTCGCCCGACCTCGACCGGCCGTTTGTCTTCGGCCGGTCGGTGCTCGAAGCGGCCGGGATGGCGGATACCGTCATCGTCCAAACGCGCGATCCCGCCCATCCCTTCTGGAAGCTCCTCGGGCCGAATCCGGGCGCTGCCGTCGTAACCGGGTTGGCGCGCCGGCATGAGCTTGGCTTGCCGCCCTTCGCCCGGACAGCCTGGCTCGACGCACTGCCAGCCGCCACTGTACTCCCATCTGAAGCAGCCATTACCCGCCAAGCGCGTGACGGCAAACGTGATACTATGGAAGTGCGCATCGTAGCCGCCGCGTACGACACCGTACTCCACCGCATCGCCGCCGTTGCCCCGCGCGTCCGCATCCGCACCGATTCCATGCTGTACCACGTATGACTATTGCGTTCGTTACCGAAACCTACTTGCCGACCGTCAACGGGGTCGTCCATGCGATCGAACTGTCGGCACGCGAACTCACGCGGCGCGGGCATCGCGTCCGCATCATCGCTCCGTCCACCCATGGAGTCCATGTCCGCTCGAAGGAGCTATACACTGTCCCTGCCATGCCGTTCCCCGGCGCGACAGGATACCAGCTCGCGTTTCCCAAGTTCTCGACCGCCGACCGCATCCTTCGCCGGGCCGACATCGTCCACACCCACCATCCGTTCACGATGGGACTGTGGGCGCAACGGATCGCTGCGCAGGCGGGGAAACCGTTCCTCTTTACGAACCATACCCAGTACCTGCGGTACTTGCACCATCTTCCCGTTCCGAGCAGCCTTGTCCGGCAGCCGCTCTCGTCGTATCTCACATCGTTCGCGAACCGGTGCACGCTCGTTATCGCACCGGCACCGGCAACTGGGGAAGCGCTCCAAGCCTCAGGGGTGACCCGACCGGTCCAGGTCGTGCCGAACGGCATCGACACCAGCCGGTTCCATAGCGGAAACGGCACGGCGTGGCGCACAACGCTAGGCCTTGATGCCAAGCAATTCCTGTTGCTGTTCGTCGGCCGGTTGAGCGAGGAAAAGCAGATCGGGCCATTGCTCGGGATGATGCCGCAGCTGCCCGCCCACGCCGTCCTCGTGATCGCCGGCGACGGCCCCCAGCGGGACGAATTGCTCGCGTGCGCGGATAAGCTCGGCATCGCCGACCGGGTACGGTTCACGGGCAACGTCGGGTACGACGAGATGCCCGACCTCTATGCCGCCGCCGACGCGTTCGTTTCCGCATCGACGTCCGAGGTCCATCCACTGACCGTGATCGAAGCCCAGGCCGCCGGACTGCCTGCGGTCGTAGCCGACGCGCCCGGTACGTCGGAAATCGTCCTGCACCGCCAAACCGGCATTGTCACGAAACCTACGAAAACGGCCTTCGCCGCCGCGGTCCGCCAACTCCTGCTCCGCCCCGCGCTACGGCACCAATACGGCCGGGCGGCGGCAGTACACGCCGAACAGTACTCCATCGCCGCCTCCGTTGACCGCCTCTTGGCAACCTATGCGCTGTCCAGGCGGCTTGTCGAGGCAGGCGAACGGTGATAGGATCGTCCGTTATGGCACTGCTTCCGATCGTCGAATACCCGGACACCATCCTCACGTCCCCGGCCCAAAAAGCCGGGCCGATGACCCCGGCCTTGCGGCGGCTTATCGCCGACATGGTCGAGACGATGCGCTCGGTCGACGGCCTTGGGCTTGCCGCGCCGCAAGTCGGCCACGATATCCGGCTTACCGTGATCGAGTACCGGCCAGGCAAGGGCGAACGCAAACAAGACGCGATCCCGCTTATGGTACTGCGCAACCCCAAGATCATTTCCGCCAGCCGCGAACAGTCCCGGATGGACGAGGGCTGCCTGTCGCTGCCCGGGATCGAGGTATCGGTACGCCGCGCAACCAAAATCAAGGTGCGTACCGATGCCGACGACGGCACGACGGTCCAGTTCCGCGCGAGCGGCCTACTGGCCCGCATCATCCAGCACGAAATCGACCACCTGGACGGCACGCTCATCATCGACCGGTGCGACGACCGTGCCGCAGCCCTCAAGGCCTACGAGGCGAAGCGCCAACATGACGCATAAACCGCACTTCGTATTCTTTGGGACACCGGTCTTCGCGGCGACTGTGCTCCAAGCGTTACTTGATGCCGATTGGTACCCGGAACTCGTCATCACCGAGCCCGCGAAACCGGTCGGGCGGACGCAGACTGTGACGCCGTCACCCGTCGAACGGCTGGCGAGGCAGGCTGGTATCGCCGTCGCGACACCGGCCACGGCGCAGGAGATCACCACGCTCCTTGCCCCGCTCGAGCTCGACCTGGCACTCGTCGTCGCCTATGGCAAGCTCATCCCTGCCGACGCGCTCGCGCTGCCGACGCACGGCATGGTCAATATCCACGCCTCGCTCCTGCCCCGCCACCGCGGTGCGACGCCCATCCAAGCGGCGATCCTGGAGGGCGACCCAGAAACCGGCCTCACCTATATGCTCCTGGAGCCCACGCTCGACACCGGCCCGGTCCTGTCGCAGCACCGGCTGCCGATCTTGCCCGACGCGACTACTCCCGACCTGTTCGGTGCACTAGCGGATCTGGCAGGCGCAACGGTCGTCACCGCCCTGACTCGGTATCTGGATGGCCAAGACAGGCCGACACCACAGCCCGCGACCGATGCGCCGCTTACCCGCCGCCTCACAAAAGCAGACGGCCAGGTCGACCTGCGGACGGTCGACGCCACCGAGCTCGACCGGAAATTCCGCGCATTCTTTCCCTGGCCGGGCATCTACGATACTGCCTTTGGCGTGAGACTGATCGTGAAGCGCGGACACCTCGACCACGGCCGGTTCGTGATCGAGGAGCTCCAGTGGGACGGCAAACGGCCCGTGGACGCCGCCACGTTCGGCCGGGCATACCCGGAAATCTTGACGAAACTCCTGGAAAACCCTACACTGGCAACACCAAAACGCAGCTAAGGAAGAGTATCCATGCTCCGCATCCGCCTCCGCCGCACCGGCAAGAAACACCAGCCCCATTACCGCATCGTCGTCGCCGAGCACACTGCTCCGGTCACGGGCAAGTACGTAAGCGTTGTCGGCCACTATAACCCCCGCTCGAAGGAGCTAGTGGTCAATGAAACCGAGGTGACGCGCTGGCTCGACCAAGGCGCCCAGCCGTCGAACACGATCGCCAAATTGCTCACCAAGCAGGGCGTCAGCCACAAACAGATCAAGATCCACCTGCGTCCGGTCCGCCCGGGCAAGCACGAGGAACCGGCCGCCGAAGCAACACCGGCCGAACAGCCCGCTGCGACCGATACCGCGGCTGCACCCGAAGATACGGCAACAGAACCGGCCGAGGACGTAGCGGAGACACCGGCTGAACCGACCGACACCGCCACGGCAACCGACGCACCCGCCGAGGACACCAAGGAGTAACCGATGGAAAAAGACCAACAGTTCGTCGAACTGGTTGTCCGCGAGCTCGTCGATAATCCCGACAAGGTAAAGGTCGATCGCAAGGTCGACGAGATGGGCGTGCTCATCACCCTCGGCGTCGACCCGAGCGACATGGGCAAGATCATCGGCAAGGAAGGGCGGACCGCCAAAGCGATCCGGACCCTGCTGCGCGTCCTGGGCGCCAAGAACAATTCCCGCGTCAACTTGAAGATCGACGAACCCGAGGGCGGCTCGTACGTCCCGAAGGAAGAGCAGACCGAACTGCCGGCAATGAACGACGCCCACGGCACCGGCATCCACGATATGGGATCCCCGCTCGAGTTCCCGACCGAAACCCCGATCCCCCACACTCCCGACGAGCCCGAGCAAGAAAACCCAACCTCGATCCTCTAAGCCCCAAGACACGCCGCCCACCGCGGCGTGTCGGCTATCACGGCACGGACACCCATGCGCTTCACGATCCTCACCCTGTTTCCCGGAATGGTAGAACCGTTCGTGCAGCAGTCCATTCTCGGACGCGCTGTTGCGGACGGCACCATAGCGATCACCGTCCGAAACCTACGCGACTGGACCACGGATACCCATAAGACCGTCGACGACAGCCCGTACGGCGGTGGTGCCGGTATGGTGCTTAAGGTTGACGTAGTCGACCGAGCACTCGCCGAACTGCGGACGCCGGATGCCCGAGTGATCCTGCTGACGCCACAAGGCTCGCGGTTCGACCAAGCGCACGCCGAGCGGCTGACTGCAAGCGGGCAACACCTAATCCTTATTGCCGGCCACTACGAAGGCTTCGACGAGCGGATCCGTGGGCTTGTAGACGAGCAACTGTCGATCGGCGACGTGGTGCTGACCGGCGGCGAACTGCCGGCGGCGATGATCACCGATGCCGTTGCCAGACTATTGCCTGGTGTCCTGGGAGACGACGCATCGAGCCACGAAGAATCCTTCTCGCTCACCGACGATACCGGCCGGCGGCTGCTCGAATACCCGCACTATACCCGGCCGGAACGGTACGCACCGGTCAGCCGCGACCTTGGCGAATTGGCTGTCCCAGAAATCTTGCTATCAGGCAACCATGCTGCCATCGCTGCCTGGCGACAGCAGCAGGCCAAGGAACGGACGGACGGACGTTAGAACTGCTTGCCGCGTTTGGCGAACCGGAAGAAGTGCAGCGCAAGCAACAAGCTGGCAGCGGCCGCAAAGTAGCACCAGACCGAGGCGAGCGCAAACGGATACACAATGTACGCAGCCGCAGCGCCAAGGAATACTGCCACGCCCATCGCACGAAGGTAGCCCATGCTGGACGTACCGAGTGCCAGGCTGGTCGCGGCCAAATACAGCAAACCCACTTGCCACGGCATGTGCGCCTGGTACTGGAGGCAGCCTTCTTCCAGCGAGACGTCGACGCCCGTTGCAAGGAACTGGATAAGGAAGTATCCGGCCGTAGCGATGCCTGCCACGATGCAGTAACGGATCACGGCTTTCCGGCGTACATCCTGTTCAGCAGCCAGCGCTGCCACCGGCGCGTAGACCGGCCAAAAGAGGAACGCGAAGGCGCTGAAGACGGCTACGGCTACTTGGCGGACCGGGCCGGTATCATACAAGTACAGCCACACGATCCCTTCGGTGAACTGCTGCACGGCGAAGAATAACGGCGCGACCGCGACCGGCAACTCGCGCCTCGGCACGCCCTTCGACAGCACGGCCGTGCCGGCAACGGCCAACGTACCGCTCACGACGAAGCTGGCAGCAGGCGAAAAACACATGGATCCATGATACCATGCCCCGGAATCCGGTTTGACAGCGGCACCGCTACCAGGTACGATACCGCGCATCGGAGGACACGCACATGCGAGACGATGCACTGCACGAGCTGCTCGCAAGAGTCCAGCGCGAATTGGTTTGCCCAGTCTGCAAGCGGTCGTTCGAGATCGATGAAATCCGGGTTCGCGGCGCGATCGACAACCATGTCCTCGTGCAGGCAAGCTGCCAGCGCGGCCACCATCCTACATTAGTACTCTACGTGGCCGGCCACCACGACCGCGCACCGGCGAAAGACGGCATGACGAGCGACGACGTGCTCGACCTGCATCTTGAGCTCAAACGGTTCAACGGCGACTTCCGGACCATGTTCAAATCACTTGGGGAATAACCACTATGAGCGACATGCACACCCTTACCGCCCGACCACGGACTGCCAGCGAAAAGCCGGAACCGCTCCGCCGTGCCGGTGAACTGCCAGCGGTAGTCTACGGCTTCGGCATCGACAACTCCCCGGTTACCGTCGACCGCAAAACGTTCTGGAAGGTCTACGGCGCCGCAGGCGGCAATACCCTGATCGACCTTGCCATCGACGGCGGCAAAACCGTAAAAGTACTCATCCAAGACGTCCAGCTTGATCCGGTGCTCGACGTGCCGATCCACGCCGACTTCTACGCCGTCAACCTCAAGGAAACGGTCCAAACCGAAATCCCGCTGAACTTCGTGGGCGACGCCCCGGCCGTCGTTGATCTGGAAGGCAGCCTGGTCACCAACAAGACCGAGGTCGAGGTGAAGGCGCTCCCGACCGATCTTATCAGCGAGATCGATGTCGACGTGAGCGTCCTTAAGACCTTCGAAGACATCATCCGCGTCAGCGATCTGAAAGTCCCGTCGACGATCGAGATCCTCGACGATCCGGAAGACGTGGTCGCCTTGGTCAACGAGCCGAAGAGCGACGAAGAGCTTCAGGCTTAACTGACCGAAGACACCGCCGCCGAACAGGCCGCGATCGAAGAGCTTGGCAAGGACAAAGAAGCCGAAGCCCCTGCCGAAGGCGACGAAGCCGCCGTCGAGCCCGAAGAGAAGTCCGAGTAACCACCTCTCAAATACCCCAAAGCCCCTCAACTGAGGGGCTTTGTTTTCCTTGCACTGATTTACCTTTAGCGTGCCGGGAGGTGGGGTGGTAGGGGTAGGAGGGCGGGCTTCGCAACTTTGAGCCCTCCTACCCCTATAAAAGATCATTGCCTTTGCAATATTACTATCTCAACGGATTCGGCTCCCCATGCATCCGCTGCAGTAAGTCCTCGACCGAACTAACACCCTCATCGCCCTTGTCGCGCGACCGCACCGCCACGCCGCCCGATTCCACCTCGGCATCGCCGACAATGAGCAGGTACGGCACCCGTTCGGTCTGGCCGGCACGGATCTTCTTGCCCACGCTCTCCTGCCGGTCGTCGAGCTCAACCCTGTAGCCTGCCTCGGCAAGCCGCGCCACCACCGAGTTGGCGTAGTCGATATGCCGATCGGCAATCGGGAGCACCTTCGCCTGTACTGGCGCGAGCCATAGCGGGAACTTACCGGCGTAGTGCTCAATCAGGAACGCGCCGAACCGTTCGTGCGTGCCGAGCGGCGCACGGTGGATCACGTACACTTTCTTCTTGGCGCTGTCGCTATCCGTATATTCCAACCCGAACCGGTTGCCGGCGGCAAAATCAAGCTGGTTGGTCGCAAGCGTCTCTTCGCGCCCGCCCACGAACCGCACCTGGAAGTCGATCTTGGGTCCGTAAAATGCGGCCTCGTCGATCGCCTCGCGGTACTCCAAGCCCGACTGCTGCATCACCCGCCGGATCGCGTTTTCCGAAAACTCCCACAGCTCGGGCTCATCCATGTACTTCTTCTTGTTTTTGGGATCGTGCAGCGACAACCGCATGTAGTAGTCCTTGATCCCGAACAGGTCGATGTAGAACTTGTGCAATTCCATCACTTTCAGGAACTCGTCCTCGATCTGGTCCTCGCGGCAGTAGATATGCGCGTCGTTCATCGACAGCATGCGCACGCGTAGCAACCCGGCGAGCGTGCCCGACAGCTCGTGGCGGTAGACCGTGCCGTACTCGGCGTAGCGCACCGGTAACTCGCGGTAGCTGTGCGGCGTCTGCCGGAACACCAGGTGGGTCATCGGACAGTTCATGGCCTTCAGGTAATAGTTGCCGTCGTCGAGCTCCATCGCCGGATACATCGTGTCGGCGTAGTAGGGCAAGTGGCCCGAGGTTTCAAACAATTCCTGCTTAGCCAGATGCGGCGTGACCAGCCGCTGATAGCCCTGTTCGGCTTCTTTCTTCCGTGCCATCTGCTCGATGAGGTCGCGGAAGATCGTGCCCTTGGGCAGCCACACCGGCAGACCGGGGCCAATGAGCGGATCGAACGTGAACAGGCCCAGCTCCTTGCCGATCTTGCGGTGGTCGCGCTGCTTGGCCTCTTCGAGTTCGGCAAGGTACGCGTCGAGCTCGCCTTGCGTCGGCCAGCAGGTGCCGTAGACACGCTGTAATTGCGCGTTATCGGACTTGCCGCGCCAGTACGCGCCCGCGACCGACAGCAGCTTGAACGGCCCGATATCCTTGGTGGATTTGACATGCCCGCCACGACACAAGTCAACGAATTCCCCCGTCTTATACAAAGAGACAGTATCCTTATTTACATCAAAAACACTCTCAACAGTTTCTTCATACTTTTTATCAGAGATACGCGTATCACCAGTTGTTTCAATTGCCTCAATAAGCTCAATCTTAAAGGGTTGATTAAGCTTTTTCATCCGCTTTTTCGCTTCAGTAGTGGAAACGTTTTCTCGCTCATAGCCATAATTCTCGGCCGCGATTTTTTTCATTGTCTCTTCGATCTTCGGCAGATCTTCTTCAATAATCCTGTGTTTCAAATCAAAATCGTAGTAAAATCCATTTTCAATCACTGGCCCGACACCCAGCTTCACGTCCGGCCACAGCTGCTGCACCGCGGCAGCCAGCAAGTGCGCTGCGCTATGCCGCATCTTATAGAGTTCATCGTGCTGGTCGTGCGATTCCGCCATACATACTCCTTTCAAACAAAACGAGACCATTACTGGTCTCGGGTCCCGACAAGCGGGAGGTTCCACCCGAGTTATCCCTTGCGGGATCACTCTTCAGCCTGTACGCCGACTGATCGCGCTACACTCGGGAGTTGGTAGCTCCGTCATCGTGTGTTGATAAGTTTACGGATGTGCCACACAAAAGAAAAGAGCTGGATATTTTGTCCAGCTCAAACTGTTACCGAGCTTTGTTCTCTTGAATCCAGCGATTGAATTTCTTTGCCGTCGCACGGAGGAAACGATCCGGATAATAGATCTTGTCGCAGTGAATTATTAGGCGGATAAAGAGCTTGCCGCCATCTGAACAGGCCAGGCACTGCACTGGCACTCCTAGATCCAATGTAAACTCGTCAATTAATTGAGTAATGCTGGGAACAAAAAATCTGGGTGGATGCATCTCTGTGCAATCCTCAAAACCGCTTATGCTCTCGTCTGACCAACGCGGCCTTGCAGTTAGTAGCGCCGTAATTGGGCAAATTACGTCGCGTTCATATTCCTCCATATACTCTTCGTCCGAAACCGGTGTCTTATCCAGGATCAAAAACAGAGCATATTGATGAAACGTGTCGCCTTCTTGTGCATACCCACCATCGCGTATCAAGTCATCGCGTACTTCAAAACACAATTGCTCCGAAAACTGATCGGATTGCAGCAGCGCCCAATCTAGCTCCCCGACACCCTTAATCCGTGCCATACCAGTCTCCAACCACTCCGAATTACTTCAGAGGGTGCGTATGTTCGACGCCTCGCCAGGCCATGCTTTTGTTGTTAAACAACGAGATAAACTATCAGATTTGACAACAATCATCAAGATTGCGACAAGTAACGAAGGTGAGGAGGGAACATGCGGCAGTATCTGGATGCGCTCCGGCATATCCTGGAGCACGGTACGGATAAGCCGAACCGGACAGGCGTAGACACACGGGGTGTTTTTGGGATGCAGATGCGATACGACCTGTCGCAGGGCTTCCCGGCCACGACGACCAAGAGACTGGCAATGAAGTCGGTCACCGCCGAGCTGCTGTGGTTCATCAAAGGCTCGTCGGACAATAACGAACTCGAAGCGTTGGGGTCGAAAATCTGGCGGGCCAACGCCGAGGCGCCGTACTGGAAACCCAAAGCGAAGTTCGAGGGCGACCTGGGCCGCGTCTACGGCGTACAGTGGCGCCACTGGCGCAAACCCGACGGCACCGAGATCGACCAGCTGGCGCAGGTAATTGAAAAAATCAAAACCGATCCTACCGACCGACGTTTGATCCTTACCGCCTGGAACCCGGGCGAGCTCGACCAGATGGCGCTGCCGCCCTGCCATATGTTTAGCCAGCTCTACGTTGCAGACGGCAAGCTGTCGCTGCAAATGTACCAGCGCAGCTGCGACATGTTTTTGGGCGTACCGTTCAATATCGCGTCGTATTCGCTGCTGCTACATATGGTGGCGCAGGTGTGCGATTTGGAACCGGGTGAGTTCGTCCACACGCTCGGCGACGCCCACATTTACCACAACCATTTCGACCAGGTGCGCGAGCAGTTGACGCGCGAACCGAAACCGCTGCCAGCGTTGCATCTAAATCCCACAATCAAGAACATCGAAGACTTTACGATGGCCGATATCGAACTGCACGACTACGCGTACGAACCAGCCATCGCCGCGCCGATGGCGGTCTGAAGTCCTACCCCATGACGATTTCACTCGTCGCCGCGGTCGCAGCTAACGGCGTTATCGGCAAGCGCGGCGCCCAAACGATGCTGTGGCACCTGCCCGACGACCTCAAACATTTCAAAGCAGTAACGCTGGACAAGCCGATCATCATGGGCCGTTCGACCTTCGAGTCGATCGGCCGACCGTTGCCCAATCGGACGAATATCGTACTGACGACGCAGTCGGACTATGCTGCGGACGGTATCGTGGTTGTGCATTCCGTTGCCGAGGCGCTTGCGGCCGCCGGGCAGACGGGATCCGATGAAGCAGCGGTGATCGGCGGCGGCGAGATCTATGCGCTGCTCTTCGATCGGGCGGACAAGCTCGATATCACCGAAGTGTGCGCCGACATTCCCGGTGACGTGACATTCCCCACTATCGATCCCCTACTGTGGCGAGAAGTTTCTCGTACCGAACACCTCACGGATGAGCAGCACGTCTACCCGTTCTCATTTGTACTGTACGAGCGCACCGGTCTACCGCCAGCCGCTTGACCGGCCGGCAACGGAGGGCTAGCATTCCAAGGTATCTCGCGTCCTTCAAAGAGGCGGGAAATTTACTTTTACTAAGGAGGATATGTCACACCGCCAAATTGTTTTCTGGCATGTGATCATTGTCGGGATGTTCGTCCTGTTTCTTTTTCTACTGGCAACAGGGCGACTGCCCGCCGAACACCGTGCGCCCGCATCGGGGAGATTATATCCGCCGATGTATCCTGCGCCATGGGAGGAGGCTAATAATTGATAGACGAACTGCCGTTGGTCCGTTCGGACCTTGAAGTCAGCATTGTCTGTGTGCTCGTGATGTTCTTCATAGCCTACAGATTTTACTGCCAGTTCGACTCGCTCAAAGCCCGCTGGGTTGCCCGGCGCGCTCCAACCAAAGACAACAGATTACCACCCGCGTAAGCGTGGAGGTAACCGGCCACCGACCGTGCACACGTGCACGGTCTTTTTTTTTTATCAGCGGAAGTGCTTGCTTAATTGCGGGCCGCGTTGGTTGTGGTAGTGCGATTTGAGACTCACGCCGTAGACCTTTTCGGCCGGAGCGATGAGCCGTTCGTAAATCATCTTACACACCGGCTGACGGTGGCGGAGGATGGCGGTTTCATGGGGCAATACTTCCAGCACGGCCGGGGCGCCTTTGACCGTGCCGTTCTTGCCGAAGCCCCAACCGGGATCGAAGAAGCCCGCATAGTGCGACCGGAATTCGCCGGCGGCGATATCGTACGCCACCATCTCGGACGCGTAATCGAGCGGGACGCGGACGTACTCGAACGACGGCAGGATGTAGAATTCCCCTTCTTTCAGAATGAGCTCGCGGTGCTTGTTGCGCTGCACCGGATAAAAGAAATCCGCGGCATTATGGCCGCCGACTTTCTGCAGGTCAAGCACCTCCATCGTGTGCTTGGCTTGGTAGGCACTGATGTCAGCGTCGAGGTCGGCGGTGAGCATGACACCGTCATCGGCGATCGACTCGGCATCGTCGATCGGCGTGCCGTCGGGATTATAGATGAGCCCGACTTCCTTATTGAGGAGCGCCAGCTCGAAGTTCGACAGCTGCCCGGTGGTGCCCTTAAAGAACCGCACCTGGGTCACGGAATCGCCCGGGCGGATCCGAACCGGCCAGCTCTTGGGGCTCACAAGCGCATAGACCTTGCCCTTGTAGCCGCGAGGAATTCGGTCGAACCGCGGATAGGCGTCGGCCAGCGTCCGCACCCACAGGTTGATCCGACCCGAGCTGCTCTTGGGACTTACGAGCGCCGAGATATCCGCATCGAGCGCGAACCGTTCTTGCAACTCGATCACGTAGGTGGAGCCGACGGTCAGCACCGCGGGCTTATCCAGGCCGAAGGAATACAGCTGGTACCGCTCGATAATCTCCTCGATCGGCTCGGCGCTGGTGGGCAGGAACGTCGATTTGACGCACCAGGCCCGGTCGCCGAGCGTCAGGTCGTAGCTCGCAGGCTTGATCTGGTCGTCGGGCACAGGCTTGCCGCCAAGTGTCAGTTGGCCAAGCCGCGAGATCTGGCGGATAAACTGGCTGGGCAGCGCGCCACCCCGGTTCATGCGGCCACCCCGGCGGGCATACGCTCAAATACCATAGCTTCGAGCTCGGCGGCGATATCGTCGATCGGTCGGATCGAATCGCCAGCGTTACACGCCACCTTGCGCCAATGGGCATGCGCATCGCACAGGGCTTCGTACTCGCCCAAGACCTCGGCGCGGTACGCGGCGTTCTCGTCATTGAGATCGCGCGCGGCAGTCCCGCGTTTCGCGATGAGCGTATCCGACAGTTCGGTCGGCAGCGACAAGAACACGACCATATCCTCGCGCGGGTTCTTGAGCACCTCGTAATCGAGCCGTTCGAGCCAGGTACGGAAGGCCGGGCGCTCTGCCCGAGGCAGGCGGGCCGCCATGTACGCGACGTTCGACACCACATACCGCGACGCGATCACCAGGTCGTGCGTGTCGAGCAGGCGGTTCAATTCCGGCTGCAGTTCGTACCGGTCAACCGCGTACAGATATGACACGAGCTTGGGATGGCAGTCGGCCAACTCCCCGAACTCGCCCGACTGGTACGCACGGATCGTTTGGCCCGAGAACGTCTGGTCGTATGCGGGAAACCGGATAACCGCCGCCGACATGCCACGTCGCTCCGCAGCCGCCAGCAACCGGTCGGCCTGGGTGTCCTTGCCTGCACCGTCGGCGCCGTCGAGTACGATAAACTTCCCTCGCATGGTTCAAGTATTACCGTGCCAGGTATGAATGGGCAAGGGATCCTGTGTATACTCTCGGTATGGCGGAGCATATCGTGAGCATCAATAAACGCGCCCTGCACGATTACGAGTTCGACAAGCATATCGAAGCCGGGCTCGTGCTGTTGGGTGCCGAAATCAAGGCGATCCGGGCCGGCAAGGTCAACTTGCGGGGCAGTTTTGCGCGCATCGCGTACTCCCGCACCGGTGGCGAGCCGGAACTGGTAGTAACCAATCTGCACATCGGCGCGGGCGATGCGCCCACTCGGACGCGGACGCTCTTGGTACACCGCAAGGAAATCGACCAGTTGATCGGCAAGTTACAAGAAAAGCGCCTGACGCTCATTCCCACCAAGCTTTACCTGAAACGCGGCTTCGCCAAGCTGGAGTTAGGATTAGGCCGGGGCCGGAAGCAGTACGAAAAACGGGACCGCTTGAAGCGGAAACACCGCAAGCGCCAGCTCGAACGCGACCTGCACGGAGCGTGATATGCCGACACCGATCAGCCACATCGCCTATGCCATGCAGGCGCAACCGGGATTCAGCGGATCCGAACAAGAACAGTTTTGGCTCGGTTCCGTGTTCCCTGATATCCGCCACATCGGGATCCTGAAGCGTACGGATACGCACCACGGTGTCGACCCGGACTCCCTGCCGCGCATCACGAATCCGTTCCTGCTCGGCTCCGAACTCCACAACTGGATCGACCTGCGCCGCGAAGAACTTGCCCATGATGTAGGCCTATACCGAACAGCGATGGACTGGCCGGAGAAAACAGCGACAAAATTCCTTGAGGACGAGCAGAGCGGACCACGCTTTTCAGGCTGGAACGACGTCGCTGCCGTCTTCCGCCGTACGGATACGCTCGACCTCTACCCCGACCTGCCGACAATATCGGTTGCGGCATGGTACCAAGCGCTTGCAGTCCATATCGGGGCCGGTACCACGACGGCCAGCGCAGTCGCCCTGCTTCAGACTACGACTGCGACGAGCGGCGACATCGAACGCGTCGCAACGCAGATGGACACATTGCGTAGGGATCCCGACATCCAAGCCGCGTTGCTAGCACTGACTACGCGGCTCGCTAGCGAGTGCGCGTCGTTGCTAAGCGGCCGATAATCCCGGTCGCTTGGTCGCAGGCCTCGATCACGGAATCGGCGCCAGTGAGTGCGCCGGCGATATACAGACCCGGCTGGTTGGACTCGAACCGGTCGTCGAACACCGGTAACCCATCGCGCAACTCGACGCCGACGCGGCCCAGGAACTCGACCGGTTGCTCGAATCCGATTTGGATAAACAGCCGATCGTACGGCAACTGCTCCGGCGCACCGTCGACTGTCATCGTGAGTTCATCAGAAGCGATCGCCGTGATCTGGGCAGTGAAAATCGGCGTCACCAGATTTTTCGTCCGCAGCTCGGCTACGGCATCCCGGTTGTTCTGCGTCGCGCTCGGATGGAAATCGGGCTTACGGACAACGAGCAGGACCTTATTAAGACCGTTTTCCGCGACACCGACAGCAGTTTCAAGCGCACTGTTGCCACCGCCTACCACTACGATCCGCTCGTCTTCGTATTCAGTGTAGTAATCGTACTCGTGGTGGACATTTGAAAGCGTAGTTTCCTGCTCAAGGCCGAGCCGCCGGTAGTTCTCGAACGTGCCGCTAGTGAGCAGTACGAACGTGGATTCTATCGTTCCTTCCGAGGTCTCGACCGTGAAATGATCATCGTGCTTCGTTACCGATAGAACGTTCGTATCCGGCTTAAAGTTGAGTCCTTGGGCTTGGCGCTTCCAGCGGTCAACCAATTCGTACCCGCGCGTCCGATCCGGAAAGTCGAGCATGCCCTTGTGCGGAGCCGTATTGCGGCCGTAGACATGGTAAAACTTTTTATTCCGCATCGTCTTGTCGATGTACGACCCTGGGCCATAGCGTTCGATGAGGACGTACGGCAATCCTGCTGCCTGCGCCTGGAGCGCGGCTTCCAGGCCCGCCGGGCCTGCGCCGATGATGCAAAGACTGTAGCGCATACTTGTCGCTCGCTTCCCTATCGGTAGACTGACCGTGAGCAGTATACCAGATGAACACCACGCGCAATTCATCACCATCGGTCGCGGTTCTTGGAGCCGGCATCGCCGGCCTTGCGGCTGCACACGAACTCGCACGCCGTGGGATCAAGGCGACGGTTTTCGAGGCGCAGCCCAGCCCCGGCGGCCGGATGCAGACGGCCGATGTGGACGGGCTGCGGTTCGAAGGCGGCGCCGACTTCTTTTCTGACAACTACACGCAGATGAAGGCGTTCGCCGACGAGCTCGGGATCCCATGGATTCCCTATGACCGCTTTCCGTCACAGCGCTTTATGCGCAACGGCAAGACCCATATCCTGCATCTGCGCGGCTTGCACGACATCATCCACCAGCCGCTCCTATCGATCCCGGCTCGGATCGCGCTGCTGCGCTGGCTGGTCCGTATCCGATCGGTCAAGACGCCGCTCGACTTCTTCGACCTATCGTCGCTGCCGGCAAAGCTCGATGTCAGCGACGCTGCCAGCTACCTTAGCCGCCACATCCACAAGGAAATCAACGACTTCATCGCCGACCCGTTCACCGGGGCGATGCAGTTCCATCGCACCGACGAGATCAGCGCGGCTGCCCTCACGTCGTTGCTGCAGATGATGATTTCGCCGACCCGCAAGTTTACGCCGCGCTACACCCAAGGCGGCATCGCGGCGATCGCCCGGGCGCTAGCCGATCGCGCAGATGTCAGGTACGGTGCCAGCATCCGCCGAATCGAAGGATCCGACGCAGGCGTGACACTTACGTTTGATACAAACCGGGAACGGTTCGACGCGGCAGTAGTTGCAGTACCGGCATACGCCGCCCGGTTACTCCTTACCAGTCCCACGCCACAGCAAGAACGCGTCCTATCCTCTGCGCGGTATGCCGCGACCATCACCGTCGGCCTTATGGTGCCTCACGATGCCGCCGACCGCTCGCACTGCACCTACGTGCCGTTCGTCGAGCATGAGCCGATCGCGAGCTACACCTTTGAGCAGAACAAGAGCGACGCGTTCACCGACGGCCGCTTCGGCGTCATGCACGTCTACCTGCGCGAGGCGTTTGCCCGCCAACTCATGGATGCCTCCGATACCGAAGTCTTCAACCGCACGACCGCGCTCCTGCCACAAGTCTGCCCGGAGCTGCGCGGCCGCGAACGCGACATTAGGCCGCTGGCGCTAGCACGCTGGCCGAACGCCATGCCGAAGTTCGACCATGGCTACATCGGCACCGTCCGTGAGTTCATGCGCGAACACCAAGGGCAGAACCAGCTGTACTTCGCGGGCGACTATCTGAATGCCCCGTGGACGGAAGGCGCTGCCCGATCCGGTATCCGGGCAGCAGCACTCATTGCGGACTCTTACTTGAATCGGTGAGGGTAGTGTTGCGGTAGCGCCGCGATCAGCTCTTCGTCATCCGGCGCGGTTTTGCCGCTATAGAATACGTCCCCGGTCAGCTGGGTGTACAGATTGCACCCGTTACCGGTCGTCCCGTGCATGCCGGCGTAGCCAGCGCTCGCGTTGCACAAGTAGAAGTTTTCCCACGGCGTATCGAACCCGAACCGGCCTGGCCCGACTTGATTCGGCGTAAAGGCCATCCCGTACGCGTTGCCCTGTGGCGCCCAGGCGTAATCCTCGTTCGTCGACGCCGACCCAACCACCTTGGTTACGATATGGTTACGCAAACCTGGCAGATACTTCTGCTCGACGAGATCGATCATCCGTTCGGCCAGCCGTTCTTTCTCGCGCTCGTACTCCTCACGGCTGCGCTGCTGGATATCCTTGAGCCATTGGTACTCCGTGTAGCTCGCGATTTCCATGATCTCGCAGCCTTCCGGCGCGACACCTTTTTCCTTGGTGTGTAAGGTATGGGTCGAAATGAATAGCCAGGGCTTCGAAAAGTCGCCGTGGGCCTGTTCTTTCCACATCGTGTTCATATCCCACTGCTCAAGGTGCCAGATATTGAACGACCCGAAACCGTGCTTGCGAAGATCAATATCCTTCAACCCTAGATAGATCATGATCCCGGACGGTGAGTACTTGTAGTCGAGCTTCCGCTGCCAGTTCCGCGGAAACTTATGCATCCCGATCATCTCAGCAGTCCGCCGCGGGTCGATGTTCGACACGATCTTGTCCGCCGTGAATTTCCTGCCGTCCTTACTTTCCACCCCTGTGACACGATTGCCGGACGTGTAGATCTTTGAAACCTCGGTTTCGTAAAAGATATGGCAGCCGCGGTGGCTCGTGATGAACGACGCTAAGGTATCGATGTAATGCTTGAAATGCTTGGTCGGATAATAGGCGCCGGTATTGTAGCCGCAGAATAAGCCCATGTAGGCGAAAATCGTCAATTCGTTGGGCGGCGACATCATATCGCCGGCATTCGCGATGAGCACTGCCTGCGCTTCTCTGCTCAAGCCGCACTCGTCGAACACGTCTTGCAACGTCTTGGTGCGATAGCGGAGCAAAGTCGGATACTGCCAGCCCTGGGTGACAATGTCCCAGAGCGTGATCTTGCGCTCCGGAATCTGTTTGAGTTCCCGGCGGATATCGTCGAGCACTTTGGTAAACCTGCGCACGTTGTCGCCCTGGCCGGGGTACGACGCCTCGATACTCTCGGCCAGCTTGCCGAACCCGTACGGGATCTTTACCCGCTTGCCGTCGGGCATCACCATGTGGTCGTACCCGTCGGGATCGAACAGCTCGAACGTGATTTCCTTTTCGAGCCCGATCTTTTTCAAAAACTCGTAGATCCGCCCGCCGGGCGCACAGCCCCAAATGTAGTGCACCTGGCCGCAGAAGTAGAAGTCGCCCCACTTGAACGACTGGGCGTAGCCGCCAGGAATGTCATGCGCTTCGAGCATGCAAATGCGGTACCCGGCGTCTGCAAGCAGCGCGCCGAGCGTCAACGCCGAGTTGCCGGTTCCCAAAATCAGATAGTCGTACTTCTGTTTGCGTTCCATGGCGGCCTCCAGACAGGGGCAGTATACCCGACTTTTCCCCGATTGAAAGAAACCTTGCGGTGTGCTAGAGTGCATCGGCTTAACAGTTGGGCCCGATCTGGTCTCGACGGGAGGATCAAGAGTGATCCGTACTCGAGCCGAGGATGTGTGCTTTCCTCGTTAATCTTTCGCCCACGCACCTCTACATGCAAACACTGTAGTCTCAAAAGTGCGTAACGCGTTCGCGCAAGCGTTCTCGTTCG
The DNA here is from genome assembly GCA_964423885.1 of uncultured Candidatus Saccharibacteria bacterium. GTDB lineage: Bacteria > Patescibacteriota > UBA1384 > JACPKC01 > JACPKC01 > JBBUCD01. Next base: position 20,332 of record CAYRGD010000007.1, read on the forward strand.
CACCTGCGTTCGCCTAAACACCGAACGCCGTGATACCGGTACCGCCTGACTCGCCGGCATTCGCGACACCTGTCAGGCTGCTGCGCGCAAGTCTCCCCGAGTAGCGCGCCTAAGCAAACGCGGGGAACCATACGCTCGTCAACCACGCTCGCTCTCCTTTCGGACGGCGGTTCGATTCCGCCCGGGTCCACCAACAAAGCAGCAAATTGCCACCGCTTTGGTGGTTTTTTTGTTTGTAATAATTGGTATTTAATATATTGACAAATACAATATGATATTGTAAGGTATTTTGTTCAAGAAGTACCCTAACAACAGGTTTAAAATGACACTTCTCATTCTCTTGGAGACAGGCGCATTCTCCTGAGGAATGAGGGGTGTCAAAGCATCCTTTCAAACTTTCCTTTGGAGGGATGAGATATGGATAGGGTAATAATTCTAATCGTGATATGCGCAGTGCCACTTGCTCTACTGCTTATTTTTCGACTTATTCTGGAAGTCATAATAATTAAGGACTGGCTTGCAGAAGCTTTTTACAAACTGCTGTTTCGTCAAAAGATCAAGCGCTGGCAACACTTGCTTACGCCCGATGAGGTTGCAGTACTGTTGTCATCTACTTTTTCAACTGACCTGAACCAGCTGGATGAGATCAAAAACGCTGGAGGCATTCCAGTAATTAGTCGGCTCAAGACAACACGCGGAATTAAGCGGAAGATCCTGTGCGCTGGATCGGACAAAGAGGATGTTCGCCTTCTCGCTTGTTCATCTATCGGAGAACTATTTAGAGAAATCGAAGTCCTCGAATCACTCGATCCAGAAAATATCTCTTCGGAAAAGCTCAAGCGCCATATTTGCAGGGCAATCCTCAACCGATCATGCCGTTCAAATCTTGATGAGTTCACCTGTAAATACGGCCTTCGGGCAAAAATCTGTCACATTCTAGATTATCTGGAGGAATGCGAATCTGGATTCACTGTAATCTTCCTTGGAGCACCCAAGAGGAAAACCGCAGAGCCCACTGCCGACCATCAACTTTGCGAGGAGGACTACCTCCTTGTTAATGAGTACTTCTATCACAACTAAAGCTGCCCGCGGGCAGCTTTTTTCTTGCTAGCTGCTAGCATTCCGAAATTGCGGAGTCTTCTGATAGCATTTCGCCATGGTGCACCAGATGAAATTGTATGGGAAGTCCTTTGAAAAAATGCGCTCAGGTCAAAAGGTCTCGGAGCTTCGATTGAATGACGAGAAACGTCGCTGCATACAAGTTGGCGACACGATTGTATTCACAAACAGTGACAACGACGAAGAAAAAATTGCAGCCAAAGTGACGCGCCTAACAGCATACCCGTCATTCAAGGCACTGTACGATGGCGTCCGGTCAGACTATTCGGATTGGGAAGAATTGCCCTTTATCGAGGGAATATACCAGTATTACACTCCCGAAGAAGAACAGAGATTCGGTGCCTTGGAAATCGGCATAGAAATTTTGAACCGTAATTCATGAAATAACTGCGTACGCAGTTATTTTCTTGTTACGCTGAATGTATGACACTTGTAACACTTATTGGCTGCTTGGCATTCAGCGTAATCCTGCTTTTTGTTGCGATCGGGCACATGCTCTCCGCGGTCGGCGGGGCCCAGCAGGTTGCGACGCCAAGGGCTGCGATCGAGGCGATTCTAGATACGGGAAACGTGACGCAGAGCACGCACTTCGTCGAGCTTGGGTATGGGGCGGGGACGGTAGCGGTCGGGGCAGCGAAACGGGGCGCGATGGTCGGCGGGATTGATATCTCCCCGCTTGCGTATTTGATGGCTCGTTGGCGCTTGCGACAGTTCAAGCGGGCACATATAACGGTCGGAAACATGTTCAACTATGATCTACGCGATGCCGACGTCGTCTACTGCTACCTGCTCCCGCCGGTCATCCGGAAGTTGGAACCGGTTCTTGCGGCCAAACTATCTCCTGGCACGAAGTTTGTATCGTACGCCTTCCCGTTGCCGACCAAGATGCCGACCAAGGCTATCCCCAGGACTGACGGCCGGGCCGGCATCTTTTTGTACACATACTAGCGCGTTGACACCTGCCCCCGCCTTTCGTACGGTCGTGAGGTAAGAATTCGCTCTAGAGTATCGCAAGTATTTTTTCTTGGGGAAGTCCGGTGAAATCCCGGCACTGTGCCGCAACTGTAATGGTCCGCAAGGACACGAGTCAGGCTACCAGCTCTAGTGTATTTCCCGGTTCTACCGGGCCTTCCGCAGCAGAAGGACTACCATAGGGCCGCCTATTGAGCCCCTTCTCTGCGCGAGGAGGGGTGTTGTATGACCGAACCGCAACTCGAACAGGAAGTCGAAACGACTGCCCCACCGCTCGAACAGCAGGAAACGCTGCACGACCCGGAACGCGGTCGCGAGCTTATTGCTACGCACGAAATCCCCCGCCCGCTCGAAGCGACGCTCGAGCTGTTACGTCGGCA
>CAYRGD010000008.1:0-21164 GCA_964423885.1 uncultured Candidatus Saccharibacteria bacterium
TAAGTCGTAACAAGGTATCCGTAGGGGAATCTGCGGATGGATCACCTCCTTTCTAACGGAATCTGAGAGGTTTACCTCTCTACTTCGTAGGTCGGACCGGCCTCGGCCGGGACTCTCGTTCTTGCAATCAATTGGATGACCAATAGATAAAACAGCGCCTGTATTGGCGCTGTTTGTGTATCATGGCTGTAGCACTGGATTGTCGCGCTGGTGATTTCGCGCAGGGGATTAAATGGTCAATTCAGTACGGAGTGCTCAGAAACCGACGAATGATTCTTTGCGATCAATAAAACTCATTCTGATCTTCGCAAAGGCACTGGCGTTGGATGTTGTGCTTTGGCTTGTTTCTATGATTACTGGAATAGAAGCCTTGACGACGATCACGGATGCCTTAATCGAACCGATTACCATCTTGCTCGGATTAAGCTGCTTATACGGGATAATGGTCAATTCGGCACAGAGTGCTCAAAAAACTCCCGATGGTTCGTTGCAATCAACAAAATTCATCCGGATTTGCGCAAAGGCACTGGCGTCGATCGTTGTGTTTGGGCTTGTTGTTGCAATTACCGGGATAGAACCCTTGTGGTCGATTGTGTCTTTGGTGTCCTTCTTATACATACCGGTTACTGCTTTACTTGGATTAAGCTGCTTATACGGAATGCTGGAAGATGGGAGCAAAAAGCACGTATTGCGCATGCTTGGATACCTCGTTGCAACGATCGTAGCAGCTCCTTTGGGATACCTAGTTCTCTTTATCGCTAGCTTGCGCTTTTGTTGCTAATAAGTGATCGATAGGCAAGCGAAGTAAAATGCCGGTCGCGTAACGCGGGAGCGGGTATCCTACTCCTGACGCAGGACGGGGCGGGCGATCCATAAAAAGAAGCGCTAAATGCGCTTCTTTTTATGACATCCGGCTTATCTGAAAGCTTGATAGAAAGGGTATCGACGTTGGGCTATACGAAAACGCAACCAACTTACTGTGTCGCGTCGGCCGCTGGGATGTATTCGACTGCCGTCGATGACGGATAGTTGCTGCTCGTGCTGGATCCGTCTGGCAATTGGATAGCATAGAGGAGTGTGTCAGAGCTTCTTGAATAGCAGGCGGGCTTGTAGGCGTCCGGCACGTCGGCGATCTCGTCACAGAGCGGCACTGCCTGCGCTCCGGCAAGCGGCGATCTTCCAGGTTCCGTCGGTTTTATACACCCAGGTTATGCCACTGCCGACCTTATTCGTGCTGTACGCTGCCTTATCTGGCCCGTAGATCGTGAAGATGGAAAGGTTCGCCCTGGTAAGCCCGAACCGACTGGTGATTTCTTGGAAGGTCCGGGCATGTTCCGCGTCGGAGAGCGGATCGGTTGCGATTGCCGCCGCGTCGTCAGCCGAATTGGGCGCTCGGACGTGCGCCAGGCAGTACCAGGTTGCGGCGACAACAACTGCAGCGGTCGCGATGAGTGCCGCCGCAGTCGTAGCCGGATTCCGCCTCGATGTGAGACCGTGATCGCTCATGACGCTCCTTTGCAGGCATCATACCGGTGACCGCTCAGCTGTGCTATCCTACTCCTGACGCGGGAGGGGAATGGACGATCCGACAATTACCTCCTGGGCGCATGTGGTGCCGTGGTGGTACCGGACGGTGCCCGGGGAGCTTCTGAACCAGCAGCGCTTGCTCCTGTCGACCACGGTCGACTACTTTTCGTTCGGGATCCTGTTGAAGACTCTGTTTCAGCCGTGGAAGCGTGACCAGCAGTCGGTCGAGGGCTTGAGCCTGCAGCAGCGGTTCGAGGTCTGGGGCGCCAATCTGGTCGCGCGCGGGGTGGGGGCGGTGGTGCGGAGCCTGGCGATCGCGGCCGGTGGGATCGCGATCGTCTGCCTGCTGACGCTCTACTCGTTCCTGTGGCTCGGGTGGGCGTTAGCGCCGCTGTTGGCCGTGTTCCTTATAGGGTACGGACTGGTGCTCATTGTGCGAGGGGGTGCCTGATGCTTGCGCTCCGCACCACGCGGGCGGCAGCGGTTGCCGCGTCGCAACGGGAACGGCGCCAACCGGTGTTGATCGGGTTGCGCCTGCTCGTGGCTTTGGCAGTTGTGCTGGCACTCGGGTACGATCTGGCGGCCGGAACCGGCCTCATCCTAGGCACGCCGTTGCCGTTCGGGTTGTCGCTCATCACGATCGGCGTCGGGATCCTGCTTGCCATGACCGAACTCTATGCCGCCTGGGTCGGGCAGTTACCGCCGCCGGTGCCCCCACTTGCCGATCTGGTCGCCTCGCCCGACTGGACGACCACAGCTAACCTGGCTGCGTACGCGACACTGCCGCTCACTGAAATCCTGGCCACTGCCGACCAGATCGGTACAGCCGACTACGGCCGCTTCGTGGCCGCGCTTGTCCGTGATTCGGCCGCCAATGTGATCCTTGTCCGGGCCGGACTGGTGGGCGGCGGCGCCGCGGATGCTACGGATTCGGCGCCACCGGTGGCGCAGCCGGTCACTTCGGTGGACGCGCTCATGCAGCATGCCGCGGTCGCGGCGGCCGAGGCCGGTGCCGAGCGGATCGGCGTGAGCCACGCGGTCCGCGCATTGGCCGAACACGACCAAGGGTTCGCGAACCAGCTTTTTGCCCACCACGTCGAACCGGCTGACCTTGCCGGTGCGATCGCGTGGTACGACCGGAGCGAGCGGTTGCGGGAGCGCCACTGGTTCTGGCAGCGCGGTTCGGTCGGCGGGTACGGGATTGGGCGGGACTGGTCGGCCGGGTACACGCCGACGCTGTCGCGCTACGCCACGGATTTGTCCAAGTTCTTCCGCGATCCTCGGCTGGGCAGCCGGATCGTCGGCCGCGAGGCGGTGATCGAGCAGGCGGTGACGGCGCTGTCGTCCCAGGACAAGGCGCACGTGCTCTTGGTGGGTATGCCGGGGATCGGTAAGAAGACGGTCGTGAACGGGATCGCGGCGGCGATCGCGGCCGGTACGGTGCCGCCGACCCTGCGCGACAAACACGTCATGCAGCTCGACGTGAACGCGCTGCTTGCGGGCGGGAGTAATGAGGGCGAGCTGTCCAACCGGCTGCTGCAGGTGCTCACCGACGCGGCCACGGCCGGCAACATTATCCTGTTCGTCGACAACCTGCACGCCTTGCTGGCGACCGACAGCACGGCGATCGGGTCGGTCAACGCGGCGGCCTTGCTCGGGCCGGTGCTCGCGGGCGGGCGGCTCCAGGTGATCGCCGCGACGACGCCGCAGGACTTCCACAATACCGTCGCCCGCGAGGCAGGTGTCGCGCAGGCGTTCACGCGGATCGACCTGGACGAACCGTCGCCCGCCGATACGGCCACGATCCTGCAACTGTCGGCGCTGCCGCTCGAACACCGCTTGGGCGTACTCATTACGATGCCGGTCATCCGGAGCGTGGTCGCTTCGGCCGACCGGTACCTGCATAGCGAACCCCGGCCGGAAAACGCCATCACCTTGCTCGAAGCCGTCGCGACGGCGGCTGCCAACGCCGGCGAATCCGTGGTGACGCCGGCGACGGTCGACCGGGTGGTGTCGCAGCGCGCCAAGGTGCCGGTGGGCGAGGTTGGCGGGGCCGAGAAGGACAAGCTGCTCAACCTGGAAGCGACGCTCCACCAGAAGGTGATCGGGCAGGACGAGGCGATCGCCGCGGTCGCGCAGGCCCTGCGCCGCGCCCGCTCCGGCCTGGCGGGCGGCAAGCGTCCGATCGGGAGCTTCCTGTTTTTGGGGCCGACCGGCGTCGGCAAGACCGAAACCGCCCGCGCCCTGGCCGCGGCCTACTTCGGCAGCGCCGAGGCGATGCTCCGCTTCGACATGAGCGAGTACCAGTCACTGGCGGCGCTCGGCCAGCTCTTGGGTTCGGCGACCGAAGCGCAGGCCGGCGGCCCGGGCCAACTGACTGCCCAGGTGCACGACCATCCGTTCAGCCTGCTCCTGCTCGATGAGCTCGAGAAAGCGCACCCCGACGTCTTGAACGTCTTCCTGCAGATCCTGGACGACGGCCGCGTGACCGACGGCCTGGGCCAGACCGTGGATTTCACGAACACCATCATTATCGCCACGAGCAACGCCGGGTCCGAATTCATCCGCGAGGCCGTCGCGGCGGGCCAGACGGCCGACCAGTTCCAACCGGCGCTCTTGAACGAGCTCCAGTCGACGGGCGTGTTCCGGCCGGAATTCGTCAACCGCTTCGACGGCGTGATCGCGTTCCACCCTCTCTCGACCGACCAACTCCTGGCGATCGTCGACCTGCAGCTGGCCGACCTCAATGCCCGGCTGGCCGACCAGCAGGTGACGCTTGCCCTCACGCCGGCGGCCAAGCAGGCGCTCGCCGAGCGGGGCTACCAACCCGAGTTCGGGGCGCGGGCGCTGCGCCGCGTCATGCAGACCGCGGTCGAGGACGTAGTCGCCAACCGGCTGCTTGCCGGCACGGTCAAGCGCGGCCAGACTGTTACTTTGGACACCGGCGACCTGGCAGCGTGACCGCCGATATGGTTCAATACTAGGGCAGGAAAGAGTCTGACTCCCGTTGAATGACTTTATTAAAGCGACTGGCGAGCCGGATCCTTGGGTCACGCGGGGAACGCTGCGGCCCCTGCCACCGCAGAACACGTGTCCTCGCTCAAAACTTGATTTGATCGGTGCCAGCCGATCGAAGGGCAGTACTACACATCACGAACTGCCTCACCTACCTCCCTGGTACACTCCGTCTGCCCGGCACCCCATGCCGGGCCTTTTTTTACGCTGTTCGATCCGGTATACTCCTGACCATTCCGGGCATGTAGCTCAGTGGTAGAGCACTTCACTGATAATGAAGAGGTCGATGGTTCGATCCCATCCATGCCCACCATGCATAGTATCCAACGCGGCCGCCGGGCCGTTTTTTGTTCCCCTTGCCAACCCGCGTATACTGAATCCTATGTACACCTGCCCGATGCATCCCGAAATCCGCCAAGCCGGGCCGGGGAACTGCCCTAAGTGCGGGATGGCGCTCGTGCCCGAAGGCGCGACGGTACCGGCGGCCACGTGGACGCTTAAGGACTTCGCGCCGCTCATTGTCCTCTTCGCGCTCATCGGCCTGCTTACGGGCCTCATGGTTTGGTTGCATCCAGGCAGCGACGGGTTGTACGCGATGCGGCAGTTCGAGGGGTTCTTCTTCCTGTGCTTCGCTATCTTCAAGCTGCTCAACCTGCGCGGGTTCGCCGAGGCCTACGCGACCTACGACCTCATCGCCAAGCGGAGTACGGTCTACGCGTACGCCTACCCGTTCATCGAGCTGGCGCTGGGATTCGGGTACCTGTTCAATATCCGGACCAAGCTCGTCGCGGCCGTGACGCTGGTGCTCATGCTCGTGGGCATGCTCGGCGTGTACGGCGAACTCCGGAAGAAGCGGCAGATCCAGTGCGCCTGCCTGGGCGTTGTGTTTAAGCTGCCGATGACTTGGGTGACGTTCCTCGAAGACGGGCTCATGGCCGTGATGGCGCTCGCGATGCTGCTGCGATAGGGTACACTATACCTATGCTTATCACCCCTCACGTTCTTGCCGGCACCGCGATCGGGCTCGCGGTCGGGAATCCGGCTGCCGGGTTCGTGCTAGGCGTCGCCAGCCACTTCGTGCTCGACGCCGTGCCGCACACCGATCCGGGTACCTGGCACTACAACGAGGCGTTCAGCACCCACAGTCTGGATATCCGCGATTTCACGACCGCGTCGCTCGACGTCGCCTCGGCCGTGTTCGGCTTCGCGCTGCTGTCCGGATCGGCACCGCTCGTAGCGGCTGCCCCGATCGCCGGTGCCATCGGCGGGGCGCTGCCCGACCTGTTCGTAGTTCTTGGCCTAGTCTTTAAGAAGCTCCCAAGCTGGAAGCCGGTCAAGTGGTACTACGACCTGGTCGAAACGTACCACTACACCGCCCGCCCGTCGCAGTGGGTGCTCGGCGTTGTCACCCAGCTCGCGGTGATCGTCGGGTCGGTCGCGTTCATCCTCGGCCGCTGATCCGGATTCCAGGAGGCGTATGCTCATCACCCCACACATCCTGGCCGGTACCGCGATCGGTGCGGCCGTCGGCAATCCTGTTGCCGGCTTCGCGCTCGGGCTCGTGAGCCACTACGTGCTCGACGTCATTCCGCACACGGATTCGGGCACCTGGCACTACCACGACGGGCTGCATAGTAGAACGCTCGATGCCCGCGATTTTACGGTGGCGATCGTGGACACGAGTGCGGCGTTCTTCGGGATGCTGGCGCTGGCAGGCCATGCCCCGATCATCGCTGCCGCGCCGCTTGCCGGGGCGTTCGGCGGTCTGCTGCCCGACCTTGTCATGCTGTTCGGCCTGTTCGTGCCCAAGTTCGCCGCGTGGAAGGGCGTCGCCTGGTACTACAAGTTCCAGGACACTGTCCATTACACGGCCAAGCCGCACCAGTGGTTCGTGGGCATCCTTACGCAGGTGGTCGTGATCGGAGCCGCGGTATGGTATTTGCTCGCATTGTAGTCTTCATCCTGACAACCGCGGGCGGGTTAGCGCTCATGCGCTACGCCGAGCCGATCGTACGCAATACCGGCCACATGGACTGGGCGGAACGGACGTTCGGGGCCGGCGGCAGCTACACCGTCTGGAAGATCGCCGGCGTATTCGTTATCATCGCCGGGTTCCTGTTCGCGATCGGCAGGCTCGACCTGTCGCCCGGCGCGGCGATCCAGAACCTTGGGCCTGGTACGATCCAATAAGGGCCGCTAGCTCATTTGGTAGAGCGCCGCCTTTGCAAGGCGGAGGTGACCGGTTCGAGCCCGGTGCGGTCCACCACGTAGCATCCACACGAAGACGGCACTGGCCGTCTTTCGGTATATACTGGCGGTAGTCTTGGCAGCGAAAGGAGTCCCCATGCAGCCCATTACCCCGTTCCTGTGGTTCGATAGCGAGGCCGAACAGGCGGCTGCGTTCTACGTGTCGCTGTTCCCGAACTCGAAGATCCTCAATACGACACGCTACACCGAGGCCGGCAAGGACATCCATAAGAAAGAGCCCGGGTCCGCGATGACAGTGGAGTTCGAACTCAACGGCCAGCACTTCACGGCCCTGAACGGCGGTGCCGGCGTGTTCACGATGACCGGCGCGGTCTCGTTCATGATCCACTGCAAGGACCAGGCCGAGGTCGACCACTACTGGGACGCCTTTACCGACGGCAGCGATCCCGCGTCGCAGAACTGTGGGTGGATCACGGACAAGTTCGGTGTGACCTGGCAGGTGGTACCCGACCGCTTGGAAGAACTGCTCGCCGACCCCGACCGGGCCAAAGCCGACCGGACGATGGAGGCGATGATCGTCATGAAGAAGCTCGACATCGCGGCGCTCGAACGGGCACACGACGGGCAATAACCGGAGTCGTCGTGGCGGCGTACGTCGTACTGCTTCGGGCTATCAACGTGGGCGGGAAGAACCGCTTGCCGATGGCGGCATTGGCCGAATACCTGGCCGCAGCGGGGTGCGAGGATATCGCGACGTACGCGCAGACCGGCAACGCAGTGTTGCGGAGCAGCCTGGCAGCTGCTGCGCTTGAGGACAAGCTGCTGCGCGCATTACCGGCGCGGTTCGGGCTTGATGATGGGTTCAAGGTGGCCGTGCTTTCCGCGCAGGCCTACCGGCGCGTGATCGCCGATGCGCCGGACGCGTTCGGCCCGGATACCGCCGTGCACCGCCACTACGTGCTCGTACCGATCGGGGTGAGTCCTGCCGAAGTGACTGCCGAGCTCACTCCGCGCGAGGGCATCGATACCGTCTGGCAAGGGAGCGAGGCGGTCTACGTCCGTTTCCCGGCCGCAGGCAATCCCGACTACGCCAAGAGCGGCTTCCGCGCGTTCGTCGCGTCGCCGCTCTACCGGAAGGTGACGATCCGCAACTGGAAGACTACCCAGGCGATCGGCGCGCTCGCCGACGGGTTGCGGGCCGCGCGATGACGCTCCGCATTACGGTCAAGCCGAACGCCCGCGACGACGCGGTCGAATTGAAGCCTGACGGCAGCTACTTGGTGCGCGTCACGGCCCCGGCAGCCGAGGGCAAGGCGAACGACGCGGTGGTCGGGCTGCTGGCCGGCTACTTCGGCGTGGCCAAATCGCAGGTCGAGATCCGCTCGGGCGCTGGAGCCCGGCACAAGCGCGTCGAGATCGCCGGCCTGGCCAACCATGACTAGGGGAGCCGCTCTGGCAGCGGCACTGGTACGGATCGCGTTCGGCTGGTTGTTTCTCTGGGCATTTCTCGACAAGCTGTTCGGTCTCGGGTTCCCGACGGCGCATGGGCAGGGCTGGCTCGTCGGCGTGTCGCCGACCGCCGGGTTCTTGGGCCACGCCGCCACGGGGCCGCTCGCCGGCTTCTACCACGGCTTGGCCGGTAACGCCGCAGTCGACTGGCTCTTTATGGCAGGCCTCGGTGGGATCGGGCTGGCGCTGCTCCTTGGCATTGCTGTCCGGTTCGCGGCCGCGTGCGGCGTCGTACTGACGCTCCTGCTGTTCAGCGCCCTGCTGCCGCCGGCGAACAATCCCATACTCGACGAACACGTCGTCTACGCCGCGGCACTCCTGCTCCTTATACACCTGCCGGCAGGCGATACGCTCGGCCTGGGCCGCTGGTGGTCGCAGACCATGCTGGTTCGGCGTTTCCCGGTGCTGCGATGACGGTGCCCGACGGCAAGCCGGTGCTGGCGTTCGCGACCCCGGCCGAGTTCCGGGCCTGGCTCGACGTCCACCATGCGGATACCGACGGCATCTGGCTCCGCATGTACAAGAAGGCGAGCGGGCAACAGACGGTCAATTACGGCCAGGCGCTCGACGAGGCGCTCTGCTACGGCTGGATCGACGGGCAGCTCAGGACATTCGACGCGGTGTCGTACATCCAAAAATTCACGCCGCGCCGCCCGCGGAGCACGTGGTCGAAGACGAACATCGCGAACGTGGAGCGGCTGATCGCCGAGGGCAGGATGCGGCCGGCCGGTCTTGCGGCCATCGAGGCGGCCAAGGCCGATGGCCGCTGGGACCAGGCCTACGACCCGCCGAGCAGTATGACGGTTCCCGACGATTTTCTGGCCGAACTGAAACAAGACAAGGCAGCGTTCGCGTTCTTCGAATCATTGAGCAAGGCGAACCGCTACGCGATCGGCTACCGGCTCCAGACCGCGAAGAAACCCGAAACCCGCGCCCGCCGCATGGCCCAGATCCTGGCCATGCTCAAGCGAGGCGAGGCGTTCCACTAAGTTGCTAATGGCACGCCGTGCCGCGCGACCCAGCGTGTCGCGTTCCGGAGCACGTGCTCGCGATCCGCGGCATCGGAGCGGGCGATTCTCCGGGCGAATCGTACCAGCGTCTCTTGCGAGACGGCTAACCGCATGGAGTTGATGCGCAGAAACACCATCAACGTTGTTACCGCTATCCGCTTGTTGCCGTTCGGAAAGGGATGGTTCTTGATGAGCGCATAAGCTAAGACCGCGCCCTTCTCTTGGAGTGTCGGGTATTGCTCGTACTCGCCGAAGCCAGCCCGCGGCGCGTTCAGCGACGAGTCCAACTTACCCAGGTCGCCGGCTGCGAATGTAGCGATCGGTTCCCGTTCTTTATCAAAGAGGTCTACCGCTAATCTGTGGCAGACCTCTTCCAAGAGCTTGAGCGAGATGTAGTGGATCGCCGCCATTTATTCCTTGCCGAGCTGGATCAGCGCCTCGCGGTATTCCTTGATGACCGCCTTCGTCGCTGCCCGAACTTCGGCCTTCGTCACGCGGCGGGCCTTTGTCTGCACGGTAGGCTTGTTCTTCGCCTTAGCTTTCATAGTGATACAAAGTATACCAAATAAAGAAGCCCTCGCGGCAGGAACATACTGCTCCGTGCGACGGCTTACTGCGCAAGCGTATCAAAAAATGATTGTTCACTAACAAGCTTTTCGATTTTCTCCACATCATCCGCCGCAATCGATTGTCCGAACAAGAGTTGGCCCTTGGTTTCGTAGCGCTGGTGCCGGTCCTGCTTGGAGCCGAGCACCATCCATTCAAGCTGTTGCCGTTCGTTCTCTTTGGCATTCGGACTGATAGCCGTATCGGTAATCCGCTCGAACGGCGTGATTCCGTTGCGAACGCTCAATACGAAGAATGATGTCGCGAGCTCCGGACACGCGTCCAGTACCTGACTGCCATGTCCGGGATGCAGCGTGCCGAACCGCTCGAATACGGTTTGGAGAAACCGTACCTTCTCGCGGCACAGATCCAGGAGGGATGCCGCGTGGTATTTGTGCACGACAAGCTCGAACTGGTCCGATGTAGCGGCTGTGTCGAGATGCCGCTCAAACAGCTCCAGGAAGTCGCGCTGTCCGTTGCGATCAATCGGGGCGGGTGTAAGGGTTGCAATCACGTCGCGTACCATAGCGGATGTAATCACCCCGAACTGCTCCATGAGTGCGTCCGCGTCGCTGCCCACTGGTAGGCCATGGCAGGCGAACGTGAAGGCAAGCCGTGCCGGACTCGTAACGGTGAGCTGGGCGTATTCCGCCGCGATCACGTTCTGCTCTTGGGCAATAAGCACAGCAAGGTCCGCATCGGCAAGCGTGGCAAGATGTGCAAGAAACGTATCCGACAGCGGCGATGCACAGATGATGTACGACCCAGGAGTGGTATACAGCTCCCGGTTCGGCGCCGTGTAGAAACGCCCAAGCTCACGATAGATGATGTGCTCAAGCAGATGGGCGAGCGCGTAGGTGGCGGTGACGCGGTACGTTTGCATGAGAAAAGTGTAAAGAAAAAGGATGGCGTGTGCCATCCTGTAGGGGTGTGTATCGGGCTACTTTTTGCCCGAATCGTTTTGCGAAGGAGGATCCATCCGCCCTGCGTTTGCCGCATCGCTTCGTGCGCCGGCGTCATCGCGTGCGGTGTGCCAGGCGGCGGAAACTTCCTTGATGGAAGCGCCCGTATCCTTGGCAGCATCCTGCTTGTCGTACTGAGACATTAAACAAACCCACCTTTTTCGAATTTGTTAGTCGAAACTAACAAAGCGGAGTTTATCCGAAAATAAATGAACAGTATAGGGTCATGCGCACAAAAAACGACCACCTGCCTTTATGGGCGGTGGTCGGGGATTAGAAATCAAGCCGGAACTGGACGCTGGCGGCCCAGGTGGCGTTCGGTGTCAGCGATTTGCCGATCCAGACGAACGCCTTACCGTCCCACAGGTTGGCGGCCGGGCCGACATAGCTGGTGGACGGGACGTTGGTCTGTAGATTGATGTAGTGCATGACGACGAATTCGGGCACTTCCTCGACCGGTTGGAACGCGGACAGGATGTACGCCTGGTCGTAGGTGTTGCCCTTGTAGCCGCGGGCCAGAATGCGGATCCGGGCAGGCACGATCGTCAGCTCGGAGTTCGCAGCCAGGAACAGGTCGTTGCGGTTGCTGAACCCGATACCGGGTTGCACGGTCCACACCACGCTGTCGGTGTCGACGAGCGGCAGGCGGCCGTAGTGCAGGAACAGCCGCTGGTAGTTGTCGGGATTGTCGAACCGTTGCCACTGGGCCTGGAACTCGCCGGCATCGACCGTGGTGTACACCAGGTTGTACCGGAAGAACGCATCCCGCGAGAACTCCGAGAAGCCGCCCACGGTCAGCGTGGCAGACGCAGTCTCGGGTTCCGGTTCGGCGGATGCTGCTGCCTGCGCCCACGAGGGGAGCGACAGCAGTATTGCGAAGAGTACGATGCATAATCGCACGAAGTCAGACCTCCTTTATTAAATTAAGGTGAGATGAACCGACGAAGAATAGGACAGATAAGGCGGAGCTGTCAATGCGAAAATAGGCTGCCAGTCTCTGATTTCCATTGTAAAAGCCTGCAGGGGCTGGAAATCTTTGCTACTTTAAGATAGTATTCCCGGTTCTTCGGAACCCAACTTAAAAATCTGGAGGAAAAGAAGGTGAAGATTAGGAATGCAAATGACTCCGACCTTCCTGGCATGGTTCAGGTTGAAGAAGAGGCATGGAAAGATCCTGCTCATCGAGCGACGGCATCAATGTTTGCAAGCCGTATCTCTACCTACAGAGCCGGAGTTTTCGTTGCTGAATTCGATGGGAGAATCGTTGGTCATGCGGCACTTCAAAAGGTAGACCCTGATCACTTTGACCAAGGTTTTACCTGGGAAAGGCTGACAGACTCCGGCTTTATTGCGCGGAGTCACAACCCCCTTGGACAAGCACTTTACGGTGTAAATCTCAGTGTTTCACCCAAGGCTCCGCCCGGCACGATTGGATTCTTAATGAGTCGGGCAAAATTACTGTGCATTACAATCGGTGCTCTTGGTATTTACGTCAGTCCAAGAATCCCTTCCCTTAGGCGGTTTTTAGAAAAACAACCAGGAGGCATCGAGGGAGGAAGGGACGATCTGATTCGTGCGGCGAATGACTACGTATCCATGACGCACAAAGGAGAACTACGGGATCCGGAGCTAAGGATGTATGCAAGAGGTGGCGCCCAGATTGTCCGAGTACTCCCAGATTTTTTCCCGGACAACGACAGCCTGAACTTCGGCGCTCTCGCTTATTGGGAAAATAGAATCCAAGGCCCATTTCTCCTGGGAGAAGAAGATGAGGGGTATCTAATCTTCGAGCCGCAAGGGGTATAGGTTGTGAGCAGAAAGACGCGCTTCAGTTTCTTTTTTGCTCTATTCCTTATTACCGCTTGGGTGATTTTCGGCCTAATCAAGCCATATCTCACGTATAAATATGGCATTAGTCCGGAGGAGATACTTCTGACATTCGGGATTTCGGAAATCTTTTTCACCGGAAGTATCTTAATTATCTTACGCTCGAGCCTTTCTCATGAGACGTTCGACTTAAGAACCCTCGCAGGATTATGGAAGCTCATTAAAAGAGCTCATAACCTGAAGGGGATCAAAATACAGCTCTGGAATAAGCCGGCAGCAGCGGCTTGGTTGGTGAATCGGTTCTCTTGGATTTTACCTATAACCTATCTGATGGTGCGTGGATGGGACGTGTTTCCATGGCTCATCCAACTGCTTTTGGCGGCTGAAATAATCCTCACGATTGGGGCTGGCTATTCGGCCATTGAAGCAGTGCGTCCTGAGGAATGACCAAGGTGGTATCGTACTCGATACCACCTCTTTTTTATGCCCGCGGCTTTCTCGATGCGGTATAATTCACAGCAATGGAATATCTGATTTTTCTCTCGATTGAAGCTTTTCTGGTGGTGCTTGCGGCCATAGTTTTTGGTTTTGGGAGAAAGAATATTGCCGCCCGCTATTTTGCCCTCTTTGTGATCCTAATTGCTATTTGGCAGGTCGCAAACTTCAGCATCGATGAAGTGTCCGATTTGGGGGCAGGGCTGCTACTTGCCAAGATGGACTATGCTTTTGGGCCACTGATGGCATTGGCTCTCTGGTATTTTTCCTATTATTTTCCGCAACCATCCGGATTCAGTCTATGGATTAATAGGCTTTTCTTGCTCGCCGCACTTTTGCTGAGCGGCATTGTTATTACCACTCCCTTGGTTGTTCAAGGAGTCATGTTCGAAAGCGGTCATATTAAGTCATTGCTGGGGCACTTTGAATTGGTTTTTCTATCCTTTGTAGGATTCCTTTTGCTGGCAAGTATCGTTGAGCTTTGGAGGAAATTCAGGAGGGCAAGGGGAGTCGCAAGAACTCAATTGAAGTTCGTCTTTCTTGGGCTTTCCTTGGGCGTGCTCATCGCTGGCTCCGTCAATCTTATTGCTCCAATTATCTATGGTGATCAGATAGTTCCCCCTGAGATCACCCGACTTAGTTTCTTTGGCATCGTGGCGATGGTTGGACTTATCGCATATGCAATTCTTACGCATCGCCTCTTCGACATCCGCGTCATTATCAAGCGGACGGTTATTTTTACCGGCCTGTCGCTGTTCACGCTGTCCACGTACGCCGTCATCGTCTTTATCCTGACCAGCCTCTTTGGCGGGCGTGGGGCGGACGCGCTGTCGCTGACCACCATTATCCCGAACCTGGTCGCCGCGATCGTGATCGCCGTCACCTTCGACCCGCTGCGCCGTTGGCTCACCAACGTGACCGACGCCTGGCTCTTTAAAGGCGAGTATAAACAGGAAGAGGTGCTGAAGAATCTGTCGCTCACGCTCGCCAACGTGATCGACATCGACGAGGCGATCAAGGGCATGATCCACGTGGTGGTCGAGCAGATGCGGCTCACCCGGGCGGTGGTGTTCATGCTCCACCCGAACGGCAAGGACCACGAGCACGAACTACGCGGCGTGGCCAAGGTG
Source organism: uncultured Candidatus Saccharibacteria bacterium (assembly GCA_964423885.1). GTDB lineage: Bacteria > Patescibacteriota > UBA1384 > JACPKC01 > JACPKC01 > JBBUCD01. The sequence goes on from CAYRGD010000008.1 coordinate 14,290, forward strand.
GGCGAGTTCGACGACGATACGCTCAAGCTGGCGCCGCAGGACATCCTGGTGGAGTATTTCGAGGAAATGGGGATCGACGTCGCCGAGCCGGTGGTGACCGAAGAGCTCGAACGGATCGGCAAGACCGGCAACCCGCACCGGCCGGCGTTCATCGCCCGGGCGCACGCGCTCGGGGCGTCGGTGCTGATGCCGCTCATTATTTCGCGGCAGGAAGCGGTGCCCACGGCGCCGGGCACGCCTGCCCAGACCCGCGAGGTCAAGAACCTCATCGGCATCCTGGCGCTGGGCGCCAAGAAGTCCGGCGATACCTTTTCGGACCAAGACATGGGATTGTTGCAGATCGTGGCCAACGAAACGGCGGCGGCGATCGAGAAAGGGCGGTTCTTCGAGGAGGACCGTTTGAAGACCGAGTTCGTCTCGATCGCGTCGCACGAACTCTTGACCCCGACCACGTCGATGAAAGGCTACCTGTCGATGATCCTCGACGAGGGGATCGGCAAGGTCGACCCGACGGCGCGCAAGTACCTCGACAAGGTCTACACCGAAACGAACCGCCTGGCGGCGCTCGTGAAAGACCTGCTGAACGTCAGCCGGATCGAACGCGGCAAGATCATGGTGGAGCCGAAGCCGCAGGAGCTGTGGCCGCTGCTTGCGCACGCGGTCGAGACCCAGGAGCTCAAAGCGAAGGAGCGGAAGCTGACGCTGACGCTCACCGCGCCGAAGAAGGCGCTGCCGCTGGTATCCGTGGACGCCGAGAAGCTACTCGAGGTGTTCATCAACGTGGTGGGCAACGGCCTTAAGTACACGAAGCAGGGCGGCGTGAGCGTGACAGCGGCCGTGCAAGGCGGGCAGGTGGCGGTGGCCATCGCCGACACGGGCATCGGCATCGGGCCCAATGACCTGCAGCACCTCTTCGGCAAGTTCTTCCGGGCGAGCAATTCCGATGAAACCGGCCAGACCGGCACGGGCCTGGGCCTGTACATCTCCAAGTACGTGACCGAGCTCATGGGCGGGACGATCACGGTCGACTCGGCGGTCGGTAAGGGCACCACCTTTACCGTACTGCTGCCGGTTGCCAGCGCGAAGCCGGCCGCCGTTGCCCGCCGGACCCCCCCCAGACGCAGCACGGTATAACCACGAAGAACGCCGCGTGGACGCGGCGGTTGGTGCGGCTGTTTGGTGGCAGGCAGTGACGCTATTTCTTCGGCACGACCTTCATGATCTCTTCGAGCACCTGCTTAGGTACCGTTTCGGACTTGGTGAGGAAGGCGGCTCCGCCCAGCTTGAGTACCTGCTCGCGGTCTTCGTCGCCCGACAGGGCAGTGAGCACAATCACCGGGATGTGCTTGGTTTCCTCGGTCTGTTTGAGCTGCCGCAGCACCTCGAAACCGGACATCTTGGGGATGCGCAGGTCGAGCAGGATGACGTCGGGCAGGAGTTCCTTGGCCTTCTCGAGCCCCATTTCGCCGTCGGTGGCGACGTCCAGCTTGAAGCCTTCAAGGCCGAAGCGCGCTTCGTACAGGTCGCGCAGGGTAATGTCGTCTTCGACGAGTAGCAGCTTATAATCCATGCTCGTACTGTATCATAGGCGGACACGGAGGCAAGCGGGCTATGCACAAGCGAGCGATTTTCCTGACAGGTGCGTCGAGCGGGATCGGGGCGTCGCTGGCGGCGGCCTACGCCGAGCCGGGCGCGGTGCTCGGGCTCGCCGCCCGTCGGGCCGATAAGCTCCAGGCGGTCGCGCGGCAGTGCCGGGCTCGTGGCGCACGTGTCCACTGCTACCCGCTCGACGTGCGTGACGCGGCCGCGGTGCGGTCGGCCGCCAGCCGGTTCCTGAAGGTTGCTGGGCGGATCGACGTGGTGGTCGCCAACGCGGGCGTGGCGCACTGGCGGCACCCGGCCGAGGTCACCGCAGAAGAGCTGACCGGACTGATCGACGTCAATGTGAACGGCGTTATCAATGTCGTAAGCGCGTTCGTGCCGGCATTCATCGCCCAGCGCTCGGGGCAGATCGTGGCCGTGAGTTCGGTTGCCGGGTTCCGGGGCTTGCCCGGCGGGGCGTATGCCGCGTCGAAGGCCGCGATCCGCTACCTGCTCGACGGCTGGCGGATCGACCTGCGGCCGTACGGCATCGCGGTCACTACCGTGGCGCCCGGGTTCGTCGCGAGCGAGATGACGGCCGGGGACAGGGCTCGGTACCCCTTCCTTATATCCTCCGACGACGCGGCCGCCGTCATTCGCCGTGCCGCCGATGCCAGGCACCGGTTGGTGGTAGTGCCATGGCAGTGGTGGGCGGTGCTGCCGCTCCTGCGCCTGCTGCCCGGCCGGGCGATCGGGTGGCTGACGCGTCGACGTGCCGCCGCCGGTACGGTAGACTGAACGCATGCGACGGAGGGACGATCGTGTACGGCGTGCGGTAGGCCTGGCCCTGCTCGGGGCGGTGGTGTTTTTGCCGTTCGTTGCTCAGGCGGTCGACGTGACCGTCACGGCTACGATCAGCGACACTACGGCGCCGACGGTGGCGATCACGGCACCGGCTGCAGGCGTCTATACCTCGGCTACGATCCCGGTCAACTTCACCGGCACGGCGGCCGACAACAGCAACGGCGTCGGCCTCAACGCGAACTCGACCGTCTTCGCCCTGAAGCGCCAGAGCGACGGACTCTACTGGAACGGCAGCGTCTGGACAGCCGGGATCGTCTACCTGGGCACCACGCATCCGGCGACCGTCAAAGGCGACGGAGCGGCGTGGACCTCGAGCGCGATCCTGCCGCCGTGGTTCGACGGCGCGTACGAGGTGGTCGCGCGGGCGGTCGATAAGGCCGGCAACAGCGCCGACAGCGCGGCGGTCGCTTTCACGATCAACACGCCGGCGCTCGGGCTGCTCACCGTGGCGCAGCCGGTCGGCGGCACCACGTACACCGCCGCGACGATCCCCGGGTCGTTCACGGGTACTGTCCAGGACGCGGCCGACGGCCTGGGCTTCTTCGGCAACTCGGTCGAGTTCACGATCCGGCGGGCATCGGACGACAAGTACTGGAACGGCAGCGCTTGGGTCGTGAGTCCTGTCTATCTGCACACCACGCACGCCGATACGGTCGGCGGCACCGAAACCGCCTGGACCTCGGCCGCGACCCTGCCGCCCTGGCTCGACGACGACTACACCGTCGTCGCCCGGGGGACCAGCAAAGGCGGTACGCTGCTCACGAGCAGCGCGGTGACGTTTACGGTGAAGAACGAGGCCGCGCCGCCGCCATCGGGCGGTGAACCGGAAACGCCGGGTGGTACGGTGACGCCACCGCCTCCGACAATCGTCCCGCCCACGGTCGATACCGTTAGCGGCTGGATCGTGAACCTGATCGGTTCCGAGAACGTCAACTACCTGTTGGCGGCGCTGACGCTCTTGGGTACGGTGCTGCTCGGCCTGCTGCCGTCGCTCCTGAATCTGCCGCTCGGCTTGCCGGCCGCGATCGGCCCGCTCGGCAACCTCTTCGCCTTCTTCATTGCCTGGCTCAAGCGGCGGCGCCGCTACGGCGTGGTCTACGATTCGGTTACCGGCAAGCCGATCGAGGGCGTGGCGGTCCGGCTCTTTGCCGAGGGTGGCAGCCAGTTCGAGGCCGGCAAGCTGCTCGGTTCGAAGCACACCGACGCCAAGGGCCGGTTTGCCTTCGACGTGAACCGCGGCATGTACCGGCTCGAAGCTGTCATGCCCGAGTACGCGTTCCCGTCGCGGCGGGCGAGCGTGGGCTACCGCGGCGAGCTTCTGGAGGCTACCGAGGACGGCCTCGTCTATCCCGACATTCCCATCGACAGCCTGACGCCGGGCGGCCACGCGGGCGTCCAGCGGTTCCGCGAGCTGGGCGAACGGATCCAGCAGTTGCGCATTCCGCTGTCGGTCGTGGGCACTATCTTTGGCATCGCGTTCTTCATCGAGCGCGGCGCACGGATCGACTACGTCATTATGGTCATGTACGTGGTGTTCTGGACGCTCGAGTACCTCAATTGGATCCAAGGCCGCGAGGTGGCGTACGTGACTGCGGCCGACAACCGGCCGGTGCCATTGACCGTCCTACGGCTCTACGACTCGGCCGGCCGCCTGCGCGCCACGCGGGTGAGCGACCTTCGCGGGCGGTACTCGATCTTTACCGGTTCCGGCACCTATCTGCTCGACGCCGTGAACCGCAGTTTCGACCTGCAGTCGCACGAGGTGCGGATGCGGATGCCCGGTATCGTTCCCACGCGCATCAAGCTCACGCGACGGGAGGGCGGCGGTACCGCTTGACAACCGCGGGCGACTATGGGAAAGTCGCCCTACATGCGTAGCATGACCAACAACCAGAGGCGGACCTAGCGGCCTTGTTGTGTTGCACGAGTGCAACCCGCTTGGGCCGCAGACGTGGCCTTTTTTCGTCTCGTACCCTCTGTAGAAGCATCCACCGGATTCTTACCAGAGCGCACGAGCGCCACATTGACAACACGGAACCAAAGGTAGAAATGTGGCAATCACCGAGATTTTTAATGTGGGAACCGTTCCGGCCATCGGGCTTGCGCGGTTCTCCGGATAGTAGAAGAGCACATGGTGGATGCCTTGGGAGAAGAAGCCGACGAAGGACGTAGCAGGCTGCGATAAGCTTTGGGTAGGTGCCAAGCAACCGTTGATCCAAAGATCTCCGAATGGGGAAACCTTACTACAGTCATGTGTAGTAGATGCCAGGAACGCCCTGTTACCCGATACTCACCACTAACCCATACATTATCGGGTTACCCAGTGGTTCAAGCAGTGTCGGGTGACAGACCGTTCCTGGGATCGGGTACCTGGCGAACTGAAACATCTTAGTAGCCAGAGGAACAGAAAGCAAAACACACTGTTTAGTGTGAGTGTTGGCTTGCAGTTGTTGGGTGCCAGCTTGCTGGTAACCAATGACTGTTTGCCGACATTGCGATTCCGTCAGTAGCGGCGAGCGAACGCGGACCAGCCTTGTCGAACTGTACGATAGAAGATGGATAGCGGAATGAGCCTGGAACGGACGACCACAGAGGGTGAGAGTCCCGTACGCGACATTCAACTTCTACGGGTTTGACCGCCTTGCCTTTTACAAGGATAAGGTGCAAGTAAGCCGAGACACGTGAAATCTCGGTTGAAGACCGGTGGATCATCACCGAAGGCTCCATACTTCTTCTCACCGATAGCGAACCAGTACCGTGAGGGAAAGGTGAAAAGTACCCCTAGCCGGGGAGTGAAAGAGTACCTGAAACCATGTGCTTACAAGGAGTCGGAGCTCCGATTTATCGGGGTGACGGCGTGCCTTTTGAAGAATGAGCCAACGAGTGTATTCATACGGCGTGGTTAAGTCGGCCGAGCCGACGGAGCCGGAGCGAAAGCGAGTCTTAACGGGCGCTTGTCGTATGGATACGACCCGAAACCGGGTGAGCTACCCATGGGCAGGATGAACGTTGTGTAACAACAACGGGAGGTCCGAACCCAATAGTATTGCAAAACTATGGGATGACCTGTGGGTAGAGGTGAAACGCTTATCGAACCCGGAGATAGCTGGTTCTCCTCGAAATATATTTAGGTATAGCCTTGCGTAGGCCCCTGGGGGTAGAGCACTGATTGGATTTGCGGCGTCGAAAGATGTCGCGTCCAGACAAACTCCGAATACCAGGTCGGTTATTGCGCAAGAGTCAGTCCGTGGGGGCTAAGCTCCACGCGACAAAAGGGAAAGAACCCAGACCATCAGCTAAGGTCCCCAAATCGTATCTCAGTGGGAAAGGATGTAGTGAAGCACAGACAACTAGGAGGTTGGCTTAGAAGCAGCCATCCCTTCAAAGAGTGCGTAACAGCTCACTAGTCGAGGTTCACTGCGCCGAAAATTCAACGGGGCTCAAGATACGTACCGAAGCTATGGATCATATATCGCAAGATATGTGGTGGTAGAGGAGCGTTCGCTTTGCAGTGAAGCTGAACCGTGAGGTTTGGTGGAGCGGAGCGAAGTGCGAATGTTGGCATGAGTAACGAAAGGGAAGCGAGAACCTTCCCCACCGAATGTCCAAGGGTTCCCGGGCAACGATAATCGGCCCGGGGTTAGCCGGTCCTAAGTCTGACCAGCAGATGATGGATAGCAGGTTGATATTCCTGCGCTTGTCCTATTGTACCCACGCGGGACGCATCCTTTAGCTTACAGCGTATATATGGTTATGACGCTGTAGGGGCGAGGGTGACGAGAAAAGCGCGTGACCAATTGGTAGGGCAAACCGTACCGCAAACCAACACAGGTGGACGAGGCGAGAAGCCTCAGGTGATCGAGAAAACTCTCGTAAAGGAACTCGGCAAAAAAGCGGCCGTAACTTCGGGATAAGGCCTGCCCACGCGAGTGGGCTGCAACGAATGGATACCAGGCGACTGTTTACCAAAAACACAGGCCTCTGCGAACCCTCCGGGGGATGTATAGGGGCTGATGCCTGCCCAGTGCTAGAAGGTTACGGGGACGGCTGACTGCAAATTCATTTGTAGAAGGCTGGAACTTAAGCCCTAGTGAACGGCAGCAGTAACTATAACTGTTCTATGGTAGCGAAATTCCTTGTCGGGTAAATTCCGACCCGCACGAATGGCTTAACGGTCTGGTAACTGTCTCTACGAGAGACTCGGTGAAATTGCACTCCCGGTAAAGATGCCGGGTACCCGCAGCAAGACGGAAAGACCCCGTGGAGCTTTACTATAGTTTGATATTGGTTCACGCGATTCGCTGTGTAGCGTAGGTGGGAGCTTCGGCGACAATGAAACACCACCCTGCGTGTCGTGTGGCCCTAACTCTTCCGGCAGGCCCGGAAGAAGACAGTGTCTGATGGGTAGTTTAACTGGGGCGGTTGCCTCC
>CAYRGD010000008.1:21346-21606 GCA_964423885.1 uncultured Candidatus Saccharibacteria bacterium
AAAAGGTAACGGAGGCGTTCAAAGGTACTCTAGTTCCGTATGGAAATCGGAATGATAGCGCAATCGCAGAAGAGTGCTTGACTGCAAGGCAGACACGCCGAGCAGAGACGAAAGTCGGAGATAGTGATCCGGTCCGCACGTATGATAGTCGGACCGCTCAACGGATAAAAGTTACCCCGGGGATAACAGGCTGATTGCGCCCAATAGTCCACATAGACGGCGCAGTTTGGCACCTCGATGTCGGCTCACCCTATCCTGGG
>CAYRGD010000009.1:0-19348 GCA_964423885.1 uncultured Candidatus Saccharibacteria bacterium
CCACGCAAGGTGTCGGCCACGGCTTTGAGTTCGCCGAACTGCCGCGCCAAAAAGAGCGCCACCAGGACAAGGAACAGCCACAGGAGGACGTGGGTAAGGTTGAACGGCGCGGTCCGCTGCACCTGCCCATGATAGCAGGTGGTATAGTGGTTTCATGCGCTACGCCGCCGGACTCCGCCATAGCCGCCGCCAGCATGCGCTCCATGCGCCGGCGGGCGGAGGTACTGCGCTCCTGTGGCTGCTCGGCCTACTGGTGGTGTTCCTGAGTATTTCGAGCGTGGTATCGATCCAGCCGGCCGAGTTCCTGCTCGATCTAGGCGTCAGCTTCCTGCGCGTGAGCGTCGCCTACGCCGTCGCGCTCGTGCTCGCGGTCGCGTTAGCGCTCGCCGTGACGGCGCGCGCCTCGGTCGAGACCGCACTCCTGCCGATCCTCGACTCGCTCCAGAGTTTTCCCAGCTTCGCGCTGTTCCCGCTGCTCGCCGACGCGCTTGAGCGGTCGCCGGAAAGCGTCATTATCACCGTGCTCGTGATCACCATGATCTGGCCGATCCTGTTCACGCTGATCGGCGCGATGAAGAACCGGCGCGAGCACCTCGAGGAAGCCGCGACGCTCTTCGGGGCGACCGGTTGGCGGCGCCTCGGCGCGTTCACATTGCCGCAACTCTGGCCGGCCATCGTTACCGGCTCGATCGTCGGCTGGGGCGAGGGGTGGGAGTTTATCATCGGCGCCGAGCTGCTGGTACACGTGCGCCAGGGCGTTGGGCAGTACTTCGGCGCGCTCGGCGAGACGCACCAGTCCGTGCTCCTGGCAGTCGGGATCCTGCTTCTTATGCTGTTCCTCTTCGTTATGAACAAGCTCTTTTGGCTGCCGATCCTCGACCACGCGACACGCTATGAGTCGGACTAAGCCGATCCTCACCTTAGACGGCATCGCCAAGTGGTTCCCGTCGGACCGCGGCCCGATGCCGGTACTGACCGACGTCGATATCACCTTGCGGCGCGGCCGGTTCGTGTGCCTGGTCGGGCCGTCCGGGTCGGGCAAGTCGACCTTGCTTCGGATCGTGGCCGGACTGCTTGTACCCGACCAAGGGGCGGTCATAGCCGAGGCGGCGCCGGCGGTCAGCATGGTCTTCCAGGACTTCGCCCTGTTTCCATGGCTCACCGTCGCCGACAATATCGGGTTCGGGCTGTCGATGCGCGGCGTGCCACAGGCCGCGCGCGACCGTGCTGTCCGGAAGCACATCGCCGAGATGGGCCTGCGCGGCTTCGAGCACCAACACCCGCGCGAACTGTCCGGCGGCATGAAGCAGCGGGTCGGCATCGCCCGGGCGCTGACGCTCAACCCCGACATCCTGCTCATGGACGAGCCGTTCTCGTCGCTCGACGCGCTCACCGCCGAACGTCTGCGCCAGGAAGTGCTGTCGATCTGGGAACGCGACCAGTTGACCGTGCTTATGGTCACCCATCTTATCGAAGAGGCGGTCGAGCTGGCCGACGAGATCGTCGTCATGTCCGCGCGCCCCGGCCGTGTACTGCAGACTGTCAAGGTCGACCTGCCCCGCCCGCGGAACCGCCGGAGCGCCGCGTTCTATGCATTGGCCGACCGGCTCTCGGCCGCGGTTGCCGGCGAGGCGTGAGCGGGCTATAGTCGGAGAAACGAAGGAGGCTCGCATGGATACGTCGGTACTGACGGGCATTGGGGCCGCTCCTGGGAGCGCGGAAGGGACGGTCGTCCTCGTGATCGGTGGGGTCGGGCTCGACGCGGTGGGGCCCGATTCGGTGGTGGTCGCTGACGTCGTCGGTCCGGCGATGGCCCCGGCGCTCAAAACTGCGGCCGCGCTCGTTGTCGACACAGGCGGACAGACGTCGCACGCCGCGATCTTCGCCCGAGAGGCCGGGATTCCGGCCGTGGTCGGCGTGGCGGGTGCCTCGCATACGCTGACGCACGGCACGAAGGTGCGGGTCGACGGCGATGCCGGCACGGTAACGCCGCTCCAAGCGTAGCCGCCATGTCTGCCTCGCGCGGTTCGGCCGCTTCGATCGCACTCTGGCTCGGCGCCTTCGCGCTGCTCGCGGGCTGGTTCTGGTATACCCGCTACGACACGCCCTGCCGCCGGACGATCCACTACTCGATCGGCCAGTTCGACGAACGCTTCGGGGAAAGCCGCGAGGCCTTTTTGCAGGCCGCCGCCGCCGCGGAAGCGGTCTGGGAGGAGCCTACTGGGTTCCCCCTCTTCGCGTACGACCCGGCCGCCGCCTTCAAACTCAATCTCGTGTACGACGAGCGGCAGCAGGCGACGGATACCCAGCGCGAACTGGAAGCGGCGATCAGCGACAGCTCGGCGAGCTTCGACGCGAAGAAGGCTACCTACGACACGAAACGGGCCGAATACGACCGCCGGTCGGCGGCACTTACGGCCGAGATCAACCGCTACAACGCGGCTGGCGGCGCACCCGAGGACGCGTACCGCACGCTCGAGGCCGAACGCAAGAGCGTCAACGCCCTCGCCGACGAATTGAACAAGTTCGGCGACCAACTGAATCTCCAAGCAGCGGATCTCAACCAGCAGATCGAGGCGGTCAACAGCCAGGCCGGCCAGGTGTTCGACCAGGCCACGTACGTGGGCGACGCGATCAACCTGTACGAGTTCAAGAGCCAGCAGGACCTTGTCCTGGCGCTCGCGCACGAGTTCGGACACGCGCTGACGCTCGACCACGTCGACGATCCGCACGCGAACATGTACTACCTACTCAAAGACCAGAACCTTACGCATCCGACGCTCGCCGAGGCCGACCTGGCGGCGCTCCGCCAAGCCTGCACCGCCCGGCTTATCCCGCGGTCGCTGTCGGCCAAATTGGGCTCGTTGTGATACGGTGACGCCATGAAACTTTCGTTCTACGGCGCTGCCGGCGAGGTCACGGGCAGCAACTACCTCCTTGAAACCTCGCGGGTGACGATCGCCGTCGACTGCGGCGCATTCCAGGGCGGCAAGGAACAGGAACTTAAGAACGCGGCCCCGTTCATGTACGACGCCGCCGCTATCGACGCGGTGATCCTGACCCACGCGCACCTCGACCACGTCGGCCGACTCGCCTTGATGGGCGCGGCCGGGTTCGGCGGCCCGATCTGGTCGACCCCGGCCACCAAGGAGCTCGCCGAGCTCATCATGCTCGATGCGGCGTCGATCATGAGCCACGAGGAACTGAAGTTCGGCGACAAGCCGCTGTACACGGAACACGACGTCTACGACACGCTGCGCCAGTTCAAGACGATCGACTACGGGATCAAGACCGAGATCGCCGACGGGGTGACGATCCGGCTCGTCGACGCCGGCCACATCCTGGGATCGGCATCGGTCGAACTGTGGGCCGACGGCCAGAAGGTGGTGTTCTCCGGCGACATCGGCAATACCGGCGCGCCGATCATCGAGGATCCGACCACGATCGACGAAGCCGACTACCTGATCTGCGAATCGACGTACGGCGGCCGGACCCACGAGGCGAAGAGTACTCGGCTTGATCTGCTGCGGTCGGTGATCGCCTCGTCGGTCAGTGAACGCGGCGTCCTGCTCATTCCGGCCTTCGCGCTCGAGCGGAGCCAGGAGCTGCTGTTTGACTTGAACAGCTTACTCACCACCGACGAGCTCAAGCGGTTACCGATCTTCCTTGATTCGCCCCTGGCCGCCAAGACGACCGAGGTCTTTCGGCGGTTCCCCGAGTACTACGACAAGGAAGCGACCGACCTCACCAAGGCCGGCGTCGACTTTTTTCACCTGCCGAACCTGTCATTTACCGATTCGGTCGACGAGTCGAAAGGCATCCGGTCGGTGCCGCCGCCCAAGATCGTCATCGCCGGATCGGGCATGATGACCGGTGGCCGCATCAAGTTTCACCTGCGCGACTATTTGTCGGAACCGACGACGACGTTGTTCATCGTCGGCTACCAGTCCGAAGGGACGCTCGGCCGGCGGCTGCTCGACGGCGTGAAGCACGTCGACCTCTTCGGGGAAACGGTGCCGGTCAACGCGCGCGTCATCGCCTGCGGCGCGTTTTCGGCTCACGCGGACCATCCGCAGCTCATGGGCTGGCTGAAGGCTGTCAAAGCGCCGGTCCGCGAGCTGTTCCTGACGCACGGCGACCCGACGGCGTCCCAGGCATTGAAGGTCGCGGTCGAGACCGAGCTCAAGTGGAACGCGACCCGGCCGCGCTTCGGCCAGTTCGTCACGCTAGGAGGCTGAACTATGCCGACCGTCTACGTCGCCGCTGACCATGCCGGATTCGAGCGGAAGGAAGCGCTGAAAGCTCGTCTCGTAGCCGCAGGCTACCAGGTCGACGATCTTGGTGCGGCCTCGTTGCAGCCCGACGACGATTATCCCCAGTACGCGTTCGCGCTTGCCGAACGGGTGGCCCGCGAGCCTGCGGCGTACGGCGTCCTGCTCTGCGGCAACGGCCAGGGGGTGTGCATCGCGGCCAACAAGATCGCCGGCGTGCGCGCCGCGACGGCGGTTAACCCGGACATGGCCCGCTCGACCCGCAACGACGACGACGCGAACGTGCTCTGCCTACCGGCCAGGTTCCTGTCCGACGACCAAGCCTTCGAGGTCGCCCGTACATGGCTCGACACCCCGTTCTCGGACGAGGAGCGCCACCGGCGCCGCCTTGAGCAGCTGGCCGCGCGCGACCATGCCTGACCGACCCGCCATCATCCCGGCGATCCTGGGCGATACGGCGTACAACGTTGAACAACAATTCAATCACGTCCGTGAAATAAGCAGGATCATTTCGTATGACGTGGCCGACGGCGTCTTCGTGTCACCTGCTACGCCCGATCCGGCAGCTTTTCCACAGCCTAGTCCGGAGCGGAAGATTTGGTGGCACTTGATGGTCGGCGCCCCGTTAGCCTACCTCGACGCCTGCCTCCGCTACCCCACGGACGCCATCTTCGTGCATGCCGAGGCCGTGCAGGCCGACGAGGCCCTGCGCACGCTGCGGGCGGTTCCCGTTCTGGCCGGCCTGGTCATAAACCCGAGCACGCCGGCCGACGGTGTCTCCGACGCACTGCTCGACCAGGCGGATATAGTCCAAATCATGACCGTGGAGCCGGGCGGCCAAGGCCGGCCGTTCCTGCCGGCAATGCTCGGCAAGATCGACGCACTGCGCGAACGGCGTCCGGCGGTACGGTTCGCGGTCGATGGCGGGATCAACCGTGATACAATCAAGCAGGTACTGCCGCACCGGCCGGATTACCTGCTGGTCGGCAGCGCGCTCACGAAGGCCGCGAATCCGCCGGAGGCCTACCGGGCGCTCGAAGCGGCGTTCGCGTAACGATCACAGGAGGGGCATGACCGTCGCACAGCTGGAGCGGAAGGCGAACGAGATCCGGCAGGATATCATCAAGATGCTGGTCGCTGCCGGTTCAGGGCACTCGGCCGGTCCGCTCGGCATGGCCGACGTCTTCACCGCCATGTACTTCGCGGTATTGCACCACAAGCCCAAACACCCGGACTGGCCGGAACGGGACCGCTTGGTACTCAGCAACGGCCATATCTGTCCGGTCCTCTACGCCGCGATGGCCCACGCCGGCTACTTCCCGGTGTCGGAACTGAAGACGCTGCGCAAGCTCGGCTCGCGGCTGCAAGGGCACCCGCACCGGGGCGCGCTGCCGGGCATTGAAACCACCTCGGGCCCGCTCGGATCCGGTCTGTCCCAGGCAGTGGGTATGGCCGCCGCGGCCCGCTCGGACAATGCCCGCTGGCACACGTACTGCCTCATGTCCGACGGCGAACACGACGCCGGTAATACCTGGGAGGCGGTCCTGCTAGCCGGCAAGCTGCGCCTTGCGAACCTGACGGCGATCCTGGACCGTAACAACATCCAGATCGACGGCTCGACCGAAGACGTGCTGCCGCTCGAGCCGCTGCGGGACAAGTACGAGGCGTTTAACTGGCACGTGATCGAGATCGACGGGCACAACATCGAGATGATCATCAATGCGACCAACGAGGCCCGGGCGATCCGCGAGAAGCCGACCATGATCATCGCCCACACGATCCCGGGCAAGGGCGTGGGATACATGGAAAACGACTACCGCTGGCACGGCAGCCCGCCGGGCGCGATCGAGCCGGCCGGTGCGCCGCCGAAAGCAGAGCAGGCTGCGGTCGCGTTACGTGAACTGCGCGCACGGGCTGCCGCACGGAGCACCTATGCGTGAGCGCCTCCTGAATCCCCACCTCCTGAATCCCGAGCTCGTCGAGCAGGTGCCGATCCGCAACGGCTACGGCGACGGGTTGCTGCTCGCAGGCGAGCAGGACGACCGCATCGTGGCGCTCTGTGCCGACCTTACGGAATCGACCCGGACCCAGCCGTTCGCCGAGCGGTTCCCTCACAGGTTCTTCGAGTTAGGTGTTGCCGAGCAGAACTTGGTCACCGTCGCCTCAGGCATGGCTGCCGCCGGCAAGATTCCCTTCGTGACGAGCTACGCGACCTTCTCGCCGGGCCGGAACTGGGAGCAGATCCGCACGACCATTTGCTATAACGACCAGCCGGTCAAGGTGGTCGGCTCGCACGCCGGCGTCTCGGTCGGCCCTGACGGCGCGACCCACCAGGCGCTCGAGGACATCGCCATCATGCGTGCGTTGCCGAACATGGTCGTGATCGCGCCGTGCGACTACCTGGAAGCTAAGCGGGCGACGCTCGCTGCTGCCAGCTACCCCGGCCCGGTGTACATCCGCCTCGCCCGCGAAAAGACCCCGGTCGTGACGACCGACGACACGCCGTTCACGATCGGGAAGGCGATAACGCTTGTCGAGGGAACCGATCTCACGATCGTGACCTGCGGATCGCTCACGTACCAGGCGCTGGTTGCGGCCGACAGTCTGCGCAACCACGGTATCGCCGCCGAGGTGCTGCACATGCCGACCGTGAAGCCGCTCGACACCGAGGCACTGGTCGCATCCGTGGTCCGCACTGGCGCAGTGGTAACCGTTGAAGAACACCAGGTAACCGGTGGGCTAGGCGGCGCCGTTGCCGAGTCGCTGGCTGCCCATTGCCCGGCCCCGCAAGCGTTCATAGGGATGGCTGATCGGTTCGGCGAGTCGGGCGAACCCGACGAGCTGCTCGAACACTTCGGTTTGACCGCGCGGCATATCGCTGCGGCTGCGCACCGCGTGCTGGCCCGCAAACCCAAACCCGTCCGTACTCCGTCGGCACCGCGACGGGCCCGGACGACGAAGCGCACTGCGAAGCGGAGTACGCGCTGATGCTACTGTTCTTTCACGGTCGTGAGTGCGAGCACTGTCTCGCAATGGCGCCGCTTGTCGCCAAGCTCGAGCGCGAGCACGGCGTGACCGTGGAGCGGAAGGAAACCTGGCACGACGATGCGAACGCCACGCTGCTGACATCCACGTACAACGTCGACGGGACCCGCTGCGGCGGCGTGCCGTTCTTCTACAACACGGACACGGACGAGTGGCGGTGCGGCGAGATCGACTACGACGATCTCGCAGCCTGGGCCGGAGTGGGCCATGGCCGCTAGTCTGCGCGCCGTCTTCGATACGGCCCGGCGCGACGGTTGGGCGGTCGGCGCATTCAACGTGTCCAACCTCGAAGAGGTAAAAGCAATATTGCAAGCGGCGAAAGCGCTCGAGGCCCCGGTACTGATCGAAGCCTCGCCGGGCGAAGCGGGCTACGTCGGGCCGGCGACGCTCCGCGCCGCGGTGACCGAGTGGCGGGCCGAACTCGGCGTGCAGGCGTGGCTCAATCTCGACCATGCGGTCGACGAAACCAAGGTCGGTCAGGCGATCGGCCTCGGGTTCGATGCCGTCCACTACGACGGCAGCCTGCTCGACCGGGCCGACAATATCGCCGGCTTGCGGCGCGTGGTACCGCTCGCGCATCGGCACCACATCCTGGTCGAGGGCGAACCCGACCATATCACCGGCGCCTCGACCGGACACAAAGGCGGCCTGTCGGTGCTGCAGGACAGTTCCCAGTACTCCGATCCTGACGCGTTCCAAGACTTTGTCGCCCAGACCAAGGTCGATACCGCTGCTGTCTTTATCGGCAACGTCCACGGGCTCTATGACGAGCCGAAGCGGCTCGACCTCGACCGCCTGCGGGCGATCCGCGAGCGGGTGTCGTGCTACTTGTCGCTCCACGGCGGTTCCGGTATCCCGGATACAGACGTCAAGGCAGCGGTCGCGGCCGGCGTCACCAAAGTAAACGTCAACAGCGAGCTCCGCGAGGCGTTCCTCGATGGCTTGCGTCTGGCAACCAAGCGGCCGAAGGAGCTGGCGCCGTACAAGTATCTGCCGGACGCGGTCGACCGAGTGCAGCAGGTGGTCGAGGCGAAGATCAAGCTCTTCGGCAGTGCCGGCAAGGCCCGCTCGCACTGGACACGGCGGCCGCTCGCGTAACTGCAAAGGAGGCAGATGTACGACGTGCTTTCGATCGGCGATACCCAGCTCGACACGGTGATGGTCTTGAGCCCCGAAGAGGTCGAGATCAAGTGCCAGCTCAATGCCGAGGACTGCCTGATGTGCCTCGACTACGCGAGCAAGGTACCGGCGAGCCAGTGCTTCGAGATGGTTGCCGGCAACGCGGCCAACGCGGCTGTGACCGCCGCCCGGTTGGACGGCAGGACGGCATTTTGGACTCTGCTCGGCCACGACGGCATCGCCGAACGCCAGCTCGAACATTTCCGCAGCGAAGGCATCGACACGGCGCTCGCCGTGCAAGTGCCTGGGGCGCAGAGTCATCGTTCGGTCGTGATCAGCGTCGGCGGCGAGCGGACGATCCTTGTCTACCACGCCCCGCGCCAGTACGCCCTGCCGGCCGACCTGCCCGACGCCAAGTGGGTCTACCTCACGAGTATGGCCAAGGGCTCGGAAGCGGTCTTCGATCCGCTCGCCGACTATGCGGAGCGCACCGGCGCGAAGTTAGTCTTCCAGCCCGGCACGTTCCAGTTGCGCCTCGGGCCTGAACCGGCCAAGCGGCTGCTCGCGGCCACCGAAGTCGTGATCATGAACAAGGAAGAAGCCGAGCAGTACACGGGTACGAAGGGCGAACCGGCTGCGTTGCTGGCTGCCTTGCGTGCGCTTGGGCCGAAGACGGCCATTGTCACCGATTCCACGCGCGGTTCGTACGCCGACGACGGCACGGCACGCTGGCACCTGGGCACGCGGCCCGAGATCCCGCGGGTCGAATCAACCGGCGCGGGCGACGCGTTTTCGAGCGCGCTCATGGTCGCCCTGCTCGAAGGCCAGCCGCTACCCGATGCGATGCGCTGGGGCACGTTCAACGCCGAGGCCGTGATCCAAAAAGTGGGGCCGCAGGAAGGGATCCTGACCAAGACCCAGCTGCAAGAAGAACTCACGCGTTCGGCAGCGTTCCAGGCGCAGCCGCTCTAGCCAGGAGGAACCCATGAAGATCGTCGTCAGCCACCGTATCCCGGATAACGGCATCGAACTGCTCGAAGACGTCGCCGACGTCGAGGTGTACGACGGCGAAGGCCTCATCCCCCGCAGCGAACTCCTGCGGCGGATCCACGGCGCCGACGCGGTGCTCACCATGCTGACCGACCGCGTGGACGCCGAATTCTTCGACGCGGCCGGGCCGCAGCTCAAGATCGTGGCCAACTACGCCGTCGGTTTCGACAATTTCGACCTCGACGAGGCGGCCAAGCGCGGTATCGTCGTCACCAACTCGCCCGGCGTACTCACCCAGGCGGTGGCGGAACATGCCCTGGCGCTCATGCTCGCCGTCGCCCGGCGGGTGGTGGAGGCCGACGCCTATACCCGGGACGGCAAGTACGAGGGCTGGATGCCGCTCGGGTTCCTGGGCGAGCCGCTTGCCGGCAAGACGCTCGGTATCGTCGGCGTCGGCCGGATCGGCACCTGGCTGGCCGAGATTGCCCACCGCGGGCTCGGCATGAAGATCCTCTACACCGATGTCCACCATGACGACGAACTCGAGGTGAAGCTCGGCGCCACCTACCACACCCTCGACGTGCTGCTCCGCGAGTCCGACGTCGTGTCGATCCACGTGCCGCTCCTACCCAGCACGCACCACCTGATCGACGCCCACGCCTTGCGGCAGATGAAGCCGACCGCGATCCTGGTGAACACCTCGCGCGGGCCGGTGGTCGACGAGGCGGCGCTGTACCACGCGCTCAAGGAGCGAACGATCTTCGGTGCTGGTTTGGACGTGTTCGAACACGAACCGAAAATCCAGCACGGCTTGGCCAAGTTGCCGAACGTGGTGCTGACCCCGCATATCGCCTCGGCCACGCTCGATGCCCGTGCCTCGATGGCCGAGATCGCAGCTACCAATATCCGCGCCGTACTCAAGGGGCATCCGGCTCTGAACCCGGTCCTGCCGCCAAAAGCGGCCTAGTATCGTACGAAGGAGGGAACCGATGACCCGTGCCGCCCGCCGTCTGCTTGCCCTGACGCTGCTCGTATCCCTCCAGGCCTTGGGCATCCAGATCACAGCCCCGTTCGCAGCCCCGAGTCGTGACGACACTGCTACGGCCGCCGCCCAATCCGCCTACGCGAACCTCCCGCTCGCCTTCGAACCGAACCTCGGTCAAGCGGACAACTCCGTGGATTTCCTCGTCCATCACGGCCAGGCCGTGACCGCCTTCTCGTCGACCGGCATCACTACGAGCGTTGGCGGGAAACAGGTGAGGATGTCGCTCGCCGGTGCGGCGGCACAGGACTTCGCGGGTACCGACGAACTCCAATCCAAGACTAATTACTTTATCGGGAATGATGAAAGCCAATGGCACTCGGATATTCCCAACTACGGCAAGCTGTTGGCCAAGGACGTGTATTCCGGCATCGACTTGGCGTACTACGGCACGAACTCGCAGCTGGAACACGACTTCATCGTGAGCCCTGGTGCGGATTACAAGCAGATCGCCTTCGGTTTCACCGGGCAAGACGACCTCTCGCTCGACAAGAACGGGAACCTCGTCTTGAAGGCGGGTGACGATACCCTGACATTGAATGCCCCGGTCACATACCAGACGGACGCGAATTCGAAACACACCATCCCGAGCAGCTTCGAATTACGCGACGGCACGGTTACCGTCGCCGTGGCCGACACGTACGACCCGGCGAAACCGCTCGTGATCGACCCGGTGTTGTCGCTCGTGTATTCCACCTACTTGGGAGGGAGTGGGGAGGAATCGGCTTGGAGTATGTCCGTTGATTCCTCCGGCAGCGCCTACGTTGTTGGTTCTACCACGTCCTCCAACTTCCCAACAGGCTCACCATTTCAGGCGAGCAGCGCTGGTGGAACAGATGCATTCGTAGCGAAATTGGATCAGGCCGGCTCGGCGCTCGTCTACGCAACCTATCTCGGAGGAGCTGGATCTGACATAGCGGTCGGAGTTGCGACCGACGGTACGGGTAATGCCTATATCTCCGGGTACACTACGTCTACGAATTTCCCGACTGCCTCGCCGTTCCAAGCCAGCAACGCCGGCGGTCAGGATATCTTCGTCACCAAACTGAACACCACCGGCTCGGCCTTGGTCTACTCGACGTATCTGGGTGGTACTGGATTGGAACAGGAAAGTCTTAACTCGACGGCCGTGGATGCAAGCGGCAACGTCTATGTCGCCGGTAACACTCGATCGACCAACTTTCCGACTGTCTCGCCGATCCAAGCTACGAATAGCGGTGGTATCGAGGGCGATGTATTCCTGGCCAAATTCAATGCCGCCGGATCCGCATTGGTGTATTCAACTTATCTGGGCGGCTCTGCGTCAGACGTAATGAACGGCATGGCGCTTGAATCCAACGGCAACGTTCTCTTGACCGGATATACCGGATCCGCGAATTTCCCGACGGCATCACCCTTCCAAGCCAGCAATGCAGGTAGCCTGGATGCGTTCGTAACAAAGGTTAATTCGGCGGGCTCGGCGCTCGTCTACTCAACATATCTTGGTGGGAGCTCGGACGACAGGGGCAGCGCCGTTGCCGTTGACACAAGCGGTAACGCGTATGTCACCGGACGTGCTGATTCGACCGATTTCCCGACTGCCTCGCCGTTCCAAGTTAGCAACGCTGGCGGCCAGGACGCCTTCGTGACCAAGCTGAACGCGGCTGGTTCCGCACTGGCCTACTCAACCTACTTGGGTGGCAACGGCAATGATCGGGGTGAAGCTATCGCGATTGATCCCATTGGCAATGCGTATGTCACTGGGTATGTCAGTTCGACGAATTTCCCGACCGCCGTACCCTTCCAGGCCAGCAACGCCGGCGGCCAGGACGCCTTCGTGACCAAGCTGAACGCGGCCGGCTCGGCGCTCGTCTACTCGACCTACTTGGGCGGTAGCGGTACGGAGCTGCCGCTGGCACTCGCATTGGGCCTAGGCGGCAATGTATTTATTGCAGGTCAAACCACCTCCTCGAATTTCCCGACCGCCGTACCCTTCCAAGCCAGTAACGCTGGTGGTAATGACGTATTTATCACCCAATTTACCGACACCGTCGACCTTGAAGCCCGCGTGAATCCCACCCTCACCTTCGCTGTCGGCAGCACGAGTTGCTCCCTCGGCACGCTCTCGGCCACCCAGACCCAGCAGTGCACGTACACGTTGTCCGCCGCCACGAACGGCCAGTCGGGCTATGCGATTGCGTACCTGCCTGCCGCGACATTGACCAGTGGCGGGAATACGATCACCGCTCTGGGTTCGTCGACTGCCAGTACGCTCAATACCGAACAGTTCGGGTTGAACTTGACTGCCAATACCGCAGCGGGCTCGCATACGGCCACGGATTTCGGGGCGGCTCCGAGCGGCGGTGCCGGTGCTGCAACAGCCAACTACGCCACGGCGAACTCGTTCAAGTTCGCGACGGCCGGTGACCAAGTTGCGTCGTCGGCCGGCCCGTCGCTCGCGACCACCTACACGGTGTCGACGATCGCGAATATTGGAAACACCACGGAAGCCGGGGCGTACAGCACGACAGTGACGTTTACTATTGTTGCGGGGTACTAGGAGCGCGGCGAGACGAGCAGGAGTACTTTGGCGCCGTGCGCCGGATCGCCGTTGTTCCAGTCGCCGACGGCGGCAAGGAGCGTGGCCGGATCGTACCGGTAGTCGGCGCCGTGCCGGGTGCCCGGATCATTGGTGATGAAGTCGCCTTTGGCGGTGTACCCTTTGATCACGAGCATATGGTAGACCGGTCCGGGCTGGGTGAAGTACGGGTTCTTGAGTAGCTGGCCGGCAGCGGGTACGAGTACCAGCGTATTGGTTGCCAGCGCGCGACGGATGGCATCGGCCGTCACATCGCGCGACAGCGTCACCGACAAGGGGAAGTTAGCCTCGATCATCTGCTTGGTTTCGGCAGCGGTCGTGCTTTCAAAATAGCCGAAGCGTGCCATCTGCCACTCGTGGAGCTTGACCATGGCGGCATCGGCGTCGTCGGGGCCCGTGATCGGCGTACGGCTGAAGAAGCGGGCGGCCATAAGCGCCGAGGCTTCTTCGCAGTAGTCTTCGTGGGCTTCGTCCCAGACGCCGTGCGGTGCCTGCGAGGTGAACGGGACAGCCAGGTTGAGCTCGGTCGGGAGTGGGGTATCGGATTGGGTGTCGGTGCCGGTATTAGGCGTTGTAGGAGCGACCGTGGCTGGCGGCAGGCTAGTTACGTGCGTCGCCTCATAGTAGGTAATGGCGAGCTGCTGGCGGTAGCGGTAGCCCAAAAGCACGACCAGGAACCCGAGCCCCAGGACGATGAGCGCGATCGCGCGTCGGCGCGCCCGGCGGTGCCGGTGCTGGCGCCGCCAGTGGTCCAGGTGATGCCGGGCGAGCGGCTTGTGGGTGTGCCCTTTCATCTGTGCCCCTCCGTGTTCGTGAGCCCTGCCGCTGCCGCCTGCAATGCGGCCGTGGCCCGCGATTGCTGCCGTACACGATTGAGTATACCGACGATGGTCGGGGCGAGGCGAGCCATAGCGGCTGCGTCGGCATCGGGCCCCAGGGTGATCCGGAGCGTGCTGCGGGTATCGGTTCCGGCAATGCCCAAGGCGGCGTGGATCCGCTGTTGCTTGGCCGCATCCGCAGCCGAACAGGCCGAACCAGTCGACAGGTCGATGCCGGCGGCACTCAAAGCGGCGACCGCGTTGTCGGCGTCGAGGCCGGGAACGGTCAGGTGGATGAAGTTCGGCAGGCCGTCGGGCCGGTCGCGGCCGACGGCGTCGGGGAAGGCGGCGAGCAGGGTGTCGGCCAGCATGTCGCGTGCAGTGCGGACCGCGGGTGCGGCCGACGGCAGCTCATCCCATGCTGCGGTGAGCGCCGCTGCGAGCCCTGCCGCTGCCGCGACGTCGACCGTACCTGAGCGGCGCCCCTGCTGTTGCCCGCCGCCAACGATAAGCGGGGTAAGCTTGGTACCGCGCTTCACGTACAGGATACCGGCGTGCGGCCCGCCGAACTTCGCGCCCGAGGCGCTTACAAAGTCCGCGCCCAGGTGGTGGACGTCGAGCCGCTGCCACGCGACCCACTGCGCCGCGTCCAGGTGGACGAGGATGGTCGTGCCGAACCGCCGCTCGGCCGAGCGCACCGCTTCGATAATCCGATGGATCCGTTGGACCGCACCGGTTTCGTTGTGGGCGGCAATGAAGGTGACGAGCCGTGTTTTAGGGCACAGCGCTGTCTCGACGTCGGCGAGCGCGACCTGGCCGTGCGGATTGACCGCGAGACGGTCGACGGTCGCGCCGCGTGCTTCCAGTAGGTCGACCGCGCTGCTGCACGCGGGGTGTTCGGCGGCGGAGGTGAGGATGCGAATAGGGTTCCCTGCGTCGAGCTCCGGCAGCATCGATCCCAGGATCGCCAGGTTGCACGATTCGGTCGCGCCCGAGGTGATCACGAGCTCGTCGGCCTGGCAGCCCAAGAGGCGGGCCAGCGTGTCGAGCGCCGCGTCCCAGCGCCGTTTCGCGGCGATCCCGGCTCCGTGCTGGCTGCCCGTATTGCCGGATTGTCCGCGCGCGTCAGTAAGGGCGGCAAGCGCCTCGGGCCGCAGCGGTGCCGCGGCGGCGTAATCAAGATAGTGGTGAGTTGGCTGGCTCATAGCGACCAGCAAGTATAGCGGCCGGGCGGCCGTCGGCGCAAGCCGGGATGCTAGAACCGCTGGACGATCCGCGGGCCGCGGAGCGTGGCGGCCAGGAGCCAAAGGACGAGGAGCAGGTTCACGATGAGCGCCGCGATGACTACCACCAAGAGTCGGCTCAACCGTTTGACGGCGGCGTCAGGAACTGTATCGGCTGCCGGCTGCGTGTCCATCGCTTGGGCGACGGCTGCCGGCAGCTGCGCCGAGGCGACCGTTTCGACGGACGATACCGGTTCGGCGGTGCGCGACTGGTCTGCCCCCCGCGTGTGCGTGGCGGATGTCACCGGCGCCGGATGGCCACTTGAACGATGCGCCGTGGCCGTGCCAGCTGTCGCCGTGGCTGATCCTGCTTGGGCGGTCGCGCTGGCTGTCGGTGCCAGATACGACGGCATGACCGTGGCGGTGTTGCCCGCGGTCGCTGATGCCGTCGCCGTGCCGGCATGCGCGGTTGCCGTGGCGCTCGCAGCGGCCCAGGCGCTCATGGGTGCCAGCAAGGCGCTGGCCGTACCGAGTACGAGGAGGGGTGTCCGCATAGGCTTCCTTCTCCCTCCGCTGCTGCTCGGGGGCAAATCTACCAGCCGGATCTTCGGCGCGTCAATCCTCGAAGCAGCCCCTGCACGCGAACCGGTACAGGTCGAGCCGGCCGGTTTCGTCGGCGAGCCGCAGCTCGGCCGGCGACAGGTAGGTGCTGCTTCGTACCAGCTCGTACTGCCTGGGTTCGCCGATCCGCACCACCGTCTGGCCGTGCTCCTCGACGATGTCCGCGCCCCGTTGACGCGGCGGTACCGGGCGTCCGTCCAAGGAGACGACGGCGTGCACCGGCATGGGCGTCGTACTGCCCGCGACCAGCGTGACACCGGTGCCCGAGAACACGAACGACACGGAGTCGCTGCCAAGCCGGCAGCTCCGGCCGTGCCGCAGCCGGTCGGGTAAAAGCTGCCATTCGCCGTCGAGCGCGATGCCGGGTTCGGGATTCGCCGTGTCGTAGCGGAACTGCTGCGATCCGGCTGTCCGGTGCGCCGGCTCGTTCTTGAACGCGCCGCGGTCGGTGCCAAGGTACTGCGGCGGGCTCGCGACGTAGCACGACGCGCCCGGCGCGTGGGCGTGTCCTGATCTGGGGAGTGGCGCGAGGCCGGGAGCCCCCTGCTGTCCGAGCAACGCGCCGAGCGCGTCGTCGAGCTGTTCGTCGGGTATGCCCAGGCTGTCATGCGCGATCCGGCCTCGCGGGTCTAGGAGGATCTGGCGCGGCCAGGCCGCAGCCCCGAACCGTTGCCAGGTCTCGTGCCTGCGGTCATTGAGCACCGGCCAGGTGACGCCGAGCCGAGCCATGGCTGCGCCCAGTGTGTCGGTACCGGCTTCGAAGGCGAATTCCGGCGCGTGGATGCCGACGACCGTGAGCCCTTGGTGGCGGTAGCGGTCCCGCCAGGACGCGATGCGCGGCAACGACCGGAGCGACGGATCGCTTGAGCGCGTCCAGAAGTGCAACAGGACGCTTTGCCCTGCAGCGCCCAATCCGGTCAGCGTGAGCGGTGCGCTGCCAATCCACTCGCCCGGGCCAAACTCGGGCGCATGCCTGCCAAGGATCGCTGCGGCAGCCGGCATGGGTCAGTGCCGGAAGCGCGGCGGGCTGTGTTGCACGATCCGGACCGCCTCGTCGATGTCGTCGGTCAGCGTCCAGATGCTCAGGTCGCTCGGATCGATCGTGCCGTGCTGTTCCAAGAGCGACGTTTTCATCCAGTCGCAGAGCGGTTTCCAGAACGACGTGCCGAACAGGATGCAGGGAATGCTCTGTTGGATCTTCTTCGTCTGGATGAGCGTGACCATCTCGAACATCTCGTCGAGCGTACCGTAGCCGCCGGGAAAGAAGACGTACGCCTGCGAGGCGAACGACAGCATCACCTTGCGGGTGAAAAAGTGCTGGAAGGCAAGGGATTTCGTGACGTACGGGTTGATGCGCTGCTCGGTGCTCAGCTCGATGTTGAGGCCGATCGATTGGACGCCGCCCGCCTTGGCACCCTCGTTCGCGGCTTCCATGATGCCGGGGCCGCCGCCGGTGATGATCGAAAACCCTTCGCCGCCCAGGCGCGAGGCCAGGTCGCGGGCCAGGCCGTAGTACGGGTCGTCCTGCTTGGTGCGGGCCGAGCCGAAGAAGGTGACGGTTTTGTCCGACTCCGATAGGAAGTCGAAGCCGTCGACGAACTCGGCCATGATACGGAAGATCCGCCAGTTGGGATCATGCTGCCAGTCGAAGTCCTCGGCGTGGTTATGCGGCGGTTCCGGTTCGGCCACTCGTCCCTCCCATTTCGGATCAGTGCTCCATTATACCGTGGCCGGGACGTAGGTGCGACAGTACGTGCCCTGGCCCTCGACCGCATAGCCGCCGGTGCTTGCCGGTACGATCGCGGTGAGCCACGGGGCCACCGGCAGGTCCATGCCGGCAGCGTGGATCGTGAGCGATCCGGCCAGGCAGGTGACGAGCTCGAACGAGCCGTGCGGCCCATGGGCCTGGGTGCCGGCGAGCCGCCAGCGTTCCAGAGCGAACTGCGGGCAGCGGACGAGCGTTTCGTGGTCGGCGTGGACTTCGGGCCGTTGCAGGCCGGGGGTGCTGTCGGCCAGGTCGACCGACCGCGACGCCTGGCTGCGGTGGAGCGGTCTGGGCAGGCCGGTTGCCCGGTCGATCCGGTTCCAGTCGAAGACGCGGTAGGTCGTGTTCGATGATTCCTGGATTTCCAGGACAAGGCAGCCGGCGCCGATCGCGTGGAGCCGTCCTGCTGGCACGAACATGCAATCGCCAGGCGACACCGGCACGGTGTGCAGCAGGCTGCCGACGCTGCCGTCGTCGAGCATAGCCTCGAAGGCACTGGGTGTCGTCGGGGCGGTGAAACCAGCAGTAACCGTCGCACCGGGCGCGGTGCCCTCGAGTATGAGCCAGCACTCGGTTTTCGCCTGGCCGTCGAGCTCGGCCGCGACTGCGGCCGGCGGATGCACCTGGAGCGAGAGCTGCTCGCGCGCGTCGATGAGTTTCACAAGCAGCGGGAAACCGCCGTCCGCCGCCGGTGCCGCGGTGCCGAGCAACTCGTGGGCGTGATGGTCCATGAGCTGCCGCAGGCTCGTACCGGCGAGCGGGCCGTTGGCGACCACGCTCACCCGGCCGTCGTCCGGGCGGTCGGCAAGCGTCCAGACCTCGGCAAGCGGCACGGCCGGGTCGGCCTGGGGCATGAGCGCCCGCAGCTTGTCCCCGCCCCAGAGGTACGATTGCGCCATGCCGTCGAGACGGAACAAGAAAGGGTAGAGCGGAGTCATTGCCCTTGAGTCTAGCAAAGAAAAAGGCGGCTCCGAAAAGCCGCCGGTCGTGAACAGATCAGTTCGTGGAAACGTTCCAGGCCGTTTCCCGTCCCCAACTCTGTTCTATCGTATAGACGCGGGTCGCATCCGGTGCCGGGATGATCGGTTCAGGTGCGACCACGAGTGGGTTTCCTTTCGTCTCGTAGTCCCGCCGGAGCGCTGCGACCATGCGTAGCCCGGTTTTTCCTTTGACCGAAAATCTCTGGCCGTTC
The DNA here is from genome assembly GCA_964423885.1 of uncultured Candidatus Saccharibacteria bacterium. GTDB lineage: Bacteria > Patescibacteriota > UBA1384 > JACPKC01 > JACPKC01 > JBBUCD01. Next base: position 18,665 of record CAYRGD010000009.1, read on the forward strand.
GAATAGACCAATACGTCAGTTTTCAATGGTACGTACCTCCTGGAAATTAAACGAAACCGTACCGAAGCACCGTTTCATCCGCAGACAGTATGGCGGTGATCCGCGCCTAAGTCAACCGGCACCTCTGGCAGAACCGTGGTCGAACCAGTACAATGTGCGGGTTATTCCGGGATCGTCTAATGGCAGGACGTCAGACTCTGAATCTGATAATCTTGGTTCGAATCCAAGTCCCGGAGCCAAACTCAGCAACAGAAACAAAGACCGCGTCCATGACCGGTCTTTGTTTATGAAAATTTTTCTTTACCCGCTTGATTAATATGGTTTAGCCATGCTGTAATGAACCTGCTCAGTTCGAAAAAGTACTGAGCTGAATACGAACAATCCGTCGCCTAAACCCGGTGCTTTTGCGCAGGGCATGGTGAGAAATCCATCAGAGGTAAAGCGCTCGTCGTCAGAGCGCCTCTGATGGTCGTATCCGGAAACGGGTACGGGTGGTCTTCGGATCATCGCTGGCGGCGGGCTTTTTGTGTCCGCAGCCGGCTCCATCGGCGGCATTTATGAAGCAGCGGACAAACATAACGGACAGGGGGTGTTGGGGGGGGCGGTTTTGGTTGTCGGGGGGACCGCGGCGCGGCTCGCGCCGAGGTCGTGAATCCGGCCCTTGAAGACCGCTGGGGTTGGCGA
>CAYRGD010000010.1:0-7717 GCA_964423885.1 uncultured Candidatus Saccharibacteria bacterium
CTACGCACGAAATCCCCCGCCCGCTCGAAGCGACGCTCGAGCTGTTACGTCGGCACCGGATCGAAGCGCCCTCCGAGGATGGCGATGACGAACCGAACGTCTGGCCCGTCAGCCACTACCTGATCCCCGGAGACGGCGGAGCGCCAAGGCTGTACGATGCGGCGCTCACCGAGTATAGCCAGCAGGGCAGCCTCGAGACACTGGCGTATACCGAAGACGACCGGATCCGGGCATTGCTTGTTGCCGAACTAGGCTTAACCGAATCACTGAGGCCGGATGCCCATGACGTCGCGGCATCATTGACGACATATGGCATCGCGTTAGAGATGGAACCAGACGGGGCACTGTCACCGGTGAATCTGCTCACACTCGACAACGACCGGCGGACGGTCAGGCGGACCCAGCTCCCGCCGATCTTGCTCCCTGACGATGAGGTCGCAGACGAACACCTTGAGCTCCCCGAGGGGCAATCTAGCCAGACAGAGATTGAGACCCTCGATGTAGCAGCTATGCCGCAACCCGCACCCTCTTCCGAAGTTAACGAAGAGCATGCTGCCGAAGGCGAGGATGCCGAGCAAGAGACGAGCAAGGAGTACGCGTACACCCTGCAGCTTGTGCGGACAGAAACGGGTTTCGAGTTTTGGATGGACGGGCAACCTATGGGCATCGACCACGCTGACCAACGCATCCAGGACGCGATCGCATCGCTCTTGGCATCAGGAATTGCGGTCACCGTCGACGAGGAGTACGGCTACCGTACGACCGTCGAATACCGGGCGATCGGCGACCCATCGCTGCTTGAGGTCGGCGGGGCAATCGATGTTGATGTAGTCTCGACGTCGGTACTCATCAAAGAGGAGTTGCCGACTGACGACTACGAGCCGTTGGATCTGGGCGATGACGACTTCATGCAGCAGTCTGCTGAAAACCCTCAGACGTTGTACCCCGAACCGACGCTATTCCACGAAGCGCTGGCACCTATTATTCCCGTTCCTGACACGAACCCGCTGCCGATTGCCAGCGAGCCGGTTTGGCTGTCGCTATTTACGGACGTCGGTCAAGCCGAATCAATCGCGCCAGTCGGATTATCGAACGAGCGTCCATACATTTCGGCGCCAGCGCCCTCGTCCATACAGAAGCAAATAGCAATTGCCCCCGAGCAATATCCGAGCGCGGCAGTAGCTGAATCAAGCGCAACGATGCCGCCACAACCATCTACAACCTCCGAAAGGCCGGTATCCGCAACGAACGAGCCGGATACTGTGAACGTTCTTAGGCAACACGACGCACCCAAGAGAGAAGCGCCGCAGTGGCAGAGTGTGGCGGTGCGCGTAGCCGAACCAGCCGAATACCCAGTCAAAGTAGGGGGTATTGCGCCGGCTCCGAAGCCATCTACCGATTACCCTTCTACTGTACAACGTGAGTCGATAGAGCGTCCCGACCAACCGTATCAGGCGGACACCGCCCGAACTCCCCTCCCGGTTGCGCGAAGATCCCCGGTACCCAAGGAGCCCGAGACGCTCCCGTCATTGCCGCTTACCCGCCTAGTGCCCGAGTTCCGCACAACACGACAATCCGAGAGTGCGCAGACGCGCCAGGAAACAGCAAGTCGCTCCATCGTCACAAAAGGTATCGAACGGACGTCCGTAGTCGATAACGATACAGCTCACAGCGATAGTCAGCAGACACAGAAACACGCTGCCCAAGTAGAACGGTCGACAGTAGCCGTCAATACCGTGTCCACACAAACGATCCACGGCAAAGCAAGAATCATTGCGGCGGAGCGGGCGGTAACGATGAAGGAACGTACGCAGCAGGCAGCGAAGCTGAACGGCCAAGTAGCACCGGCCACGAGCCGCCAAGCAGTAGCTGCAAGCATACCAGCGGTTGCCACTCCAGCGAACCGCGTAGTCCGACAGCGCACGAATACTGCACGGACAGTCAGCCAAGCCGCCTTGCCCGCAGGACAAACCGATACGGTGCGGTCCGTCGTCACGTCGGCGTTGGCGCAGCTTGTCGACGCCGACCACGCCCAACTACACCTTAGTACGGGCGCCGACGCACCGATCTTGCGCGAGCAGATCAGGCCGCTCTCACAGCTGACGGACGAGATCGCCCGGGCCGCAAGCAAACTCCCGTCGCTTCGGGTACGCATCGGTATCAACCGGACGGCAGTATCGTTCCGGGCGTCGGCAGACGAGCCTACCGACCTTGCTCGGTTCGCGCAGCACGTCCTCGCCTTACCCTACCGGCTGGCATATACCGACCGCTCGGGGTTCATGTATAGGCTTGGGAGTGCGGCATGATACTGCTTCCGTACAACGCACCCAAGGAGCTCCCGCAGCTCGTACCGTCGCGGGTCCAGACCTTGGAACGTGCTATTCGGGTTATCGAAAACGGCAACGGCACGCACCTGGCTCTCGAAGGTAAGCCGGGTATCGGCCGCCAGACCCTCATCCGTCATCTGTTCCACCTCGCGCCGTCACTCAAGCGCCCGCAGCGGTTCCTGCTCGATGTCCATGCCTGTACGGCCGAGCTCTTCGAACCGTCGGACACCTCGGACTTTTTTAATGTGATACTGATGTTCGCCAAGCAGCATCGGCGCGGCCTAGTCTTCGTCGACCAAGCCGCGAGCCTGCTCGAGACAGCCGATAAGGCAGAGGAGCGTCGGCTGGTCCGCCTACTCGACTGCCTTGCTCGCGAGGGGGATATCCGCTGTGTCTTCGCAGTGGCACCGCTACTCGGAGCACGCATTGCAGGCACACCTGCGCTCTCTAGACATATCACGGTCGTACAGATACACGAGATGCCAGCCGCCGAAGTGCAAGATGTGCTCGACGCCCGCCACGTGCCGCACCCACAAGAACTGACCGCCTTGGCCCGACGGTTCCTGAACCAAGAAAGCATGCCTGGCAACATCCTTCGCCTCTGGCAATCCGTACAACGTATAGCCGGACAGCAGTCGCTGCCGCCGACTATGGATCATGCCCATCTGCATATCAGCGAAGAACGAGGCATTCCCCTCGAGGCTGTCAGCGGCGGCATGACGCCGGCGCTCGGCACGCTTGCCGAGGACATTAAGACGGAACTCCTCGGCCAAGACCATGCCGTCGCAGCCGTAAGCCGGACGCTCACCCGCGCCTACGCGGGATTCCGGAACGAAACTAAACCGATCGCGAGCTTCCTATTCCTGGGCCCCTCGGGCGTCGGGAAGACGGAGCTCGCAAAAATCCTCAGCCGACGGCTTTATCAAAGCCGCTCCTCGTTTCATCGGATCGACATGTCGGAGTTTTCAGAGTCGCACACGGTCCACCGGCTGATCGGCGCGCCGCCAGGATACGTGGGATTCGAAGAAGGCGGACAGTTAACCAATCCCGTCGACCAAGACCCGTATTCGCTCGTACTGCTCGACGAAATCGAAAAGGCACATCCGAAAGTCTTCGACGTATTCTTGCAACTGCTCGACGACGGCCGACTGACCGACGGTCGCGGGAAAACCGTCGATTTTACGCATACGACGATCGTTGCTACGAGCAATATCGGCTTACGCGAGATCGTCGAATCGAGCCAGGACGGTACTATTCACGACCGGGAAACGTTTCTGTCAACGCGACTATTACCGCTATTGCTCACCCACTTCAGGCCGGAATTCCTGAACCGATTCGATGCCATCGTCGTCTTCGAGCCGCTGCAACCGGAAACGCTAGCCCTGATCGGCGCCAAGGATATCACGGCACTCCAAGACAAGCTGTCGAAGCAACGGATTACGGTCGTCGTACAACCGGAAACCTTGCAGGCAATGAGCCGGAAAGCCTATCAACCGACCTTCGGCGCACGGCCCATGAAACGACTCGTCGAACAGCAGATCGAGGCCGAGATCGCCGAACGGATCGTCCAGGGGACACTCAAGCCAGGAGGCATCGTAACGTTCTAAGCCTCGTCGTGATGAGCGAGCCATCGTTCGGCGTCGATCGCCGCCTTGCAGCCGCCGCCGGCCGCCGTCACTGCCTGCCGGTACCGGATATCCTCGACGTCGCCGGCGACGAATACGCCTTCCACGCTCGTGGACGTCGTGTTCGAGGGAATAATGTACCCGTGCTCGTCGAGTGCGAGTTGTCCTTGGAAGATTCCCGTATTCGGCTGATGGCCGATCGCCACGAAGACACCCTGGACATCCACTTGTGACACCTCGCCGGTCTTCGTGTCGCGAAGCAGTACGCCGGTAACCGACGTATCACCCAAGATATCGGCAACCTCGCTGTTCCAGCGAAATACGATCTTAGTATTCGTCTCGGCCCGGCGGACAAGCGGCTTCGATGCACGCAGTTCGTCGCGCCGGTGTACGATCGTGACCTTGCTCGCGAATTTCGTAAGGAAGGTCGCGTCTTCGAGCGCGGTATCACCGCCGCCCACGACAACCAGCTCCTTCTCCTTGAAGAAAAAGCCGTCACAGGTAGCGCAGCTGGATACGCCATGTCCACGGAGCCGCGTTTCGTTCGGGAGTCCGAGCCATTTGGCGGATGCGCCGGTCGCGACGATGACGCTGTCGGCCTGGTACTCGTCATCGCCGACCCAGACGCGGAACGGCCGGGATGAAAAATCAACGCGGGTCGCGTTCTTGCGCAGCAGCCGGGCACCGAACTTTTCAGCATGTTCGACCATCTTTGTCATGAGTTCGGGGCCTTTGACGGTCGGAAAGCCGGGATAGTTCTCGACGTCGGTCGTGAGCATCAGCTGGCCGCCGGCCTCGATCCCGCCGACCACAAGGGGCTGCAATTCGGCACGGCCGGTATACACGGCCGCGGTCAGGCCAGCCGGTCCGGAGCCTATGATAATGACGCGATGGCGTTCCATGCCGCCATCCTACCACACGTCATGCGCTGTCTCGCAACAACCGGCTCTGGTACACTGCACATACCTTAGGAGGGATCATGGCCAACGGAACCTGGCATTCCGTGTCGCTCAAAGAAAGCTTGCATGAACTTCATGCTAGCCGCGCCGGACTCACGAGCCGTGAGGCCGCTACGCGTGCACGGCGATACGGGTACAACGAACTCGGCACGATCCGGACCCGCACGCCCTGGCAGTTGTTTTTCAGCCAATTCACGAGTCCGCTTACCTATATTCTGTTCGTCGGCACGGCGGTCGCAGGCTACAGCGGCGAGTTGCTCGACGCGGCCATCATCCTTGCAGTGCTGCTCTTGAACGCGATCATCGGGTACGTGCAGGAATCACGCGCCGAAGCGGGCCTTGCGAGTATCCAGTCGTACTTTTCACCGAAGGCGGCGGCATTGCGCAACGGCACGCTCCGCAGTATTCCCGCGCGCGAGCTCGTACCTGGCGACGTCGTAGAAATCCGCGAAGGAGCGAACGTCCCAGCCGACCTGCGCCTCATCCAGGCGGTGCAGCTGTTCGCCGACGAGTCGCCGCTGACCGGCGAATCCGCGCCGGTCGAAAAAAGCACGGGCACGGTGGCGCACGACACGCCGCTCGGCCGGCGTACGAACCTGCTACTTGCCGGCACGCATGTTGTCAGCGGGCACGGCCTGGGCGTCGTGACCGGTACCGGCGGCGATACGGAATTCGGCAAGCTGGTGGCGGCGACCGCCGTGCTCGAATCCGCGACCCCGTTGACCGTCCAGCTGACGCAACTGGGTAAGTACTCGCTTGTGGGCGTGGGCATCGTCTGCGGCATCGTCGCGGTCGTCGGCATCATGCAGCAGCGCGAGCCACTGTCCCTACTCCTGACACTTGTCGCTACCGCGGTCGCGGCGGTACCCGAAGGACTACCTGTATTCGTGACCGTATCATTGGCGCTCGGCGTCCGGACTCTGACCCGCCAGCGCGTCGCCGTCCGCCAACTGGCCTCGCTCGAAACGCTCGGGCAGATCGACACCATCGTCTCAGACAAGACCGGCACGCTCACCCACCAGGAATTATCCGTGGAACGGCTGTACTTGCCCGACGGCACGCGCCTCGCGGTCGCGCAGGACGCGGCACGCAAACTTCGCGGGACAGACCGCGACGCCGCGGTTACGATCGCCACCACAAGCATCCTCGCGAGCAACGCCGACGGCCGACAGTCCGACGGCAAATCCGACGACCAAACCGAGCTCGCCCTGCTCGGATTAGGCGAGGCGCTGGAGCTCGATGCGACCGAACTCCGCGGTTCGTTCAAGCGGCGCAAGGAAATCCCTTTTTCACCCGCGCTCCGTTTCATGGCTACCTTGCATGACACGGGGCAACCTGGCCGGTACCGCATCGCCGCGAAAGGCAGCGTCGCCACGATGCTTGCGCGGTGCACCGCAGCCGCCGACGGGGCGCGAGTCCATGCCTTGACTGAAAAGCGCAGGAACGAGCTTGTAGCGTTGGCTACTGACATCGCCAAAGAAGGGTACCGGGTTCTGGCAATCGCAGGGGCCGATACCCGCCGGAACGAGCTGCCGCGGTCGGTTGGGGGCCTGACCTTACTGGGATTCGCCGCGATGCTCGATGCACCCCGGCCCGAAGCGCAGGCGGCGATCGGCGCCGCCGCCCACGACGGCATCCGCATCGTGATGGCTACCGGTGATTCGGCAGCAACCAGCACGACCGTCGCCCGCCAGCTCGGCATCCTGCCCGCCCGGGGCGCAACTGCCCTGACCGGCACCGATGTCGCAGCGATGACGGACGCCGAACTCGGCCAGGCCGTTGCGAAGCATGCAGTGTTCGCCGAGGTTTCCCCTGATCTCAAATTGCGGGTTCTACAGGCGCTCAAGGACCGAGGTTCAATGGTGGCGGTACTCGGCGACGGTGCCAATGACGCCCCTATCCTCAAGTCCGCCGACATCGGGATCGCCATGGGCAACGGCGCGACCGAACTCGCACAGAACGTGGCCGACATGGTACTGCTCGACAACAACTTCGCTACGCTACCAAGCGCGATCGCCGAGGGGCGGCGGGTCCTGGGTACGCTACGGCGTGTCGTGTGGTACCTGGCCTGCACGAACGCGAGCGAGCTGCTGCTCCTGGCCGCCGCGCTCCTTGCCGGCCTGCCGCTGCCGCTCCTGCCCACGCAGATCCTCTGGATCAACATCGTGACGGACGGCATCGCGGTGAGCGGACTCCTATCCGAGCCGCTCCATCACAAACATGACGGCACCGGACAGTTCCTACTGACCGGCGCACTTGCCAAGCGCGCGCTCTGGACGGCAGTCGCGATGACCGGCTTACTCTGGTGGATCTTCGCCATCACGCTGCGAACCACCGGCTCCGTCGACACCGCCAGGTCCGCCACGTTCTTAGGCATCGCAGCGCTCCAGCTGCTAACCCTTGCGATGAGCCGGTCGCTCACCAAACCGATCCGCATCCTGTCGTGGTCGAAGAATCCCCGACTCCTCTGGCTTATCCTTGCAAGCTTCGCGGTGACCGCCGCGATCATCTATGTCCCAGCGCTGCAACGGCTGTTCCATACCGTCGCGGTCGGGCCGGGCCAGCTGGGGATGATAGGAATCTCGTTTATCCTGCTCGCCGGCTTCCTGGAAGGCCAGTCCGCATTGGCAGGCCGACGCCGCCGCTGACAACAAAAAAGCACCCTCAGGGGGTGCGTGCGGTGGTGGGCAATAGAGGGATTGAACCTCTGACCTCTTCCATGTCAAGGAAGCGCTCTACCACTGAGCTAATTGCCCGTATTGGCGTTCACTATACCGAGAAAACCGGAGACTGGCAACGATCAGGA